>JBAXVX010000003.1:0-211272 GCA_037128705.1 Bacteroidota bacterium | reverse complement strand
TTAATTTTAACATTCATTCAGACCTCCTTTTTTATGCCTTTGGATGGGCTTGTTTGTAGATTCTCTTCAATTTATCGATGGTGTTATGTGTGTATACCTGGGTAGCAGCAAGACTGGCATGTCCCAGAAGTTCTTTAACTGCATTTAATTCCGCACCGTTGTTTAACATATGCGTGGCAAAGGAATGACGCAATACATGGGGACTCTTCTTCTCCCCCGTAGTCACGGATCCCAAATGACTGGTCACAATCTGGTAAATCAACTTCGGATAAACCTTGTCGCCCCTGTCAGTCAGAAAAAGATCATTGACCTCTCCGAAAGTACTCTTTTTACATTCAAGATATACGTTCAGCAAAACTTTAAATTTCTTACTGAACGGAAGCAGGCGTTCTTTATTACGTTTTCCTAACACCTTTATTGTATCGTAATGAAAATCAAGATCTGTTTCTTTCAGGTTCACCAATTCCGACAAACGCATTCCGGTTCCATAAAACATTTCAAGTATGGTTTTATTTCTGATCCCCGGATACCCCTCCTCAAATTCAACTTCATCCAGCAGGATGTCCATCTTGTCCTTTTCCACAAAAGCCGGCAAACTTTTCGACATCTTCGGAGAGGTAACCCGGCGCATCGGATTTTCGACCATCTCGCCTTCCCGGATTAAAAATTTGTAAAATGATTTCAGGGTGGTAAGTTTCCGGTTGACCGACCTCGAAGTAATCTCCTTTTCCATCAGGGATACGAGCCATGAACGGATCATAAGGTGATTTACCCCATGAACATCGTTGGTATCATACTGTACACGAAGATATTCGAAGAATTGGTTCAAATCGATCCGGTAAGCTGTTACGGTATGAGGAGAGTACCGTTTTTCAAACTGGATATATGCAAGAAAGCGTTCCTTCACCGGTAAATAAAAAAGTGAGCAAAAATTTTGCTGACATACAATACGAGGATAAATATACGAAAATATTTACCCAAAACAAAATTCCTCTGAAAAAACCTAAATGCAGTTACTTGGCTGCTTCGGCATCCTGAAGATGCTGAATATAGATCGCCTTGTTGACCTTTTCTCTATGTTTGATAGATGGCTTAGTAAATTTCTGACGCTCACGAAGTTCTTTAACAACGCCGGTTTTCTCAAATTTACGTTTCAGTTTTTTTAATGATCTGTCAATGCTTTCGCCTTCTTTAACAGGTACGATAATCATGCTTTTTTCTCGCTTTCTTGTTAATGTGAATACTTATACTATTTAAAAGGGCTGCAAAAGTACAATGTTAATTTATGATTTCCAAAATAAAATCAGTCATCCGCTTGTAAAGATGGAAACTCGTGTTTTTGCCGGTATAGATCCCATGATTGCTGTTGGGATAGAATTGCGATTCAAACTGTTTGTCGGCCGCAACAAGTGCGGTCACCATATCGTATGAATTCTGCGGGTGCACATTGTCATCGGCCATTCCGCAGATGATCAGCAACTTGCCTTTCAGTTTATCCGCATGGTTCACAGGGGAATTGTCTTCATATCCCTCCTTGTTTTCTTGTGGCGTCCGCATAAACCGTTCTGTGTAAATATTGTCATAATATTTCCAGTTTGTTACAGGGGCTACCGCCACGCCAAAACTGAAATAATCGGCTCCTTTGGTCAGGCAGGAGAGGGTAAGATACCCTCCGAAACTCCAGCCCCACATGCCGATCCTGCCTTTATCGACATAATCGAGTGTAGACAGGTATTTTGCCGCTTCAACCTGATCGAGCGTCTCATATTTCCCAAGCTGAAGATAGGTGCATTTTTTAAACTCCTCCCCTCTTCCGCCGGTTCCACGGTTGTCGACCGAAACTACGATAATCCCGCGCTGAGCCCAGAGTTGGTTCCATGCAGACACGGTTCCCCAGCTGTTGTTGACAGTTTGCGACCCCGGGCCTCCGTATATGGTGAATAAAACCGGATATTTTTTCGCCGGATCAAAATCGGGCGGTTTGACCATCAACCCGTTGAGTTCAATCCCTTCGGATGTGGTGAACTTGAAGAATTCCGCCTTGCTGAACTGGTAAGTTTTCATGGTTTCCTTCAGCTTGGAATTATCCTGCAACAGCCGCACCTCGTCCCCGTCTGTTCTGTAAACCGCCGTATAGGGCGGGGTGTTGACATCAGACCAACGGCCGACATACCAGGCAAAATTTTTGCTGAAATCGGCCGAGTTTCCACCCGTTCTTTTATTCAGCTTTAATCTTTTCTGACCATCCAGGCTGACTGCACAAATATCCTTATCCATCGGGGTAGGCTGGGCTGAAGAATAATAGACCCACCCGTTTTTTTCATCAACGCCAAGCACATCGATCACATCCCATGTTCCCTGTGTGAGCTGCCTGATCAGTTTTCCGTTCACATCATATAAATACAAGTGCCGGTACCCGTCCTTTTCGCTTGATAAAAGAAATTCCTTTTTATTTTTAAAAAAGTGCCAGTGATCATTGATCTCAATGTAATATTTATTTTCCTCAGTGTAAACCACCTTTGAAGTTCCTGTGGCTGCATCAGCCAGAAGCATATCCAGTTTGCTTTGATGCCGGTTCATACGGTAAAGCGCCAGGGTACTCGCATCCTCAGTCCACATAATCCTTGGGACGTAGATATCTGTTTCTTTGCCAATGTCAACAGGAATGGTCTTTTTCGACTTCAGATCATACAGATAAATGTTAACGAGCGAATTATCCTCGCCTGCTTTGGGATATTTATATTTGTATTGTTCAGGATACAGATCACCATAATAGGTCAGCTGGTACTCCTTTACATTACGCTCATCGAACCGGTAAAAGGCGATCCGGGCTCCGTCAGGCGACCAGCAAAAGGCCTTGGAAAACTCAAATTCCTCCTCATAAACCCAGTCAGTGGCCCCGTTGATGATCTCGTTGATCCTGCCATCGGTGGTTACCTGGTATTCAATGCCGGTTTCATCGCCATCCTGTTTACCCCCTGCGAGAATTAATCCGATGGACATATCTTTAATGAACAGGTTGTTATCCCTAACAAAGGCAATTTTTGTCCCATCAGGAGAAAAGGTGGCCAGGCGTTGTTTCCCTTTTTTTGAAAGCGGAAATAACTTTTCATTTTTCAGGTCATAGATATAATAATTGGCTTTGGATGACCGGCGGTAGATCGCCTCATCATCGGTGGCAAACAATATTTTGGTTTCGTCGTCACTGAATTCAAAGCTTCCCATCGGTATGGCCACGGTATCTCCTGGAGGGATCAGCTTTTTGGATGTGACCAGCGTTCCTGACAATTTGCCCGTGGCATATTCATATACGTTCAGGCTGTCCTTTTTCAGCTGGCAGAAATGATCGCCGTCATTCATTGACTGCAGGCCTCCAGCCCCTTTGGACGAAAATTTTCGGTTTTTAAAGATATCCTCCAGGGTGATGGTTTTCTTTTCAACCTGAGCCATGGTCATCGTTTGGATGACAAGGAGGAAAACAGACAGCACTGATTTTAACATGAAGCGATTCATAAATGATGCAGAATTGGTGAATAGGATTAATTTTGAAGGTCAAAAATAGGTAATAATGCGAAATCAGGTTGAATTATTCGATGTATTAAAGGAAACGCTCGATAAACTGGACGGCAACGGAATATTGCTTGTTGCGGGTGATCCCCCGAACCCGATGACCATCGGATGGGGTACCGTTGGCCACATTTGGCACAAGCAAATTATGACAGTCATGGTTCGGCCGGTGCGCCATACCTTCAGCCTGATGGAATCGGTGAAGGACTTTTCCGTATGTGTTTTGCCGGATGAGTATCTTAAGCAACTTAACATCTGCGGGAGTAAATCGGGGCGGGATGTGAACAAAATTGAAGTCTGCAATTTCACCATCGAGCGTTGTACAACGGCCGATTCCTTTTTAATTGCAGAATCAACCATCCACTTTGAATGCCGCATTGTGCACAAGCATCTGCTCGATCCATGCACCCTCGATCCGGCCATTGTCAAAAGGTATTATCCACTGAAAGATTTTCACATGGTGTATTACGGGGAAATTCTGGGGATTTACCGAAAAAAGTGACACGTGACAAAAAATCGTGACGCGTGACGCATGACGCGTGACAAAAAAAATAATATCTTTGCAAACCAATGGGATTTTAGCTCAGTTGGTTTAGAGCATCGCCTTGACAGGGCGGGGGTCGTGGGTTCGAATCCCTCAAATCCCACAGCAGATTTCAGAAAAATCAAGCAAAATCAATGAAGAGACCACCGTCAGCGGTGGTTTTTTTTTATGTTTCTGCGAAAAAGGGCAGGTAGTCGGCAAAAAAAAAGCACTCATCATCAAATATGTTTTTTAAGTCGAATTTATCCGGATAATCGTAATGAAATATTTAATTTCGCGCAACAACAAATCAATCTTGAACAGTTTTCTGAATTGTATGAATAATAAAACCACGCTGAATTTAATTCTGGTCCTTCTTGTTCTTGGCGGGATTTCCTGTTCAGGGAATAAAAAGACCAAGGAAACGAAGGATACCCCGGCCATCTCCTTCATTGAAGGGTATATTGTCCTCCCGACAGGGGTTGATGAGACCATCGGGGTTTCAGGCACCCTGCTGCCCTTTGAAGAGACAACGCTGATGCCCGAAATGCCCGGGCGCATCGTGATGCTCAATCTCCCTGAAGGACAGTTTGTAAAGAAGGGGACCATGCTGGTGAAAATTTTTGACGGAGATCTCCAGGCCCAGCTTAAAAAGGCACAAACCCAGTATGCCATCGGCAAAAAAATCCTGGATCGCCAGTCGGAACTGCTCAAAGCGGATGGCATGAGCCAGGTGGAGTATGACCAGCAATCGCTGCAGGTTGAATCCATCCAGGATGATATCGATCTGTTGAATGCACAGATATCAAAAACAGCAGTACTGGCCCCATATGACGGCGTGATTGGTTTAAGGAACGTCAGTGTTGGCGCGCAGGTTACGCAATCAACGCCACTGGCCACCATCCGGGAATCGGACAAACTAAAACTCGATTTTGCAGTTCCGGGCAAATACAGCTCCAGGATCCATAGCGGGACTAAGGTGAAATTCACAGTTGAGGGCGACGATACAAAATACGAGGCCACGGTCATGGCCACAGAGGAGGGAATTGAACTTAACACACGTAACCTCCGGGCCAGGGCGGTGGTAACTACCCATGCACCTTCGCTTACCCCGGGTGCCTATGCCAATGTCGAGCTCAGGCTGAACGAAAACCGCGATGCGCTGATGATCCCGACACAGGCCATCATCATGAAGGAGAGAAACAAAAGCGTGATTGTTTCCAGGGGAGGAAAAGCCAAATTTGTCCCCATCCAAACCGGCGTAAGAAAGGCTGAGATGATTGAAGTCGTAAAGGGGCTGACTGCAGGCGATCTCGTGGTTACCACAGGAATCCTCTTCATCAAGCCTGATATGGAATTGAAATTTGCGAAAATAAAATAAGTCGTATGACCATTTCCGATTTCGCAATAAAGCGGCCCGTCGCCTCCATTGTATTGGCCCTGATCATCGTGCTTTTTGGTTTTGTGGGATTCTCCTACCTGGGCATCAGGCTATATCCGGCCATCGACCCTCCCACGATCAATGTCCAGACCTCCTATTCCGGTGCCAATGCCGACATCATTGAATCACAGATCACCGAACCCCTCGAAAAAGCCATCAATGGAATTGAAGGGGTGCGGTCCATCTCCTCCTCCTCCTCGACAGGATCCAGCAACATCACGGTGGAATTCAATGTTGGCGCCGACCTGGAAAAAGCGGCCAACGATGTTCGCGACAAAACCAGCCAGGCCACGCATAACCTGCCCCAGGACCTGGATGCTCCGCCTGTGGTGACCAAGGCCGATGCCAACAGCGATCCGATCATCACGGTGGCTGTTCAGAGTACGCTCCTGAATCCAATGCAGCTCAGCGATTATGCAGAAAATGTGCTGCAGGAGAAGCTCCAGACCATATCTGGCGTGAGTGCAGTGAATCTCTACGGACAGAAAAGACCAGCCATGCGGCTATGGCTGAACCCCAAGAAAATGGCGGCCTACAATCTCACTGCAGAGGATATCAACATTGCCCTTTTGAAGGAGAATGTCGATCTTCCGGGAGGCAAGGTAAGGGGAAATTCGACCGAGCTGATCGTGAAAACATTCGGGAGACTGACCACCGAAGATGATTTCAACAACATGATCATCCGCCAGACCAACGATGCTGTTATCAGACTAAGCGATATCGGGGAGGCAGTTTTGGGTGCTGAGGTTGAGGAAACCAGTGTAAAACTGAACGGTGCAAGCGGAATCTCGCTGGCGCTGATACCACTACCCGGGGCCAACGACATCGCCATTGCCAATGAATTCTTCAAGCGGTTTGCAGAGATCAAGAAAAATCTGCCGCCGGGCATGAAACTGGATGTGGGTTATGATAAAACAAAGTTCATGCGGCAGTCGGTTACAGATGTGGCTGAAACCATTCTGATTGCCATCTCCCTGGTGGTGCTGATCGTATTCCTCTTTTTCAGGAATACCGTGATCGCCCTCCGGCCTTTGATTGATATCCCGGTCTCCCTGATTGGCTCCTTCTTTTTGATGTATCTTTTTGGATTTTCGGTGAATGTGCTGACCCTGCTGGCCATTGTGCTGGCGACCGGCCTGGTGGTAGACGATGGCATCGTGGTCACTGAAAACATCTATAAAAAAATTGAACAGGGGATGGACCGTTACCAGGCAGCCTTTGCCGGTACCCGCGAAATTCTTTTCGCCGTGGTCTCCACCTCGATTACCCTGGCCATCGTTTTCATTCCGGTGATCTTCCTTCAGGGATTTACAGGAAGGCTTTTCCGTGAATTCGGGATTGTACTGGCCGGTGCCGTGCTGATCTCGGCGCTTGTTTCATTAACCCTGACCCCGGTACTGAATGTGAAGATGGGCAAAAGGGATATCAAGTCACTGAAATTCTACCAGGTCACTGAACCTTTCTTTGCCGGGATGGACAAGCAATACCGGAGGCTGCTCTCAAAATTCATTCAGCGTAAATGGATAAGCCTGGCCATCCTGGGCGTGTGCCTGGTTTTGGTTGTTGTATTGTTCCGGTCCCTTAAATCGGAGCTGGCACCGCTTGAAGACCACAGTATTTTACGCACCTCCGTCACTGCTCCCGAAGGAACCGATTTTGATTACATGGAAAAACTGGTCGGCCGTATTTCAGACACCCTTCAGGCAAAGATTCCTGAAGCCCGTTTGATTTTTGCCCGCGTTGGGGCAGGTGGCAGTACTTCATCGAACATCGGGAACATGAACATATTCCTGGTCGAACCGGGTGAGCGAAAGGCCACCCAGCAGCAGGTGTATGACCGGCTGGTTAAAATATACAAGGGTTTTCCTGAAGCGAGGATCATCCCCAACCAGGAGCAGACCATTTCAACCTCCCTCTCTGCCGGATCGCAGCTGCCCGTACAGTTTGTTCTGCAAAATCTAGATTTCGACAAGCTGAAGAAGGTCGTTCCGCAGTTTCTTGACCTGGCCCGCAAGGATCCTACTTTTGGGAATGTGGATGTAAACCTGAAATTCAACAAACCCGAGATCAACATCCTGGTCGACCGGATGAAGGCCACCGACCTGGGGGTTAATGCGATTGACATTTCCAACACGCTTCAGTTTGCCCTGAGCGGGAAAAGGTATGGCTATTTCCTTCGGAACGAAAAGCAATATTTTGTGATCGGCCAGTTTGACCGTGAAAACAGGAACAAGCCTGCTGATATAGCCTCCATGTATGTGCGGACCAACAATGGTCAGCTGATCCAGCTTGATAACCTGATAAAGATGGAAGAGAGCAGTGAACCTCCCACCCTTTTTCATTTTAACAGGTATAAGTCGGCCACCATTTCTGCCTCCCTTGCCCAGGGCAAGACCCTCGGGGAAGGGATCGCGACCATGCAGCGGATCGCAAAAGAGACCCTCGACGATTCCTTCAGTACAGGCCTTCTCGGCCCCTCGCGCGACTTTGCCGAGAGCAGTTCAAATACCTCATTTGCGTTTGTCCTGGCGCTGGTGCTGATCTATCTCATCCTGTCGGCTCAGTTCGAAAGTTTCATCGATCCGCTGATTATCATGATCACCGTGCCCCTGGCGGTCACGGGAGCCCTGCTCTCTCTTTTCATATTCGGGAGCACCCTGAACATTTTTTCCGAGATCGGCATGATCATGCTGGTTGGATTGGTCACCAAGAACGGGATCCTGATCGTTGAATTTGCCAACCAGAAGAGAAAGCAGGGGCTTTCGAAAACCGAGGCGGCCTTTGAGGCTGCGGCTGCTCGGCTGCGGCCCATCCTGATGACCTCCCTGGCGACGATATTTGGCGCCATGCCCATTGCCCTGGCCCTGGGCGCCGGTGCCCAAAGCCGCACCCCGCTGGGGATCGTCGTGGTTGGCGGGCTCCTCTTTTCATTGATACTCACCCTCTTTGTGATTCCGTCCATGTATGTCATGATGTCGGGCAAAAGAGAGCAAATTCCTGATTACTCTGAAGGTCATGATGAATAAAAAGTTATATCTTCTGATTGCTGTCATGCTTTCCGCAACAGGAATCGTTGGACAGAATATGCTCAGCGTGGAAGATGCCGTAGGAATTGCCCTGAAAAACAATTACGATGTTTCCATCGCCAGGAACAATGCAGATATTGCAAAGATCAACAACACGATGGGTAATGCCGGGATGCTGCCAGTTCTCTCGGTGAATGGCGCCGACAATTATTCGGTGAACAATGTTTACCTGAACATGTCGACCGGAACCGTGATCACCTCATCGGCCGGCACCACCAATGCATTCAGTGCAGGGGCCGTTCTGAACTGGACCCTTTTTGACGGAACCAAAATGTTCATTACCAAACACAAACTGCTTGAGGTTGAAAGGCTGGGGGAAATTCAATTCAAGGACATGGTGATGCAAACAGTTTATAATGTTACGGTTGCATTTTACCAGGTGGTCCTCCAAAAACAGCAATTGCTGGCTATCCGTGATGTAATGGCCTACAGCCTCGAACGAGTCAAGCTGCTTCAGAAGGCCTATGAGACCGGCATGGGGAATAAAAACGATCTCCTTCAGGCAAAGATCGACCTGAATGTGAACCGGGAGGCTGAGATAAACCAGATGAACAGCATACGGAACGCAAAACGGTCGCTCAACCAGATTCTTTCCCGAGATCCGGATACCGATTTTGATGTGGCGGATACCATCCCCCTGAATTATGAGCCCAATGCAGCTGACCTGATGAGTATTCTTTACACCAATAACACCAAGGTGCTTACCTCTCAGAAACAGGTTGATATTGCAAAGCTAAGCCTGGGGGAATTCAAGACATACCGGTTGCCGAAACTGAACTTTATCGCATCCTATAATTACCAGATCAACAACAACAGCGCTTCGAATGTTTTGACGAACCGGGCTTACGGACCCCTGGTGGGCGGCAGCCTGAGCATCCCGATTTATCAGGCAGGAAATGTTCTTCGACAGGTGAAGACCGCCAGGATCCAGCTGGAATCTTCACAGTATAACCTCGACTATGTTAAACTGAATGTAAATACCCAGCTTAAATCGGCTTTAACAGAGTTTGATGACCAGAAATCGCTCCTGGCAATCGAAAGAGACAACCTCTCCCTGGCAAAAGAGAACCTGAAGATATCCCTGGAGCGGCTGCGGCTTGGTCAGACAACCTCCTTGGAGGTTCGCCAGGCGCAGGAGAGTTACGCCAACTCGCTTGCCCGTTTGTGCAGTTTCGAATTCAGCATGAAGGTCTCCGAAACGCATCTTAAGTTGCTGGTTGCCGGGTTATAATTCCTGATATATATTTTCCCGGGTTTATTCACAATCATTTGTTTACAACTCATCCTTTACGTTTGAAGCGTTGACTGATTTTTTGGGCATCTTGGCCGTTCAATTTCACATCTCATGAATTCAGGCGTGTACAGAATTTTAGCGGTCGACGATAATCCCAGAAATCTGATGATTATCCCGGCCATCCTTTCTTCCGACCATTTCAAGGTCGATTCGGCCAATTCAGGACAGGAGGCCCTGAACTTGATCAGTGAGAAAAACTATGATGTGGTGTTGATGGATATCATGATGCCGGGAATGGATGGATTTGAAACCTGCTCACGGATAAAACAGGAGGAGAAAAACCTGAACCTCCCGGTCATTTTCCTGACTGCAAAAACCGAGGTTGAAAGCATCACACAGGCGTTCAAATGCGGGGGACTGGATTACCTCTCCAAACCCTTCCGGAGTGATGAATTGATCGCCAGGGTAACAACACATGCTGAACTGAAGCGTCACCGGGAACAGCAGAAGGAGATCAATCGCTGGCTGGAACAAAAAGTGGAAGAGCGCACCCTTGCCCTGAGAGAATCACATGCAAAACTTTCAAAAGCACTGCACGACCTTCAATCGCTTGACCATGCCAAAAATGAATTTTTACGCATGATCAATCACGAGATCCGTACACCCCTGAATGCCATTCTTGGATTTACTGATCTCCTGAAAAATGAACCATCCTCAGCGCAGATATATGAAATGGTGCGGTATATTGATACTGCATCGGTGAGACTTGAAAAATTCCTGATGGTGGTGTTGCAGATAACCGCGTTGCTTGCGAATAACCAGCCGGTTTCCGATGAACTGGTATTTATCGATGACCTGTTTAAAACCGGCCTCGCCAGGTTACAGGATAAGATCCTTGCGAAAAAAATCAAACTGAACCTGCAGGGATTTGATCAGAACATCAGCATGCATGGCAATAAGACGTTGCTTCTATCCTGTTTCGAATCGATTCTTGACAATTCGGTTAAATTTTCCCCCGTGGAAGGCACGCTCATCATCCGGGTTTATGCTGTTGAAAACCTTTTCATAGAAATAATTGATGAGGGACCTGGCTTTAGTGAAAGGTCATTGAATCAGCTTTTCAAATTATTTGCTGTTGGTGAAAAACATGTGGATCAGACGACAGGACTGGGATTGGCTCTGGTCAAACTGATCATGGATGCTCACCAGGCAAAGATCGAGATCATGAAAAATCAACCAACCGGGGCCAGGGTAAGACTGATTTTCTGACCGGATCAATTAATCGCTAACTTTGCTATATAACACCTAAGCAAAGAACTCATGAAGATTACTTTCTATGGCGCTGCCGGAGGGGTTACCGGCACAGCCTATTACTGCGAAACCTCCACTGCCCGTATCCTGATCGATTGCGGAATGTTCCAGGGCGGAAAAGATGCCGAGATCCTGAACAAAAACGCCCCCCCGGTCAATTACCACACCCTCGATGCCATTGTGCTCACGCACGCCCATCTTGACCATTGCGGCCGTTTGCCTTTGGCCATTCGCCAGGGTTACCACGGCCCCATATTTGGAACCCCCGCCACAATGGATCTTGCAGCGCTCGTTTTGCGCGACTCCCTGAAGGTTCAAACCAGCGATCTTGAAAAATGGAACCGCATGCTGGTAAGAAAAGGAAAAAGCAAGGTGGAAATGACCTTTGACGAAGCCGACGTGGAAGGAGCCATCAGCCAGATGAAACCACTCACCTACCATGAGCCCAGTCCGGTAGCCCCTGGAATGAAGATCGTGGTCGATGAGGCCGGCCATATTCTCGGATCGGGCAGCCTCAAACTGATCGTGGAAGAAAATAAAAGGGAAAAATCGGTTATTTTCTCAGGTGACCTTGGCGCCCTCGGGATGCCCATCGTCAGGGATTCCGAGCCGTTTAAAGAGGCCGATATGGTCATCATGGAATCAACTTACGGAGATCGCGACCATAAACCTTTGCAGGAAACCATCGACGAGGCCATCGTGATCATCAGGAATGCACTGCATTCGAAAGGGAAGATCCTCGTTCCCTCCTTTGCCATCGGGCGCACGCAGGATATCCTGTATTACATCGAACAGGCTTTCAGAAAAGGCGGACTCCCGCGCTTTCCGATCTATATTGACAGCCCGATGGCCATTGAGGCTACCCGCATTTACATGAGCCACCCCGAATTGTTTGATGAGGAGATGAAGGAATTCGTCGGAAGTGGTGAAATGGATCTTGACAAGGGATATATTCGTCCGACCCAAACTGCTGAAGAATCAAGACATCTCAACGACGTCGGGGGTCCATGCATGATCATTGCCGGCTCGGGAATGTGCAATGCAGGCCGCATCAAACACCATTTGCGGCATAACCTGTGGAAACCCGAAACGTCGGTACTCATTGTGGGATACCAGGCCGAGGGCACCCTGGGAAGAAAACTGGTGGAGGGTGATAAATCGGTAAATATTTTTGGCGAGCGGATCGCCGTCAGAGCACAAATCCATAAACTAGGGGGATTCAGCGCCCATGCAGGCCAGTCAGATTTGCTGGCCTGGTTTAATGCGCTGGCTCCTGCCCGCCCCAGGGTCGTGCTGACCCATGGTGAAGAAAAATCACGAATCCCCCTTGCCGGGATAATCCGCCAGCGTTACGGAATACAGCCAGTCCTGCCGCAATATGGTGAATCAGTCGAACTTTAATCAGAAAATATGCAAAACACCTTTCGCCGTACAAAAATCGTGGCCACCATCGGCCCCGCCAGCAGCTCCCCGGAGATGATCCGGCAGTTGATTTCAGCCGGCATGGATGTCGCCCGCCTGAACTTTTCCCATGGGAAATACGAAGATCACGAGAAGGTGATCAACGCGCTCCGGCAGATCTCAGATGAATTGAATAAACCTGTCACCATCCTTCAGGACCTCCAGGGGCCGAAAATCAGGGTGGGACAACTTCCGGGGGGAAAAATAGAGATCGTCCCGGGAGATTTCATCACCCTGGTTCCTGAGGCTGACTACAGATCCAAACCATCAACCGTACCCATCGACTATCCCTATGTTGCTGAGGAGGCCCGCCCCGGGATGCAGGTACTGCTGGCCGACGGACTTTTTGAACTGGAGGTTTCTGAGATCAAAGGAAATGACGTGTTATGCCGGGTCGTTGAGGGTGGTTGCCTCACCGATCACAAAGGGGTGAATTTCCCCAACCTTAACCTAAGGCTTCCCTCCCTGACCGAGAAGGATATCCGCGACCTTGAATTCGGACTCTCGAAGGACATCGACTGGGTCTCGCTCAGTTTTGTCAGATCGGCCGATGATGTAATCGCCCTGCGGAACCTGATTTCTGAAAAAGGTTACGTTAAGCCCATCATTGCCAAGATCGAGAAACCCCAGGCCATTGATCACCTTGAAGATATTGTCAGGGAGGTAAACGGGATCATGGTTGCCCGCGGGGACCTTGGTGTCGAGATGAGCCCCGATAAGGTTCCGATGCTGCAGAAACGCATCATCGAATTATGCAACCGCAGCGGCAAGACGGTGATCACGGCAACGCAGATGCTAGAGAGCATGATCCACGAACCGCGTCCTACGCGTGCCGAAGCAAGTGATGTGGCCAATGCCATCATCGATGGCACCGATGCCATCATGCTTTCGGGAGAGACCGCCATGGGTGATTTTCCGGTAAAAGCCGTCGAAATGATGGTTAAAATTGCCCTGGATGTGGAGGCAAAAATCAAGTTCAAGACCTATCCCCCTGCCGGAAGTTCCGACATCATTGCGCTCAGCCTTGCAGCCAACCAGATGGAGGATGTGGTGGAACCCGCCTGCATTGTTGTGCTGACAACCAGTGGCAGAAGCGCTCAATTCGTGGCGGCCGAACGGCCGAATGTCCCTGTTTTTGCCTTCACCACCCATCCTAAAGTATTCCATGGATTGAACCTGCTGTGGGGGATCAGGCCCATCCTCATTGAAGATCATGCCGATACCTTTGAGGAGATGGTCGTCCTGGCCGAAAAAAATCTCACTTCACGAAAACTGGCATCAGCAGGCGACAAGATCCTGCTGATGGGTGGCATTCCGGCACACCAGGCCGGGGGAACGAACTTTATCATGATTCACATGATACGCTGAAGTGTTCGATAAAACCTGGAATAATATCGACTGGTATGGTCATTGGTTCCAAAATATTTATATTTGCTTTATATATTAAAAACATGAAAAAATATATTCTTTTTATTGCTGCAGTCATTTGCATTCCTTTTATCCTGAAAGCACAAACTGTCGAGATTACCCCGTTTGGCGGGTATGTATTCCCGGGAACACTGAATGCCGACGGTGGAAGTGTATATTTTCGCGGAAACGGCCAATATGGGGGAATGGTCAGCATTGGCGTTAACCGCGCCTTTGACGTGGATTTGATCTATAACCGCAGTGACACAAAAGCTGAACTAAATATCTATGACTGGAACCACAGTACTAACTATGACGTTGTTCCAATAAGCATCAATTACATGCATATCGGGATCACCAAGAATTTCAGGGTTCATCCGATGATCTCCCCCTTTGTTGGACTCAACCTGGGAACCTGCCTGTTTTACCCAAAAACTGACTATCAGGCGGTATGGTTCTTTTCGATGGGGATTACAGGGGGTGCCAAGATTTATTTCAGCAAGCGGGTTGGATTGCGCCTTCAGGCCCAGGCTCTTGCACCCATCCAGGGAACTGCATTCTCGATGTTTATCGGGACAGGTGGCGGCAGCGGCGGCGTTTCTGTCTACTCTACCCTTGTACAGTTTGGCTTTACCGGCGGATTGATCTTCCGGTTAGGAAAAGTTCAGTAAAACGGCATCACAGGTCACAAAAAACACATGCACATTTCCACGGTGCGTAAACATCAATAATTATGAGAAGGATGGTCACACCCATCATCAGATTTGCAGGCTTCTGCATCCTGGTGATCAGTTTTTTCATGCCTGGAATTTCACAGAATCCGGCAGGACAATCTACACAGGATAAACCCTCCAAAGTGGTGAGCACCTGGCCCAAGGAGGTTGATTATTCCAAAGGCAGGATCATCATCTACCAGGCTCAGCCCGATTCACTGGTTGGAAATAAACTTTACACCAGGGCAGCAGTCCAGATCATCAATACCGGGGGTTCTCCGGTCTTCGGTGCCGTGTGGGTGATGACCACGATCAGCACCGATCGCGAAACCCGTGAAATTGCCCTCGTGAATGCCAAGATCCTGAACGTACGCTTTCCAAACCAGGATTCCATCCCCAAAGACAGGATCGATCGTTTTAAGAGTCTGCTTGAAACGGAGATTCCCAAATGGGAGATAAACACTACGATTGATGAACTGACAGCCACCCTCAGGGAAAACAACCTGGTGAATAAGCAAACCTCGAATTTCGACAACACCCCGCCGGAGATCATCTTTGCGACCAAACCATCCATCCTGGTCCTGTTTGAAGGTGATCCCTCATTCAAAGCCGCTGATAAATCCGGCATCCAACGGGCCATCAACACGCCGTTCTTCGTTGTTCAGGATCCAAAGGACAAACAGTATTACCTCTATGGGGGCATATCCTGGTTTAAAACTCCGGATGTATTGAAAGGCAGCTGGGCCGCGATCAAGGAACCTCCCGGGGATATTAAAAAATTACAGAAGGAGATGACAGCCGGGGATACGGCGGCGGCGACGGCACAAATCAATGCTTCAAAAGATAAACCGAAGGAGAAACCAGTCATCCCGCAAATCATCGTACGCACCCACCCTGCAGAATTACTGGTATCGGACGGGGAGCCCGATTTTGCGCCCATCACCGGCACCGATTTGCTCTACATGACCAATTCGGATGATAACATCTTCATGAACATCGACAGGCAAATGTACTACATCCTCATATCCGGGAGATGGTACTCGGCAAGCACCATGTCAGGGCCCTGGGCCTTTGTGGCCTCGGATAACCTGCCGGCCGACTTTGCCAAAATTCCGGAAGGGTCAGACAAGGATATCGTCCTGGCATCGGTAGCCGGGACAGATGCGGCCAAGGACGCCGTCATGGACGCCCAGATCCCTCAAACGGCGGCTGTTGACAGGACAACCGCTACCTGCACGGTCAAGTATGACGGGGATCCTAAATTTGAACAGATCAAGGGGACACTGCTTTACAGGGCCGTGAATACCAGTTCCACGGTCATCCTATCAAACAAAAGCTATTATGTTTGTGAGAGTGCAGTCTGGTTCACCGGCAGCACGCCGACTGGTCCCTGGGCGGTGGCGACAGAAATTCCGGCCGATATCCAGAAGATCCCTCCCGAAGATCCTGCCTACAATGTGAAGTATGTTTACATTTATGATGTTCAGCCCACCGTGGTTTATATGGGTTATCTCCCCGGTTATATGGGATGTTATGTGTACGGTCCGACCATTGTTTACGGCACCGGGTTCCCCTACCCCGGCTGGTATGGTCCCTACTATTATCCAAGGCCCGTTACCTGGGGCTTCAGCATGAATTACAATCCCTGGACAGGATGGAGCATGGGTTTTGGTGTATCCTACGGGTGCTTCCACATGAGTTTCGGTGGCCCCATGTATCACGGAGGATGGTGGGGGCCACCCATGTACCGCCCCCCCTATGCCATGCACTACAACCACTATTATGGAAGGGGCCCTGTTTATGTGCATAACACAAGCATCAACATCAATAATTATAACAGGAGCAATTTCAACCAGAACAACATATACAATAACCACGGCCAGGGTGTGAGACCTGTCAACCAGCCTGGCAACAGGCAGCCCGGAACTGCAGGAACGCGTCCCTCCACGCAGCCTGCCACGCGGGACAATGCCGGGCAGAGAGCCGGAACGAGGGATGTGACATCGGGACAGACGAACCGTGCCACCCCGGCCAAAGGGACAAAGAATAATGTTTATACTGACAGGCAGGGCAATGTTTACAGGCAGGATAATGGCAACTGGCAGCAAAACAGTGGGAACAAATGGCAGAATGCCGACCGTACGGCTCCATCAGCCAATCCATCTGACAGAACCACGCCATCAAACCGGCCTTCCGAAACCAGGCAGTCTCCTTCAACTCGTCCTTCGCAGGGTTTCGACCGTCAGCAGATGGATCAGCAAAGCATGCAGCGTGACCGCGGACAACAACGTCAGACCAACAGCAGCAATTTCCAGCGAAGTACCGGATCCTTTGGAGGCGGTAGTATGCGGTCGGGAGGTGGAGGCGGCGGCCGTGGTGGACGCCGCTGATCAGGATGACAGCCGGAACTATTCTCCGAATTTGTAGCTTACCCCGGCATTGATGATGGAGTTGGTGCCGATGCCAAACTCTCCGAAAAAGCTTATGGCACGTCCTACACGAAATCCAAGCAATGTCAATTGGGCTGCAGGGAGCAATTTCTGACCGGTTTTTGTATATGAAAGACTGGATTCTGAATAATAATCCATCGTAACCCCGATGCCCACGCCTGAATACATACAGAACATGGGTTTGTTCAGGTATCTGAACCGAACGCCTGCCATGCCCTGCCAGTAATTGTCATTGTATTTATACCAGGAATCGGAAAGGTTTGTAGGGGTTGTTCTCTCAACATTCCCGTAACTTACCTGGAATCCAACGGCAATCACGCGGTTGATCGACCTTGAATAACCTATCAGGAAAGTGCCGGTGGTAGTTTTGTTATAATCGCTGTTCTGATTCGAAAAATAAAGGACCGATCCAATCCCATAGGATATGTAAAAATCATTCCAGAGGTTAACCTGATCATTTTTCTGTTTCCCCGGCTTTTCCTGCGCAGTGGCAGTTACCATGCAAATCAGGACAAATGACACTACCAAAAGAGTAAACTTTTTCATGGGTTTGATTTTATTGCAGGTTGGTTAAAGATAAAGACAGAGGTATGCTGAATCAGCTGCAATGCGCAACCTGAATTTCTGATCTTTGGGAACAATGAATTTCTCAAATGGTTTATAGGTTTTCCACTCCGGGTCATCAGGCAACTGTACCACCATCAGTCCCGATATAACCGTCATGTGTTCGATGGTGGAGGTTCCAAATTCATATTCACCGGGAGCCATTACACCCATGGTTGCCGGTCCGTCGGAGGTTGTAAAGGCGATCGACTTCACCCTCCCGTCAAAGTATTCGTTCGTTTTAAACATCGGATTTCAGTTTTACCATTCAAAATTACGAAGTAATCACACCTTTTAACCTTATAACAGGAAATAAATATTTCTGGTTAACCTTTAAATAAAAAAGAGGCCATCTCTTTCTTCCGAGACAGCCTCCTTTTTATGGATAATTCAGATTCAGGATCAGCGGACGATCAGGACAAGACCGACTTTCAGGTTAAGCATCTGAAGGTTCTCTGAAACAATATTGTTGGTGAATTCAATTTTGTTGGTGGTCCATTTGTAATTAAAAGCAACCAAACCACCCCAGCTGGAGAATGTACCAAATTTGATCAGTGCTCCTACTTCCGGTGTTAAGGAGAAGTCCCAGCGGGTTTTATAGATGTCATACTCCTGAACAAGCAGGTGATGTTCCATGTAATCGCCGCCAATTCCAAGGCTAACGTAGGGTGAAATCATCTTCTCTGGTATAAAATGGTAGGCAATCACTCCCTGGAATGGCACCATCCAGGTGAACCGGTAATTGGTAGCGGTGATGGCACTGCCGTCGTCTCCGTAAAAGGTCTGATAGCCGTAGCTCTGGCTGACACGCTGCCAGGAGATGTTAAAACCGGCAGCCAGGCCTCCCAGGATAAAATACCGTCCGCCCAGGTCGAAGCCTGCCGGGCTGGCATTGCCGACCCATTTGTTAAAATCACCCATGGTAAAGGTGGTATTCCAGGAGAATGTGTAATAGGATGAGGGCTTAAATCCCAGGGATGTAGGTTCATTCTGAGCTTGCATCGAAACAGCAGAAAGGATCAATATGCTGATAATGAGTAGTATTTTTTTCATATCACTGAATTTTTAAGATTAATGCTTTGGCGGAAAACCTTTCGTTTGAGCGAAAGCCTGATCGATGCTTTGCTGTATCTGCTCAGTTGTGTGATCACCGGTAAGTAATCCGCGTACGTAGGAATTCCACCTGACAGGGATCCTTTTATCAACTGTAGGATGCTGCACATCCATCATATCGATCAGGATCGTTCCGGTAGAATAAGAGGTAATGTAGGCAGGGTAATAGGGGTAGTAATAGCCGCCGCCGCCCCAGTAATTGGGTGGATAATAACCCGGGTATCCCCAGTACC
Organism: Bacteroidota bacterium; assembly: GCA_037128705.1. GTDB lineage: Bacteria > Bacteroidota > Bacteroidia > Bacteroidales > FEN-979 > CAIVAT01. Next base: position 192,130 of record JBAXVX010000003.1, on the reverse strand, counting down.
AGCCAGGATAATAGACCGTGACATTGACATTTTTAATAAAGGAGACGCCAAGATAGAGATCTGTGGTTTTGGCATTCCAGGTTCTCAGATATCCCCGGCTGGTCATATTCTCAGCAATACGGGCAGTCAGTGACTTCACCTGGGAATTGTAGTACCATCCACTGTCTTCGTCAGAAACGTAGACCAGTGAGTCACTCATGTAAAAGGTTTTGAAGGTGGTAAAATTAACCGATTGATCATATTTGGTATAGATCGCCAAATCTTCAACCAATCTGTCAGATGAGGGGGGATACTTGGTACAGGAAGCAAGGATCAACCCCGTACCCATTAGCAATAGAATAAGTTTCGTTTTCATAGATTTAGTTTTTCTTGGTGCAAAGATAAACAATCTATAATTTTATACGAAGATGATAATCATAATTTTCTTAATTTAACAGCTCCATTTTCCATTCACCATTAAACGAATAGCCAATGAAAACAAGATTCATGTATTGTCAGCTGTTTCCGGGCATCCTCATTTGCCTGGCAACACTCCTCTTGCCAGCATCGCTCGAGGCCCAGCGCAGGGGTGAACGGCCTACCGGTGGGAAGAATCGCTCCACCGTTTCAAAACCGGCGGCCAATCAAGGCAAATCCCAAAACAGGGATGCCACCGGAGACAAAAACAAGGTCTCCACTGGTGATAAAACCAATGTTACCACAGGAAATAAAACCAATGTTTCCACAGGAAATAAAACCAATGTTTCCACAGGAAACAAAACCAATGCTAGCGGGAATAACGTGAACGTTGACAACAGCAGGAACAATGTCAACGTCAATAACAGTAAGAATGTCAACGTCAATGTCAATAAAAGCACGGTGGTTGTGGCCAATCCCAGGCCCTATCCCAGACCGCCTCATGCGTACGGCGGACACAGCTATTATGCCTACCATCCTTATCACTACCACCCTTACCATCCCCATGTCTGGGGCCCGGTTTGGCATCCCTGGGGCTTTTTTGTAGCCACCATGGCCGCCACAGCCATCATCGTAACTGTTGCGAGTCAGCAATATCATTATGATCAGGGGGTCTATTATGTTACTTCCGGCAGCGGATATACCGTTGTTCCGGCACCTGTGGGGGCTACAGTCGTTTCACTGCCTCCCGGATCTCAAACTGTGGTGATCAACGAAACCACGAATAACTACTATTACGGTGGCACCTACTATGAGAAAAAACCTGAGGGATATGTGGTGGTACCTCCTACGGCAGGCGCCGTTGTAGAAAATCTTCCTGAAGGCGGTAAGGAGGTGAAGTTGGGTGAGGTGACCTATGTGCAGGTCGGTGAAACCTATTACCAGCCCATTGTGCAGGATGGCAAAAATATGTATGAAGTTGTGGATGTGAAGGCCAGCAAATAAAACAGGGAAACGAAAATCCCTTTCTGATAAACAAAACCATTACAGTCATTAACCCTTAAACAACTATGAAGAACATGAAAAAATCAATTTTACTTATTGCAGCATTGTTCCTGGCTTCGTTTGCCTGGGCTCAATCAAACAAGGAGGAGGTAGACCTTTTACAGGCTGCTTTTGGAATGGAAAAAAAACAGGTGGTGGCCAATTTTGTCAAACCTTCGGAGGCCCAGAAGGATGCATTCTGGAAACTGTACGATGAATATGAATCACAGCGCAAAGAACTGGGGAAACAACGCATTGCATTGTTAAGTCAGTATGCCGACCAGTATTTAACCATGACGGGCGAGCAGGCTGACACCTGGACAAAAAAGGTGATCGAACTGCAGAAGAAGACCGATGCCCTGATCAACCTCTATTATGGAAAGGTAAAACTGATTTCCGACGGCATTGTGGCAACCCAGTTTTACCAGATCGAGAACTACATTCTGACAACCATCCGGATGAAGATTTTGCAGAATGTACCCTTTCTTTACAAACAATAAGTCGTGACACACCACGAAAAAAGAGACTGTCCGAAAAGAATGGGACAGCCTCTTTTTTTTATTCTGCCAATGGATCAAAAATGAAATCCTATTTGAACCAGGTAACGGAATCCGACACTGAACAGATCAAGTTTCCCATTTTGTTTGAATGATTTATTGACAACAAAGTCACTGATCATCGGGTATTTTTCCTTTAACTTATTGTATAAATCAGCATTGATCTCCTGCAATTGTTCCAGGTTCATATTGCCGGTGATATCCAAACGCCCGCCATAATAACTGATGGCAGGACCAATCAGGACAAAATCGAGGGTGAGCCGTTTCCAGAAAACAAACTGGTAACCCAACTCAACGCCCACATTAAAAATGTAGAAATTGCCTTTGACTAATCCGGCACTGTCAAGGACGGTATGCATCAAATCCACCTCGTTTTTGAAGTAATACCCGTAATAACTGGCATAGGGAGCGAGGTAAACCCCGTCGGGAATGGGCCTGGAGTTTCGTTTGCCCAGATAAAACCTGTATTCGAGGGCAAGATTAATCCCGTACTTTTCCCGGCCAGTGATGGCCAGCAGGCTTCCGATAGTATCTGCAAAAAGTGATGGAAATTCGAGGTACCCGACTGTAATCGCAATGGATTGTTTCGGGTTCAGGATCCGTTCATAACTGAATGTAATGTTCTTATAACTCCACAACAACATTGGTGTGGGGTTGAATTTGATGACATTTTTATGAATGGGCTGCACATACCTTTTAACCGAATCTGGTTTCTGGGCGACAAGGAGGATTGGGAAGGAAAATAAAACTACGGCTACTAATCGTATAAATGATTTCATGGTGATTGAAATTTTGTTGCAAACAGACTTATTCAGAAAATGAACCCAACAGTTACCGTTTCGGTAACCGTTGGGGAAATCTTGTCATCCTGTTGAAGGATGAAATCAATGCATCATGTTATTGCTAAAATCTTTTATTCCGCTGCCAGGGCTCTTGCAGCTTCCGTTGCCAGATCACTGTATTTCTCCTTGCCTGTGCTAACCTTTACGAAAAAGATCGTACCACCTTTAAATTCGCCAGGCGATTTGTATTGTTTACTTACAGGGTCTCCGCTGTCATAGCCTACACATAAACCATCACCAACCAGGGTGAATTTGCCAACCTGTGCTTTCATAGGGCCTTTTGCAACTGCTTTGTCATTAATATAAAGTTGCATTGTGCCCATAGATTCCTGGTGCGTTCCGGCTTTTTCTTTTGTAAACTCCATGCCAAAAGTGTATTTGCCGGGTTTCAGTGATGCAACAGATACCAATTCCTGCTCTGTTATGCCAAGAAAATTATAGACGTAATACAATTTGTGGTCTTTAATGAACAGGCTGTGGCCTCCAAAACGGGAACCATGGGCAAAAATCACCCCGGAGGCGTTGGCATCGGTAATGTCAACGTTGGCAACAATCTTAAACGACTTGCCTCTTATATTTACACACACCGCCTCAGGTACAGCGCTCGTATGCGGATAATAAGTGTAGGCATCCTTTGGTGCCTCCTCTGTCGGACGCTCCGCAGTCAAACCTTCTGTTGCAGAGCGGTCATCCAGAGGCAATGCAAAATTTTTCTTTGCTTCCTCCAGATACAATTTCTTTAGTGTTTCCAGTTTTCCCGGAAATTCTGTAGCCAGGTCATTAGACTCTGACCGGTCAACATCCGTATGATATAGTTCCCATTTATCCTGGTCGAAATGACCTTTACTGGTCAGCGGCGCATGCACAGCAACTGCTTTCCATCCATCCTGCCATATGGCGCGTGTACCGAGCATAGTATAATACTGCACATGTTTCTGGGTAGGATCATCCGGTTTAGCATCGAATGAATATTTCATTGAAACACCAGATAATGGATATTGCTCAACTCCTTTGTAAACTTTTGGCATTTCAAGTCCGCAAATTTCGAGAATGGTTGGAACAATATCTACTGCATGGTGATACTGGTTGCGAACCTCGCCGCGGGCTTTGATACCTTTTGGCCACGAAATGATCAGTGGATCGGCTGTGCCCCCCGAATAATTTGAATAGCGTTTGAACATCTTGAAGGGAGTGGAAAAAGCTGCAGCCCATCCGGTAGGGTAGTGTTCATAGGTGTTTGGTCCGCCCAACTCATCGATCAGCTTCATATTCTCGGCCAAATCATCGGGATAACCATTAAAGAACTTATTTTCATTGACTGAACCGTTGGGTGTGCCTTCTCCTGAAGCTCCGTTATCGGCCGCGTAGAAAATGATCGTATTATCATATTGACCGGTTGCTTTCAGGTAATCGACGACCCGGCCAATCTGGTCATCCGTATATTCAGAGAATCCTGCATAGACTTCGCATAAACGGGAGAATAATTTCTTTTCGTCTGCATTTAAGCTCTCCCACGGGCGTACATAATCTGCAGGATTCGCCTGATCTGCTGGCATCGGATTAAATTCAGTGAGTTTGGTCCCTTCAGGCAATATTCCTTTTTCAATCATTCGGGGCAATACCCAATTACGGTAGGCATCATATCCATCATCAAATTTACCTTTGTATTTGGCAATGTAATCTTTAGGCGCCTGGTGAGGAGCATGGTTGGCTCCCGGGCAGTACCACATGAACCAGGGCTTGGAAGGATTTGCAGATTTTTGATCACTGATCATCCTTATAGCCTGGTCTGCAAGGTCTTTTGATAAATGATAACCTTGCTCAGGAGTATAAGGAGGCTCAATATAATGATTGTCTTCAACCAGATCGGGATAATACTGATTGGTTTCACCGCCGATAAAACCATAAAAACGGTCGTAGCCCTGCTGAAGCGGCCATTGACTTTTATTGGCACCTGCCGAGAGGTCAGTTTCCGGAACATTGTGATCCTTCCCTAACCAGAAAGTGCTCCATCCATTATCATTTAGTATCTGTGCCATGGTAGCAGTCTGCGGTGGCAACTGGCAACTGTATCCCGGAAATCCGTTGGAGGCTTCGGTAATTGAGCCCATTCCATTCAGGTTATGGTTGCGGCCGGTATTGATACATGAACGGGTGGGTGAACAAAGGGCAACAGTATGCCATTGGGTGTAGGTTAAACCATCGGCTGCCAGTTTATCCAGGGTTGGCATGTTGATGCGTCCTCCATAGGGCGACCATGCACCCAAACCCGTATCATCATACAGGATGAAAAGGATATTTGGCGATCCCTCGGGCGCTTTCTTGCGTTCGTAAGGTCCCCAATCCTCTTTTGAATCACGGATATCCAGTTTAATGACACCCTTAAATTCTTTGGTTGCGGTCTTCTCTTTCGTGGATGATGGCTTGCACCCCGACATCAGTGCTACAAAGAACACCAGGATCAGGAGTTTTGCAAAATTGGTTTTCATAGGTTTCAAATTTTAATTGGTGCGAATTTTAATATAGTTTGTTAGATAACCACTTTAATACCGGGCAACTGCCACGATATTTATCCCTATTATCCTCAATGAACGGCTGCAACCTTTATCCGACCTGAAGAGGCTGCCGCTTTAAGCGACATAAAATCTTTTTCATTCTGATCGGCATAGGCCAGTGCAAAACGCAGCATGGCTTCATCCAGCTCATTGCTGTTGCCCACATATCCTGATATCACAGCCGGATCCCCCGATTTTGCATGGGCCAGTGCGAGGGCCCATCCACACAATGAACAATACTGGGGATAGTTCTTAATTTTTACTGCTTTGGGATCGAACTCAACGCCCCCTTTCCAGTCGCGCAACTGGCGGAGATAAAAATGGAACCCATCCTGTTCGCCCCATCCCAGGAAAATATCAGGAGCACCCTGGATCAGCCTCTGCCCCTCCACCACACGCCGCCCCTGGTTTTCATAAACTGATTTGGCAGCAAATGGTTCAAGAACGGAGGGCTGTGCCTCTTTTACCTGCAGAAACAATGGGTCATTGGCATGATTTCCCAAAAGGAAAATAACCCAGCAACGTGTTCCCACACTGCCAACGCCAACCACTTTCCTGGCCACATCCACAATGCGGTATTCCTGAAGCAGTTGTTTACGTTCATCGGCAAGTGAAAGATAATAAGATTCAAATAATAACCCAAGGGCCTCTTCGATGGTTCTGCCTGCCTTTGTGTGCGTCTCCCTGACAATAAAGGGTTCATTTTCGCGCATGCGGAATTTTTCATCCACCAGGTCTGTCAGTTTGCTGAGTACCTGCATGTGGCTCCGCTCACGTGCTTTGCCCATGATCTTTTCTGCTCCTTTACGGGCCGAAGGGGATACCGTATTCAGGATGTCATTTTCCCTGATGGTTGAATACCATAATTCCATATGCCCCATCAGGGCATATTGCTTCATCCGTTTGCTGTATGAACTGACTGCAGCCAGGACTGATGCGGCACATAATTCCTTTCCCGCCCCCAAAAACCTGCCGCTGACCACGATGCTGGTCACCAGCCGTTTCATATCCCATTCCCATGGAGCGGGCAGGGTTTCATCAAAATCGTTGATGCCGAAAACAAGATTACGCTCCGCAGAGGCAAACACCCCGAAATTGGCCACATGCATGTCACCGCATGCCTGCACGTGAATACCAGTATCTGTCGTGCCCGCTGCCAGATCAGCAGCCATGATGGCTGCACTACCCCGAAGGAATGCGAAGGGTGAGGTGAGCATTCTTGAATAACGAACCGGGACCAGTTCCTGAAGCCTGCTGATTGCCTGTCGTTCCAGGATTGATACAGGATCAGCCCGATCGGCAGCCGGTTTGTATTCTCCATGCTTTGAACGGGGGTAATTTTTCCGGAGTGCCTTGCCTTTGGCAACCCGTTCCTCAATACTGCGGTGCCCATCCTGAAACTGAAGCACGGTTGACCTGTCCTTGGTTTTCATGGGATATTCTGTTTTTTGCGTCCGAACCGGTTAACATAACAAGCGGCCACCCGTTTGGTGACCAATGTTTTGGAATCCTTTATGTATTAGTTATTTCCGTTTGCGACTGTCCGACAGATTGCAGCGACACAAATGCTGCAAAAAGCATAAAGCACATCATGGTAATTTGTTTTGTATTCATTCTATTTCACTTTTTCGTGATGGATAATTGTTTTTTCATACTCCCCTGATAATATCGATCAACGCTTCACCGTCGACCGGCTTACGCAGAAAGGCCTTTACACCATAACGCTTGCAACGTTCGCGACTGGCCGGATCATCAAAGGCAGTTACGATAACAACCGGAACCTGCAACCCCTCTTTTTCAAAATTTTCAAGGAGGTCACAACCACTCATGCCCGGTAAATTCAGATCAAGAATGAGAACATCCTGCAATCCGGGCTTGCATGCAGAAAGGAAATCGCCGGCACTTTCGAACGACTGGTACTCCATTCCCGCCGATTTTAGGAACAGCTCAAATGCCCGTCTTATTGATTTATCATCATCTACAAGATATATCATGGATCCCCTGTATCAACAAAATGAGCAAGTATAAAAAATCAAAAAGGATTGGTTCAAAGGTAATTCCATGGAAACCGGTAATCCATAGTACTTTGGTTCTAGGAGAACAGAGGACGAAATACCAATGACCAGTTATCAATTACCAATTACCAATTACCAATGGCTAATGGCTAATGGCTAATGGCTATTGACTAATGGCTATTGGCTAATGGCTAATGGCTAATGGCTACCATTCGAGATTCCAGAAAAAAGGCCTGATTTATCAGCAATCCGGAGAATTTCAGGGACGGATCTAACCCCCAGTTTCTCGCAAATGCTGTGCCTGTGAAGTTTTACCGTATGCTCGGCAATATTGAGTTCCCCTGCAATTTGCTTGTTCAGCCTGCCGGTTAACAGGTAGGTCAATATCTCATTTTCCCTCGGAGTAAGCGATCTGATCAGGTTCCGTGCCTGACCAATTTCATCCCTATCCAGGTTCAATTTCCGGCTCAGGGCAATGGCCTCGGCAACTGACCGGAGCAATTCCTCCTCCCGGAAGGGTTTCTCCAGAAAATTGACAGCCCCGTTCTTCATGGCCTGAACGCTCATGGGGATGCTGCCATACCCGGTAATAAAAATGATTGGAAGCCTTGAATCGAGGGCACTCAGTTCTTGCTGGAGATCGAGACCGCTTTTACCATCCAGGTTAACATCGAGGAGAATGCACCCCGCTCCGTCAGAGGGTTCCCTTTCGAGGTATTCCTCCGAACTGCCATAGTCATTAACCTGGTATCCTTCGGCTGAGAGAAAGAGTGAAAGCGATCTCCGGATTGAGAGATCATCATCAATAATAAATATGGTTTCTCCTTTTTTATTCATCGTTGATCATCTGGAGAGTGAATGAAAAAAGAGCACCTCCCTCCGGGTTGTTCCCGGCGCTTATCATGCCATGATGTTTTTCAATGATGGTATGGCTGATCGCCAGACCGATCCCAAATCCACCTTCCCTGGTTGTAACAAACGGTTTAAACAGCTTGTCCTTGATAGCCGGGTTAATTCCGGGACCGGAATCCCGGATATATACCATCACAGTCCGGGCCTTATGATCCAGCTGCTGACCTATCTCCATGATTTTACGCTCCGGGGGTGTAGTTTCCATGGCAACCGCCGCATTAAACATTAAATTCAACACGACCTGCTGCAGCTGGATTTTATCTCCCTCAATAAAAACCGGTTCCGTATTCAATTTCAGGAGAACCTGGATGTTCTTTTTTATCGCTTCTGAGTTAAAAATGCGCAATGTCTCCTGGATGATTAAATTGAGGTTCACCCGCTCCGTCTCCCTGCTTTCCAGTTTCATCAAACTTCGTACACTCCTGATCAACTCTGCGGCCCGCTTATCATCTTCAATGATATTCTCAAATATCTCCTTCGCCTGATCCTGGTCCAGCTTCCCCGAGTCCAGAAACCGCCTGCCTGCCTGGGCGCTGTACAAGATGGCCGTCAATGGTTGATTTAATTCATGGGACAGGGATGCGGTGAGTTCCACCATGGTTGATAACCTGTCTTCACGAATCAGTTTGTGATATAGATATTCCGTCTCCGTCTTTTGCCTGACAATCTCCTTATGTCTTCTGCTCAGTTTAATGAGATAGACCACCATGAAGGTCTCGCCGGTTAAAAATAGCAGGAAGAACAAGATGTACCATTTGTATTCACCCACAAAATCATTCTCCTTGTTGTAGAAAATACTGTCAGATGGGATTGCCTGTGAACCAACCAGGTTCCATTTTTGTAATTGCTTCCAGTCAAAGATGTATTGGTAAAAACTACCCGTGTCGATGGGGACATCCTTCAATTGTTTACCATGCAGAAATTCACTGGTAACTCTCCCTGTCTCTTTCCCTAAATGGATGTAGCTAAAAACATAACCCCCGATGCCACCCCTGGTTTTGATAAAACTATCAAATATAGGCAACACAGGCGCTTTGCAATTATCAGCAATGATCCTGATCGCTTCGGGTGTTGAAAACGGAACATTATTTTTATCTGAAAGATAGATGGGAATAATTACCAGGCTGGTGGAAGGGATTTTCCTGACGACCTGGATGATTGAATCAAGTGTGACGCCATTCAGGAAACTGAAAGAATGACTTTTTTGAAAACCTGTAATATTCTTTTTTATCAGGTTTGTAAAATACAGATCGGTGGTCGTGTTCCCGGTTATAACCTCCACCTCTTTACGATCAGGAAATAGTTCAAATGCATACCGGAATGTTTCCTTTATTCTGAATTTTAATTTGATATCAATGGAATTTTCATTTAGTAATGGGCTCGCAAGGTTACCAATCGGCGGATCAAGATCAATATTGATCGTCGGCGTATTTTCAAGTGCTTCCAATCCGTACTTTTTTAAAAAAGTACAGGTCATTGGCCCAAAAGTTAATAAAAGGTTGATATGGTAACCCTTTAACTTCACATTGTATTGTCCGATCAGTTGCTTCACATAAGACTCATTGGGAGATCGGCCGATGTCGAGGTACTCGATCAATAGATTATAGGGTTCATCCGAATCTTTGGATAAAGTGTTGCGAAATCCATCCAGAAAATTCTGATAGGCAGGCAAATTTGCATTAAACGCAAAAAACATGACGATGGTCCTGGTCTTACTTTCACCCGAAGTTACTGTCGGGGGAAACATGAAAATCAGCATACTAACAAACAGCGAGTAAATTACAGCTTTTATCATTCCTCGTATACGGGATATTGCCAGTTCTCAGTTATCTGGAATTCAAATTTAATAAATTATACGGGATATTCCTCCAGAAAGCGTCGCTTGATTGGTCCTTTTCTTAGGAAATCGTAACTTTGTACGTGATTTCCATAGAAAAATACGCTTTCCTGATTTTGTTGTCCGTCCTCCTCATGTCTGTCCCGGTTCAGGCCCAGGCCCCCGAAAGATTATACCGGCAGGATGATGTCTGGAGCATCTTTGCCCGGAAAAAGTTTGAGGCGAGGCGCGACAGCATCAGCGCTCTTCCGATGAAGCTTTACAAACCCTATCTCGCCGTCACCCCGTTTGTAGGTTATAATCCGGCCTATGGTATGCTCATCGGTGTTGGAAGCTCCATCGGGATTCATCTCGGCGATCCCAAAACAACACCGATATCCTCCGCATCGGTTGTCGTTAATTTCACATCCAAGTCTCAGAAGATCATTAACATGCGCACCAACATCATCACCAGCGGGTCCCGTTTCATCCTGCGGGGCGACTGGAGATACATGATCTTTTCGCAACCAACCTACGGACTGGGATCGGGAATAAATCATTCAGGCGGCGGCGGGATCATTTTTGGCGAGGGCGGAGAAACCGATCCCTATACAGGCGAAACACAGCAGATCAATTACGACTATTTACGGTTCTATGAAACTTTTTATATCAGGATCGCCGGGAAAATGTACATCGGCCTTGGATATTGCCTCGACAATTTTTCAAAGGTGGTCGACCATGCGCTGAATCTCGATACCGTTCCGCCAAAGCTCACCAGTCACTACAATTATTCTATTGATCATGGATTTCAACCTAAGGAGCAGAATATGTCGGGGATCAGTCTCGAGTTTTTGCTCGACAGCCGCGACAATACCATCCGGCCGACAAAAGGTTATTTTGCGAACGTGGCCTTCAGGCCAAACTTCATCTTTCTGGGAAGTACAAAGAACAGCTGGATGGTCAATACCGAATTCAGGACCTATGTCTCACTTTCGAAAAAACGCCCGGAACACCTGATCGGTTTCTGGTACATTGGCCAGTTTACTGAGAAGGGAGCCCTTCCATACCTGGGATTACCCGCCATTGGATGGGATATGTACAACCGCACCGGCCGGGGTTACGTACAGGGGAGCATCAGGGGCGTGAACATGATCTATGGTGAAGCGGAATACCGTTTTCCTATCAGCCGCTACACAGGGATCCTCGGAGGGGTATTGTTCATAAACGGAACAACCGCCGATGCAGATGACGGCACACCGAAACTCTTCGAATACATTGATCCCGCTGCCGGATTCGGGCTGCGGGTGATGTTTAACCGGAAAACCCTTTCCAATCTGACAGTCGACTTCGGATTTGGCGCCAATGGCAGCATCGGGATCTATTTCAACCTGAATGAAACGTTCTGATTGACGACACCTCCGGGACACCAGGAAAAAAAATGTCAAAGCTGAAAAAAAATACGAAAAAGCAGATACAGCGAAAAATTGCGGGATCGGGAAATACTGGTAAATTCAATCTGAATGCAGTTTTGGGAATCCTTCTTTTTTTGATGTTTTCCGGGCAGATTATGGCTGACCCGGGAGATTCCCTTGTAAATGGTGCAAGGACTGAAAAAAAAGACCGGAAACTGCGCATCCGTATATACTCAAGCGTGATTTCACCAACCGGGGCACCCCGGAGGAGACCACCAAGACAACCCTGAGGACCGATTTCCTGAGAACCGGCATCAATTTCCATTTTTACCAGACCATCAGCAGGAAATGGTATGTAGCCGAGATGGTAAAGGCTGAGAATTCCGCCGGCGAAAATGCCCCTTACTACTACCAGTTGAACATGACCCAGGGGAAGGACTTTATCCGCGGGTTCGACCTGTACACGCTCAAGGGTGACCAGATCTATTATTGCCGGAACAACATCAAGTATGAACTGGTTGTAAGGTTTGAATATGCCTTCACCTCAATTGGAACCAATGGGTTCTTCTTTGGGTTTGGAATGCCGATCTAGCAGCTAGAACCTGACAATTTACTTCATCAGATCTTTCACCGCCTCTTCGATCTGCTGATCCCTTCCGGAAGCTAAAATTCCAGGATCATTGGGAACCAGGATATCCGGCTCCATCTGGTTGTTTTCGCAGAATTTGCCATCGGGTGTCCGCCATCCCCCCATCGGGATACCGAAATAGAGGGTAGGATCGATCTGTGTTTCCCACCATACAAAGGTTCCTGTGCCCGGGACCGGCATACCCAGCGTCTTTCCGGTATTCTTCAGTTTGTAGGCTACAGGGAAGAGGTGGGCATCAGAATAGTTGCTCTCGCCAACCAATACGATGGAGGGTTTCACCCATTTATCGTATGGTTCCGACCCAATGTACTGCCCGTGGGGAACAATGTCGATGTATTTCTTTCCGCTGAGGAAATCCGAAAGCTGTTCATGGATGTTGCCTCCACCATTGAAGCGGGTATCCACGATGAGGGCCTTCTTTTCAAAATTTCGTCCGAGCGCCGCTTCAAATACGGTCCGCATGCTGGCATCATCCATCGACCGCACATGCACATACCCTATTTTACCTCCCGACAGCCGGTCAACTTCAGCCCGGCGGTTTTTCACCCAACGTTGATAAAGCAACTCATTCGCCTCGCCGATGCTGATCGGTTTCAGGCTCTCCTCCCATCGTTCGCCCGTTGCCGGGTTATACATGGAGATCAGGGCCAGTTTCCCGGTTCTGCGGTTCAGCAGGGAATAAAAATCTGTTGAGTCACTGATGGCCACTCCGTCGATCTTTTCCAGGACACAGCCAGCTTTTACCCTGGAGGTGGCCCTGTCGAGCGGTCCGCCTTCGATCACCTCGGCAATCTTCAATCCCGGTCCGCCGAAATCATAATCATAGAAAACCCCGAAGTCTGCGGTCTGATCCATGTTCGGTTTGTTCTGCCTGTAGCCGCTACCCGTGTGAGAGGCATTCATCTCACCGAGCATCTCACTCAGCATCTCGGCAAAATCGTAGTTATTATTGATGTAGGGAAGAAACCTTTTATAGGCGTTGTAATAAAAATCCCAGTCCACCCCCTGCATATCCTCCACATAGAATTTTTCCTTGAACTGCCGCCAGGCATGGTCGAATATATAGTTGCGTTCCTCTGTTGGCTTGAGCATCATCTCCCCGTTTGTTTTCAGTGGTTCGGCTTTGCCACCCTCCACCTCTACCTTCATCGGTTTCCCATCGGCAAAGAGGAGGATGAACTTTCCGTCGGCCGACAACTCCATCCCTGACCGTTTGATTCCCAGTTTGGCCAGGAGTTTGGTCTCTCTGGTGCGGAGTTCGGTCACCCAAAGGTCATTGTCCTTCTCAAAACTGGTCAGGTAGAACAGTTTTTCACCATCCTTTGAAAGGAGATAATCGTTTACCGGTGAGGTGTTGGTTGTAAGTTTGGTTTTCCGTTCTGTCAGATTGTCAAAGTCAATGATCACCTTTGAAGAATCCTGCTTGGCCTTTCCAGCCGTATCGCTCTTGCCTTTCTTGTCCTTTTCCGGTTTGGCCTTCTCTTCTGCTTTTTTCTTCTCCTTCTCGGCCTTCTCCTCCTGGTCTTTCAAAAGTGCGAGCTCCTCTTTAGAAAGTCTGAACCGGTCAAAAGCCGCTTTGGTGAAAAACATGGCGTACACATCCCCGCTCGATAGATTTCCTCCCTGCGACCGGTCACCTTCACGGTCGCATGCCCAGATCATCATCTTTCCTCCCATCGACCATTTTGGAGCATAGTCGTCATACCCGCTCAGGGTAAGGTTCATGATTTCACCCTTCCCGTCGGCCGAAACCAGGCCGACTTCAGGGCTGAAGATGCGTTCGGGGAAGGCAAAATTCACCAGGAACCATTTGCTGTCCGGCGACCACTGGTAATACTGGTCCCCGTCGGCATAGGAATAGTTGACATTGGCCGGCATGATGGTCCGGGTAGCCCTGGTGGCCAGGTTGATCACCTTCAGCACGACCCTGTTTTCGAGGTAGGCGATCTCCTTAGCATCAGGCGAATATTCGGGCTGGAACTCTTCTGCGGCCGTAGCGACCACCGGTTCGGTCTTCAGCACCGTGGAGGCATAAAAGTAGGGCTCTTCCTTCCTGACGATGGAACAGGTATAGACATTCCAGCTGTTGTTCACCTCTGCGGCATACACCAGCGAACGGCCGTCGGGACTGAAACTTACGCTGCGCTCCTGGTATGGAGTGTTGGTAATGCGCTTGGTGTACCCCCCGTCAATGCTGCTTACAAACACCTCACCGCGGAATACGTATGCATACTCCTTCCCATTCGACGACAGCCTCATTTCGGTAAATCCATCATTCACCGGCACGATCTTCTCCTGGTTTGAACGCCCGTCGGCGAAAACATTGACCGCAACCTTTGCAGGTTCCCCTCCCGGCTTGAGGAGATAGATCTCCCCGTCCCAGGTAAAACAAAGGGTATTGTCGTTGGAACGGCTCAGAAACCTAACAGGATGATTTGTAAACTTTGTCAGAGCAGTAGTTTTTGAAGGATCATCAATGGAACTTTTGAACACATTAAAGGATCCGTTCTGTTCGCTCAGGTAATAAAAGTCCTTGTTGTTGACATCAAAAACCGGGTTGCGGTCCTCCCCTTTGAATTGGGAAAGTTTCGTGTATTTTTTGGAATTGAAATCGTAAAGCCAGATGTCGCGTGCAATGGATGACGTATGATGTTTCCTCCATTCACTTTCATACCCTTTGATATCCTCGTACAGGATCTTGTCACCGGTTGAGGTTGGATTAACCGCGAGGGCCGGTGATGCAAGGAGCATGGAAACCTTGCCGCCTGCAACCGGTACCGAATAAAGCTCAGTCATCAGTGAAATCGGGAACTGGGCATTGGTGACCACATCCTGGCGGTAAGCCGAAAAGATGACATCCTTGTTGTTGGCCGTAAAACTGCAGGGCAACTCCCTGTTTGAACTGAAGGTCAGCCTTTTGGCTTCACCTCCGGCAGCATCCATCACGAAAACGTCGAAATTCCCGCTTCGGTCGGATGCAAAGGCAATGGTTTTGCCGTCATGACTCCAAACCGGGGCATATTCATAGGACTCGGTCAGTGTGACCGGGATGGCAGTTCCACCGGAGGAAGGAACCGACCAGATGTCGCCCTTATAACAGAACAGGATGGTTTTTCCATCGGGTGATAAAGCGGTATACCGCATCCACAAAGGATTCTCCTGGCAAAATGCCGTAACTGCCGAAAGAATCAGCAGAGCCAATACATAGGACTTTTTCATTTGCTAATAATTTTGAATGATCAGACGGATCATTGATCCAATAGTTACAGAACTTAATAATCAATCCTGAAATTACAACCGGAAGGCACACAGGGCCTGGATCGTGTACATCCAGTCGGAAGCCTTCCCGAAATTCAGCACCTTGAACTCTCCTCCCACCTGCCAGTGCTTTGTGAGGGGATACAGATAGGATCCTGAAAACTGGTAATTGGAGAGAGACAGGATGTTGCTGTTCACCTTGTTGTCAATGCCGGTCACCTTATTGAACATGAGTGCCAGCCCCGCCCCGGCACTGAGGTAAAACTGGTCGACAATACGCATCCTGACAACAAGCAAAAAGGGCATAGCCGACATGGTAGCCTGACCTGTCACGTCTGTGTAACTTTTGCTTTTCACACTGTACAGCCTGTAGAAACCTGATTCAAGCCCGAGGCTCAGCCGGTGTTCGGGTTCCCAGAAGAACTTCAGTGACACCCCGGCCGAATTGATCGTGGCATTGTCCTTCCCGATCTCCAGCGTGTTGATGTAATGGGCCCATCCTACTCCCACCGTCAGGGAATAATGGTTCCTTCTGACCTTTATGCTGTCAGCCTTTTGAGAGAAGGCGCCATAAGAAAGTAAGACGCTGAGAACCAATATGAAGATCGCTCTTTTAGCCATAATGCAATTATTGAATGTAATGATAGTAAGCAACAACATAAGGATAGTTCGTCAGCAACCCGTCAAAGAGCCCGTTTTCAATATATTCCTTGATCCACAATGGCTCGTCAATGGTCCAGCACACCGCCAGCCGCCCTTCATTGTGCATCTGCTGCACCAGGTCATTCTGGGTGCCGAGGGTCCAACGGGGAGCCCACACTTTCGAGTTGACCATGTGCACATCATCCACCGTCAGTTCGCATAGCGATGGAATCGAAGTATAGTTGGGATAGGTCATGAGGTCGTTCAGCACATCGGTGGATGGAATACCTACCACGATAATGATGTCGCGGCCTTTCTCCTTGGCGCGCTGTAATGCACGATACTGAATGGGGACCACCTTGGACATGGCATCCCTGTTCGCCTTCATGTCAAGGTAAACAAACCGTAGCAGCGTGCTGTCAATGGTGAAATTCAGCGCCTCCTCCAGCGTAGGGATCGTCTCCCCGTGGATCAACCGTATAAAAGTTGTAAGCTGGCCCCACGTGAAGTTTTCAATGGGTCCTGCAAGCGGGCATTTCTGAGTCAGCCGGGTGTTGATATCCGAGTCATGATACAGGAATGGAACTCCGTCCTTGCTCAGTCGTACATCGATCTCTATACCTGTGGATCCCAGCTTCTCCGTGTAGTTGATCATGGCAATGCAGTTCTCTGAAACCGGCATGCGGTCGGAGGTTCTCCCTCCCGACCGGTGTGCAAGAATGTAACAATTGCTATTCTTTGCCTTATCGGAGAATGGCCGCAGATATTCCAGGACCAACGACTGATCCGGAATGGCGTTTTCCTTGCCATAGGCTCCCCGCATGATAATTTTTTGATTCCCATTTCCAGTCATGATCGTTGTTCCCCCCTCTTCTCTCGCGATATACATGGAGATGAGCCCGGTACCGTCGGTGTATCCATTCCTCCAGTATCCCTGGATAAAAATGACCGAATCAAGATGTCCCACATCAAGAATGAAATGCTTTCCGTCTTTATTGGATATGGACAGACTGGTCCGGTTCCATTTGACAATGACCTGGTCACCGAAGAAATCAGAACCCGAGGTCACCTGGTATACCCCCTCCATAATCAGTTTTGACGTTTCGTTCAAAGGGTGGGTCTCCTTCATGATTGAATTGGGTCCGGCAGAGGGGATCGGAACCGTGGTATCCTTGTTGCACCCATTCAGGCCAATCACCAGGATGGTCAGGATGAATATTTTTAATTTGAGCCTCATAAGATCCAGCTAAATGAAAGTTCAGGAATATGATAAAAAAGATTGAAGGTGGTAAAAAGCATCCAGGTGGGCCAGTAGACCTTCTCATAACTGTCCTTCAATCCGATAATGAGCACATGGTTCTTCCACAACCGCTGTTCGATATACAACGCGGCCGTGAATCCGTTGTAAAAGTTCCTGGACTTGCTCACCTCATTGCTGCCGCTCGTCTGAACTACACTGAAAACCCCGACAAGTTCGCCCTTGAGGGTGAAGGCGATATCCTTCAGTTTATAGCCCAGGGAGAGGTTCGGATACTGGATCCACATGGTAGTTTTGTTGTCAAACCCGGCCTGCCTCAGCTGACCGTAGCAAAATGCCACATCCCAGCCCAGGTTCATTGAAAAATTCTTCCTGGTGAACCCAACATGCGGACCGGCAGCAAACTGGTTTGACACCAGGATGGTGGTAACATCGCCCTCCAGCGAAAACTTCCAGGGGAGCCCGAAGGTCATGTGGATGTTAACCAGGGGCGCCTGGATAGCATTTTCAAGCAGATCCTTGGGGGGCAGTACCATGGAGAATCCGGCAGCGATACGGAATCCCCATTTTTTCAACTGGTGCGGGTATCGCATGCTGCTGGCGGCGATATTGAAGGTATCCCGGGCCATAGGCGCCTGAGCCGGGAGCAACCGGGCGCAAAAAAGGATCAGCAGGATCAGGGGGAAAGATCGTATTCGCATCGGCAGAATATTGGATAAAGGAATTACCAGAATTTGATAAGCAAATATAATGATTTAAAGATATCTTTCAAAAAATGTCAGATCACAACGAAAAAATTGGTTTTAATTTAGTTAATTAGCTGTCCTGTTTAACCATCTCCCATGAAACCCAACTCATTGTTTCGGTTCATTCTCAGCTTGCTGTTGCTGATTCCCGTGTTGATGACATTCGCTGCTTCAATCAGCCTGCAGAAACAGGGTTATTCTGCAGCGGATTCAACCAATAAACAGCGCCGGGCTGCGGCAGTAGCCCCATTCGGTACCCCGATTTTTTCAATTCATGCACGACTGGGACCCTTTACCCCTGAAGAAAGAGCCAAAGCCATTGACCGGAAAGTAGAAAAAATGGAGAAAGATATTTTCTTTCACCGCGACTCAGTTAAAATTTTCAAGGGAGATATTACCACAGATATCATGTACGGGGAATCGGTGATCACATCCGTTTGTGAAGCAGACGTCCTTGCCGAAGGTTTAACCCGGGATGATATTGCCAGGAGCAGGCAGACAAAAATCATTTATGCCATCGAACGGGAGCGCAGGGATACAAACCCAGCTGAAATATTGAAAAATGTGGCCATTTCCATTGGGATATTGGTTCTGCTCATCATCCTGATCACCCTTTTAAACAAAGCATTCAGGCTATTATCAAAAAAGATGATTCTCTGGCAGGATAAAATCATGAAGGGGCTGCATGTAAAGGAGTTTGATTTTTTCAACCGTGAGCGCCAGCTTGCCATCCTGCTCATTCTGGTTAAAATACTGAGATGGATTGTTATCCTGCTGCTTGTGGTTGTCATGCTGCTTTCAATATTCTATCTCCTCCCATGGACAAAAGCCATCAGCATCTCCATATTGGGTTTTGTGATCAATCCTTTGAAAAACATCATGGTGAGTTTCTGGGAATATCTACCGAACCTGATCACCATCATCGTCATTCTGATCGTAACGCGCCTGATCATCCGCTTCTTTAAATTCCTGAAATCGGAGGTGGAGAAGGAGACCATCAAGGTTCCGGGATTTTATCCCGACTGGGCCCTCCCAACCTTTAACATATTAAGGGTCCTTATCATTATTTTCACCATCGTGGCCATCTGGCCCTACCTGCCGGGGTCCGGTTCACAGGTTTTTCAGGGTGTTTCGGTCTTCTTCGGACTGGTCTTTTCGCTTACGTCGGCAAGCGCACTATCGAATTTCATGGCAGGGCTTACCATCACCTATACGCGTGCATTCAAAATGGGCGACCGGGTTAAAATTGGAGAGGTGACCGGCAACATCATTGAAAAATCGATGCTGGTGACCAAGATAAGGACGATCAAAAATGAGGAGATCACCATACCGAACAATAAGATCATGAATTCGGAGGTGATTAATTACAGCACCCTCGCACCCGACATGGGCCTGATCATGCACACCACGGTCACCATCGGGTATGATGCCCCCTGGCGCCAGGTCCACCAGTTACTCATTGATGCCGCCCTCCATACGGAACAACTGCTGAAAAACCCGAAGCCCTTTGTGCTGCAAACGGCCCTGAATGATTTTTACATCAGCTACCAGCTCAATGCCTACACCCGCTCACCCAATGAGATGGCCTCTATCTTCTCCGAACTTCACCAGAACATCCAGGACTCCTTCAACAAGGCCGGAGTGGAGATCATGTCGCCCCATTACAAATCGATCCGCGATGGAAATACCATTGCCATTCCTGAAGAATACAGGGAGTAGGCGTATGTTCCGCCGTCGTTCAGAGTGGAGAAGTAGTGTGATTTACGATTTACGATTTTCTTTTTTCGTTATGGGCAGAATTGTAGCACCTTACTATACTTTACCAGATTATCGGTAAATAATTTGCAGATATAAATACCTGAAGGAGGTGTGTTTCCACGATCATCTTTTCCCTTCCACTGAACGGAATGGGTTCCTTTGATCATATACCTGTCTGACAGATCGGCGATTTTCTGGCCGCTGATATTATACACCGATAGCCGGACCTGACCGTCCCGGGCCAATTTGAATGAAAGGGTTGTTGATTCACACATCGGGTTAGGGATTGCAATAAGGTCCGGTTGGTCATTGATGGCCAGGGGATCATTGATTCCCAAGGTGCCTGTCTGAAGTACATTGGCTGTATCCTGGTCCGTGATGATCAGGTTATCGAACCAAACCTCTTTATTATCCAGGGGACCATATTCCGATACGATCTCAAAGCGGTCGATGGCCGACCAGTCGAATTTACCTTCGGGGTTGAACCAGGTGTTGTTATCCCACGAACCGTGTTCGGTAAAATCCTTCAGCGGGATATGCAGATGATGCCATCGTTTATCCCAGGGAGATGTAGCATCTGTGAGCGTCGTCCTCATCCTCCATGGATGATCGGCAGGATCGGCGGTTTTGGTGTCGACAAAGCGCAGATCAATTTTGGTTCCTGGCACATTACCCCTAACCAGCAAATCCAGCGCATAGTTTGAAGCAACAAGCCGGGAAAGGTCTTTGTCAGGGACAAAATCGAGGACGATTTCGGTATACTGCGGCCCTCCGGTCCAATATAGGCAGTAACGGTCGTTATCGGGCATCAGGGTCGAGAAGAAATCGATGGTTGACGAGGAGTAACTGGCATCATTTATACCCTGTTCAATGTAATCGTCGTAAATCCTGAATCCCACGCTGTCAGGCAAAATCGAAAAGACTCTTTGTTCAGGAACATTGAATCCGAGTGCACCGAGCAAGGAAACATTCAGATCGTAATCAAACAATTCATTGGAACCTTTATCAAAGAGACCAAAACCACCTTTGTAGTCCCAGGTTGTCCAGGGAATCCCTTTCTCTTCCAGGTATGTTCTGACAGACTGATACCAGTTTACGCGGCCGGCCGTGTCACTGTTGGGAATATACACTCCAAATTCACCGCAATAAACCGGAACATTGCGTGTATTCCTGAAGTTCACGGCAACATCGATCAGCGACTTTACTTTTTCAACTGTTCCATCCAGAAAGTAGTTGTTCAAAGCAGATTCTATCCAGGTTCCCTGGAGGTCAGGAGGGCATTCCGGCATTGTGGCCGGATCATAGGGAAATGGGACACCGGCCAGCGGCTCCATCGACGGGTTGGACCAACCGGCCCCCTGGTGGGTAAACAGGAACGGATCGTAAAAATGAAATGTATAAATGAGATTTGCATCGGTGTACAAAGGCATCTGGGCGAGATCATTGTAACTGTTATATCCTGAAGGTCCGACAATGATGGTATGCCTTGCATCTTTGCTTCGGATGGCATCAATCGTCTCTTGCTGGATGCTTCCCCACAGTTGATTGGTTATTCCGTGTGGTTCGTTCAGCACCTCATACGAGAGATAATCCGATCTGTTTTTATAATGATCTGCAAGCTGGGGCCAGACTTTGGTGAGGATCTGTCCGACATCCGGGCTGGTACTGACAGCTGGATCAAATGAATGATTATCGAGGATGAGATGAATCTGGAATTCTTCGGCCCATGCGACGGCCGAATCGAGCATGGAAATTAATAACGAATCGATGGTGTAATCCGGAGCCCCCGAAGTCATACCATGCAGGTTTACAGGAAGCCTTATTACATCGCACCCCAGACTTTTAATATCAGCAAAGTCTTTCTTGCAGAACTTCCTGAATTGAATTTTCCGTGCATTATCTGCCTGGAACCACCCGGTGAGGTTGACGCCACGATGAAAGGGAATCTGTGCCCTGGTATCCGGCAATAGGATGCAACAAAAAAAAACAAGTAGCAATTTCTTCATGATGAGCCTCAGGATGGAATAATGAAAGATCGGGGAATTTGCAATCAAAGATAGGGAAAACAGGATAATAAAGACAACTGATACACGCGTTTTCGCGTAACTGTGCGATTTTTTTCATGAATATCCCCTATTGTGGCCCCAGCTCTTTTCCTTGAAAGCCTCTTCTTTAAAAAATTTTATCCTTTTTATCTTTCATTTTCAGGCCAGTAGCGGTTTGACGAGGGAATATATCAATTGATTCCCGTTTACGGCCTGCCCTTTGTATAGCCTGTATTCCTGTGAATACTATCAGATGTGAATGTTAACCGGAAAATACATTTTTCTTACGCTATTAAAATCTTCCGTATTTGTAATAAAACCTTACGATTTCGTAATACACCCTACGATTCCGTAACTTTTTTTTACAGAATGTTGTTAAGATTAAATATTTATATATTTGATATTATGTGATTTACAACAATGGCACGATTTGTGAAAAACCTGGCAAAAAACCTAATCCATTTATGAATAAAAAATATTCTCCGGCAGCACCGGGTTTTAATAAATCCGTGGTAGTTGCATTTTGTATTGTTCTCTTCATATGCCTGAACACCAGCATCCATTCAGTTTCAGCCCAGGAACCTTCCGGGGCCGCAGATACACCTGAAAAAGCGAATTTCCATCAGATCCAGAAAAGTTTCAACGATTACTGGAAAGGCCGAAAGGTCACCAAAGGATCAGGCTACAAACCCTTCAAGCGCTGGGAATGGTATTGGGAACCACGGGTGAACCCCGACGGAACCTTTCCTCCGAACAATGTGGTTGTAAAGGAGTGGGAACGATACTCCGCAGAACACATGACCGACAATGCAACAGGCAATTGGAAATCCCTGAGCCCAAACAAACCAAAAGATCGATACACCGGGCTGGGAAGAATCAACTGTATTGCATTTCACCCCAAGGATAAAAATACCTTCTGGGTTGGAACGCCTGCCGGAGGCATTTTTAAAACAACCAATTTCGGGAAAACCTGGACGACAACAATGAATGATCAGCCGGTTTTCGGGGTCAGTGATATTGCTATTAACAAGGATAAACCGCTTATCATGTACATTGCCACGGGTGATGGTGATGCCATCGGGAGCGTTGGGGAGATGAATAACACAGCGGTTGGGGATACAAAAAGCATCGGGGTACTGAAGTCGACGGATGGCGGCGATACCTGGAAAAAAACCGGTTTGAACTGGGAGCTCAGTGATGGGAAATTAATCGGAAAATTGGTTATGCACCCGGTGAAATGCGATACATTGGTTGTGGCAACCAGTCAGGGTATTTACAAGACCACAGATGGAGGTTTAAATTGGACCGCCAGGGATACCAGCGCCAACTTCATCGACATCGTCTACAACCCGGCCAATCCTGAAATCATGTATGCCGCAACCAGAGTACAGTTAAACAACGACCCGAAAAAGAACCGGTGGTCACAGATCTGGCGGTCAAACAATGGAGGTGATAAATGGGATTCGGTAACGAAATTCGAAAAAGTCAACAGAATTAAACTTGCTGTAAGCCCACTAAACGGGGAACTTCTGGAGGCCGTTTGTGTTTCAGATCAAAATGGTTTGGCCGGAGTATATCGTTTTAAGGAAAAGGATAATGTATTTAAAATGACAGACACGCTGGTCAAGTTGTATAAAAACTGTAGCAATAATTACCTACACTCCTACCACGATCCCGAACTGAGGGATAATCCATGTGGTGGTCAAGGCGATTATGATCTCGCCTATGCCATCAGCCCTATTGAGCCCGGTAAGCGGGTTTTGGGAGGTATAAACACCTATATAAGCAAAGATGGAGGAAAAGAATATGACCTGGCCAATTATTGGTCCGATTCAGTTGCCGGTAAATTCATCCAACGGGCCCATGCCGACAAACATTGGCTGGCTTTTCATCCGCTGGCACCCGATACGGTGTTCGAATGCAATGACGGAGGGGTCATGTTTGCCAATGCAAGAAATGAAAAAATTATCTGGACAGACATTACCGCAGGAATGGAAATCGGACAGGTCTATCGGCTCGGATGCTCCTGGCTGGAAGAAGATGCGGTGATCGCCGGATTCCAGGACAATGGGTCACAAGTTCGCACCGCCCCCGGAAAGTGGGAGGCTCCACCTGAAATCGGGGGCGATGGTTTGGAGTGCATGATCGATTTTGACAGCGCGCAAATACAATATGCTGCCTATATAAACGGGCTCATTTACCGGACTTTTAACAGATGGCAAAAATGCGATACCATCACAAAAACGATTAAAGATTTGACCGGTAATCAGCTTTCCGGAGCATGGCTCACCCCCTATATCATGCATCCCTGGGAATCTGAAACCCTCTACCTTGGATACCGTGAAATATACAAATCAACAAATCGTGGTACGAAATGGGATAAAGTAACTGCGACCATGCCTAACAATATGGGTAATAATGACACCTTGTTGCGCACACTCTGCATTTCGTCGAAAAATCCGGATGTGATGTTTGCTGCGCGAAAATTTCAGCTTTTTAAAACATCCGATGGATGGAAAAAATGGGAGGAGATCACCCTGCTTGTCAAAGATGTCATGGTGACAGGAATTGCAATAGCCCCCTGGGGTTCCGACACTGTTTTTATCACTTTTTCCGGGTATAACAATGCCAAGGTATTCGCCTCCTATAATGGCGGAAAAAACTGGGAGAATTATGACACGACAAATTCGTTACCCAAGTTGCCTGTCAACTGCATTGTTTACGAAGAAGGGACCAACAAAGGATTATATGTGGGAACCGATGCCGGGGTGTTTTATAAAAATGCGGGCATGACAAATTGGATTCCATTCAACAAGAACCTTCCGATTGTCATGATTTCAGATCTCGAGATAGAATACTCCGGAGGCAAGATCCGTGCATCAACCTTTGGACGTGGAATATGGGAATCGGAGCTGTATGTGGCTCCCGGAAATTACAAGGTGAATGATGTTGAAATGCCCAAAAATGGCGGCGTGGCCACAGGAGCCGGGACATATCCTGCGGGCGCCAGGGTCACCATGACTGCCACATCCAATAAAAGCCATTCATTCCAGGGATGGTTTGAAAACGGAGTGAAGGTAACCGACTCGGCATCTTTTACTTTTATTGCCCAGGAAAATCGCAATCTGATCGCCAGGTTCGGTTATCCTATCGGTGTTGATGAGAAGCAATACAACCGGATCCGTCTTTTTCCGAACCCGACGACAGGAATTGTTGAAATAGGGCTGGATAAAGGAACCGGCCGTGATCTTCAAAGAATAACCGCAACCAACATGCAGGGAAAAACTGTGTATGAATCCTCTGTAATACCAGAGGGGAATCGGTTTTCGATCAATCTTTCATCCAATCCGCAAGGGAACTACATCATCACCTTCTATTTTAAATCCGGTGAAAAAGTATCCTATTCTTTATTGATAACCAAATAACTCATTGATTATGAAAAGACTATTCATTTTCCTGTTTCTCTCAACAGCTTTATCCTGGCTCGCCAGTGCAAAACAGGTTGAAGAGCGTACTGCCGGAAAAGTCGCCGGTAATTTCTTTGCCAGCCGGATCGGCATAAACCAGCTTAAGGCCTTGCCAACACCGGTGTTGGTCTGTACTTCAAACGATCTGAAAACAGATCAGGATGCAAAAACCAAGGCAGCCCCTGCCTTTTACGTTTTTAACTTTGCAGGAACTAAAGGTTTCGTCATCGTTGCCGGTGACGACATCGTAAAACCCGTTTTGGCATATTCCATGGAAGGCAGTTTTTCACCCGCCAACATAGCCCCGGGAGCAGCATTCTGGCTGGATGGCTATGAGGAGCAGATAAAAGATGCCATAGTTCAAAAGCTCAGGGCCACGCCTGAAATTGAATCGGCCTGGGATGAATACCAGGCTAACACGGTCGGAT
Organism: Bacteroidota bacterium; assembly: GCA_037128705.1. GTDB lineage: Bacteria > Bacteroidota > Bacteroidia > Bacteroidales > FEN-979 > CAIVAT01. The sequence goes on along the minus strand of JBAXVX010000003.1, from coordinate 166,330 downwards.
CGAAACTTCCGAACAAGAGTGGCACAGCGGTTGAACCTCTGATCAAATCACACTGGAACCAGACTCCTTTATATGAAAATAAATGTCCTTATGATGAAACTGCAAAAGAGCGTACAGTAACAGGATGCGCTGCCACGGCCATGGCCATGGTGATGAAATATCACAATTATCCCAAGTATGGGACCGGGTATTTTGAATACCAAACAAAAAAATATGGCATGAGGTCTGCCGATTTTGGTGCCACCGAATATAAGTGGGATTCAATGCCGTCCATGCTAGATGGTAGTAGCAGAACAAAACAAATAGAGGCTGTTGCCACCCTGATGTATCATTGTGGTGTTTCTGCGGAAATGACATACGGCCTAATTAAAGATGGAGGGAGCGCAGCCCCTGTGATTGCTGATGACAACCAGCCATGTGTAGCTAAAGCCCTACGGACCTATTTTGGCTATGACCCTTCCCTGAGAGGCCTTCGTCGCATAGGTTATACCGATGAAGAATGGACTATCCTTCTAAAAGAAGATCTAGAAGCCAGGCTTCCGGTAATATATACGGGATTTTCGCCTGTCACTGGAGCGGGCGGCCACGCGTTTGTTTGCGACGGATACGATAATTCCGGAAAGTTCCATTTTAACTGGGGATGGGGAGGTGATGATGACGGCTACTTCGAGATCAATAAACTTAACCCTGGGACGAATGACTTTAGGTGCGGGCAGGAAATTGTCAAAGGGGTCCGCCCCTTGCCAGGCCAGGGAAAGCATTTCAATCTGAACCTCAGCGCCCCTGCACTCGTTTCATCTGTCATTCTTTATCAAGACTCTATCTCCATCAGGACCGGCATCCGTAACAATGGTACGACCGATTTTCAAGGGAGCCTTGGCGCAGCCATTTTCGACACCAACCAGGTGCATATTGGCTTTGTTGAGATCATGAGTCCTGTTACGATGAGGCCCGGGGAAAACTTTGACAATCTCACCTTCAAAAACAGTGACCTGACAAACATGCTTCCCGGAAAATACATGATTGGCCTTATGTACAGTGCTGCCGGTGACGACTGGATGGAAGTAAATGACACACTCACCTACGTCAACTTCCCATTGGTGGAAGTAATCAATCCCGACCTTCTTGAAATGGCTTCCGTGATGACAATCCTTCCAGGTACACCCCTTACAGAGGGCAAGGCTGCCACTGTGAAACTGGAGATCAGGAACATCGGAAGCCAGAGTTTTTCCGGTATGCTCAACCTTGCGATTCATGATATTGATGGAAATTATTTGCAGTCTCTTGCTCTAAAGAGCAATTTCGACCTCCCTGCAGGATCTTCGTCAGGAGAGCTGACTTTCAGTACGGGCAAGATCCCTGTATCGGCCGGAAGCTATCTGCTCTCCCTGTGGTATAAACCTTCGGGCACAGCAGAATATGATCTGGTAGGCTCTACAGGCTTTCAAAACCCGGTAAAGGTGCAGGTCAATGCCATCCCGCTCGCGGCCGACAAATATGAGCCTAACAACACAATTGAAACCTCCTCCTCCTTACCTCTTTCTTTTTCGGGAAATAAGGCAACAATAAAACTGGACAATGCCAATTGCCATGTGGGGAACGATAAAGACTTTTATAAAATTGACCTGCCCATGGAGTACTCCTATACTGTAAAGGTTGTGTTCGGAAATTCAGAGTATGACACAAACTGGTCCCACCCCCTAAATGGTCACTGGAGTTATACCCGGCAGAAAGATACGGTGTGGATCTCGCCCTGCAATAGTTCAGACTCCTCCAAATTTGATGTCATTGAAGGGGGTGAACTGTATTTCTGTGTGAATCCCAATTTTTTGGCCCAGACAGGAATGTACCAGCTGGAGATCAACATCAGTAAAAATCCGCTGGGAATCGGAGAATCTGATGCCTCCTCCACCCTGGCAGTCTATCCAAACCCTTCGTCAGGAATCGTCTATCTCGCAAATGGTGATGCTACAGGCAAAACTTCAGAGATTGTCATCCGGAACATGATGGGAAGCACAATTTACCATCAAAGGAGTGCTTCGATGGGTTCTGATCCCTACCGCATGGATCTCTCAGAATTTCCGGCCGGGATATATATTGCCACGGTCAGGGACAGTAATCAGCAGTTAAATCATGTAAAGATATCCATCATCAAATGATCATGAACAGATCAAAACAATTTCATTCAATATGGTTTTGAAATTAAAACAGTCATTCAAGTTTTTAATCCAGCAAAAAGTATGAGAAACCGGAACATTTTATTATTGATTACAGCCCTTTTGATACTGCCATCGGCAATTAAAGCCCAGTCAACCTGGCCTAAGAAAGTTGCTACGGATTGGGCCAAGGTAGTCGCATATCAACCTCAGGCAGATTCAATGCATGGAGATACTACGCTGTACCTCAAGTCGGCCATCTCCATTGTGGTCAATAAAAGCAAATCGCCTGTTTTTGGCGTGATGTGGATTAAAGCCAACACCCGCACCGACAAAACCAAAGGGACGTGCAGTGTGCTGAATTTAAAACTGGTAAATGTCAGGTTCCCCGGTATTGATACGCTTGACAAGTCGCGTGTAAAAAGGTTCAGGTACATCCTTGAAAAGGAGGCTTCTGACTGGAAAATGGAGTTGCCAATCGACGAGATAAAATCATCCATTAACCTGGGGCGTGAAGCGACGGCTACCACATCCGGTTTCAAAAATGATCCGCCGGAGATCATCTACGTTAAACAAAAATCGGCGTTGGTCCTCTTTGATGGCGACCCGGTATGGAAGGAGACCGGTGAGGATGGGATAAAAAGAGCTATAAACACCCCGTTTTATGTTTTAATGGATGGCGGCGAGAAAAGCTATTACCTTATGCTGGGAGAATCCTGGTACCGTTCTTCCAACCCGGTGAACTCCCCCTGGGCAACTGTAAGCCAGCCATCGGCCGGAGTGCAGCGTTTTTATGACTCTTTGAAGTCAGAAAAGGAAAAGTCGGGTAAAAAATCGCAACAGGCCCAGCAGAAACCATCGGACACTGCAGCAGCAAATCCTCCTGCGATTATCGTTCGCACAAAGCCTGCTGAACTGATCCAGTCAAAGGGTGAACCAAAGTATACCGATATCAAGGGAACAAAGCTTCGTTACATGACCAATTCTGATAATAACATCCTGAGGGACAAAGATCAGAAACTTTTTTATGTCCTGCTTTCGGGGAGGTGGTACAGCTCTCCGGCCCTCACCGGCCCCTGGGTTTACACGGAATCTGATAAACTTCCCGCCGATTTTGCAAAGATTCCCAAAGATTCAAAACCCGGGGTTGTGCTGGCCAGTGTAGCAGGGACTGATGTAGCGGACGATGCACTGCTGGATGCCCAGATACCAAAAACTGCAGCCGTGAACCGAAAGAAAGCCAAAACCGAGGTAAAATGGGATGGTGATCCGAAATTTGAAAAGATCAAAGGAACCGACCTGGCGCGTGGCTCGAACACATCCAGCATCATCCTGCTTTACAAGGATCAATATTTCGTTTGTGATAACGGGATTTGGTTCACCGGGAAAGGACCTGAAGGACCATGGCAGGTTGCAACCTCCGTTCCGGATGAGATCCAGAAGATCCCGCCTGACGATCCCGCCTACAACGTGAAGTATGTCCATATTTATGAAGTCAAACCCGAAGTGGTCTACGTGGGTTACACAGCCGGGTACACAAGCAATTATGTTTATGGCCCAACCGTGGTGTACGGCACAGGGATCTCTTATCCCAATAACGGACCCGTATATTATCCCAGGCCCTCGACATTTGGTTATGGCATGGGCTATGATCCATGGATAGGGTGGAGTATCGGATTTACAATATCGATGAGTATGTTCTCAGTCGGGCTGAGTGTTGCGAGTATATTTCTCGACAGTTGGTGGGGCCCGTCATATTACCGTCCATACGGGGGCTATTGGGGTGGCTATTATGGGTATAGTGGTTATTACGACAGTTATTATGGTTCCAGCTACTCTTCCTACAGCTCCTCAACCTATATCGACAACAGCACTACTGTAAATGTATATGAGAGCCTTGATGCTGATGAAACGGAAAGTCTTTCTGATCTGGAAGACCTGGATGACATGAGTTATGATCCGTCTGAATATCCTGATGACCTTATAGCTGCCGACCAGGATTTAACAGATGATCCGAATGATCCCGATGGGAGTGGTGATAATGTGGCGGATGATCAGAATAATCCCGATGGGAGTGGTGATAATGTAGCAGATGATCCGAATGACCCCGATGGGAGTGGTGACAATGTGGCGGATGATCCGAATGACCCCGATAATCAGAATGTTGCTGATGATCAGGATGGAAATGATAACCAGGTTGGAACAGAAACACAGGATGATCAGAATGCACAGGATAATTCCGATGACAATGTGGAACAGGATAACCAGGATAATTCAGGAGTCTCAGATGACCAGGGTGATTCGGGTAATTCCGACCCTCCTGATCCGGAATAGTCCGATATCGTGATTCAGACGAAACAATGATTCTTTAAAAAAAATCTAACAATCTCAAACATGGATTCGCAACATTCACAGATAAACAGGTTTTTTACCAGGTCTTTCCCGACGGCCATCCGAATGGCCATGGTCGTGTTCCTGGCAATGACATTCAAATCGCTACTGGCCCAGCAACCTGCTGCCACCCAAAAAGAACCTGCCAAAGCTAATTTTTTTGAGATCCAGAAGGAATTTAATGCCTACTGGAAAGACAGGCCGGTTGGGAAAGGTTCGGGCTACAAGCCCTTCAAACGCTGGGAATGGTATTGGGAGCAGCGCGTTGATCACAACGGAAATTTCCCTTCAAACGACGTGGTTGTAAGAGAATGGGATAAGTATGCTGAAACCACCGCTGCAAAACAACCACTCGATTCGGTTGCCAACTGGACCCCCATGGGTCCCTTCACCACCAAAAGCGGCTATGCCGGGCTTGGCCGGGTGAACTGCATTGCATTCCACCCGCAGAACAAGGATATTTTCTGGGTTGGAACATCCTCCGGGGGAATCTGGAAGACCATGGACTTCGGGAAACACTGGAGCACGAATTACGACCAGCAGCCCGTGCTTGGCGTGAGCGACATCGTCATTGACCCGAAAAATCCGCTTATCATGTATGCGGCCACAGGAGATGGTGACGGCGGAGGAAGCGTAAACAGCATCAATGGTTCCGGAGCCGGTGATAACAAAAGCATTGGTGTCCTGAAGTCAGTGGATGGAGGGGACAGCTGGAATGCAACCGGGCTGAGCTGGGTCGCCGACAGTGTCGGTCTCATCAGCCGGCTGGTGATGGATCCGGTCAATTCGGATGTCTTGTATGCCGCCACATCCAAAGGCATCTACAAAACTGACAATGGAGGAGCCCGTTGGGAGCTGCAGCAAGCCGGGTACTTTAGGGACATCGTTTTCAATCCCGGCAATAACAAGCTGCTGTATGCCTCAACCAGTGTTACCTCAAAAAAATGGTCCCAGATATACCGGACTGAACAGGGAGGAAACCCCTGGCAGCTTGTTAAAACTTTCAGTGGAGTGAAGCGCATCAAACTGGCCGTCTCACCCCAGTATCCTACTTTGGTGGAAGCACTGTTCACCAATAGTACCAATGGATTGGAGGGGATTTACCGGTCAGACGACAATGGAAAAAACTTCAACAAATTCTACGAGGTCTTGCCCTCCTGTATCGACAACATGCTGAACGCACGTCCTGATCCCAGTTATGCGATCTATAAGGAAGATCCATGCGCCGGACAAGGCTGGTTTGATCTCTGTTACCTGATCAATCCGACCAAACCAACCGAACGCTGGCTCGGCGGAGTGAATACCTTTAAAAGTGAGGATTCCGGTGATTGGTGGGAAATGGTCACTTACTGGTCTTCAGGTGCTGGCCCCTGGCCCGTGGTTCACGCCGACAAGCACTGGTTTGCATTTCATCCGCTTCAGCCCAACATCTTTTTTGAAGGCAACGACGGAGGGATATATTATACTGAAGATGGAGGAAAAAACTGGAAAGACATCAGCGAGGGATTGCAGATCGGTCAGATTTACCGTATAGGCAATTCATACACCAATCCTGAGATGGTCATCGCCGGTTTCCAGGACAACGGTTCGCAAATCGACTCGGCCGGAACCTGGCTTACCCCGAATATCATTGGAGGGGATGGTATGGAGTGTATCATCGATTACACGGATCCCTCGATAAAATATGCTTCTTATAGCTATGGCGTGATCAAGCGCACCGGAGATCCAACCTGGTTTTATAAAAATGTAGATGTGATTTCCAAAAAAATCCCTGGTAATCCATCAGGGGCATGGGTCACCCCGTACCTCATCCATCCGAAAGATCCTATGATATTGTATGCCGGGTACACGGAGATCTTTAAGACCACCGACCGGGGGGATGTCTGGGTTCAGGGGAAGGATCTTCCTGCCCCTAATCCTGCAAGAGATGATTTGATCAGGTCTCTTGAAATTTCACAAAGCAACCCCGATGTGATGTATGCAGCCCGGATGTACTCCCTGTTCAGGACAGAGGACGGGTGGAAAAATTACACGCCGGTTGATAATCCTACCGGGGCCGACAGCTGCTTTATTACCATGATTGCGGTGCATCCGAAAGATCCCAACACCCTATGGGTTTCCGTCTCCGGTTATAAAGCCGGTAAAAAAGTGTACCGGTCAACCGATGGCGGAAAAAACTGGACCAACATGTCTGAATCATTGCCAAACCTGCCGGTGAACTGCATTGTTTACCAGAACGATGCCAATGATGCCTTATATGTAGGAACCGATGTCGGGGTGTTTTACAGGAATGCAGGGATGAGTCAGTGGCGAAGGTATAACCAGGGCCTTCCCAATGTTGTTGTTACCGAAATGGAGATACAATACATGGCCGGCAAAATACGGGCAGCCACCTTCGGGCGGGGTTTGTGGGAAGCAGATCTTTATGTTGAACCCGGCAACTTCCTGGTCAATGGAGTAAGCCTTCCCAAAAACGGTGGTGATATTTCCGGCGGAGGCATTTACAAACCAGGGGATAAAGTGACCATGAAAGCGACACCAAAAGAGAAGTGGATTTTCGAAGGCTGGTTCGAGAAGGGTAGCAAGATCAGTGATTCCACCGAGTTCAGCTTCAACGTGAATACCAACCGCAACCTGGTCGGCCAATTCAAAAATCCGACAGGGATTGAGGATAAACTGAAAGGCCAGATCCATCTTTACCCCAATCCAACAAAGGGACTGGTAGAAATCAGGCTGGATAAAGGGCTGGGAAAAGATCTTCAGAAGATTACCGCAACCAACATGCTGGGCAAGACCGTGTATGAATCTTCTGTAAAACATGATGAGGATCAGTTTTCGATCGATCTGTCGGCCAATTCGCAAGGGAATTACGTTATCACCTTATATTTTAAATCCGGAGAAAAAGTGTCCTATAAGGTTATGCTTTCAAAATAGGGTTGAGGTAAATCGAAATTGGCTCCGCCGAACTCCGCTTCGCTTCGGTTCGTAATTCGAATCACTCCTGATGCGCGATCACTTTATGTGCTCTCCGCTTGCGGTTCGACCGTTTTGAGAAATCATGCGACAGCACGCTGATGTTGCCATCGACTTCGAGCACTGCCAGGTCAACCTCTGCAATTGATGCAACCCCGTGTTCCCTGATGGCCTGACTCACCTCATCTTCTGAAATTCCGGCCATCCGAAGGTGTGAGGGAATGATCTTTCCCTGGTATACCAGCATGATGGCATCGCCCTGCACCAGTTTGCCAAACTTTGGGAATTTCAGCTGAAGGCGCTTCAGGATATAGTTCACGGTGAAAAGCGATAAGGCCGCTGCCAGCCCTCCCCAAAGCGAATTATCACCCAGCACCATGGCGTTCTGTACCGAATTGCTGATAAGCAGGATAAACACCAGGTCGAACACCGAAAGCTGCGATAACTCCTTTTTACCAAAAAAACGGATTGCAAGGATGATGAAGAGATAGACTGCAACTGAACTGAGAACAATGTGCAGGTATGGATTATGAAGGAACTCCATGGTCGTAAATTTTGCTAAAGATAGCAAATCTACATGTTCAGTATTTGTTTGAGAACTTTATAACCGCTGGTACTGGCCCTTAATTTGGCTCCGTTCTTCGTGAGCACGGCATAATTTTCCTTATCGTAATACTCGATCCGGTCAATAAACCTGGCATTGACAATAAAAGAACGGTGGATACGGATAAACTGTGTGGGGTCGAGGTGGGTTTCAAAATATTTCATCGTCTTTTCCTTGAGATGCTTGGCATCCTTGGTGTGCAGCATCACATAATCCCCTTCAGCCTCCAGGTAGATGATGTCGTCGATGGGGACCACGGTCACTTTATGACGCGATTTAACAGCAATGCGCTGAAGCAACTCAGGGTTTTCATCCAGTGCTTTTACCAGGTTCTGTACCGGGGCCGCAGTCCTGATCCCGTTCGCACCCTGTGCAACCGCCTTCTGAACAGCCTGGGTGAATCGCTCTTTCGAATAGGGTTTCAGAAGATAATCCACGGCATTCATCTCGAAGGCCTTGATGGCATATTGGTCATAGGCGGTACTGAATATAATTAGCGGAGGCTGCTCCAAAAGATCAAGCAACTCAAGCCCGGTAAGTTTGGGCATCTGGACATCAAGGAACACCAGGTCAGGCTTTAAATCCTGGATCGCCTTCAATCCGCTGAATCCATCGGTAAATTCACCAATGATCTCTATTTCAGTGAAATCCTTCAGGTAATGCTTAACAACATCCCTGGCAGGCTGTTCATCGTCAATTAATATGGTTCTGAGAGACATAAGAAAAAAATTTAACCCTGTTACCTTATTACCCTGTTACCCTGTTACCTTCTCAGTATTTGGTAAACTCAAAAATACAAAGAATCTTGTTCCATCCACCTTGGTGCGGAGGAGTTTATCATTTTTGTACAACAGCCTCAGCCTTTCACGGATGTTGTTCAACCCGATTCCGGTCCCCTTGCGGGGATGAGCATCCGGATCGAAATCATTGACTATCTTTATCTCGAGATACCCCTCTTTGTATTCACAATCCATCACGATACTCACCTGCTCGGTGCTTTCATATACCCCGTGTTTGATGGCATTTTCAAACAAAGGTTGCAATAACATGACCGGGATCTGATGATTGTGGCAGGTTCCCTGCAGGTTGAAACTGAAGAGAAGTTTTTCGCCAAAACGAACCTTTTCGATTTCAAGATAACGCTGGATATTGGCCATCTCGGTTTCAAGGGTGGTAAAACTGGTGGCATTGTGTGAAACGGAATACCGCAGGAAATCGGATAATTTGATCACCATCTCCCGTGCCTTTTCAGGATTGGTGATGGTGAGGGAACTGATGGAGTTCAGACTGTTGAACAAAAAATGCGGATTGATCTGCGATTTGAGCATATTGAGTTCCGTTTCCTTCAGTACTTCACGCAGCCGCGATTCCACATTGACTTTTTCCTGTATTTTGATATAATAGATGAAGAGGTAATAGATGAGGGCAATGACAATATAGAAAATTATGCCGCTGATGACCTTATTGGGGATGGATATCACCAGGGTATCCATGTAGACTTTGTTGTGGCTGAAAATGGTGCTGAGAATCGTAAACGACAGTCCGTTCCACACAACCAGTGTGAGGGTTAAAAAAGCTACATGGTTGAAAAGCACATTCCAGCTGTTTTTCTGATCGGGGATGCTGTACCTGACGACATACCACAACGAGATTCCGGCAAGGCAAAAGAGTCCGTTGAAAATCAAGCTGTCGGCCAGCGCTACTTCAATGGGGAAGAAGTAGATAAAGTAAAAAATAGAAAAGTGGACCCCCATAATGAGGGCCCACAAACCAAAATAAACGGAAACGGATTTTTTATTGAGAAAAACAGGATGTTGCATAATCCTCAGTTTTTTGTTCAGTAGCTCTTAATCTCACCACCTCCAAAGATGGTGCTTCCTTTGATGATGAGCACCTTGGAGGGATCCGGATTTTCCTTAACGTATGACCGTTTATCGGTAAATCCGCCCATGATGGAGGTCATCTTGAGCTGAATTCTCCAGTCGGAAGGTACGATGAGTGTCACGCCTCCAAAAATGGTGTTGATCTCAAGTTCACTCACACCATCTTCAAGGGTAGCCTGGGTAAGATCCAATTCGGAACCTCCGAACACGCAGTTGATATGTCCACCACGAAATACCTGGTGAATGATGCGCTGTTTGCCTCCGCTGAAAATATTTTCCTCATGAACATAGCCATCATCCAGGTTCTGGTTGGCGGGCTGATTCACTCTTGGCTGCCAGGGGCGGTGTGGCATGCGGCGGGTAAGAATAAGTACCCCGATGGCGATCAGGATTACCGGCCAGAAAAAGTGCCATACATTGATATCCAGGCCAGGGATGCGTTGAAGCATGAAAACCCCTCCGATCAGGATCAGGATGGTACCGGGAGTGCGGCTTCCGCTTGTTGAAAGGCTAATGACACCAATACCGATCAGAAGCATCGGCCAGGAAAAGAAGACATGATTTACCCAATCAGGTAAAAAATCGTTGTTGGTCAAAAGTAGTATAAACCCGGCGGCTATTACGATCACTCCAAGAATGTACTTTTTCATTTGAGCCCCATTGTCGTGGTTTGATTTATTTGGTTCCATGGCGAAGAATTTTTATAGGTATTTTATTGATGAAGCAAAAATATACCGGTTTGCAAGTCCTACAAACTGGAAATCGACAGAACACGGCAAATTCCCGACGAAGGGGTGATTAATACAATTCCAGGTAATCATAGGTATTTCCAGTAAAATTAAGGAATTTTTCAAAATCCGGAAAAGAAACCACCAGCGAGGCTGTATTTATGCATGGATGAAAACTGATTCGAGCCGATTTGCGAAGGTTTTGATCAAGGAAAAGATGAACATGCCGTTCGTGGTCATGGATGAGTCCAAACGGCGACACAGAGCCGGGTGCCAGACCCAGGTATCTCTTCATCCGTTCATCCGAAGCAAAGCTGAGTTTTCCCTGTTTCAGCCGTTGTTCCAGATCGCGGATCAACAGTTCACGGGAGTGCTCGATAATGACGAGATAATGGCGGTTCCCCTTGTGATTCCGGAAAAAAAGATTTTTGCAGTGGGTTGCTTTAATATCCTTCCAGTGTACACGCGCCGCTTCAATGGTGGGCACCGGGGGATGCTCATAATAATCATAACGGATGTTCAATTCATCGAGTATTTTATACAGTGCAGGATCTCCGTTCATTGTAAGAAATTCGAAGTCGTTGGTCATTATTATTCGTCATCAGTCATTTAAAAAATCTCCTGGGCCTGCAGATACAGTCCCTGGGAACCTTCGCCCAGGCCGAAGTCGATCAGGATGTTGGTGCGGTCGTTCTTGCCTACCATAATGCGGAAACCAAACCCACATCCTGCTTTAAAGTATCCGAAAAGCGGTACGCCCATATCGCGGTTCGAGGCGGTGGTAAGATTGGCAAAAAGAACCCCTCCGACAATCCGGGTACAGGGAGAGATCGGAAACCGGTATTCCACCTCTCCGTATACAAAATCTTCGCCCCTCCACCGGCCCTGGGCATATCCGCGGCCCGACGAATTTGCCTGGTCAAAACCGCTTGACATCAGGTTAAGGTACGGGATCTCCCCGCTGGTTTTAAAGCTACCAAATACCCAAAAAGCAAGCAGATGCCTCGGAACCCTTTTAGACAGGCCGACATAGGTCCGGAATTCAGTCCACAGGCTTGATCCGTCGTGATTACTTCCGAGGAATGAAAAATTGTAGAGATAACTGGCGTGAACATACACACCCTTGTAGGCATTGATGATGTTGTCGCGGGTGTCGTAGGTAAAGTTAACGCTGATGCCCGATGTGATATAGGCCAGGGTATTGAATCCATGTAAAGATGAATAGGCATAATGGGGTGTGATAATATTGACCGTCGAGTCAAGATTCAACTTTTCATCGATGATATCATAGTATGAATCGAAGTGATAGCCCAAACCTGCATAAAAATGAGGAACAATCTCCCTGAAGATACTGTTGTGAAACTTAATCCAGTTGTACTTCATCGGGAACTTTCCCCCTTCGTTGCTCCACTGATTGCCCGGTAAAATCTGTTCTTCGGGGATGAGCGGGATATTATTGATCGGCCCGGTACCCAATCCATAGGTTGGCAAACGAAAAAGATACCATCTCCAGTCGGTTTTCAGGAACCACCTGTTTTGGCTAAAGAACATGGTCGACCGGATGTAGGAGATCAACTGGCGTTCGGTGGTCCACAGCACCTGCACCGATCCGGCCGAAAGTTTGGTCAGCGGGTTGCGGCCCATGGACCAGGAAAGTGAGGCCCCGGCACCAAGTTGGAGACCCGTTGCCGGTGAAGATGCGATGAGCGGAAGAATGATGGCCCGGACCTTTTGAGATGGAATTTCAGGAGCCTGGATCTTTTTTTTAGAGAGGACATCGAAAATGTCCTTCTGCTGGCAATTTATACTATCCCGAGGTGAACCAGGCCCCGGATTCACAGGGGCTTCCTGACCTGAGGAAAATTTCACAATCCCTAAAAGGATGAAAATGAAAATGTAACGGAAAAGAGTCTGCGTCATTGGGCATCAAAAGTAATAAATTAATTGCTTTTCGTTAGCTTTGTAACCTCAATAAACCACATGAAAATTTCCTTTTCTAAGTACCATGGAACCGGCAATGATTTCATCCTCGTTGATAACCGGATGATTCATTGGGAACCGACGGTGCAGCAGGTAGCCTCACTTTGCGACCGCCATTTCGGGATTGGAGCCGACGGACTCATGCTGCTCTCCTTAAGCAGCGGATTTGATTATGCCATGACCTATTACAATTCCGATGGGAATGAAAGCACCCTGTGCGGCAACGGGGGGCGATGCATGACTGCCTTTGCCCGATCGCTGGGACTTATTGAAAGATCGGCGCACTTCCGGGCGGTGGATGGCAGCCATGCGGCTGAAATATCGGGCACCGGAGCAGGCAGTTCCTATCGCATCAAAATGAAGGATACGCAAATCGGGAAGATATACGGCGATGGAGTTTTTATTGATACCGGGTCGCCCCATTTCGTGAAATTTGTTCAGGATGCGGCCCAAACCGATGTTTTCAATTCAGGAAAAGCACTTCGCCATGATGCACGTTTCACCCCGGGTGGCGCCAACATCGACTTTGTTGAAGTTCAGCCGGATGCACTTTTTGTGAGGTCATACGAGCGGGGTGTGGAGGATGAAACCCTCTCCTGCGGTACAGGGGTTACTGCATCGGCCCTTGCAGCGGCAGCGGCAAACCACCCCCACCAGGGATTTTATAATATCAAAACGCTGGGAGGATCTTTAAAAGTGAGCTTTATCCAGGCGGGTGAGCGTTTTACGGATATCTGGCTGGAAGGTCCGGCAACCTTTGTCTTCAAAGGGGAAATTGAAATCTAATACAGACAGCACAACCGATGCAAAACAACCTTCTCTCCGGCCCAAATCTTCAGTTGCGTGCGTTAGAGCCCCACGACATTGATCTTTTATACGAATGGGAAAATGACACATCAATTTGGAAGGTCAGCAATACCCTGACCCCATTTTCAAAGTTTCAGATGGAGGAATATGTACTGTCTTCTCAAAATGACATTTTTATATCCCGGCAGCTGAGGTTGATGATTGACCTTGTTGCTCCCATTGACCTAAAAAAGTCGGTGGGGACAGTTGATCTGTTTGATTTTGATCCATTTCATTTCCGCGCCGGTGTCGGGATTATGATCCGGGAAGCCGGCCGCAACAAGGGCTATGCCCGGGAAGCGATGGAAATCATGATCCGGTATGCCTTCGACACGCTCAGGCTGCATCAGCTTTACTGCAATATTTCGCCTGAAAACAAATCAAGTCTTCACCTGTTTGAAAAACTTGGATTCGCCCGGTGTGGTGTAAAGCGCGACTGGATTAATGACGGGACGCAGTGGAATGAGGAGTGGATGTTTCAACTGATCAACGCCAATGAATAGATTTTTCGCGCAACACCATCATAATCCAAGAAGGTCACTTTCCAGAGACCTTATGCCATTCATCCTGGTGGGTGCAACCCTGCTGATCCTGGGTTTTGCACTGGGACGTCTTTGTTTTTTTGCAACCCGTACGATGATCGATCTTCAGGGACAAGAGAGCGCCTACTTTTATATTCATACAGGATCGGACTTCAATGCTGTCGGGGATTCGCTGCAAAACAGGGGCTATCTCAATGATCGCGATGCATTTGAGTGGTTATCTCGCCGAAAGCATTACGACCAGCATGTAAAGGCAGGGCGCTACCTGCTGAAGGATGGAATGAGCAACAATGCCCTGGTGAACCTTTTGAGATCAGGGAGGCAGGTTCCCGTGCGGATTGTCATCCAAAATATCCGGTCGCGTGAGGAACTGGCGGGGAGGATCGGCCGGCAGTTGGAGGTTGATTCCGCCCGGCTGATCAGGATGTTCAACGACCCCCGGTATCTGTCTTCCTTCGGACTTACCCCTCCCACCCTTTTTGTCCTTTTCATTCCCAACACCTATGAATTTTTCTGGAATACCTCGGAGGAAGATTTTTTTGACCGGATGAACAAGGAATACGAACGATTCTGGACACCCATGCGCGTTAAACTTGCTGACTCACTTCACCTGACCATTCCGGAAGTGGTCACCCTCGCCTCCATTGTCGAAAAAGAGAGCAATAAAAATGATGAGAAGCCCGTCATTGCTTCAGTATATCTCAACCGGATAAAAAAAAGGATTCCGCTTCAGGCCGATCCGACCATCATTTTCGCCTGGAATGATTATACCATCCGGCGGGTCCTGAACGCACACCTGAAGATCAATTCACCATACAACACCTACCTTCGAACAGGACTGCCCCCCGGGCCGATCTGCCTTCCATCTGTTACCTCGGTTGATGCAGTGCTCCATGCCAAATCCACTTCATATTTCTATTTCTGCGCCAAGGAGGATCTTTCGGGGTATCATAATTTTTCCCGTGACCTGTCAGAACATAACCGGAATGCAAAAAAATACCAGCAAGCCCTGAATAAACTTAAGATACGGTAACATGAAATAATTCCTGTATCTTTACTCTTTTATTAGCTATGGAAAATCAATCCCAACCTGCCGGATTCATGCATCAGGGAGATTTAAAATCCGGCCATGATCCCCAGAATTTACCCAATTCCAACATGGTCCTTATTCTGGGCATCTTATCCATTTTATTATGCTGGTGGCATTTTATCTCCATCGCCGGAATTGTCCTCGGGATCATTTCCATTGTGATGGCGAGGAGGGAAAACGCACTCTATGCAGCTGATCCTTCACGCTATACAACAAGTTCACTGAACAATGTTAAAACAGGACGTATTTGCGCGATCATCGGGCTTGTCATCTCCATCATCGTATTTTTATTCGTCATGCTGATGATTGTCGGAGTCCTGGTTACCTTACCCTTTTGGGGAATGCTTCACTGACCATGAAAATTCTACCTGTGCCGCTTATCAGGGAAGCGGATTCCTATACTATTCAACATGAGCCCATCGATGAGATTGACCTGATGGAACGTGCTGCATCGGCCTGTTTTCAATGGCTGGAGAAATACCTCAGTCCTGATCAGAAAATAATGATTTTTTGCGGAACCGGGAATAACGGGGGCGACGGGCTGGCCATTGCACGGATGCTGCGTCAGTCGGGTTTCATGGCGGAGACCTTTCTGTTAAGTGGTCCGGAAAAAATGAGCTCCTCCTGCAGGATCAATTATGAGAGAATGCGGATGATGCCACCCATGAAGGCAATGCAAAAAATGAAGGAAATGCAGGTATTGCATGGTATTGAGGATGGCCGGGTACAGGTGCTCAGCCAAACAGGGGCATTGCCGGCCATTGACCAGTCTGCCGTGGTGATCGATGCTATTTTTGGAAGCGGCTTGTCAAGGTCACCGGAGGGCTTTACGGCGGATGTTATTCGCCACATCAATTCCGGAGGTGCCAGGGTGGTGGCCATTGATGTACCTTCGGGACTTTTTTGCGACACCACGACCCGGGCTGAAAAAGATCCTGCCGTGATCAGGGCGGATTACACGCTCACTTTTGCCCCTCCCAAGCTGGCATTTTTCTTTCCTGAGAACGACCGTTTTGTTGGAGACTGGCAACTGCTCAACATTGGCATCTCGCAAGATTTCATTGATGCTGCCCCGGTGAAGAATTTCATGACAGACCAGTTACACCTGATGCAAATTCTCAGGAAACGAAACAAATATGCCCACAAGGGAAATTTTGGACACACTTTGCTGATCGCTGGTTCATCAGGAAAAATGGGTGCTGCGGTTCTCGCTGCACGCGCCTGCCTGCGTTCGGGCAGCGGCCTCGTCACCGTTCATGTTCCAAAATCCGGAGTTCCCATTTTGCAAACAGCTGTTCCAGAGGCCATGGTCTCCATCGATCCGGATGATCATCAATTCACCACATTGCCTGATTTGTCGGCCTATACATCCATTGCCATCGGGCCTGGCATCGGAAAATCTGAAAAATCGGCGACAGCCCTCAAGATCCTGATACAAAATTCAACACTTCCGATCCTGTTTGATGCAGATGCCATCAATCTACTTTCAGAAAACAAGACCTGGCTCGGATTCATCCCCAAGGGTTCCGTTTTTACCCCACATCCCAGGGAATTTGAACGAATGGCCGGAAAAAGCAGCAACGATTTTGATCGGAACAATATCCAACGGGAGTTCTCGATAAAGCATCAATGTTATATCGCGCTGAAAGGGGCCCTCACCGCCATAACCACGCCGGATGGCCGTTGTTTTTTCAATCCGACCGGAAACCCGGGGATGGCTACAGGAGGGACCGGGGATGTACTGACCGGTATTATTGCCGGATTGATGGCACAGCATTATTCGGCAACTGAGTCATGCCTCCTTGGCGTATATCTCCACGGCCTGTCGGGCGATCTGGCCGCATCAGAACAGGGCTTTGAAGCCCTGATTGCCAGTGATATTATTGTTAATCTTGGAAAATCATTTCAAACGCTCTATGGAAAATTTTGAAAAAGACATTCTTGCCGGAATGGTCATTGCTCCCTATTTACAGAAGGCCACTGCTTTGCGCGGGGTAAAGCGGTATGTTGGCGGGAACCAGTTCAGGCATGCCTTTGCCACACTTGCCATTTTGATCGACTACCATTATATGGACGCCGTATTGCTTAAATCATCCGTAATCCATGACCTGATCGAGGATGTGAAATGCACCTCCTACGATGAAATCAGGTCGATCGATAAAGATGGTCAGCAGGTGCTGGAACTGGTACTGGAGGTAACCCGGCGAAAACCTGAAACCAAGGAAGAATTCCTGAAAAGGATCCTGGTTGAAGGGTCAGACAATGCAAAAGTGCTGAAATGTGCAGACCGTATCAGCAATCTTACCGACCTCCATCCCGATATTTTTGACAAGGAGTACATAAAAAACATGATTGGCGACACGAAAAAGTGGGTACTTCCCATGGCAGAGAAGGTGAACCAGGATATGCTCTTTGAATTGCAGGATCTGATCAGGCGCCGTGAAACGAACATGAAATTTTCTCCAACAATATGGCCGTTGAAACGGCAGGATTAAGCTCAGGCCAGAACTGATTCCTCGAGAATATCGGCCTCCACCTTCAGGTTGTCAATGATGAAATTCTGGCGTTCAGGCGTGTTCTTCCCCATATAAAAGGTCAGCACATCCAGCACAGCCGATTCCCTGGTAAGGATCACCGGGTCGAGGCGGATATCTTTGGCAATAAAGTACTTGAACTCATCAGGGGAAATCTCACCCAAACCTTTGAACCGGGTAATTTCGGGATTTACACCCAGTTTATCCATGGCAGCCAGTTTTTCCTGGGTTGAATAACAGTAGATGGTTTTCTGCTTGTTTCTCACCCTGAATAACGGGGTCTGGAGGATATAGAGATGGCCGTTCCTAACCAGGTCGGGATAAAACTGCAGGAAAAAAGTGAGCAGCAGCAACCGGATATGCATGCCATCCACATCGGCATCCGTGGCAACAACCACATAATTATAACGCAGGTTTTCGAGTCCCTCCTCTACATTCAGCGCGGATTGCAGCAGGTTAAACTCCTCATTTTCGTACACGACGCGCTTGCTCAATCCAAAACAGTTCAACGGTTTTCCTTTTAAGCTGAAAACAGCCTGGGTATTCACATCCCGGGCCTTGGTGATGGATCCGCTGGCTGAATCGCCTTCGGTAATAAAGATCGTGGATTCGTAGCGCCTGTCATCATGGTTGTTATAGTGTATACGGCAGTCGCGAAGTTTTTTATTGTGGAGGCTGACCTTTTTCACACTCTCCTTGGCGATCTTTTTGATGTTGGCCCATTCCTTCCGCTCCTTCTCACTTTGCATGATCTTCCGCAACAGGGCTTCCGCCGTATCGGGGTTCATATGAAGGTAATTGTCAAGCTGCTTCTTGACAATATCCATGATGTAATTGCGGATGGTGATGCCATCGGGTTCGATGTGAACCGAGCCCAGTTTGGTCTTGGTCTGTGATTCAAAAACAGGATCCTGGACTTTGATGCTCAATGCTGCGATCAGCGATGCCTTGATATCATTGGTGTCGAAATCTTTCTTATAAAACTCCCTGATTGTTTTCACCATGGCTTCTCGAAAGGCCGCAAGGTGCGTGCCTCCCTGGGTGGTATGCTGTCCGTTGACGAAGGTATAATACTCTTCGCCGTACATTTCACAATGAGAAAAGGCACATTCAAAATCACCGTCGCGCAGGTGAATGATCGGGTACAGGTTTGGGGTGTCAATGTAACTGTTGAGCAGGTCGAGCAACCCGTTTTGCGCATGGAAACGCTCCCCGTTGAAAATGATCGTGAGCCCGTTGTTGAGGAAAACATAGTTCCACAACATCTTCTGCACATATTCGGGAATGTAGTGATACTTTCCGAAAATTTCCTCATCGGGCATGAAGGTAATGATGGTACCGGTGCGAAGCTCAAGGGCCTTCTCGGGTTCGTCCTGGACAAGGTTGCCCTGGTGAAATTCAACGATATGGGTCCTGCTTTCGCGGATCGCCTGCGCTTTGAAAAGGGATGACAGGGCATTGACCGCCTTGGAGCCCACCCCGTTCAATCCGACCGCTTTTTTAAAGACCTTGGAATCGTATTTGGCCCCGGTGTTGATCTTTGAAACACACTCCACCACTTTACCCAGGGGAATTCCCCGGCCATAATCACGCACACACACAAGCTGATCCTTGATGGTGACCTCAATGGTCTTTCCGTATCCCATCACAAATTCATCAATGGAATTGTCAAGGATTTCCTTGATCATCACATAAATACCATCATCCGGCGATGATCCGTCCCCCAGTTTACCAATGTACATCCCCGGGCGGAGACGGATGTGCTCACTCCACTCCAGCGATCTGATACTGTCTTCAGAATAGATTACTTCGTCTGCCATTCCAACACTTTCTTATGAACGGGCAAAGATACAGGAAAGGCCTGTCAGCACTGTATTAATCAAAATATATTTACCATTAAGTTATTCACATTCACAGGGAAATTCGTTACTTTGTCACACATAAACATTTAACGTAAAAAAATATGGCACTGGTACTGAAAGAACTGAAAGATCAGATCGGGTGGATTACCCTGAATCATGACGCCAAGAGGAATGCATTAAGCATTGAACTGCTTACTGAACTGATCCAGGCATTGAAATCGCTCAGGGAGGAGAAAGCCCGTGTGATCATCATCCGGGCCAATAAAGGCATGAAAGTCTGGTCATCCGGATTTTTTATTGATGAGCTTTCCCGTGATGGCAGCGATCCCCTGGCCTATGATAACCCTTTACAGAAGGTGATCCGTTCAATACAGTCCATCCCGGCACCGGTCATTGCCATGGCCGAAGGGAGCATCTGGGGCGGAGCCTGCAACATTGCCTTTGTATGCGACCTGGTGATCGGGACCAAAGACACCTGCCTGGCGATCACGCCGGCAAAAATCGGTGTACCCTACAATACCTCCGGGATCCTGCAGTTTCTTGATATCATAGGATCTCACATCGTAAAGGAGATGTTTTTCACAGCCGAACCCATTTCTGCTGAAAAAGCCCATGGACTCGGGATACTCAACCACCTGGTCGATGCAGGGGAGTTGGAGGAATTCACCATCAAACTGGCCAATAAGATCATTGCCAATTCCCCGCTCAGCATCCAGGTAATCAAGGAGCAACTGAACATTTTAGGAAATGCCCTTCCGATGACGCCCCAGACCTTTGAGCACATCGACATGCTCCGGCGCATTGCAGGAACAAGCAATGATTACCTTGAGGGAATCAGGGCCTTCTATGAGAAAAGGAAGCCGGTGTTTAAAGGGGAGTAAAATCGTGACGCGTGACACGTGACGCGTGACACGTGACGCGTGACACGTGACGCGTGACAAAAAAAAATGGTCATTGGTCATTGGTCATTGGTTATTGGCAATTTTTTGAATTCTCCATAAAGCAGCCTGACCTCGGTTCTGGTTATGAGAAAGTCACGAAGACGGAGTTTGGTCATCCGTGAAAAAATAATGAACTGGTAGAGGGTGGCAAAGGTATAGGAAAAGGTGGCGGCTATGCCGGCTCCGATGATCCCGAATTTCGGGATTAAAAGCAAACCGAATACAATGGTAAAGATCAGTCCGATCGCCGAACTGACGGTATTGTGGTATGGTTTGTTGATGCTGGAGAAAAAACCGCTGAATATCATGGATACGCTCAGGGTGACGATTCCTATCGCCAAAGAGGCAATCACCATTTTCACATCGCCGAATTTGGCTGAAAAAACAGCGGTGAAAACGAAATTGGGAATGGCAAGCAACACCAGCATGGCGGCACCGGTCAACACCCAGGTGATCTTTGCAAAGGTCAGGGTCAGGCGCACCGAATAGTCGTAATTCATTTCATTTGAAAGACGGGAATACTGGACCATCGCTATACTCCGGCTGATCAGCCAGAGCCCTTCAGACAACGTTATTCCGATCGATAAAATCCCCACAGCCGCCCGGCCCGAGAAGAAATCGACAAATTTCAGGCTGAGGCGGTAGTTCAGAGTCTGGAAAATATTGGCCACCTGTACATAGCTCCCGAACCGCAGAATTTCTCTCATCAGTGATTTCATGTTGGTAAGCGGCACCTTTGTAAATGAGGGCCACAGCATGACCAGGCTGACGACGAATGCCAGGCAATAGGAGATGAAAATTGCCCAATAGTAGGCCATGACTTCAAAAAACTTCATGCCAAAAAGACACAACAGCAGGATCATAAACTGAACGATAATTTGTGCCAGGTTGATAAAATTATATGTTTTTACCTTTTCCAGGCCTAAGAGAAGCATGAAATTGACCGAGGCAAAGGACATGACCAGCGCCAGGAATAACACCTCCCAGAAATAGCCCTTAGGAATGATCTCAATTACCGGGAATAATCCGGCGATAAAACTGAGCACAATCGCGCTCAGGATGGTGACGATAAATGTCCACAGGTAAGCCGGCAGGAATAATTTATAGATGCCGGTGCGGGGTGTCAGGTAGACAAGGGCCGAACCGCCGACAAAGTTGATGAAGAGCTGGATGATGGTGACGGAAAAGATGATAAGGAAGATGGTACCAACCTGTTCCGGACCCAGATAATTGGCATTCAATGTCCACATCACGAAGGCCAGGATCGCATTGATCATTCGGGTTCCGATGGTCCCAAGAATTTTTTTAAACATTTGCCGGGTACTCTTTATTCAACTTCTCCCGGAGTTGGCTCATAAAGAAAAAGCGGTTAATCCGGTACCGTTTGCCATCGATCAGGGTATAATTCCCTACACTCGAAATGGTATGCAAGCCATCATCGAACGGACTTCCCGGCACTGAATCGATGATCCTGACCACTTTCTCCTTAAACTCGTCCTTTGTCAGGTTCAGCACCTGATTGATCACCACCCGGCCTCCATAGGTAACTGAACAATCCTGGGCCGGCCGGTAAAGGATCCCCCCGCTAATAAACGGTGTTCCGGCCGGGCGTGCCGAACAAATGTCAATCTTCACCGGGTTGCGGCGGTGTGGTTCATAGGTCCCTTTCAGATCTTTTGAATAATAGACATACAAATGGGTGGTTGAATATTTTTTAATGGTAAAAAACAACCACCAGGTCCCTTCATACAAAAACAGGGTCGGATCGACAGCCTCCACCTTATCCAGCAACATCTTTTCTTCAATAAAGGCCTCTTCCGAATAATTGCGACGGTACAGGGTTATGTTTGCCGAGCGGAACGACTCCGGGACGCAATAGACATTATTGTCATGTTCAACAATGAAGGGATAGGAAAGGTGCTTATCCCCTTCAATGATCCTGATTGGGACTGAGAAGCTGTTGCGTTTGATATCCCATATGATCTCTGAAATATTGGCTTTCTGCCACCGGTAGTTGTAGTCCTCTGCCATGATATGAAGCTTTCCGTTCTCCAGGAAACCGGAGGGGTCGGCCAGGTATTTGGTATTGGCAAATTGCCGGAGCCAGGTAATATCCGATTTTTTCAATTGGCCATCTCCCAAAGCTACTTCATGAATGGGTTTCTTGATCAGGCCCACGTTCCACACCTCTGCAGCCACCAACTCTTTGTAATAAAATTTAATTCTGTTTTTTAACAGGATGAAAAGGAAGCGGATCAGCGAAAAATTACCGGGAACCTTATAAATTGGAGCCTGGGTTTCGCTGGCCGTGTTAAAATCATCCGGATAGATCAAAATTTCATTGGCGACCTGAGCCGGCCAGGAGGAGGTACCCGACAACAGTTGCTCCAGATTTCCCTTGTAAGAGTGCAGGATGGTTTTAAGGTACCCCTTTTTCAGAATGGTACCCCCGTCAAGTTTCTCGGTCAGGCGCTGCAATAAGGCGCCACTCACCGGATCTCCGCGAAAGATCTCCCAGAAACCAGCGGGACCGCCGCGATATTTCAATTCATCATCGTGGTGAAATGACCATACCCCAAAACGTGCTACATTCAGGATATCACCCCTGACAATGTTAAAAGCGAAGCGCAGGATGAAGTCGAGGTCGTAGGTGCGGATCGCTTCAACCTCTGCAATTTGAAAATATTCCGAATATCCCTGTGGTTCTACGGTACATGGCAGGCTGTCAATTCCTTCGAGATCAGATGCGAGATTGACCCTGTTTTTTGCTGCGGGGGTAAAGTGCCGTTTCTCAAAATAATGAAAGAGACCGGTTCGCCACCTGCTGGGTCGCTTCCGCTTTCCGGTCCTGATTTCCCGGTCGCTCCGCACATCCCTGATCAGCAGGACCAGTTCATGACCGCTGGCTTTCAACTGCTTCAAGGCATCGGCCTGCCATTGCTGAAACACCGTTCCGTTACACATGACTGCAAAACGCAGGGGAGGTACTTGTTTTTCTTTGGATTCCGGTGCCATCAAGGAAAAATTATTGTATTAAACTTTGTTCAGGAATCAATGCCTTGTATTGATCGGCAAGTTGCCGGCCGATCGTTTCCTTATCAAACCTGTTTGATATTTCAGCATGAATGGCCGCTCTGTCAAAGGTACGGCAGTGATCAAGCATTTCGTTTAAGGCGCGAATCATGGCGTTTTTATCGTCCGGAGGAACCAGGTACCCGTTTTTCCCTGTGATAACAGCCGGTGCGATCCCCACACTGGTCGAAACGACCGGGGTTCCGCAATACAGGCTTTCGATCACCACGGTGCCAAAAGTTTCATAATGACTGGATACAACTGTAAAATCCGCATCACCCATGATCCCTGCAATATCGGTCCCGGTCTTCATTCCTGTAAAACATGCAAATGTATCAATTATTCCAAGGGCTCCGGCATAGGCTTTCATCGAATCCCAATCGGGGCCCTCTCCCACCAGCAGGCATTGGAAATCGTCGCGGCTCTTTGAAAGATCATGAATGGCCTCGAGAAATCCGGAAATATTCTTTGATTTATCTTCGAAACAGGAGATATGGGCAAAGGTTTTAATCGGTTTTTTTCCGGCTGTTAACTGAGGTTTAAAAACTGCAGAATCAACCACATTGGGAATGACCTGGAAATTTGCATTGTTCAGGTGGCATTGCTGCATGGCCGTTTTCAGGGGCTCAGATACCGCGATGACCAGGGAAGCCTTTTTTACAATGTACGAAGTTACCCACCTTCTTCCCCAACCCCTGTAGGAATTGTTTTGCGGAAAATACCTGGACCAATGCTCAGAAATTACCATGGGAATATGTTGTTTCCGGCAAACTTTCCAGGCGATGACTCCCATGCGGGTGAGGACATGGGCATGAATGAGGTCGGGAGAGAACTGCCTGACGCTGTGGATGGCTTTCAGGTAGGCCCTGTAATACTTCCACCAGCCCAGCGCCTTGCCAACGATGGAGTTCGCCTGCCCGGATACTTTATAATAAACCCGTAACACGCGTACTTCATTTTCTTCACTGAATTCAGCCTCATTTTTGTTCGGGCAATCGCGATCAGGATGAACGTAGATCACGGCAACATCACAAAAGGGTGTAAGCGATTCTGCCTGGCGCTGAATAAACAATCCGGGCATTGGATCATACCGGTGCGGATACCATTTTGGTAAAAATAGAACCCTGATCTTACGATTCACGTTGAGAGACTATTTGCAAGGTTCAAATATCAACAATCGGATTGAAATTAGAAAGGAAAGTTATCAATAGTTTTCAAGGCATTGCGAAGCCGGTCGGGACCGGAACCCTGAACCACTGAAAAAGGAAACTTTCTGTTTATTAACTCATTGTGATACAAATCGAACAGGTACCGGCGTTTGTGGGGATGCTCGCGCAGGGGATCATACTGCCATGGAAGATCGATATCGCACAGCAGGTAAAGATCATACCGGTGCGTTTCAATGGCTTCCAGAATCCAGGGATGACAACGGTTATATTTAACCTCACTCCATATCTTTGTAACAATTAATTCCGTATCACAGAAGAGGAACTGATGAGCCGACTTCAGCTGTATCGTCTCCTTGTCCAGCTGCCCCCTGGCGATCATCAGGATATCCTCTTCACGGTATGGCCCACCCAGTTTTTCAAGGTATTCACGTGCATATTCGGGAACCCAGGTCGTATGGTAATGGCTGGCCAGTTGTTCGGCAAGAACCGATTTCCCGGTCGACTCCGGGCCGGTGACTGCAATCCTCCGGATCATTTCATCAGTTTTATTCTCCATTCAAGGAATCCGAAGGTGGCAATGAAAGTAAAGACGAGATACTGGAAGCTGGTGAAATACAGTCCTTCCCATGCACACAGACCCACCATGACCGTATCGGCAAAGATCCACATGATCCAGTTTTCAATTTTCTTTTGCGAAAGCAGCCATTGTGCAATGATGTACACTGCGGTGGTCAATGAATCCCAGAAAGGAATCTGGCTCTCGGTGTAACGAATCAGCAGGAACCGGATTACGATAAAAAAGAGGGTTAACGCCAGAAAATTCAGCAGCAATTCTAATTTTGAAAGTTGTGTGATCCGGATTGTCTTGTTGCTGCTGTCCTTCCGCGTCCAGTTGTACCATCCGTAGACGCTCATGATGAAGAAAAAACCATTGATCCCTGCATTGGCATACAGCCTGGCAGAAAAAAATATGTACACGTAAATGAGCACATTGATAATACCGAAAGGGAAGGCCAGCAAACTCTCCTTCTTCATATGCCATACGGAAAGCAGTCCGAAGGCAACGGCGAAGAGTTCAAGGGAAGAGGTCTGGATGGGTCCAATGTTGATCAGTTCGGTCAAATCCATGCGGCAAAGGTAATGTTTCCACGTCAATTGAAATGCGGTGCTGCTGTAACCTTTTATCGTGTGGTATCGAAAAAGAGATTAATTTTGCCGTTGAATTCAGGAATCCAGGTCAGTATGTTCCATCTCGTTCACTCTCAACTTCCCTTCATTGTCAATCTGCTGATCCTGCTTCTGGTTGCAAAATTACTGGGCGAACTGGCCGAGCGGTTCAGGCAGCCCAGCATGATCGGTGAGGTCCTCGCCGGTGTGATCCTCGGGCCTTCTATTCTTCATGTCATACCAAATCCCGGTGAAATCAAGGTCATTGCAGAGCTGGGTGTTTTTATGCTGATCGTTCTGGCGGGGATGGAGATCGAAGTCGAGGAGATCCGGAATTCCATCCGCGGGAAAAACATATGGATCGCGCTGCTTGGATTCATCATTCCCTTTACCAGCGGGCTGGGAATCGGATATATTTTTCATTTTTCAAACACCTTTACCATCTTTCTTGGACTGTGCATCGCGATAACCGCACTCCCGGTAAGCATCCGGATTTTAATGGACCTTGGAAAGCTGAAAACCGACATCGGACAACGGATCATTTCAGCGGCTATTTTCAATGACATTGTTGCCCTTCTGATCCTTGGGATCATTCTCGATTTCAATGATGCCACCAAAAACCTGGGAGACCTTACCGTGTCTATCCTGTGGACCACCCTGAAGGTTGCCATCTTCACGGCCATCCTAATGGTCTCTTACCACTTTTTCAAACTGGCCAAGAGAAAGGTGAATGTGGTCAATCCAAGGATGAACAAGTTCACCCATTACCTCCGGGGGAAGGAGTCGATTTTTGCGCTGGTCATCCTCTTCGTCCTGATATTTTCAAGCATTGCCGAACTGCTCGGCCTCCATTTCATCGTCGGGGCTTTTTTTGGCGCGATCCTGATTCCGAGAAGCATGTTCGCCAACCGTGATTTCGAAAAAGTGCAGCGAAGCATTTCAGGCATTACCATGGGATTCCTGGCCCCGATCTTCTTTGCCACCATGGGCATCTCCTTCAATTTCGGGTCGCTCAACAATGTGATCCTGCTGACGGCAGTCCTCTTCGCCTCCTTTTTCAGTAAAATATTCGGAGGATACCTTGGCGGGCGGCTAGCCGGGTTTAACCACTCAAAATCGATAACCCTGGGCCTTGGATTAAACGCCCGCGGCATCATGGAACTGGTAATTGCCAACATTGCGCTGTCGAAAGGATTTATTGATGTCCCGGTTTTTTCAATCCTGGTGCTCATGGCCCTGCTGACCACCATCTTCACACCTTTTTTGCTGAAAGAGGGATTCAGGCTGATCGACCGGTCAAACGGAAATCACGTAAATACTTATACATAATTTTTAACAAACTCTTGCCGGTCGGGATTTTCTTGTTAATTTTCCGCCTCTGATCCTTTTCTCCGGATCACAGCATGCTCTAATGATTGTTTTATGTTTGGTCTCGACACCTCTTATACCATTCTCCTCTTAATCTGTTTATTCGCTGCTGCTGCCTTTGAATTTATCAACGGTTTTCATGATACGGCCAACGCGGTAGCCACGGTCATTTACACCCATTCCCTCACACCAACCACCGCCGTGATCTGGTCGGGATTATGGAATTTCATCGGGGTGAATGTAGGCGGGATCGCAGTGGCCATGGGCATTGTAAACCTCCTCCCTATGGAGATGCTGATTGATCAGAATTTACTTCACAACATTTCGATGATTGGTGCCCTTATCGTAACTGCCATCGTATGGAACCTGGCTACCTGGTATATTGGTATCCCGTGCAGCAGTTCGCATACCCTTCTTGGTTCCATATTTGGGGTCGGACTGGCTTTCATGTTGTTGCCTGGCAGTCACGCCGTAGCCCTGAATTGGCAAAAAGTAATAGATGTGGGGTTATCCCTGCTCATCTCGCCAGTGTTCGGTTTTGGCTTAGCCTTGCTCCTGATGTTTATACTAAGGAAAGTTGTTAAAAACAAGCTGATCTTTAAAGAGCCTCCCGCTAAAAAAGCCCCTCCTGTTTGGATACGCAGCATCCTGATCCTTACCTGTACCAGTGTGAGCTATGCACACGGATCAAACGACGGACAAAAAGGCGTTGGACTTATTATGCTGATTTTGATCGGTTTTTCCCCTGCTTTTTTCGCCATTGACCGAAGTAAAAAGGCTGAAGATCTTCTTATGGAGACAAAGAAAATTGAATGGACCATCAATAAAATTGACACCAACCTTTTGAATGCTGAGAACCGGAAAAACCATCATTCGGTCATGAAGGATCTTTCCGGGATTAAGATGGAACTAACCGGGATCAGTTCATTTTCCGACCTGGATAAATCTGTGAATTTCAAAATCAGGAAAGCCATTCTTTCCGTGTCGAAAAAATCAGAAAACATAGTTAAAAACTTGCGTGAATCCAAAGAATCAAGCATCAAACCCGCGGTTTTGGCCGTGTTGAAATCCAACCTGAAAAAATTCAGGTCAAACACCGAATATTCTCCACGGTGGGTCATTCTCCTGGTTTCGTTATCCCTGGGTTTTGGGACCATGATCGGCTGGAAACGAATCGTCGTCACCATCGGCGAAAAGATCGGCAAGACACACCTCACCTATGCCCAGGGCGCCACTGCAGAAATTATTGCTGCAAGCACCATCGGCGTTTCAACTATGTTTGGTCTTCCTGTCAGTACCACCCATGTGTTATCATCGGGGATCGCAGGCGCCATGGTGGCAGGCGGCGGCAGGCAAAACCTCCGAATGGGGACTGTAAAAAACATCCTGATCGCCTGGCTGATAACACTGCCAGTAACCATTGTTCTGTCGGGCTCTCTCTTTTTTATCCTCCGGATGATCTTCAAATAAAACACTATGATTGAATTGCTTAAAAATTTCCTTGATATCATCCTTCACATTGATGTCCATCTCCAAATCTGGGTCACCGAGTACCGGACCTGGACCTACCTGATTTTGTTTGTCATCATTTTCATGGAGACCGGGTTGGTGGTTACGCCTTTTTTACCAGGCGATTCGTTGTTGTTCGCTGCCGGGATGGTTGCCGCACTTGACGGGCAGCCGCTCAGTATCATTTTTCTGATCCCCCTGCTAATCCTGGCAGCCTTCGGCGGGGACAATACCAACTACACCATTGGCAAACTGCTGGGCAAGACCGTATATGAAAAGAACTACCGGCTCATCAAGCGGGAGTACCTCGATAAAACCCATGCCTTTTATGAAAAGCATGGCGGTAAAACCCTCATCATAGCACGGTTCATGCCCATCATCCGCACCTTTGCTCCCTTTGTTGCGGGCGTGGGCACTATGTCTTACCTCCGTTTCATTTCTTTCAGCATCGTGGGAAATATCCTTTGGGTTGTGTCTTTCAGCCTTGCAGGATTTTTTTTCGGGAATATCCCGCTGGTGAAAAACAACTTCACCATGGTGATTCTTGGCATCATCTTTATCTCCCTGTTACCGATGATCATTGCATTCATCAAAAAGTTCATCAGCAGAAAAAAAATTACTTAGGGATAAAGCATTACCTTTGCACACTTTTTATTCACGGGTTAATCCGTCATCCAGATGAGGAGTGCTATAAACAAGAACCATAGTCAGGCAATTTCAGCGGCCGGCCTGCTGATCACCCTCGGAATCATTTATGGCGACATCGGAACATCGCCGCTGTATGTCATGAAGGCGATTGTGGCCGGGGCCGATTCCATCACCCCCTCCTTTATCATGGGCGGGCTTTCATGTATCTTCTGGACACTGACCCTGCAGACCACCGTAAAATACATCATCATCACCCTGCGGGCCGACAACAACGGGGAGGGTGGCATCTTCTCCCTGTTTGCCCTCATCAGGAAAAGGGCCAAGTGGGCCTATTTCTTTGCGATCATCGGCGGGAGCACCCTGCTGGCCGATGGCGTGATCACCCCCTCCATCACCATTGTATCTGCCGTGGAAGGCCTTGGCATCATCAACCCCCGGATTCCTGTTGTACCTATTGTCATTGTGATCATCACCGGGCTCTTTTTTGTGCAGAAATTCGGGACCAAGGCGGTGGGCGAATCCTTCGGTCCCATCATGTTCATCTGGTTTGCCATGCTTGGCGTACTTGGATTTTCGCAGATCATCCACAATCCCTCGATCCTGAAAGCAGTTGACCCCCATCACGCCTATGTTTTTCTCACCCAATATCCCCAGGGATTCCTGCTCATGGGCGCCGTATTTCTCTGCACGACCGGTGCCGAAGCACTCTACTCCGATCTTGGTCACTGCGGACTGAAGAATATCCGCATCACCTGGGTCTATGTGAAAAGCATGCTGCTCCTCAATTATTTCGGGCAGGGCGCCTGGATCGTAGCCAACTCCGACAGCATTTACGAGTGGACCAATCCATTCTTTGCCATCATGCCCCACTGGTTCCTGATCATTGGGATCATCATCTCCACTGCGGCTGCCGTCATTGCCAGCCAGGCCCTGATCAGCGGATCGTACACACTAATCAGTGAGGCCATTTCACTTAACTTCTGGCCTAAGATCAAGATAAATTACCCCACCAACATCAAGGGGCAGATGTATATCTCCAGTATCAACTGGATGCTCTACTTTTCATGCCTCTTTGTTGTCCTTTTCTTTCAGCGCTCCTCCAACATGGAGGCAGCCTATGGCCTTTCGATCACCATCACCATGCTGATGACCACCAGCCTCCTGAGCATCTACCTCTTTTATAAAAAGGTCCCTATTTACGTAATCATCGTATTTTTAATTGTATACCTGTCCATCGAAGGCTCCTTCCTGATCGCCAACCTGAACAAGTTCATGCATGGAGGGTGGTTTACCCTGCTCCTGGGCGGATTCCTGTTCCTGATCATGTACGTGTGGTTCAGCGGGCGACGGATAAAAAACAGCTTTATCGAATTTTTGCGGATTGCCAATTATGTTGATGTGATCAAAGACCTCAGCCAGGACCAGACTGTCCCAAAATATGCCACCAACCTGGTATTTCTTACGAAGGCCAATCATGTCACCGATATTGAATCAAAGATCGTCTATTCCATCCTGAACAAACATCCCAAACGTGCCGACCTCTACTGGATGCTCCACGTGGACATCCTGGATGAACCCCATGTGCTGGAATACAAGATCACACACATCATCCCGGGTACGCTGATCAAAGTGGATTTTAAGATCGGTTTTAAGGTCCAGCCCAGGGTGAACCTTTTCTTCAGGCAGGTGCTGGAAGAGTTGAGTCACAACCACGAAATTGACATGCTGAGCCATTACGCTTCGCTCCGGAAGCACATGATCAGCGCCGATTTCCGGTTTGTCGTGATCGACCGCATACAGAATTACGATTTTGATTTTCCGCCGAGAGAACAGTTCGTGATGGATCTCTATTCCATTTTTAAACGTTTCGGGATATCCGAAGTCAGGGCCCTGGGTCTCGATACCAGCAATGTGACTGTGGAAACCGTTCCACTGTATGTCGACCGGGAGGTTCCTATCCTTTTATCGCGGAATGACCATACAAAACGCATGGGATAACCCGCTTACGATTTCCTTCTTGCGATGACCTTTTCAGCAGCCGCCACAATATCCGGCACATCAAGACCGAATTCTTTCAGCAGATCTTCGGGTTTCCCGCTTTCCCCGAACCGGTCATTTACGGCAACCATCTCCATGGGTGCAGGATGCTTTCTTGCCAGGAGTTGTGCAATGCTGTCGCCCAGTCCTCCATTCCTCATATGTTCCTCGGCTGAAACCACGCATCCTGTTTTAGCCACAGAGGTGAGAATGGCCTCTTCATCCAGGGGTTTGATGGTGTGAATGTTGATGAGTTCCGCATGAATGCCGCGCTCTTCCAGTATTTTACATGCCTGCAGGGCGTTCCAGACCATGTGCCCGGTCGCAAAGATGGAGACATCTGTACCTTCGTTGAACATCACCGCCTTTCCAATGAGAAAGGGTTGCCCCGGGGCGGTGAAATTGGGCCATTTGGGGCGGCCAAACCGCAGGTATACCGGCCCGATATGATCTGCAATGGCCAGGGTGGCTGCCCTGGTCTGGTTAAAGTCACAGGGGTTGATCACCGTTATGTTCGGGAGCATCTTCATCAACCCGAGGTCTTCCAGAATCTGATGTGTGGCCCCGTCCTCTCCCAGTGTAACGCCCGCATGTGAGGCACATATCTTCACATTTTTATTCGAATAGGCGATCGACTGCCTGATCTGGTCATACACTCTTCCTGTTGAAAAGTTGGCGAAGGTACCGGTAAATGGGATCTTTCCACCAATGGTCAGTCCGGCTGCTATGCCCATCATGTTGGCTTCGGCAATCCCGACCTGGATAAACCGGCCGGGAAATTCACCGGCAAAGGCGTCCATTTTCATTGATCCCGTCAGATCAGCACACAAGGCCACTACGTTGGGATTCTGCCTTCCCAATTCAAGTAAGGCTTCGCCAAAACCCGACCGGGTATCTTTGGAGCCTTGGTTTACATACTCTGTCATTTCAGTTCGGATATAATTTCAAATTGACCGTTTGTCCGGGTTCAACCCTGAAGGATTTTTCGGTGGTATAGGATGATTGATTGGAATATTTTGACCGGAATACCACGCGGTAGCTTCCCGGTTGCAAATAAAGTGTCTCCTGCAGCTGAGGATTGTCCCTCAGGTTATATAACCACACAAGCTTGCTTTTATCTTCCAGGTAAAGACTTCCATACCCATTGGTTGATTTCTGGATCACGGCAATGCCGGGAAGCGGCATTTCGACCGTGGTGGTATGGCTTTGCTTAATTTCCACATCATGCACCGTAATCCTTGGCAGGCAAAGTATCTCAACATCATAGGAGCCGGTGAGATATTTTTCAACCTGATCAAACTGCTGCACGTTGACGGTTTCAGAATCCCCCTTCTTCCGGATGATGCATGGGAGATACTTCAGTGTGCTGTTCCCGGAAGCTTTGAATGCAAGGAATCCCTGGGGAACGTCGATGCCGACAATGTTGTGCTTTCCCGGTGTCAGTTTCACGCTGTCCTTGCGGACCGGGGGAATGGTGTGTACCACCAGATCGTAGGTAATCAGAGGATCGATGTCGAGGGTGTCGGGAAGCCCTTTGGCATTAAAGGAATGAATGAAATTATATTTGGGCAGGCCTGAAAAATTATCATAAAAGGTCATGTTGACGTTGGTCTCCGTCGGCTTGCCATATGCATCAAGCAGGTTTACCTGGATGCTGGTGGGGTTCAGGGTCCGTGAGATGATCACATTCAGCGCATTCCTGAATTCCTTTTCGTTGGATGCATCAAAATAGGTGCCCACGCACTCAAACTGATCACGGAAATCCTTTCCGATCCCGACGATAAAGGGTTTCAGCATGATCCCTTTTTTCTGAAGTTCGAGGGATACGGCGCACGGGTCGCCCCCGCATTCTTCCAATCCGTCTGTTATCAGGATCACCACATTCCGGCAATTATCGCAAGGGGGAAAATCCTTGGTCGCCTGTGAAAGGGCATAGGCGATGGGAGTGGTTCCTTTGGGAATGATCGTTTTCAGAACATGCTTGATCCTGTTGATGTTGTCCCTGGCAAAGGGCACCTCCAGCCTGGTATCATTGCAATCCTGCGGTGGAAATTGCTTCTGGTGGCCGTACATCCGCAAAGCCAGTTCGAGGTTGGTCTGGGTGCGCAGGCTGTCGAGGATGTTGGAGAATAGCTTGACGGCAATGTTGAATTTGGTGTCGCTCTGCCAGCGGCCATACATGCTCTGAGAGGCGTCAAACACGAATAAAATGCGTGTGGTCGGTTTGGGCTTGCCCTGTTCAGTCACCCCCTGGGAAAATCCGGAGAGGGAGAGGGACAGCAAAAAGAAGATGGGAAAAAGACAATTTACGATATACGATGTACGATTTACGATATACGATGTACGATTTACGATATACGATGTACGATTTACGATATACGATGTACGATGTACGATATACGATGTACGATGTACGATATACGATGTACGATTTACGATTGAACACCAATCCGTGAAGAGCGTTGCTCTCCCTGATTTATCATCCCTAATTGGTAATTGATCATTGGTCATTGGTCACTGGTCATTGGTCACTGGTTATTCGTAAATCGTACATCGTACATCGTAAATTTTCTCAATAGTCCCCCAGTGTCTCCTCCAACTGTTTAAGGGCATTCTTTGTTTGATCATCATTTGGGAACACGCCATGCCATTCATGATTATCGAGCATGAAATCAACACCATATCCCATGTGGGTCGTCATCATGATCATCACAGGCTGCCCCTGGCCGGTATACCATTGCGCTTTTTTCAGGGTCTCCACCACCTCGGTCATGTCATTGCCATACATGGTCATCACATTCCATCCAAAAGCTGAAAACTTTGCCTGGAGGTCGCCCAGGGGTAAAACACGTTCGTTGGGACCATCAATCTGCTGACCGTTGTAATCAATCACGGCAATGAGGTTATCTACTTTTTTTGCCGCAGCAAACATCAACGCCTCCCAGTTCTGGCCCTCCTGTAACTCACCATCTCCCATCAGGCAGTAAATAAGGTGCTCGTCGTTGTTCATCTTCTTCCCAAGCGCTGCACCGATGGCAACCGACAGTCCCTGACCCAGTGACCCGGAACTGATACGCACCCCGGGAAGTCCCTCGGCAGTGGCAGGATGGCCCTGCAACCGGGAATGTTGTTTGCGAAAGGAGCCCAACTCCTTCATGTCGAAATAACCATATCGCGCCAGTACACTGTACCACCCGGCTGAAAGATGTCCGTTTGAAAGAAAGAAGATGTCCTCTCCTATCCCATCCATGGAAAAATGAGAAGCATCAGGCTTCATAATTTTAAAATAGAGGGCAACGAGGAAATCGGCTGCACCCAGGGGGCCGCCGGGATGTCCGGAGGAGGCTCCGTGAACCATCCTGATGATGTCGCGCCTCACCTGTGCGGCAATTTTTTCTAATTCAGGAATTGATAGCATTGAAGTAATTAAATGGTTAAAAATGAGAAGTGATCATGCTGAAATTACAGTAATTTCAATTACGACAAATATATTACAATAACGGGAGGGGTCGGAATGCATGTTGATAAAAAAAGAAAAGATTTGAGAAGGGTCATGTCAGACTGAAAATGAAAGTTCTCACATTTGTGATGCTCAGGAGGGCCCGGCAACCCGTTTTCAAACCTCCATGGCACACAAAATATGAGAATGCAATCATCAGGTATTTGGCAGTGGAAATTGAAGGATATGAGGAACCTGTTCCTGGCAGGATGCTGCTTAATGATCCTGTTTTTTACCGTTTCGGCCCGGGGCCAGGGGAAATCCATTCCCCCGACGGATCCTGTGAAAACTCATGATACGGAGTCCCGCCCAGCCCTAAAGGGAACGGGAAACAGCTGGGTTGATTCAGTGTATAACTCATTGTCTGTTGAACAACGGATCGCCCAGCTGTGTATCATCAGGGCCTATTCCTGGAAAGACTCGACATACAATGACAGCCTGTTCCGGGTCGTCAGGAAATACAATCCCGGCGGATTATGTTTTTTCAAGGGATCCCCGGTAAATCAGGCCATCCTCACGAACCGGCTCCAGGAATCGGTACAAACGCCCATGCTCATTTCGATTGATGCCGAATGGGGACTGGGAATGAGGCTCGACAGCGCTTTTTCATTTCCACGCCAGATGGCACTTGGTGCAATATCCAACGACTCCCTGATCTATGCAATGGGTCGCATGGTTGCCAGGAGTTGCAGGAGGCTGGGGATCCAGATCAATTTTGCCCCCGTGGCTGACATCAATAACAATCCAAAAAATCCTGTGATCAGTTTCAGGTCTTTTGGAGAGAACCGTGAAGATGTAACGCGGAAAAGTTTGCTTTACATGCAAGGAATGCAGGACGGGGGGATCATGACCACAGCCAAACATTTCCCCGGGCATGGCGATACGGATACCGATTCGCACCTCAATCTTCCCATTATCAACCACAGCCGGCAACGCTTGGATTCGGTGGAATTGTTTCCCTTCAGGGCCCAGATCAATGCGGGCGTAATGGGTGTGATGATCGGCCATCTTTATGTGCCCAGCCTCGATTCAGTTAAAAATACGCCCGCAACACTCTCAAAAAGTGTGATCACCGATTTACTAAAAAAACAACTGGGGTTCCGGGGCTATGTCTTCACGGATGCACTCGACATGCAGGGTGTTACCAAATTTTTTAAACCCGGTGAAATTGAATTGAAGGCCTTGCAGGCCGGGAATGACGTCCTGCTGCTGCCACAGGATATGGAACTGGCCATCAGGGGAATAAAAACAGCCGTCGACAGCGGGTGGTTTTCAAACGACACACTGGAACACAAATGCCGGAGGATCCTTGAACTGAAGCAGAGACTTGGGTTAATGCAAAAACCGGTGATCGCCCTTGAAAACCTCGTTGCCGATCTCAATCCCCGTGCCGCGGAGGTTCTGCGCCAGGAAATGGTCGATGCATCGGTGACCATTTTAAAGAATGATTTGATGATGATCCCCCTCACCGGCCTCGACCACCGGAAAATCGCTGTTCTGTCAATCGGCGACTCCCTGCCAAACCTTTTCCAGACAACCCTGAATCAATATGCCAGCCTGGCCCTCTTCAACCTGCCGAAATCATTTTCAAAACTGCGTTCAGACAGTGTTTTAGCACGAATTTCCACCAGCGACATTGTGATCCTTGGCATCCATGGTATCACCAGCAACACAGCAGATACATTCGGCCTGAGGCGCTCCATGATCCGCTTCATCGACACCCTTGCCCGGACAAACCGCACGATCATGGTGCTTTTCGGCACCCCCTATGCCCTCTGCCGCATCCCTGGTCTTTCCAGGGCAGAAGCCATCATGGTGGCTTACCAGGACAACCCTGCCACGGAACTGGCAGCCGGGGAGGTGATTTTCGGCGGGATGGGGGCCGATGGAAAACTCCCGGTCACAGCCAGTCCGTTTGCCATTAAAACAGGTGAAATCACCGATAAGAGCAGGCTGGAATTTGTGCTCCCCGAAGAGATCGGGCTACCAAGTGAATCGCTGAAGGTCATTGATTCTATTGCAATGCAGGGAGTAACCTCAGGAGCCTATCCGGGCTGTCAGATCCTGATGGCCAAAAACGGGAAGGTCTTTTATGAGAAGGCATTCGGACATCCAAGGTATGAAGACACTACGGCCGTAAAGCTTCAGGACATTTACGATCTGGCCTCGGTCACCAAAGTGTGTGCAACCACCCTGGCGGTCATGAAGCTATTCGATGAGGGAAAGATCAAACCCGATGACAGCCTGGGGAGGTGGCTGCCTATGCTCAGAGGAAGCAACAAAGGCAATCTCCGGATACGCGATGTCATGACGCACCAGGCAGGATTGCAGGACTGGATCCCGTTTTATAAGGCAACCTTGAAGAATGGGAAACCCGACCCGGCCATGTACCAGTCTGACTCATCGAAAGCATTCCCGGTGCGGGTGGCCCATGATCTTTATATCCGGAAGGATTATACAGATACGATCATCCGTCGCCTGATCGATTCACCGCTCCGCCCTGCGAGGGATTACAAGTACAGCGATATCGGCTTTTACCTTTTACGGATGGTTGTTGAACGCATCAGTGGCATGCCGTTCGATCGTTTCCTGGAGATAACCTATTACAAACCGCTGGGATTGAACACCATGGGGTTTAATCCACGGAGCCGGTTTCCGCTTTCCCGGATTATTCCTACGGAATACGATACTGAATTCCGCAATCAGTTGATCTGGGGCGATGTACACGATCCGGGAGCTGCCATGCTGGGCGGGGTTTCCGGTCATGCCGGCCTTTTCAGCGATGCTTCCGATGTTGCTGTGATCCTCCAGATGTTGTTGCAGGATGGAAGTTACGGAGGCAAAGAATACCTTTCGCCCGCCACCATCCATGAATTCACGCGCGTTCAGTTTCCTGAAAAAGGGAACCGGAGGGGGCTTGGCTTTGACAAACCATTGCTAAACTTTTCTCCCGACGGGCCTGCCTGCGAAGGGGCATCTTCCCTGAGTTTCGGTCATTCGGGGTTCACCGGTACCTATATCTGGGCTGACCCTGAAAATGACCTTTTGTACGTATTCCTGTCAAACCGGGTCTACCCGAATGCATCCAACCATAAGCTATCTGAGATGAATATCCGGACAAACATTCATCAAGTTGCATATGATCTGCTGTGCAAATATCAGATCAAATAGTTATCTTTGCGCGGGAAAAGCGTGACACGTGACACGTGACGTGTGACAAAATAATTTTAAATAATTTTATTCTATGAGTTCATCTTTGAAATCTATTCTGATCTGGTTTTTTGCGGTCGTTTTTACCCTTGCTTTGGCCATGTACCAGCGAATGACCGGACCTACCTACCCGATCAGGGGCAAGGCTGAGATTGGCCGGGAAATGGTCAAATACAAATTGATCAGGTCGTACGACAAGCCGGATGACGCTCCGATCAAAATAGTGGCAGCCGATACAAGCATCAAAGGAGAGCTGAAACTGCGCCGTTTCAAAAGTTATGACACCTGGCATACGCAATCCATGCAGCGCCATGGCGACACCCTGATCGGGTATCTTCCGCATCAGGCCCCCGCCGGAAAAGTAATGTATCAGGTGACCCTGATCAAAGATGATCAGCATGTTTTACTCAATGTCCACCCTGCCGTATTGCGGTATACCGGATTTGTCTCCTGGTTTGTTTTACTCCCGCATATTTTGTTCGTATTCTGTGGCATGCTCTTCTCAACACTGACCGGTCTGCTGGTTATTTTCAGGATGAAAAACACCTATCTTTTTGCCTGGCTCACGGTAATTACAACCGGTGTCGGGGTGCTGATCCTGGGTCCGGTCATGCAGAAACTTGCCTTTGACGCCTTTTGGACCGGATGGCCCTTCGGACATGACCTGACCGACAACAAGTCACTGCTTGCCTTTATCTTCTGGGTCATTGCCCTGGTGATGATGAAAAAGAACCGCGAAAACAGGTTGTGGCCGATCATTGCATCCATCGTTCTGCTGGTCGTATTCCTCATTCCTCACAGTGTGCTGGGTTCAGAAATCGACTTCACCAAAGATCAGAAAACAGAAACAACCAGGTAATTTCTCCCTTTTATAGCTCCTATGGGAATAACATATTTTATCATTTTCATCACGGCGGTTGTATCCGTTTTTGCGCTGAGCAATGAGGAGTGGTTTGCAAAGTTGAAGTTCAATGCCTATGATGCAAAACACAGCAACCACTGGTACCGGTTTTTCACCTATGGGTTTGTGCATGCCGGGTATGTTCACCTTTTCATCAACATGCTGGTGCTCTATTCCTTCGGGGTGATCGTTGAAACCTATTTCAAATTCTATTTTCCCGGAAAGGCTGGTTTTTACTATATCCTCCTTTATGTGGGAGGACTCATTCTGTCCATCATTCCTGCCTTCGGAAAATATAAAAATGATGTGTTTTACAACGCCGTAGGGGCCTCCGGGGCTGTGGCTGCCGTCGTATTTGCCAGCATCATCCTCTATCCTACCGGAAAGATCTTCCTGTTTTTCATCCCATTGCCTATTCCCTCCCCTATATTTGGGATCTTATATGTAGGATATGAATATTACATGGCTAAGAGGGGGCGCGATAACATCGGGCATGATGCCCATTTGTGGGGAGCTCTGTTTGGCGTGGTTTTCACCCTGGCCCTGAAACCAGGACTGGCCCTGATGTTTCTGCATCAACTGGGATTGATGTAATGACGAATTACGAATGACGAGTGACGAATTACCTTGTCACCTTGTTACCCTTTTAGTTCTCACTCCCCTGCTTGGGCTTTTTAACAATCTTTGCCTGGTTAAACACCCAGGTGAGCCGGATGGTGATCACATTGTTATACTGGTATCGCGTAAGGGGATCCCGGGGATAGACATTCGGATCTACCACCACGACAGTCCGGTTGCTTTTCATTGAATACTGGTAACGCAGATTGGCCCACAATTTACTCCATAAACGGATCTGCAAATCTGCAATGACAGATATATCGTTGTTTGAAAGCGGAGTCTGATATTGAAATAACGAATCGAAGACATTGTTTTTGGTCTCTTTATAGTAAACCATTTGACCATAGGAGAATCCAACGCCCCCTGAAATTAATTTTTTATCTGTAAAATGGATCAGGAGCGGGATTTCAACATAATCCTGCTGCAGCCTAAAGGAGGTCGAATCGGTGGCCCCCCTGTGGTAACTGCCCTTCTGGGTGTATAATAATTCCATGCTGACAGACCAGTTCCTGTTTTTACCAAAGGGAACGATGACCATGGGGCCGACATTCAGCCCGATTTTATTGAAACCAAAAAATTCATCTCCATCCACCTGGGTCAGGTTCATACCCACGCTGACGGCACCCAGGATCCGTTGGGAAAATACTTTTTGAGAAGGAAGTGTGCAGGCAATGATCAGGAACAGGACAAAGAGTAGGGAACGCTTCATGCTATATTTTCAATTTATGATGTATGATTAAAACGTTTAATCCGCAGTCTTAGTATCCTGTCCTTTCATGGTCAGCTGGATCCGTTTACGCTCCATATCAACATCAAGGACCTCGACCTTCACTTTTTGATTTAACTTCACCACCTCATTCGGATCTTTAACAAAACGATCGGCAAGCTGACTGATGTGCACCAGGCCATCCTGGTGAACACCCAGATCAACAAAAACCCCAAAATTGGTAATGTTTGTAACAATACCAGATAGCTTCATCCCCTTGCGGAGATCGTTGATCGAATGGATGTGCTTATCAAATTCAAACATTTCGAACTGCTGGCGCGGGTCACGACCCGGCTTGGCAAGTTCAAGCATGATATCCTGGAGGGTAGGCATACCGATGACAGGGGTAATAAAGTCCTCCAGCCGGATCTTTGACCGTAGTTCAGCCTTCGACATCAGGTCATCCACCGTACAGTCCATTCTCCGGGCCATCTGATCGACCACAAGATAACTTTCGGGGTGAACCGAACTCCGGTCGAGGGGATTTTTTGCATCCCTGATCCTGAGAAAACCGGCAGACTGTTCAAAGGCCTTATCACCGAAACGGGTAACTTTCCTGAATTCAGTCCGGGACTTGAAAGGGCCATTTTCATTGCGGTAAGTGATGATATTCTTTGCCAGGTTAGGCCCCAGTCCCGAAACATAGGTCAGCAATTCTTCACTGGCCGTATTGACCTCTACGCCTACCTTATTGACACAACTCACAACCGTATCTTCCAGGCTTTGCATCAGGGCTGTTTGATCCACATCATGCTGATATTGACCAACCCCGATCGATTTTGGCTCAATTTTAACCAGTTCAGCCAATGGATCCATCAAACGCCGGCCTATCGAAACTGATCCGCGCACTGTAACATCATAATCCGGAAATTCCTTGCGGGCAACAGCCGAAGCTGAGTAAACTGAAGCCCCGCTTTCGTTCACTGCCAGCGCGATGACCTCCCGGTCGAACGGAATGGCCCGTATCAACCGCTCTGTTTCACGTCCGGCTGTCCCGTTGCCAATGGCGATGGCTTCTATCTTGTAAGCATTGACAAGACTTTTGATTTTATGGATAGACTCCTTCACCTCGTTCTGCGGAGGGTGCGGATAGATGGTCTCATTGTGAACCAGCTTGCCCTGGCGGTCAAGGCATACGACCTTGCATCCCGTGCGGAATCCGGGATCGATGGCCAGCACATTTTTTTGACCGAGCGGTGGCGCCAGCAGCAGCTGCCGCATGTTTTCAGCAAATACCCTGATGGCTTCCCTGTCGGCCTTTAACTTGGCCCACTGCCGCATCTCCGTTTCGATGGATGGAAACAGCAGGCGCTTGCAGGAGTCTTTCATGGCCAGTTTTACCAGCCGGGAGGCTTCATTATTTCCCTTGATAAAAATTCGTTCCAGGATCTCATGAGCCTTTTCATCGTTTACTTCAACCGAAATGTTCAAAAAACCTTCGCTTTCACCCCTGAACATGGCAAGGATACGGTGCGAAGGCGCCCGGCTCAGCGGTTCATGGTAATCAAAGTACATTTCAAAATTAATTCCATCCTGGTTTTTTCCCTTCTGCACTTTGGATGATATCAGGGATTCCTTTTCAAACAGGTGACGGATCCGCTTGCGGGCGTATGCATCCTCATTGATGGTTTCAGCGATGATGTCGCTGGCGCCCTGGATGGCCTCTTCAACCGAATTCACCCCTTTTTCGGGATCCGCGAATTTCTCAGCCCTGTGGTCAACATCATCATATCGCTGGCAAAAGATGATGTCGGCCAGCGGGCCCAGACCCTTTTCCCTGGCCATGCTTGCACGCGTTTTACGCTTGGGTTTGTAAGGCAGGTAAATATCCACCAGTTCAGCCATGGTTGCTGCATTGGCCACAGATGATTCAAGCTCGGGGGTGAGCTTTTCCTGTTCGGTCAATGATTTGATGATGGCGGCCCTGCGCGAATCCAGGTCCTTGAGTTGTGAAAGCCTGTCCCTGACCTGTGCAATGACCACTTCATCCATCGAGCCGGTCATCTCCTTCCGGTAACGGGCAATGAATGGGATCGTAGCGCCACTCTCCAGAAGATTGATGGTATTCTGTATAAATCCCTGATCAACATTGAGTTCAGCAGACAGGACTTTCGTATATTTATCGTTGATCATCGGGTAAGGGTCACTGTATCAGTAAACATACAATTTCTACCATCCGGAGGCCAGCAAATCAATGATGTGGATGGTTTGTATCGGAAGGTTGTGCTTATCAATGTAAGCCTGCTGGTTCATGAGACAGGAAGAATCGGTCGAAACAATATATTCGGCCCCGGTTTCAAGCGCCCGGTTGACTTTTTGTTCGGCCATGGCCGAGGAGATGGCCTCAAATTTCGCTGAAAATGTACCACCGAACCCGCAACACACTTCATTCTCCTTCATCTCGCGCAATTCAAGCCCTTTTACCCTGGCAAGCAACCGTCGGGGCTCATCTTTCAGATGGTATTCCCGTAAAGCTGCACATGAATCGTGGTAGGTAACAATGTGTGGGAACGATGCACCTACATCATCCACCTTCAGCTCATTGATCATGAAATCGGTGAACTCGAACAAATTCTTTTTCAATTGTTTATATTCGAGATGGTATGCCGTGTTGTGAAACAGCCAGCCATAATAGTTGCGAACAAATCCAATACAGGAGGCTGAAGGGCCAACAATAGGCCGGTCATTTGGAAAATCTTTCAGGAACTTCTCGCCCATTTGCTTCGCTTCGTCCCATGCGCCACTGTTGAACGCCATCTGGCCGCAACAGGTCTGGTTGCCATTGTAGTTTACGCTTACATCCAGCTTTTCCAGGATCTTTACCATGTTTAATCCCGTATCCGGGTAAACCTGGTCAACAAAACAGGGGATAAAAATATCAACTAGCACGAAAAGAGGTTAAAAGTCAGAGAATTTCCAAAATTAGTATATT
This sequence comes from Bacteroidota bacterium, assembly GCA_037128705.1. Taxonomy (GTDB): domain Bacteria; phylum Bacteroidota; class Bacteroidia; order Bacteroidales; family FEN-979; genus CAIVAT01. Next base: position 122,904 of record JBAXVX010000003.1, on the reverse strand, counting down.
TTGGTTTCCCGGCATCCGATTTTTCGATCGGGGGGAAATATTTTAAACGTTTATCTTATTTCAAACCCGGTCATTTTTAAATGCTCCCAGAAATCGGGGTAGGATTTTTCCACCACATCGGGATTGTGAATTTTAAGTGGCCCTGTTTTCAGAGCAAGCGGAGCAAGGGTCATCGCCATCCTGTGATCGCCATATGTTTCAAAAGCCAGACCGGGCCTGAAAACCGATTTCGAGGCACCGATCTCCAGTGCGGGCAGATCATCTCCCTTGTTGGATGCCGTTACCTTCAGATTCAGCTTTTCAATCTCATTCTTCAGTGCTTGCAGCCGGTCGGTCTCTTTGATCTGAAGGCTTTTCAATCCTTCAAAACGACCCCTGATTCCCAGCCCTGCACATGTTACAATGACCGATTGGGCAATATCGGGATAGTCGGTAAAGTCAAAAAAGAAACCATCAATCTTTTTCCTCACTTTCGTCAATCGAACGCCTGTAGATGTAAATTCAGTTCTGATACCGAAATTCTGGTAGATGGCCGGTAATATGGCATCTCCCTGGATGCTCTCAAACTTAAGCCCGACAAGCTCGAGTTCCACTTCATCGGCAAACACAGCCGCCTCGTACCAGTAGGAAGCAGCCGACCAATCGGATTCAACGGTATACTCAACCGGATCATATGAACCGGGCGCCACATGGATTCTTGTTTTTCCGGCTTTGATCCTGGCTCCGAAAGCCTGCATCAGATGGATGGTCATATCAACATAGGGCGTCGATATCTTATCCCCTTTCAGATGAAGGATCAGTCCATGCTCAAGATAGGGAGCAATCAACAGCAGGGCGGTTGTGAACTGGCTGCTTACACCCGGATCGATCGTTACTTCCCTGCCTGTCAGTTTAGTGCCGGTAATGAGCAACGGGGGATAACCCGGTTTTGAAAGATATTCGATGGAGGCCCCCAGGTGTTTCAACGCTTCTGCCAGCATCCCGATGGGGCGCTGCTTCATCCGGTCGGAACCGTTCAGCACCCATTTGCCGGGCTTTGCCGAAAGCCAAGCCGTCAGGAACCGCATCACCGTCCCGGCATTGGCCGAATCAAGCTCCATTACATTTTTACGACCATGACCGGCTGAAATAGTTGCTATCAGCTTCTGCAACAACCAGGTGTCGTCGGCCCGGGATAAATTGTTGATATGAAAATCCTTTCCGCTTACTGCCCTGATCATCAGCAATCGGTTGCTGATACTTTTTGATGCAGGCAGCGGTATCCTCCCCTTCAAAATTTTGTCCGGTTTGCTGATCAGAATAGTTTTCATAGGACAGTTAGAGCTTCCAAAATATCCTGCCGGTCACACGCGATGTTGATCTTTGGATGGCCGGGTTCTGAAATAAGTGTAAACATCACCTCTCCGTTCCGGTTTTTTTTATCATGGGTCATCAGTTCCATGATCGCTGCTTTAGCCCTGACATCCAACGGGTATGAGGAAAATCCATCATCCAGGTAACCGATAATCTCCTCCATGCCGGCCAGGGAAAGACCGGCTTTCCGATGCGAAAGGAAAGCAGCGCATTTCATGCCCGCTGCCACGGCTTCCCCGTGAAGGAGCTGCTTCCCCGGTTCTGACTGTGAAAATCCTTCAAGGGCGTGACCTACCGTATGACCAAAATTCAGCACCTTTCGCAGTTTCCGTTCCCTGTAATCCTGCATGACGACCCTGTTTTTAAATTTCACGGCACCTTCAATCAGATTCAGCCACAGGCGGCCATCGGTTGGAAGATGAAGGATCTTTCGGACAGGATGTTTTACCAGCCTGCGCCAATGGGAGGCATCGCTGATCAGAATGCTCTTGATTATTTCGGCCAATCCCGACCGGAGATGCGCCTCCGGCAATGTATGCAGGAATCCCGGAAAAATGAAAACCGCTTTTGGAGCATGGAAAAATCCAACCTGGTTTTTTATATGACCAAGGTTTACGGCTGTCTTGCCCCCGATGGCCGCATCGGCCTGTCCCATCAGGGTGGTCGGTATGTTGATGTAGCTGATTCCCCGTTTGTACCCGGCTGCGATAAAACCACCCAGGTCGCTTACCACCCCTCCGCCCAGGTTTACCAGCAAACAATTTCGTCCGGCACCGGCAGCCAACAGCGCATTCCATAATTTTTCAGCCTGAATGAGGGATTTGGAATCCTCTCCACCCGGAATTTCCAGGATAGCCGCATCGGCCAGGGTCAATGATTTCGCCTGCAACAACGGCAGGCAATGCGTTCGTGTTTCCGGATCAACCAGGATGAAAATTTCCTGAAATGGATGGGAAGAAACATCATTACCGGAGGTTACCTGTTTTGAATGGGAATCCTGTTGTATTGACCTCAGAAACCGGTCAATAAAGTCCAGGGCATCCTTCCCGAAAAAGATCGGAGTTCGGTCGGTGGTAATAATCCGGTTCGATAGCTTCATCCTGGTTCGATCCAAATGGGTCAATGAAAAGCTGCCATCAGGAGGCTGATATCCTGGAACGGCAGATTATATGATTTACTGATGAACTGGTTGGTCAGGATTCCATTGTATATGTATACCCCCTGACGCACGCCATAATCGCGTTTAAGTAAATTTTCGATGCCACCTTCAGAACCGATGTCAAGAATGATCGGCACAATGATGTTATTCAATGCCTGGCTTGCCGTGTGCGGCACCTTCGAAGGAATGTTCGGAACGGCATAGTGGGTCACACCATGCACCTTGTAAACCGGCGATTTATGGGTTGTCGGCCTGGAGGTTTCAAAGCATCCGCCCTGATCGATGCTCACATCGATGGCCACACTTCCATCTTTCATCTGTTTGATCATCTCTTCACTGATGATGCAGGGAGTTTTGCCTTCGTGTGCATGAATGGCCCCGATCAGGACATCGGCCGTCCTGAGCGCTTCAAGCAAAACCTTCGGATGCAGGATCGAGGTGAAAACCCGCATGCCCAGGTTTCCCTGCAGGCGGCGCAGACGATAGACCGAGTTGTCGAAAACCTTGACCAGTGCACCCAGGCCGATCGCAGACCGGGCGGCGAATTCAGCCACCGTGCCGGCACCGATGATGACAACTTCGGATGGGGTGATCCCGGTAAATCCTCCAAACATCTTGCCGCGTCCAAACTCAAGGTCTGCGAGGTATTCAGCAGCAATGAATATGGAGGTGCTGCCCGCTATTTCACTCATGGCCCGGATGATGGCCAGCTGTTTTGTTCTGTCGCGGATGGTCTCAAAGGCCAGGGCAGTTACTTTTTTCGAGAGCAGCGCCCGAAAATATTCCTCGCACTGCATGGCAACCTGGATGGCCGATATCAGGGTTTGTTTTGGCCGCAGCCATTCCATCTCTTCGCGGGTTACCGGTCCTACCTTCAGGATGATGTCAGCCTGATAAACCTCCCTGGGAGAATACACAATCTGCGCCCCGGCCTCACTGTATTCGTGGTCGCTGAAATGGGCTGTGAGCCCGGCTCCCGCCTCCACCATCACCTGGTGCCCGTTCCGGCAAAGGAGCGCAACCCCGTCGGGAACAAGCGATACCCGGTTTTCCTGTGTTGAAATTTCTTTGGGAACGCCGATCAAAAGACTGCTTCGCTGCCGGGCAACTTCCAGCATCTCTTCCTGTGGCATCAACCGCTCAACCGGCGACATTCGGATATAATCCGGACGAGGTTCTTCCATGGTTCAGAAAATTTACACGAAGATACAAAAAAAGGTGACAAGGTAACAAGGTGACAGGGTGACAGGGTTAGCCGACGCGGCTTATTTTATGCAACGCATCCAGATCCAGAATTTCCATCTCATGATCAGAAATACGCAGGTACCCTTCCCGCTGGAAATCACGCAGCACCTTCACGGCACTTTCACGCGACATTGCAGAAAGTTCAGCCAGGTCAAAGCGTGAAAGGATCATGGGGAATTTGTCCCGCTGAAAAATTTCATCATGCAGGTAGAGCACAGCATCTGCCATTCTTCCCGGCATCTGCTTTTGCGTCAGGTAGATAAGCCGGTTATAAACATTCAGTACATCCTTGCTGAAATCCTTAAGGAACTCCTCCGCAAATCTTTGATTGCCGTTGAGTATTTTCTTAAAAACCTGAAGATCAATAAAACATACCGATGAATCCAGGATGGCTGAAATTGAAAAATGATGCCGCTGGTCATAGTAGATCCCCGGGCCACCAATGAAACTGGTAGGCTTCACAATACGGAGAATGGCTGAGCGACCCTCAATTCCCTCAATATACAGCTTGGCAAGACCACTGTTCACTGAAAGTACATGCGACATAAAGGTACCTTGCTTTTTGATGGTCTCTCCCGCCTTGAAATTTACCTGCACCTTATTTTCGTCAACCAGCTGCAATTCTGAAGGATTCAGCAAACAAAACAGCGGGGACATGCATTGGCATCCAATACATTTTTTTTGAGGTTTACCAAAATATTCGGACATCAGAAATCAATTAAAGCAAATCGGAGCATAAAAGTAATCAAAATTGAGATATATCAACATTAATCAAGCGTTAATTCCATATATAAGGCCTAAGATTTCCTGTTCAAAGCAGCAAAACAGACAGGACATATTGCAGACATTATATATATATAACGGTAGCTTTGCGATTAAAAATTCCTAACCCCAATCCTTATGAAGAGTCGTTCATCCAACCGCAGAAATTTCCTGAAGTTGGGAATTGCTGCAGGCGCCACTGCAATTATAGCCAGTGGCGGTAACGTCTTGTCTGCCATCACCGGAGAAGAAAACAAAGAAACCGGTGAAAAGATGAAATTGCTTACCCCTGAAGGAAAATTAGTTGAGGTCGATAAAGGACATGTATGCTGTCAGCCGGCTGGAAATCTCGAAGCACGCGAAGGATTGCCTGATAAAAAAATGGTCATGGTGATCGATTTGGCAAAATGCAGAAATGCCAGAAAATGCCTGAAGGGATGTCAGAAAATGCACCACCTCCCACCCCACATGGAATGGATCAAATTTTACCTGATGCGTGATTCGCCTGAGAGGCTTCCCTATTGGTTTCCAAAGCCCTGCCTGCACTGCAACAATCCGCCATGCGTAAAAGTTTGCCCCGTGGGTGCTACCTTCAAACGCAGCGATGGCATCGTTTTGATTGACAATGACCGTTGCATCGGATGTAAATTCTGTATGGCAGCGTGCCCCTATTCATCCCGGGTGTTCAATTGGGAAGAGCCGAAATTAGCTGAAGGGGTAAACAGGGCCACCTATTCCCCGGAAACCAGCAACCCGCCTAAAATCGGGACTGTAAGCAAATGTGATTTCTGTCCTGACATGGTTCGAAAAGGGGAACTGCCCTCCTGTGTTACCTCCTGCCCAAACGGGGTATTCTATTATGGCGACAGGAACGAAGATGCCATCACGAATGGAACCGATACCGTTCGGTTCAGCGAAATGATCGATAGCCGGGCAGCGTACCGCTTTATGGAAGAGCTTGGAACCGAGCCAAGCGTGTATTATTTACCTGCTGTTGACCGGGCTTTTGATTATAAGGAGGGATTTGAAGATTTGAGCGAAGAGGAGATTGCCCTGTATAAAAAGGAAGCAAACATAACCGAATAAAAAAGAAATATGTACGAGGACGATAAAACACAACAGAACCTGCAAACATTCAAGCCTCAGCTGGAAAGCATGAGTAAAAAAGGCATGGCCCTGATTGCCTTTCTGCTGGTGATCATCGGGTTTGGCGTTTATGCCCTTTACGTCCAGATTGCGGATGGGCATATTGTAACCGGGATGCGCGACAATGTGGTATGGGGTTTATACATTGTAAACTTCATCTTTTTCATCGGCATCAGTTATGCCGGAGCCTTGATTTCCGGGATCCTTCATCTGTTAAGGGTACCCTGGCGAACGCCCATCATCCGCATGGCCGAGATGATCACCGTGATCTCCACGATGATCGGTCCTACCTATATCCTGCTGTGCATTGGCCGTCTTGACCGTTTGCCGAATTTAATGCTCTTTGGAAGGATCCAGTCCCCCATCATCTGGGACGTCATTGCCATTGCCACCTACCTGTCGGGCAGCATCATTTTTCTTTATCTTGCCATGATCCGCGACCTGGCCCTTCTCAGGGATAATCCGGTGAAGAATGCAACATGGCGGAATCCCATTTACCGCTTTCTCTCGGTGCGCTACAAGGATACCACCAAGCAGAAGGAGATCCTCAATGTTTCAACTGACTTGTTGTCGATCGTGATCATACCGCTGGCCATCCTGGTGCACTCTGTTCTTGCATGGATCTTTGGAATGACGCTCAGGCCTGGCTGGCACAGCACCATATTTGCCCCCTATTTCGTCATTGCCGCCGTATATTCGGGAACAGGTGTACTGATCGTAGTGATGTGGATTTTCAGGAAGATCTATCATCTTGAGTCTCAAATCACTAAAATACACTTTAACTACCTTGGCATCATCATGATCGTTCTTGGTGCCTTGTACGGTTATTTCACCTTCAGCGAATATCTGACCAGCTGGTATGGTTCCATCAAATGGGATATGGAGGTTTTGTACCGCCTGTTCAACCCCTCTGAATACTGGCACCTGTTCGTGTTTGCCGTCTTTATCGGTGTACTGGTTCCGATCATCATTGTGACTGTTCCAAAGTTCCGCAACATCAATTCCATTGCAGTGGCCGCTGCCATTGCGGTGCTTGCCCTCTGGGTGAAAAGATACCTGATCATCATACCCACCCTTGAATCGCCGTTGCTGCCGATCCATGACCTGCGGCCTGAATTTGTACACTATTCACCCACCTGGGTTGAATGGACCCTGACCTTCGCCGGCATCGCGATGTTTATCCTTCTTTTCTACCTCTTTTCGAAATTCATCCCGATCATCCCCATGGTTCGGACCGGGGAGGAGAAGGATTATTCAAGGCTGCGTAACCTGGTTTTTGAACGACAGATGAAAAAGGTGATCAAGGAGCGTAAAAAAAGCGATGCGGCCATCACAGGGATGATCATTCTTTTCATGATGGTTGCGGCACCCAGGATCATGGCGCAGGAAGGAGAGTCCATTCCAACTGTATTAAAACTCGGGTATTACCATGCTGATTCGGTGCAAAACCTCACGGCGACCCTGAAGGCAAAAATTGAAGGCAGGTATCTGCCTGTTCCGGACATGGAGGTTACTTTTAAATATATCCAGGGGAACTCCGAAAAGGAGATGGGGAAATCACTGACCAACGAAAAGGGCAGTGCGACTTTTACCATTCCTCCTGATATTTTTTCCACCGGCGGAGATAAGGGGATCTATACATTTGAAGCATCCTTTTCACCCAGGGACAAATATAACAAAGCCTCAGCAAGAACAAGCATCAAACCCCTGAAAATGGAGCTTTCGTTTTTTCAGCAGGAAGATGTCAAAATGGTGAATGTAAAAGCTTTAGAACTCATAAAGGAGGATCAATGGGCTCCGGTTGAAGATCTTGAGATCCAGTTTTACGTTCCCAGGACCTTCAGCCTGCTGAAAGTTGGGAAGGCAACCCTGACCAATGGTTCGGCAAGCCTGGAGTTTCCAACCACGATCCCTGGAAATCAGCTGGGTTACCTTGCCATTGTGGCAAAAATTGAAGACAACGAATCGTATGGAAATGTTGAAGTCAGCAGCGCCATAAACTGGGGAAAACCCTTGCCACCGGAAAAAGTTATCAGGCGCGGATTGGGCGACACCAATGCCCCGCTGTGGATGGTTTACACCCTCATCGTTTTACTTTCGCTGGTGTGGTTTCATTACATGTATATTATTTACTCAGTTTTCAGGATACGACATTTAGGCAAACAATAATTATTCACAACAACTAAAAATTGGAGGTTTTTATGAAATCAGTACAAATCAGGTTATTGGCAGTTTCACTTGGGTTGATCCTCGCATTTACGATCAGCAGCGTGCTACAGGCACAAACTGCAGGGGCATGGAATATCCCGGCCAAATTCAAAACAACGAAAAATCCGGTTACCGTGAGCAAAACAAGCGTGGCCGACGGGAAAGACCTGTATGCAAAACACTGCAAGTCATGCCATGGTGCTGCCGGCCTGGGTGACGGACCAAAGGCAGCCACCCTTGATGTTCCCTGCAGTGACTTTTCGACCAAGAAATTCCAGGGTCAGGCTGACGGAGAAATCTTTTTTCAAATAACTGAAGGAAAAGGGAAAATGCCATCCTTTAAAAAAACGATCACAGAAGACAATGACCGCTGGTCTATCGTAAATTACATCAGGACTATGGCGGCTAAATAAGGAGACAGCATATGTCGTATGAAAATCATGATCAATCGACCGGCATCAGTGAATTGCTTGAAAAAGTGAATGCGCTTGAAGTGAGGATTGGCAGGATAGAAGGACAATTGGAAAAAACCGTTCAGCAAATGACATCGGCTCAGCCGGCCCGGTATCACGCTGAACAGAACGTTGATGAAGATCAGAATAAACCCCTGGTCGACAAGGGCCTGATCGAATCGAACATCTTCGAATACGGACTTGCATGGTTCGGAAGCCTGGTGCTGCTCTTTGGAATCGCATTCCTGACGAACTTTGCCCGAAATTACCTGAACGGACCGCTTGCAAGCCTTGTAGGTTACGCGGCTGTCGGCGGTGTGTTTATCCTCGGATGGTATCTGCGTCATTCCTTTGCACATCTTTCCTTCATGCTGAATCTCAGCGGACACCTGCTGATCTATTACATCACCCTCCGTCTGTTTTTCTTTGTCAGTCAACCGGTAATTCCGGTGAAGGGAATCGTGTTGTTCCTGTTGCTGTTGGTAATCGGGACACAGTGTTATATTGCCATCAGGAAAAAAACAGAATTACTGGCCGGCATCGCGTTGATACTTTCACTGGCCACGGCGTTGTTTGCAGATACGACCTGGTTCTCCCTGCCGCTGATCATCCTTACCGCCATGTTTTCAATGTTCCTGGTGATCCGGTTTTACTGGTGGAAGCCCATGATGGTGACAATGATTCTTGTTTATGTTTCACAATGCATCTGGCTGATGAATAACCCGGTCATGGGCAACCCGCTGGGAGCATTCGCAACACATCCTTTCAACCTGTTATCGCTTTTCATTTATGGGGCCATCTTTTCCATTCTCCCAATGATCAAACAGGAGGGGAGGTTACCTGAAGGCATCTATCCCGCCACCATCCTCATTAATGGATTTGGGTTCTCGGCTGTGCTGGTTTTTGTGGTTGCCTCCTATTATGCAAACAGTTATGTCTGGATATTTTCAGTGATCTCCGGCCTCTGCCTGCTCTATTCGATTTTCCTCAAGTACAGGACAACACGCATTTTCGACCCGGCATTTTATGCCATTTATAGTTTCATGGCCCTGAGTGTGGCAGTCTATGGTTATTCAAAACTTCCTGACGCACTATGGCTGCTGGCTCTTCAAAGCCTGCTGGTTGTCTCATGGGCTTTGTGGTTCCGTTCTAAAATCATCGTTGTGATGAACACCCTGTTATTCCTGTTCATCATCATTTTCTATATGGCCTTTTATCCGCCGGTTGACAAAGTGAATTTTGCTTTTGTCATAACAGCCTTTATCACTGCGCGGATCATCAACTGGAAGAAAGAGCGGCTCACCCTTAAAACCGATGTTATCCGTAACACCTACCTGATAATCCTGTTCTTTACAATGCTGTTTGCACTTTATCACATGGTTCCAAAACAGTATGTCACCCTCTCGTGGACCTGCGCCGCAGTATTCTATTTTATCATGAGCCTGATCCTGAAAAATATCAAATACCGGTGGATGGCCATTGTGACCGTACTTTTTACAGGGTTCTATCTCTTTTTTGTAGATTTTTCAAATCTTGAAACCGGGTACAGAGTATTGGCATTTCTTTTCTTAGCAGCAATTTCATTGGGAGCATCCCTGTATTTTACTAAAAAAGTACGAAAAAAATTACATCCGGAACAGGATTAAATCATCAGGCTGATTCTATGATCCTGTAATCATCCCCACTCATGTTGATGCGGATGGCATCATCCGGGAGCAGGGATTCAATCATCTCAGGCCACTCCAGGAAGCAGTAATTCCCGGAATAGATATAATCCTCATATCCGATATCAAAGACCTCTTCAAGTTTTTTTATCCGGTAAAAATCGAAGTGAAATATCGATGTTCCGCCGGTGGTTTTATATTCGTTAATAATTGAAAAAGTAGGGCTCTGAACAATATCTGTAACACCCAATTCATGGCAAACGGCCTTGATGAAGGTGGTTTTTCCAGCCCCCATGCTGCCGTATAAGGCAAACACCCTGGCTCCGGGAAACGTTTCCAGCAGTTTTCCGGCTGCTCCCGGCAGTTCTGATTCAGATTTACAAACGATTTTCAAATGACCCTTTACCAATTTACGATTTACGATTTACGATTTATTCCGTCACGCGTTACGTGTCACATGTCACGATCTAACTCCATTACTGGATTACTTTGTTACTTCTTACCTTGTCACCTTGTCACCCTGTCACCTTTTATTTAGGCTTTAATGCAACAAACGGCACCAGCACCTCCTCCATGGAGATCCCTCCATGCTGAAACGTGTTTTTGTAATAATTCACGTAGTAGTTATAATTGTTGGGATAGGCGAAGAAGTCATTGCTGCGGCAAAAGGCAAAGGTAGAACTTACACTGCTTTTCGGAAGGTAAATATCGGCCGGGTTGCGCACTTCGAAGACCTCGTTCCGCTCATATTTTAAAGCCCGGCCTGTCTTGTAGCGCAGGTTGGTATTGGTATTTCTGTCGCCGAGCACCTTTACCGGGTTGTCGACGCGGATTGAACCATGATCGGTGGTGATGGCAACATTCACATCCTTGTCGGCCAGGTATTTCAGTATTTCAAACAGGGGTGAATGAAGGAACCAGCTGATCGTAAGCGACCGGTAAGCCTTTTCATCATCGGCCAGTTCACGGATCATCTCCATTTCGGTGCGGGCATGTGAGAGCATGTCCACAAAATTATAAACAATAAAATTGAGCTTGTTGATCATCAGGTTCGGCATGAGTTCAACCAGCTTTTTACCGTAACTCTGGTTCAGCACCTTATAATAGGAATATTTCACATCGCCGCGGCCGTAACGCTTGAGCAACTCGCCCATCAATTCACTTTCGAAATTATTCTTTGGGCCCTCTTCATCTTCATTGACCCAGTACTTCGGGTATTTCTTTTCAATCTCCGTCGGAAGAAGTCCGGCGAACAATGAATTCCTTGCAAACTGTGTCACGGTCGGGAGGATGCTGTAGTATACCTCCTCTTTCTCAACCCGGAAATAATCCTCCAGGATAGGCTGAAGCACCTTCCATTGATCAAACCGGAGGTTATCGATCAGGATCACGAACGTCGGTTTGTTGTCTTGCATCAGGGGAAATACCTTCTCCTTGATGACGTTGTGCGATTGCACCGGCCTGTCCTGGCCCTTTCCGTTTACCCAGTCAAGGTAATTCCGCTCAATGAATTTACAGAACACCTGGTTGGCCTCATCCTTTTGCATCTTGAGCACCTGGTTCATCCCGTCGTCGGTCGACTGGCTCAGTTTCAGCTCCCAATAGGTGATTTTTTTATATACCTCCACCCATTCGCTGAAATTCAGCCGGTTTGAAATTTCCATCCCGATGTTCCTGAATTCCTGCTGATACTGATGGGTGGTTTTTTCGCTGACCAGTTTTCGGTTTTCCAGGTTCTTCTTGAGGCACAGGAGTATCTGGTTCGGGTTTACCGGTTTGATAAGATAATCGGCGATGTTCGAACCGATGGCATCTTCCATGATGCTTTCCTCTTCACTTTTGGTAATCATCACCACAGGGAGTGACGGGAAACTCTCCTTGATCCGCAGGAGGGTTTCAATTCCCGATAAACCGGGCATCTGCTCATCCAGGAAGATAATGTCAAAAGGCTTGGTCTTTAAAATGTCGAGTGCATCGTGCCCGTTATTGACAGAAGAAACATCGTATCCCTTCTCTTGCAGAAAAATAATGTGGGGTTTCAACAGGTCGATCTCATCATCCACCCACAAAATTGGTATCTTATCCATAGTTATAGTTTGATTAAATAAATGTCGTAAGTTTGCTTTTATTGTCCATGACGCGCTGTTTTATATTTATTTAACAAATTTAGCGATTTTGTTCATAACCAATAAACAGAAGAATATCAACGATCCGGTATATGGATTTATCACAATTCCCGATGCCGGGGTGTTTGATATCATTGAACACCCATACTTCCAGAGATTACGCAGGATCAAGCAACTCGGACTCACCCACTACACCTATCCTTCGGCCCAGCATACCCGTTTTCAGCATGCCCTTGGTGCGATGCACCTGATGGGGCTGGCCATCGGTGTTTTACGCATGAAAGGCATTGAGATAAGCCACGATGAAGCCCGGGGACTAAACCTTGCCATTCTTTTGCACGACATCGGTCATGGCCCCTTCTCGCATACCCTGGAGCAAACCATCGTGAAGGATCTCTCCCATGAGGACCTCTCAAAATTGTTCATTGCTGAGCTGAACCGGCAGTCGGACGGAGCCCTCGACCTGGCCTATGCAATCTTCACCGATAGGTATCCTAAAAAATTTCTTCATCAACTGGTTTCAAGCCAGCTTGATATGGACAGGCTCGATTACCTGGCGCGCGACAGCTTTTTTACCGGGGTGGCAGAGGGGGTGATCAGTTACGACCGCATCATCAACATGCTCACGGTGTGTGATGACGAACTGGTTGCCGAAGGCAAGGGCATCTACTCCATCGAAAAGTTCCTGATCTCACGCCGCCTGATGTACTGGCAGGTATACCTTCACAAAACCGTGATCGCAGCAGACATGCTGCTGATCAACCTGCTTAGGCGAGCCAAAACCCTTGCTGAAAGAGGAATTCCGCTCTTCGCAACGCCGGCATTCGAATTATTCCTGAAACATAATCCCACCCGGGTTGACTTTGAAACAAACCCGGAATGGCTGGCAAATTTTGCGCAACTGGATGATTCTGATGTGTTTTCATCACTGAAAGTGTGGGCATCCCACCCCGACCCTATTTTATCGGACCTGTGCAGGAACCTGGTAAACCGGCACCTCTTCAGGGTAGAAATGCAAACCAACCCTTTTGATCCGGACTATGTAGAGCGGATCAGGCAACAAACCATCGCATTGCTGCACCTTGCCCCCGATGAAATTGATTATTATTTCACGAGCGACCGGGTTGAAAACAAAGCCTACAATCCGCGTCATGAGCGGATTATGATCAAAGGCAAAAAAAACGAACTGACCGATATCTCCGAAGTCTCAGAGCAACTCAACAATGCCGTAATGCCCACAACAGTGAGCAAGTACCTTCTTTGCTATCCAAAAGAGATCCAGTAAAAAGCTAAAGGACCGGCCTGCAGGGATGCCCGGTTTCGTCAATCGCTTTTCAAGTAACGTATTGCAAATCTGATTTTTAAAAAATTTTCATTTAGGCCTAAAGAAATAATTGGTAAATTGCACCCTGTTTTTGAAAAACAAAAATTCACCAAAAAATATTAATGGAATTCACTGCCGCTCAAATTGCCGGATTTCTGAAAGGGGCCGTTGATGGTGACCCCGAAATTAAAGTGTCCAATCTCTCAAAGATTGACGACGGCAAGCCCGGCACCCTGACATTTCTGGCCAATCCGAAGTATACACCCTTTATCTATTCCACTGCTGCGTCAATTGTGGTGGTCAATTCCGATTTTATCGCTTCTCAACCCATTTCATGCACACTCATTCGGGTTGAAGATGCCTACTCCTCCTTTGCAACGCTGCTTGAGATGTTCGATCAGTCAAAATCGGTCCAGACCGGACTGTCGAACCTGGCCTCCATCGCCCCTTCAGCCAAGCTGGGCGAAAAAGTTTCGGTGGGTGAATTTACAGTGATCGGTAAAAACTCGGTAATCGGTAAAAACTCGGTGATCCATTCGCAGGTTTTCATTGGAGATAATGTGATCATCGGCGACAACGCCCTGATGTATCCAGGGGTGAGAATTTACCGTGACTGCCTGATCGGGAATAGTTGTACACTGCATTCAGGGGTCGTGGTTGGTTCCGATGGATTCGGTTTCGCGCCTGTGGCCGGCAGCAATTACCAGAAAATTCCTCAATTGGGGAATGTGATCCTTGAGGACCATGTGGAAATCGGCTCCAATACCACCATCGACCGTGCCACACTGGGCTCAACCATTATCCGCCAGGGAGTTAAACTGGATAATCTGATACAGGTCGGGCACAATGCAGAGATTGGTGAGAATACCGTGATTGCAGCTCAAACAGGGATCAGCGGATCGACAAAAATAGGAAAAAACTGTATGATTGGCGGGCAGGTCGGCATTGTCGGACACATAACCATTGCCGACAATGTTAAGATCGGAGCCGGGTCGGGAATTGAAGCAAGCATCACGCAGGAGGGAGCCATGATGCTTGGAGCACCCGCAATTGAAATAAGCAAAGCTAGACGTAATTTTATCCATTGGCGTAACTTCGATGAAATTGTCAGGAAGGTTTACTCCATCGAAAAACAATTGAAAAAATCGCATGAGTGAGAGACAAAGAACAATAAAGGATTCAGTTAGTATTTCAGGTGTTGGTCTGCATACGGGTAAAGAGGTTATTATCACCTTCAAACCAGCACCGGAAAATTATGGATATAAATTCCGCAGGGTCGACCTCAATACAGGAACACTGGTTGATGCTGATGTGGAACATGTGGTTGACACTTCCCGTGGAACCAGCATTGAGCAGGATGGGGTGCGCATCGATACGGTAGAACATGTTCTTGCAGCCCTCGCAGGACTGCAGATCGACAACGCCCTCATCGAACTGAACCAGTCGGAGACCCCGATTCTCGATGGCAGTTCGAAGTACTACATAGATGCCATTATGTCGGTCGGGATTGTTGAACAAAAAGCACTGCGCAAATATTTTGAAATCACCTCCAACATCACCTTTACGAATGCTGAAAAAAAGGTGGAAATGGTGATTATTCCATCCAAAGAATTCAGGGTGTCGGTCATGATTGATTATGAGTCAAAGGTACTTCAGTCACAAAATGCCACCCTGAACCGGATTGATCAGTTTAAAGATGATATTGCCTCCTGTCGTACCTTCGTATTTCTTCACGAACTTGAGTACCTGGTAAATAATAACCTGATAAAAGGTGGCGATCTGAGCAATGCCATCGTGTTCGTTGACCGTGATATGTCGCGTACCGAGCTCGACCACCTGGCTCATTTATTCAATAAACCCAAGGTTGAGGTGCTGAAAGAGGGAATCCTGAACAATCTCGAGTTGCAATACCCCAACGAACCAGCCCGCCACAAACTGCTCGACATCATCGGCGACCTTGCCCTGGTTGGAATGCCTATCAAAGGGCACATCATTGCCACACGTCCTGGCCATTATTCCAATGTGCAGTTTGCAAAGCTGATCAAGAAACAAATGAAAAAGGAGCTCCGACCCGAAGAGGGACCGAAGTTCGACCTCAACAAAACGCCGTTATACAACATAAACCAGATCAAAGACATCCTTCCCCACCGTCCCCCTTTCCTCTTTATTGATAAAATCCTTGAGATGGGAAAAGATTATGTGGTGGGGGTGAAAAATGTGACGATCAACGAGACATTCTTCGTTGGCCATTTCCCGGATGAACCGGTATTACCAGGAGTGATCCAGATTGAGGCAATGGCACAAACCGGAGGGATCCTGGCCCTTAACATGGTCGAAGATCCACAGAATTACAATACCCTTTTTGTGAAGATCGACAGCGTGAAATTCCGCCATAAAGTCGTGCCCGGTGATACCATCGTTTTCTTCAACCAGCTTACTGCACCTATGCGCCGCGGACTGATCTGCATGAAAGGTGTTGCTTACGTGGGTGATAAAATCGTTATGGAAGCCGAGATGATGGCACAAATTCAGCGAAAATAAGCAAAGTATTATGAATCAACCATTAGCATATGTAAACCCTCAGGCGAAAGTGGCAGCCAATGTTGTCATTGAACCCTTTGTTTCCATCGATAAAAATGTCATCATTGAAGAGGGGACCTGGATCGGATCCAATGTGACCATAATGGAGGGCGCACGAATTGGTAAAAACTGTAAAATTTTCCCGGGAGCCGTTATCTCTGCCATTCCTCAGGACCTGAAGTTTGCCGGTGAAGATACCATTGTGAAAATTGGCAACAATGTCGTCATCCGCGAATTTGCCACAATCAACCGTGGAACCAAGGCCAGTTATGAAACAGTGATCGGTGATAACACTTTATTGATGGCCTATGTGCATGTTGCGCATGACTGTGTTGTTGGGAACAACGTTATCATGGCGAATGCAGCCATGCTCGCGGGCCATGTGATTGTTGATGACTGGGCAATCATCGGAGGAATGGTTCCTGTGCACCAGTTTTGTCACATCGGAACACATTCCATCATTGCCGGGGGAACCGGTGTGGGGAAAGATGTCCCCCCCTATACAAAAGCTGCCAGAGAGCCGCTTTCCTATGTGGGCGTTAATTCAATTGGTTTGCGCAGAAGGGGATTTTCTCCTGAAGTGATCAATAAGATCCAGGAAATCTACCGGATCATTTTTATCAAGGGTTATAATGTTTCCCAGGCGGTAGAAATCATAGAGGCCAGAGTGGAGGCGACGCCCGAACGTGATGAAATCCTTTCCTTTATTGCCAATTCAAGCCGCGGAATCATGAAAGGCTATTCCAAACTCAGGGATAAATAAAACCCAAAGCAGGATGGTTTGAACTGCAATGCCGAAAACCGGTTACTATGAGAATTCAGCTTGAAAATATCGGGAAGAAATTCAATACGGAATGGATCTTCAGGAATGTCACTTTTTTATTTGAGGAAAATGCAGCATCGGCCATTCTCGGTCGTAATGGCTCCGGTAAGTCAACCTTGTTGCAGGTCATCGCCGGGAACCTGCATCCGACCTCAGGACAAATAACCTACATTCACAAAGGCCACCAAATTTCGGGCGATGATATTTTTCAGCACCTTGCCTTGGTTGCCCCCTATATGGAACTGATCGAGGACTTTACACTCAGGGAAATGCTGGCATTCCATTATTCCTTTAAGAATTATTTGCCGGGATACGATATCACTTCCGTCACCGACCTGCTCGAGTTCCCTGCCATGAAACACAAGCAGATCCGGCAATTTTCATCCGGGATGAAACAGCGGGTGAAGCTGGTCCTCGCCATCATGAGCGATGTTCCGCTCATCCTGCTCGACGAGCCGACCATGAACCTTGACAATGCGGGAATAAGCTGGTACATTGAACTGATCAGGAAATTTGCCGGGAACCGTACGGTGATCATCTGCTCAAATCTTCATCAAACCGAGTCGGCATTTGCAGAAAAATCCTTGCAGATAGAAGATTTTAAGCAGGTAACAGGGTAACAGGGTGACAGGGTAACAGGGTAACTGTGTGGTTTTTGTCACGCGTCTCGCGTCACGCGTCACGAATTAGGGATGTCCCACAAAATAATATTCGCTTCCCTTCTCAAACATGCTGCTGAACTGGGCTCCGGATAATTCAGGTGCCTTGTCCAGGTACCCCTTCAGTGTGGAAATTTTCATGCCGCATTCCCCAATCAAAAATGCATACAGCTCATTGGGTTTTGAATAATAAAAATCGGCAGCGCCCAAACCAAATTCGAAAATGACCACCGGCCTGCAACGTTTGAGGGTGGAAACACCTCCTTTCATCACCTGGAACTCGGCACCCTCAACATCTATTTTCATCAGGTCGATGAAAACATCCGGTGGAATGATATGATCAAGCAGGTCGGTATTCACCGATATTTGTTCGATTTCAACATGCTTGCCGTCATATTTTCGTTTTTTGATACCACTGTACGCCGGAGCGTTAAGCACGTGCTGGAAGGTGGTAGTTCCGGTTTTATCGTAAAGTGCAACCTGACTGATTTTCACAGTCGGATCTCCCTGATATTTTGAAGACAGGAAGTGGTAGAGTACCGGAATGGGTTCAAAACCAAACTTTTTGCCCTTTGGTGCTCCCTTGATCATGATGTCGAGGATTTCACCCTTATGACAACCAATGTCAATACAATTCGAATCCGGTTTCAGCGTTCGTTGTATGATTTTCAGGGTGTAGGCATCGTATTTCTGATTACGGGTTACAGAAATATGCAGCACGCCAAGAATTCTTTTCAGTAGCTTTTTCATCAACCGGAGTAGACCACGTTTTTCAAAACAGCCGCAAAATTAACATATTTAATCAAGATTTTTAACTAATTTTGCAGCCCCTAAGAAATCATACATCAATATTTAATTATGGCTACAACAGCAGATATAAGAAATGGGCTGGTCATCGAATTTAACAATGACCTGTACAGCATTGTGGAATTTCAACATGTAAAACCGGGCAAAGGACCGGCATTTATCAGAACCAAATTAAAGAGCCTGAAACACGGCCGCGTGATCGCGAACACTTTTGATTCGGGGGCCAAGCTTGAAATTGCCCGTGTAGAACGCAGGAAATATCAATATCTGTTCAGGGAAAATACTGATTACCATTTCATGCATACCGAAACTTTTGAACAAATTTATGTTCCGGAGTCCCTTATAAATGCCCCACAGTTTTTAAAAGAGGGACAGGAGGTCGAAATCCTTTTTCACGTTGATACCGAGACAGCGCTTACCTGTGAACTGCCTCCATTCGTAGTCCTGAAAATCACCTATACAGAACCGGGAATGCGCGGCAATACAGCCACCAATACTCTCAAAGACTGCACGGTCGAAACCGGTGCAATCGTGAAGGTTCCTCTTTTCATCAGCGAAGGAGAAACGATCAAAGTAGATACCCGCACCGGGGATTATTCAGAACGGGTAAAAGTGTAAACGCATATGAAATTCCCCAATCCAGTTACCCTCTCAGAACTTGCAGCCACACTCAACGCAAAGCCGGTTGGGAATCCTGACTTCCTGGTAACAGGAATGAATGAAATTCACATGGTGGAGGCAGGGGATCTGACATTTGTGGATCATCCCAAGTATTATGAGAAGGCCCTGAATTCAAATGCCACCACGATAATCATCAACAAGGAGGTGGAATGTCCTGAAGGAAAAGCGCTGCTCATCAGCGACAAACCTTTCGACGACTATGTGTCACTTGCCATGCGCTTCCGGCCCTTTGAAAAGGCGGTTGCCTTCGTCAGCCCTACTGCTGAAATCGGTGAAGGAACCGTTATTCAACCCGGCGCTTTTGTCGGGAATCATGTTAAGATCGGGAAAAACTGCATCGTCCATGCAAATGCCACCATCTACGACCATACGGTGATCGGCAACCAGGTAATCATCCACTCCGGAGCTGTGCTTGGTGCAGATGCATTTTATTTTCAGCGTCGTCCGGAAGGCTGGAAAAAACTCGAATCCTGCGGTCGTGTTGTCATTGAAGACCGGGTGGAAATCGGCGCTGCCACCACCATCGACAAAGGCGTGTCAGGAGATACGATCATTTCAGAAGGAGCCAAACTTGACAACCACATCCAGATAGGGCACGACACCTTTGTGGGTCGGAATTGCCTCATCGGAGCTCACTGTGCGATTGCAGGTGTAACGCGCATCGAAGAGGATGTGATCCTTTGGGCCCGCGTTTCTGTTAATAAAGATCTTGTGATCGGAAAAAAAGCCGTGGTGCTTGCCATGTCCGGTGTTGACAAATCACTCGAAGGTGGTAAAACCTATTGGGGAGTACCTGCGGACGATCCCAGAAAAAAATGGCGCGAACTGGCTATCCTAAGGCAACTGGCACAAAATAGTCACAGGGGAACAAAGTAACAGGGTAACAGGGTGACAAGGCATTCGTCATTCGTCACTCGTCATTCGTTATTCTTCACGCTTCATCTCCTTCCCCCTTGTGTACAGATCGAGGGCAACAATTGCGGCCATAAATCCCCAGACCGGAACCGAAGCTTTATCCGTATCAAGAAAATTATTCATGAGCCCATGGAAGAAATAGGTCATAAGTGCCAGCATCAGTGACATGATAAGCATGCGTACCTCCGGCTCGTCCGATCGCCGGTATACCCGCATGGCAACCAGAATAAACGATACTACCAGTAAAAAGACGATCAACATTCCCGGCAATCCCTGTTCAGCCAACGGACCAATATATTCACTGTGGGCATTTCCCTTATCTCCCGCGTTGGTACTTATCAGGGTCTTTTCTTCAGACCGCTGAAATGGAGCATACTCAAACTGGTATGTTCCGGGCCCAAACCCGAATAGCGGCCTCTCTGAGAACATTCGCAAAGCTGATTGCCACCGGTTGATCCGTTCAAGATTCGAATTGTCGGTTGAAATATTGGAAATGGACCGCAAATGCTCAACAAAATTGGCCGAAGGCCCCTGCCTGTTCTTTTCAAGCTGGTCGAGGATCTGAAAAGAAAACAGGTAAAATCCGATACCCAGGATAATCGTCACAAACATGATCCATTTGAATTTGATGCGAAGTAGGATAATGAAAAGAATACCGAAGGCAAACGCCAGGCTGAGCCAGGCAGCCCGGCAAAATGACAATATCAGGGCGGATACCAGAATGACCAGTACAAGGACAGAGAAAAACCGGACGGTTTTTGAGTACACCTTACTGAATGCAAACCCGCAAAACAGGGGGATATAGAGGGCAAGAATGGCGCCATAGGCGGTATGATCGTTATAAAATGGCTCCATGACCCAGTGCCCTGCCTTTTCATCAAAACCCCACAGGGAGTGATTGTATGTGGTATAGACGATAACTCCAACAAGTGAAATGGCATAAAACCAGACAAACAGGTTAATATTGGACCTTTTTCTGAACAGATGGATTCCAAGAACGTAAAACGGGATCACAAACCAAAGCCGGGCAAGCAAATGTTTGAAGGAGACCATCGGCAAATCACTGGTGATGCTTGTTATTAACATCCACATCAGTTGTAATCCTATGACAATCGTCAGTGGATGGGTCCAAATCCTCTTATCAAGATCATTCGAATAAAAAATCTTGATGACGAATAACAACAATACACCCAGCATCAGCGGTTCTGAAGGAATTGAAACGCCAACGTTGAACTCAAACTGCGTAATGTTGATGGCAACAGGCGTCAGCAAGGTTATCAGGAGGAGGATTTTATCGAGGGAGTAAAAATAAAAATAAACAATCACCAGGAAAACCGGAAGAAAGAGCAACCAATATATCTCGTGGAATACAAAATAACAGTTCAGCCCGATGAAAATTGCACTCAGAATATACAGAATGGTAATCTTTTGATTGCCACCTGTAAGGTAACTCCGTATGACTGCCAGTTTATCCTTCATTCCTCTCAGTTGAGAAGCTGCGGAATTTGCTTCGTTCTATGGCGCCAATGATCAGGATGGCCATAAAAAAAGCGGCCAGCGTGCTGAATACTACGATGATCCACCGGATCGGATAGGCCTTTTTATCAGCAACAAAAGGTTTGCTCAGTACATTCACATAGGTATAATCACGGTTGTAATCAAGCAGGGCCCGGTCGGCATCCATCTTCATGGCACTGAAAGCCCCTGATTCAGAACGCATCATTTCGGAAAGCATCAGCATTTCACCCCCCTTTTCTTCCAGGTTCTTCTTCAAAACCTTTGCTTCAGCTGATCGGACGGAACCGCCTCCTGTGTTCAGGTAAGCACGCATCACTTCACGCGTTTGCGCCTGATATTCCATAATTCCATATTTTGTTCCAAGCTCCTCAACCCTCATTTTCAAAGAATCCAGGTAACCCTTCTTGATGCCCATGATAAAATTATAGTTGAGGACCACCTCTCCAAATTTTGCTTTGTGCATGGCCCTGATCTTCTTATTGTAAGCGTCGAGCATTGCGTTGATGAGATCACGCGCCATGATCGGATCCTGATCCCAGATTTCGATTTCTACTGCCTCAAATGGCGTTTTATTGACACGTACCCGCTGGCTGTATTCCCAAACCAGGGTGCTTTCAAAATGCTTGTAGCTTGAATCAATCCCCCAGTGTTTTGCCAGGTTAAACTTTTTTACCAATGAATCGCGGATGTCCCTCGATTGAAATATCTGCAAGCTCTGTTCCGTTTCGCTTTCATCCGAATAAGGAGATATGTTAGAGGGATATAACAAGCAATTGGACTTGTATAACGGGGTAATAAATATCGGGCTTGAAAATAAAACGGAAAGCAACATAGCTGCAACCACAACCACCACAAGCTGCAATTTCCATTTTAGTACAATGTCTATAATATTTTTACTGTTGAAAAAATTGTCCATACCTTGGATTTTTTATTATGATTGTCCGAGCTGAAATTTTTTATGTGAATTATAGGCGGAAATTTTCTCTACGATCATAATGATTATAATCGCCATGAAAAGTGCTGAAACCATTGAAACTGAAATAATAAGCCAACGGATTGGGTAAGATTTTCGTTCTGCTTTAAAAGCATCACTTACGACAAACTTCTGAGGAAGATTCTCCTCGGCATCAACCTTGGCTTGCTTGTACTTGGTCTCCAAAAGAATAAGTTGTTCTGTTTTAAATTCAAGGGCGTTTTTCAGGGCCATGTAAATCCCGCCGTATTTGCCAAGAATGTCAAGTTTCTTCTGAAGTGCGACCACTGCGTTCCTGTTGCCGTTCATAATGGAAATTGCATACTGCTGGTTGAGAACCTGCGACTGGTATTCTACATCATTAACACCCAGACCGCCAAGTGTGATCAGGGAATCAACGATTTTATCTTTTTCAGCTTTTGTTGCGTTGTATTCAGCCTCCACTACCTTGAATCCCTTTACCGAACGCTGGCGCATCATATCGTTTTTTGCAGAATCAAGGAGGGAGGCAATGGTATTCGCAATATCCGCAGCCACCTGGGGGTCAGAATCATACACGGATATCTGAACAGCCATGAACTCTGTACGCCTGAATGTGATGTTGTTGTCGTACTCCTTGAAAAGGTTGGAATATTTATAATCAGAGGTGCTGTCAATTTTATAGTGTTGCATCAGGTTGAATTTCCGCATGATGCGATCCCTGATTTTATTTGAATTCAGTATCTGGAGCAATTGCTCAGCCTGGTCATCTTCACCGAAAGCGGTAATGTCCTGGCCTTTTACAGATTGTTCATTCAGAAGCGATTTGGATATGGAACTGCTGCTTGCCGGGAACATGATCACGGTCGATTTATACTTGGGAGTAATAAACCAGGGGGAGGAAAAAAACCACGACCCCACTAGAGCCACCACCAGCACAATGAACAAAGGTTTGCGCCACCTGTAAAGAAAGATTACGAGATTGGAGGAATCGAAATCTTCTGCCTTTTTTATTTCATTGGTCATAGGAGAAATATCAGAATTGTTGCCAAAGTTAGGCAATTATACGTAAAATCCAACAGGAGGTTACAAGGGAACCCCAAATGCTCAACGGCCTTCGCGCAGGATATTTATCAATGATTTGAAACTCCAGAGCCGTAAAAATGCAGCCAGCAAAACCGAGGCACCCAGCATCAGGGAAAAGTTGCCGATCCACGCTTTTTCTGCCGGCAAAAAAGTCCAGTGTATAATGTATATCTTGGATAATATATTAAAACAGATCACGCCGATCAGGAAAAGAATGAGTGTAAGGAGGTACTGATAATTAACCTTAAACCTGAAAATTCGTTGAACCATGATTACCTGGAGAACGGCCATGGTAACCTGGGTTACCAGGCTGGAAACCGCTGATCCTGAGGCCAGCATCCTTGGAATAAGCAGGAAGTTAAGGGCAAAGTTGATCAGCAGTCCAAACAATGCAATAATATTCAGCTGTTTAAGATTTCCATTGGCTGTAAGCAGGGTGCCGAAAATGTAGGTGGTTGACACGGCGATGAAACCCAGGATAAGAATCTGAAATACCTGTGTGGAAGCTTCGATATGGGCATCATACAGCAGGTCAATCAATTCATAGCTGTAAAAAAAGGAACCCAGAGCCACAATAATCGCCAGGGTGATAATGATGGTGAACGAAAGTTTCAGCATATGTTCAATAGGCTGCCTCTTCTTGATCATCTTTGAAAATATCGGGATAAGTAAAACCGAAAAAAGATAGGCGATCATGTTGGCGGCATCAAGCAATCGGAATCCCGAAGCATAAATGCCGGCCTGTTCATTTCCCATTTTTTCAGGTAAAAGACTTTCAAGCATAACGGGATCCAGGCGATTGTAAAAGGTCATCAGAAGGACCAGCAAGGCAAAGGGTAAACTCTGCTTCATGATCATCAGAAAAAAAGGCCAGTTCCAGTTTAATTTGCGAAAATGGGCCTTTTTAACCACAATCACAAAGGCCAGGGCCGCTGTGATTGAATAGGCAGCTGTTTGGGAAAATACGAACCATTCGATACGAAAAGGTGACGAGATAACATGTCCCCAGAGTAACATCCCGCAGAAGAGGATCATCAGCAGCCTGTCGAGAACCGAGAGAAAACTGTCTGTTTTGAACATCATAAATCCGGAAATGTTCGACCGGAGATATAAAATGAAGGAAAGCAGGAACTGGTTCAGGGCAAGCCATCCGAGCAGCCTGAACTGATCGGCACTGTACCGCAGAATCAGTGCAATGATAAAAGCAATGACCACATAGACCAGGCCAAGCAATAGTTTCACTACCAGAATTCCGGAAAAATGTTTGTTTAAGAGGTGATTATGCTGGGCAATGTTCCGGTTGTTGAAGTTGGTAATGCCAAGATCGAGGATGATATTGAACAGGAAGGAAAAATTCAGGATGACAAAATAAAAACCATAATCACCGACACCCACAAGGCGTTGCACATTCAGGTCGATTCCAAAAATCCAGACGGGTTTTATCAGGAGATTCAGAAAAAGGAGTAAGCCCAGGTTTGTGAGAAACTTTCGTTGCATGAAATAAGAATAAAAGTTTCGGGGAGTAAGAACTTTTTAATATAACTCAAAAAATATTCAGATATTTGCTACAAAGTTAAATAAATTAATGAACATTGCTGTCAATACGCGTCTGCTCATTCAGAACAGGCTTGAAGGAATAGGTTGGTTTACGTATGAATCGCTGAAACGCATCACGACGCAACATCCTGAGCATCACTTTTATTTCATTTTTGATCGGGAGTATGATCCGGAATTTTTATTCTCAGACAACATAACACCGATCATTCAATACCCGCATGCCCGCCATCCTGTACTTTATTATACCTGGTTCGAGATGGCTTTGCCTAAACTGCTTAAAAAGATAAATCCTGACCTTTTTCTTTCACCCGATGGTTTTTTATCACTGAAATCACCGGTGAAATCCATGGCGGTGTTCCATGATCTCAATTTCGAGCATTATCCGCAGGATATTCCTTTCTGGACCCGCCGTTATTACCGCCAGTATTTTCCCAAATATGCCGAAAAAGCGGTGAGGATTGCTACCGTTTCTGAATTTTCGAAGGAGGACATTGTAAAGCAGTACCACGTTTCGCCCGACAAAATCGATGTCGTTTACGACGGGGCACACGATGCCTACCACCCGCTGACGGCACTGGAAAAAGAAAAGGTCCGTAATGAATTTACCGATGGGCTCCCCTATTTCGTTTTCATCGGCTCCCTCCACCCCCGGAAAAACCTCGTCAATCTGTTCCGTGCCTTCGATCTCTTTAAAAAATCAAACCCCTCTGAGGTTAAACTGTTGATTGTCGGAGCAAAAAAATGGTGGACCCGCGACATCGACTTTGCCTTCACCCGCATGATCTTTTCAGATGATGTAATATTTACCGGTCGTTTAAGCATTGATGAACTTGCCGGCGTGCTGGGTTCTGCGCTGGCTCTCACCTATGTTTCCTATTTCGAAGGATTTGGAATCCCCATTGTGGAGGCTTTCCGCTGCAATGTGCCGGTCATTACATCCAATGTTACTTCGATGCCCGAGGTGGCCGGAGATGCAGCGATACTGGTTGATCCATTTGATCCCGAATCCATTGCCGAGGCACTGTACAAAGCCTACCAGTACGAAAGTATCAGGGAAGAACTGGTCATGCGTGGCCGTCGCCGGAAAGATCTCTTCTCCTGGCAGCAAACCGCCGACCGGTTTTGGGAATCGATTGAAAAAGCAGTTAAATCCTGATTATTTATGGACATTCTATTGCTGGGCTCAGGTGGCCGGGAGCATGCATTGGCCTGGAAACTCTCTCAAAGTCCCCTCCTGACCAATCTGTATATCGCACCTGGCAATGCCGGGACTGCCCTGTCGGGGAAAAACCTGTCAATTTCAGTCAACGACTTCGGAGCTATAAAAGCCGCAGTGGTGGAATACCACATCGACATGGTGGTGGTTGGCCCCGAGGATCCACTGGTAAACGGCATTCACGATTTTTTCCTTGCCGACCCTGACATAAAACATATTCCCATCATTGGCCCTGTTAAAAAGGCCGCGATGCTCGAAGGCAGTAAGGATTTTGCGAAGCAGTTCATGATCCGGCATGGGATCCCGACAGCCAGGTATCAAACTTTCGACCGTTCAGCTATCCCCCTGGGACTCCAGTTCCTGAGGTCACTTGCGCCTCCCTATGTACTCAAAGCCGACGGACTGGCTGCAGGGAAAGGGGTGATCATCTGTAAAACCATAGAAGAGGCCTCCCTTGAATTTACCGGGATGCTTGAAGAGGAGCGTTTTGGTGCCGCCTCGCAGAAAGTTGTGATCGAAGAATTCCTCCCGGGGATCGAACTTTCCGTTTTTATCCTCACTGATGGAAAAAACTACAAGCTCCTGCCCGAAGCCAAAGATTATAAAAGGATCGGGGAAGCAGATACCGGTCCGAATACCGGCGGGATGGGCTCCGTGTCTCCGGTTCCCTTTGCCGATGAGCTATTCATGAACAAGGTGGAACAACAGGTAATCAAGCCCACAATCAAGGGTCTTCTTGCCGATGGAATTGATTATAAAGGTTTTATCTTCTTTGGACTGATAAAAGTAGACAACAATCCATTTGTAATCGAATATAACTGCCGCCTTGGAGATCCGGAAACCGAATCGGTCATACCCCGTATTCAGAACGACCTGGTCAGATTATTCAACGCCGTTGCCCATCAAACCCTGGAAACAGAAGTCATCTCTGTCAACCCTTTGACAAGTGCAACAGTTATGCTGGTCGCTCAAGGATATCCCAATACATATGAAAAAGGAATGGTCATCACAGGACAGGAACAGGTAGAGGGCAGCCTCGTATTCCACGCAGGAACCAAATTGAACCCTGATACCGGTGAGCCTGTTGCCAATGGAGGCAGGGTCATGGCAGTGACCTCCTATGGAAAAACCATGAAAGAGGCTCTTTTAAAATCTTATGGAAATGCAGCAAAGATCGATTTTAAGGGGAAGCAATACCGGAAAGACATTGGCTTCGATCTCTGAAACCATTAATTCCATTACCTTGTCACCCTGTCACCCTGTTACCCTGTCACCCTGTTACCCTGTCACCCTGTTACCTTGTCACCCTGTTACCCTGTCACCCTGTTACCTTGTCACCCTGTTACCTTGTCACCCTGTTACCCTGTCACCCTGTTACCCTGTCACCAAATAATCAAACCCTTTACCTGCCAGCGTGTTTATAAAATTCTTCAAATCCAGCTTCTTTGGCCAGTATCTTGTAATCGGGATCATTGGGGTGTGCCTTTGGCTGAGCGCTTTTATAAACCCACCCGGGATGCCGGCCCCGGAGGGTCCGACCCCCTTCTATTCATTGTTGTTTGAACTTTTATCCGGATACCCGACCCTTGCTTCCATCATTGGTTTTATACTTGTACTTGCTGAAGCATATTGGCTTACACACATTCTGAGCAGGCATGAACTCGTGTTGAAAAATTCATCCCTCTCGGCACTTGTTTTCCTGGTGTTCATGAGCTTTCTCCCCGGACAGCTAACCCTCAACCCGATAAACATTTCCCTGGGTTTTATGATTTTGATTCTGTACCACCTCCTTATTTCATACAATAAACCAGATCATCTTGACCGGATTTTTGCTGCCGGTTTTTTCACGTCGATGGCTGGCCTGTTTTACCTCCCTTTTCTATTGTGGTTCATATTCGTGATGATCAGTTTTCTCGTTTTGAGGGCTTTGAACTGGAGAGTATGGACAGCGTCGCTCATTGGACTGTCAACACCCTTCATATACCTTGCTGCCTGGTATTTCTGGAATGACGAATTGCTGGGCCGATTACTTGAGTACCCTGCATTCTTCAGGCAGGTTCTGGTATTCCCAAACCCTTTTCACCCCGATTTCTGGATCTTTTGCGGATATACCCTTTTGCTGGCTATATGGGGCATCTTTTACTTCTCCAGCGGTCCCGAAAAAACTGTCGAAATCCGTGCAAAAACCAGCATGCTCCTTTGGACACTGGTGTTTACAGTAATCTCTTTTACCTATACCCGGTCGTTGGCCATCTTCCATCCTGCGCTTGCAATGCCGGCCTTGACAATGATTATTACAGGGATGCTGACCAATCTTAAAAAAACACAGGTGGCGGAGATCGTTCTGCTGATCTATTTCCTTGGAGTCTTGCTTAATAACCTGTTCATTCATAACCTGATTTACCATTGACCTGATGCGACATGTCATGCTGTACGGCCATTTTTCAAAGATGCTCACCGAAGCCGGATGTGATGAAGCAGGGCGGGGATGCCTTGCAGGGCCTGTGTTTGCCGCTGCAGTAGTTCTTCCCCGCGATTTCAGCAATGAAATCCTCACCGACTCAAAACAGTTGACCGAAAAACAGAGGAACGCGCTCCGGCCGGTCATTGAAGCCAGGGCCATCGCATGGGCCGTAGCAGAAGTAAATGCGCAGACCATCGACGAAATCAATATCCTGAATGCCTCCATTCTTGCAATGCACCTGGCAGTCCAAAAATTATGTCAAAAACCTCAGCTGCTGCTGATCGACGGGAACCGGTTCAAGCCCTACCCCGATATTCCTCATCAATGCATCATAAAGGGTGATGAAAAATTCCTTTCCATCGCGGCTGCTTCAGTACTAGCTAAAACCTACCGGGATGATTATATGCTGCGAATCCATGAAAAGCACCCTGAATATGGCTGGAATTGCAACAAAGGTTATCCGACCAAACTTCATCGGGAGGCCATTGCGACCTATGGAATCACCTTATATCACCGTAAAACCTTCAGGGGAACCGAACAGATGAAACTGCCGGTTGACCTGTCCGGGTAATCAATTTTCCATACTCATTTTTTAATCTCATTTTTATCTACCTTTGCGCCGGTTTTTTCCAAGGAAAGCCACGGATGAGAAAATTAAGGAGTATTCTGATTTTACTGGCGGTAGTGGCAGCTTTAACTGGCTTTTCGTGGCTCGGTTATACGCTTTTCCGTAAATTTCAACGACCTGCTGAATCCCCTTTTAATGCCATCCCCGGAAATACGGCCCTGATCATTCAGCTCAATAAGGCCGGCAATCTCCTGGAAGAGCTCAACCGTTCAAACCTGCTTTGGAAAGCACTGTCCCGTTTCCCGGGAATCAACTCAGTAAGGAATGAACTCAACTATGTTGATTCATCCAGCCTCAAAAATGAAAAAATCAGTAAAATATTCCAGCAATATAACGTGCTGATATCCATAACGCTCAGTGGACGGACTAACTTCGGGGCGCTCTATCTCTCAAATGTCGCAGGCTCTGATCCTGAATCATATATCCTTGATTTTATTAATGAAATAAGCGCTGGCAAAGCCATTCTTTCTCAAACACCTTATTTTACTACCAATCTGCACCGGATCCAGTCCAGGGGAAGCCGTGAAGCATTTTATTTTGCAGTGCTGAAAGGAGTTTTTATCGGCAGTTTTCACGCCGACCTGGTCAAACGTGCCATTGACCGTCTTTCCTTAAATACACCCATGGCAACATCCTCAGGATTCAGGAAGGTAGAAGCCACAACCGGAAAAAAGGTAGACGCCAACATCTATGTTAACTACCGTTTTTTCTCCCTGGTCCTATCGAAAATAACACGCGATGAGATGCTTCCCGATCTGTTGAAGTTCTCGAATTTCGCCGACTGGAGCGGCCTCGACCTGATCATTAAGAAAGATGAACTGTTATTCAACGGCATTACGGTGGCCTCCGACAGCAGTCAGCAATACCTGGCACTCTTTGCCGACCAGAAGCCCCAAAAAAAGGAGATCGTTGCGATTATTCCAGCTAAAACGCTCTACTTTACAGCCTATGGATGGAGTAATCCTTCACGCTTCTGCCAGCGTTTTCAGAATCGCACGCCACGCGATGAAAATTTCACAGGTGAGCAAAATACCGCCCAAACCCTCATCGATCAGTACGGGTTGAATATCGGTGAATATTTTCTCCCCTGGATCGGAAATGAAGCATGCCTGTTTGTGATGAATGACCCCAAAGAAAATGCCGATGTCCCCTTCATGGCCTTCAATTCCCTTGACACTTTAGAAACAAAATCCTCTCTTTTTGCACTCGCTGATACGTTGGGTATAAAAACAGATTCGGTGGGACCGAGGGGCCATAAAATCTATAAGATGGCACTCCCTGGCTTTCTGCCAGCCCTGTTCGGAGAACTTTTCGGAAAATTCGATGTTAAATGCTTCACCTTTCTCAAGGGATATGTGATTTTTGCTGCACAGCCAGGCGACCTTCAAATGGTTATTGAAGCAGTGTCTGAAAATTCCACACTCATCAAGGATAAAGCTTACGTTGATTTTGACGCAACCCTGTCCGAAAAATCCAATGTATTCTGCTATTTCAATACACGCGATGCAATCCATTCCCTCAAGGGCATGCTGAACAAAGACCTCTCCGACCAGATCAACCCGGTAACGGATAGTTTGAGAAAATTCGAATCCGTAGCTTTTCAATACAGCAGCACGGGGAGCGGTTTCTACTCCAGCTTTTTTCTGCGGTATAACCCGAATATTGACAAAGAGGGTCCGATGCAATGGCAGACAAAGCTCGACACTACGGTGGTCGGTCAACCTAAAATCATTCAGCTCTCAGGGAGTGGGGACAATGCAGTGGTTGTGTGTGATATCGCAAACAATATGTATATGGTCACCGCAGGCGGACATATCTCCTGGAAGCTGCACATCATGGGCAAACTGATGGGTGACATTCATCCCATTCATCTTAAAGGAAGCGATTCGCTGTTCCTGCTTTTCAACACGGATACACATCTTTACCTGCTCAAGGCCGATGGACAGTTTGCCGATCAGTTTCCGATGCGATTCCCACTCAATGCAACCAATGGGTTAACAGTTGCAGACTGGGACAACAATGAAAATTATACCATTCTGATCGCTTTTCAGGATAACCGTATTTATTGTTTTACACTTGATGGCAAATCGGTGATCAATTGGAAAAGGCCAAAAATGAATGAAGAGATTCTTGATCCGATATCTGTATACAAGGCAGGAGTAAGCAGGTACATCGTGATCTCAGGCGTTGGTGGGTCTGCAATGATTGTTGACCCCAGTGGCCAACCGAAGATAACCCCGGGCCCGAATTTTAAACACGCACCCGCTTCCGGATTCTATTTGAATAAAACCAATAAAAAAGGACCGCTTTTAACCACCGATCCTGGTGGTAAGGTAATCTTCCTGCAGGCAAATGGCCGGACTACCGAAGTCACGCTGAACCTGTTTTCTCCTACGCACCATTTCTTTTACGAAGACATCATCGGGAATAATCAGTCAGAGTTTATTTTTACCGACCGGAATAAAATCTTTTATTATGACCGCAACTATAAGCTGGTATACTCCTATGCCTTTCGCAGGGATATGACCAGTTCTCCATTCCTTTTGCATGGTCATGACAAGAAGGCTCTTATTGGTTTTGTTGTTCCCGAAACAAACGAACTGTATTTGTTTGACGATAAAGGGTGCATCGAACTTGAATCTGGCATTCGCGGGAATACGCCCTTCGATGTCGGATACCTTGAAAATGCCCGACAAATGAACCTGGTGGTGGGCGCCGGGAAATTTCTGAAAAACTACCGGTTACCTTAACCTCAGCACCATTCCTGCTGAAGGCTCAACTCCCTCAGGAAGATCATTGCGTTTGTACAGCATTTTCAGCTTGATTCCATAAAGCTGGGAAATGGTGTAGAGTGTTTCCCCCCTTTGAACAAGATGGCTTTCGGCTGCGGCCTTGCGACGCTTGCTTTCAAGATATACGATCTGACCCGGTCGGAGGGCCGTTGCACGGGGCAGGTCATTGTAGTCCAGCAGACTGTTAACGGAAATGTCAAAATCTCGGGCAAGCAGGTATACATTATCATCCTTGCGTGCAATGGTCATCTGTAACCGGTTATTTTCAAAAATACTCCTGTTGTTCGGGCCCGATTTAATCACAATGAATTGTCGGAGCCAGGCCTGTTTCGAAGGATTATCAAGATCAGCGAGGGTATCACCAAAGGCCGTCATGAAATTGGCATTATCAAACAGGAACAACGAGTAAGTTTCAATGGTCTGGATCAACCTTGAAGCATAGGTGGGACTCGTTGCATACCCTGCAGCTTGTAACCCATTGGCCCAACCTCTGTAATCATTTGCATCTAAGTCGAACAAATCTTTGTAACGATCCCGCTGCGTCAGGAAATAGGAATGGTCTCGGTACGATTCAATGGGATTGTCGTATTTCCTGAAGCACTCATTTGGCTTATCATCATCCTGGTAAAAAGTTTTGCCAAACCACTCTTTGTGGCATTTGATCCCAAAATGGTTATTTGCCTGCGTGGCAAGCTGGCTGCGACCTACATTCGACTCCAGGATTCCCTGAGCCAGGGTGATGCTCGCCGGAATTCGGTAAACCATCATCTCCTTCATGGCGATATCTTTGTACTTCTTAATATAACCATTAACCAGGTTCTGAAATTCAACTTGTTGGGCAGCCAACTGACCGGCAGTAAATAGCAAAAAGAACAAAAATGAGCCTGACTTTTTTTTCATACAACAATTTTATTGTTAATCAAAGAGTTGCATTATTCACCTAATTTTCTACTTCACTTTTCACCAGTTCCCTGAACCGTTTTCCGCGCTCTTCAAAATTTTTAAACTCGTCATAACTGGCAGCTGCTGGCGATAAAAGGCAAACGCATCCCTCGCAGGTTTCCCTGAAAGCGATCGGGAGGAAATCGTCAAACCTGTTTATAAAAAAAATCTTCTTTCCGGTGCTTTGCATCTTTCTGAGAAGCTCCCCAATCCGTTTTCCTGCATCTCCGAGTAAAATCAGGTTACTCACCTTTGACTGGTTTAAAAAACCGGCCAGTTCATTATAATCAATGCCACGGTCGAAGCCTCCCGCAATCAGGGTATCCACTTTGGGAATGGCCTTCACGGCAGCCATGCATGCTTCAGGAATCGTAGCGATGGAATCGTTGTAGAAATGGATTTTCCTGAATTCCCCGACATATTCCAGCCGGTGATCCAGCCCCTTAAAAGTCGCAATTCCCTCTTCGATCATTTCAGGCTCAATGCCGCTGATCATTGAAACGTTCACAGCCGCCATGATGTTCCGGAGATTGTGTTCACCACGCAGGAACCGGTCCTGGTGAACTTTCCACACCTTTGTAACCTCCGTGCCGTCCGAAAAACAGATCCACCCATCCTGCATAAAACCACCCGGTGATAGCGTTTGCTCCATAGAAAAAGGAAAGCTGCGGCGCAAGGATTCATATTGTTTGATATGCCTGGAAACAAGGGAATCTTCCCTGCTAAAAATCAAGTAATCCCCGGGTTGCTGATATTTGGCAATGTTCACCTTGGCTTGCTGGTATTCTTCATACCCGGCATAGGCGTCAAGATGTTCCTGGAACAGGTTCAGCAGTACCGCAACATGCGGCGAAACCCTGATGTATTCCAGCTGATGTGATGAAAGTTCGAGGACGATCCTGGTCTTCTCTGTGATCAGGTCGGTAAAATGAAATACCGGGTTCCCAATATTCCCTGCCAGCAAAGTATCCAGGCCGGCCGTCCTGAATATATGATGAATCAGGCTTGATGTCGTGCTTTTCCCCTTGGTCCCTGTGATGCCAATGACCTGCTTTGAATAACATTGCAGAAACAATTCAGTTTGTGAGGTGATTTTTTCCCTTGGGAAATCAAGGTTCCACACGGGAATTCCCGGCGACCTGAATATCACATCAAAATCAATGAGCCTATCCAGGTAATCCTTCCCGGACAATAACCTGAGATTCTTATCCTCTTTGATCAAAGGATTTTCACCTACATCTGTATTCGCATCCGCAATGGCAAGGGGCTTTTCAGGGAAAGCCTTTCTCAGCAGTGAATAGCTTGACTGCCCCTCGCGGCCAAATCCCAGGAGTACAATCGATTTACTGGCAAACTGCTGTCGGATCAATTCAATCATGAAAAGTGCTGTCTTTTAATTTTCTACTGCTTATCAGTTTTAATATCTGATCCCATCCTCCAGTATCGTTTTAAATTCCGGACTTAAATTATGGTCCGGAGATAACCCGAAAAGTTCAGTGGCAAAATCTGCCTGCCCGTACCGGATGAATGCGGGGGAATTCCTGTAATAGCATAGCAACACCGGCATCCCGGCCTCATCGCGATGCCTGATTGATTCACACAATGCCAGGTTTACCTCCCTGGTGGTTCCAACACAATCGAAAGGTTTCTCAGGGGCGAGCCCGGTAAGCTGGTTAAAAAAGGTTTTCAACGATTCATCCGCAAAAAGATTTTTTCCAAAGATGGCATCCAGTTGCGCTTCTTCCATGAACGGAGATAATATAATGTAGGTGAAGAGGCACTTGGCACAATGTCCGCACCATGAATCAGTCTTGCTTCCGGCATTGCAGCTTTTGAAAACCGGGTGATACTGCGAAAAGCGTGAGAACAACCCGGCTATCTGCAATTCATTCAGTGGCCGGAGAAAACTGAAATAATTGATTTCTTCACAGATCCACCGCCTCACATAACCGCGAAAATCCGACTCGAACCCCAGTGATTTTGAATATTGATGGTTGATTTCGGTTCCTTCGATGGTTGCTTCATTGGCACTCGATTCATTCGAGAGGGCAATATGACGGTGACCTGTCACAATGGCGGAAAGAACCGTCACAAATGCCAGAAGTGCAGAGAAAGGAGTATGGCCATTGAGAAATCCCTCATCATTTAATTTCAGTAAGGCAGGGTCGATTGTGCGCTGGATTTCAATAAACTGGCTGGATGAAAACCCATTAACCGCTATGGTTTCAAGACTGGCACCTCTCGGATTCATGATCAATGGGATACTTCCCGGCCTTGAACCGAGTAACCCGAGGGTTACAGCCGAATCCTTGCCCCCGCCCACCGGGATTATCACAGCCTCATCTAGGATATATTTTCCCGGTAACAGTGATTTTTCAGATTGAACCTCCATGCTCATAAAGCGCTCCTTGGTAACATCCAGCGAATTCAGGTAAAAAAATTCACCAAGGCCATGAAAGTAAAGATTTTTCCACCAGGCAATCTGATCAGGGTGAAGTGCAAAGGGCTTTATGATCACTGTCGGGGGACAGGCAGCCTTCCAGTAGCTGATTAATTCTATCATGCCGAGGTTGAAGATGATGTTGTCGAGTTTGCCTGAAAGCTCCTTATCCGGTAAAAAAAAAGATTTCCTTGGTATGAAGAGTGACGGACAAAATTGGTATTGGTCAGCCAGGTTAAAGGTATAACGGACAGAAAGACCCTCTGAATTCAGGTCGTACTCCTGTTTTTCAAAGACAAAGAATGGATATTTTTGTCGTAATTCAATAAATATTGATTGCCTGCTTGACCGTGCCATGAATTGGTATTATATTTGTCGGGGGCGCCCGTCACAAAAGTAATAAAATTGCGCAAACACCATGGAAAAACCACGCATCAAACCCAAACAGGGAAGCATTCTCATCTCTGAGCCGTCACTGCGCGATTTCTATTTCCGTCAATCGGTGATCCTGCTGGCTGAACACAATGAGGATGGCACATTCGGAGTGATCATCAACAAACCGATTGAAGCACGGCTAAAGGATTTCATCCAGGGTTTTTCCGGATTTAACATGCCTGTCTATCTCGGTGGACCTGTGAAAACAGACTCCATTTTTTTCATTCATACCCATTCAGAAATCGAGAACAGTGTTCCGATTATGCAAGGTCTCTATTGGGGCGGCGACCTGGACATCATCAAAAACATGATAAAACACAAAAGCCTGTCGCCCGATGCAATCCGTTTTTATATCGGGTACTCCGGATGGTCTCCCAATCAGCTTGACCGTGAACTGAAAGAAAAGTCGTGGGTGCTTTCACAGGCAACCGTGAAAGAGGTTATCACGGCCCATCCCGAAAACCTATGGAGTAACTACCTGAAAAACATGGGGAAGGATTATGCCATTTGGGCCAACTTCCCCGCCGACCCGGCATTTAACTGATAATCCTCCACAAATCACTCCCTCACTTTATGAAGAAATCCGATATTGCAGTCTTGGGAGTGATCGTTTTGTGTTTGCTTCCCTTTTTTATTTTTCCTGATGTTCTGAAAGCCTATGGGGAGTTAAATGCGGCTCATTCGTACCTCCTGAGTTTCATTAAATTCGCCATCCTGGCTACCCTGGGCGAATGCCTCGGACTGAGAATCCGCACTGGCTCCTATAATAAAAAAGGATTTGGCATTCTCCCACGCGCCCTTGTCTGGGGTTTCCTGGGGATAACCATTAAAGTTGCATTTGTAATTTTCGGTGAAGGGGCCCCGGTTGTGCTAAAAACCCTGGGCGTCTCATTTCCAACGGCCAATCCGGCCGATATACTCAGGCAACCAGGCTTCAGCGGAATAAAGCTCCTCGCCGCCTTTGCTGTCGGAACCTCCCTGAACCTCCTGTTCGCCCCTGTTTTCATGGCCTTTCACAAGATCACCGACATGCACATCCTGAATACCTCAGGTACTTTGAAAGGTTTTTTCACCCCGATCCCGGTCGGCAGGTATATCCAGGATGGGGACTGGCTTACATTCTGGAATTTTGTAATCAAAAGAACCATTCCGATTTTCTGGATCCCGGCTCAAACCCTTAATTTCATGCTCCCTGAAGGTTACCGGATCCTGGTTGCTGCCGTATATAGTGTTATACTCGGTATCCTCCTATCCATGGCCAGTATGATGCAAATGAAACGACTCTGAAACAGCTGTTTGATTAGTCGGAAAAGAATATTTAACTTTGTGAACCAAAATACTGATCCAGAATCTGTTTCCTATGAATACCGATATCCATTCCCACATTAACTATTACGGCTCCGAGCCGGGAAATGAAGTAACTGCACGTGAAGGAAAACGGCAGCCAACCCCGCGTGCGCATGAAGCCAGGGAGCTCTATTTTGAAACTAAGTCCTCAGTTTCCATGGAGTTCCCCTATTGGTACACCCGGCGCTGGGAAGAGCTTGAAGGGGAAATCCCCATTATCAGGCGGGCCGAAGCGATGAAATCGGGCTTTGAACACCTGACCCCGGTAATTTATCCCGGAGAATTACTGTCCATGGGGAAAGCCTCCTTCCTCCGGGGTTCCTATCCGATGCCATGGCTCTCTGAAGCCTTTTTTATGGCTGCCGAGGATTCCCTTTATAAAGAGGCACAGGAATCAGGTAAACTTACTTCCGACACATTTACCACCATGGGTAAAGGCGGTGGAAATGTTACCAAAAGCGTTGGCAAGGTGATCTCGATCGCAGGGAAATTCGGTCTGCGCATTGAGGAGATGCCCATCATGCTTGAAGTTGCCAGAAAATGGAAAGACAAATCGGTGGATGATGTGGGCCACAAATATGAACAGATGGTCCCCGGATACAAAGAAAAAGAGGCGCTCATGCGCTCTGTGATCTGCATGTTCGACTCAGGCTATACACTTCCGCAGGGACGCGAGGTGATGAATTATTACTATCCGCTGCAGTTTGGAATCGACGGAATCATCAGAAATTGCGAAGAAGGAATTGCCGAGGTGGCAGGTTACCCCGATATGGACCGCCTCTATTTTTACAAGGCTGTTATTTTGATGCTTGAGGGAGTCAGGCAATGGATAAGAAACTATGCCGGTGAAGCGCTCTTCCTGGCATCCATTGAAAAAGAGGAAAAACAAAAATCCGAATATCTTGAGATGGCTGAACGCCTTCAATGGATCTCCTCCAATCCGCCACGCTCTTTTCACGATGCGCTGCAGGTGCTGTGGATCTTTCATGTGGCCGTCCTGAATGAAGACGCCATTTCAGGCTTGTCACCCGGACGTGTCGGGCAGGTTCTCTACCCTTACTGGCAGCGTGACATGAAGAATGGCACACTTGACCGGGAAAAAAGCCTGGAACTGCTCGAGTGCATGCGAATCAAATTTACCGAAATCGACTGCTTTGCCTCCATGGGAGTGGTTGGTGGAGTCCTCTCCGGCAATACCTTTAACAATCTGTGCCTTGGCGGGTTGTTGAAAGATGGCACCTCAGCAACCAACGAACTTGAAATGCTGATCCTTGAAGCCGGCATTACCTGCGACACCCCCCAACCCACCCTTTCACTTTTATATGATGAAAAGCTTCCGGAAGAGTTCCTGCTCAAAGGTGTTGAATGCACCAAGGTTGGGACCGGATATCCGGCCTGGGTAAACAACCAGGTAGCCATTGAATTTTTACTTGGCAACTATGGCCATGAAGGAATGGATCTCGAAGAGGCCCGTGCCTGGGCAATCGGAGGGTGCCTCGAATCATCGCCCGGGAGCTGGATGCCACTGGAACTTGACAATGAAATTCACTGGATACCGGGTGGTTCTGCCCCTGCCACGAGTGTCGGGGTGCATTTTCTCAATCTTCCCAAACTGCTTGAAGTTGCCCTCTTTGATGGAATGGATATGCGCACAGGGCAGCGTGTTTTTCCTTCACATGGACATAAACTGGAGAGCTATGACGAAGTTTGGCAGGCTTATAAAGATTATTTCAGCCGGGCCTGCCATGTGCTCACTTTAACCAATAACATCCAGCATGATGCCTGGCGAAAAATATCTCCTTCGCTTGTTAACTCCATGCTCAAGCCCGATTGCCTCGCAAAAGGCAAGGATATCGGACAAATGGGCTGCCGGTATAATACCACCTTCAACATCGAAAGTTGCGGCACGGCCAACCTGGTGAATTCACTCAGTTCATTGAAGAAAAATATCTTTACGGAGCACAACTATTCCCTGGATGAATATCGCAAGGCACTGCTGGCTAATTTCGGGTATAAGACCGCCCAGGAAACGGGTTCCTATTCCTTGATCGATCAGGTTCCCACCGATGATTATACGAACTGGAAAAAAATTCACAGGCAAAGCCTTGATGCCCCTAAGTTCGGGAATGACAATCCTTTCGTTGATGGCATTATGAAAGATTGGGAAGACTGGTTTTGCAGCATGACGCATAATTATCGTTCACTTTACGATCAACCCATGTATGCCTGCCAGATCTCTGTCTCCACCCACGGCCCCATGGGAGCCGTGACCCTGGCAAGTCCAGATGGACGCCTCAGCGGCACAACTTTTTCCGATGGCTCGGTTTCGGCATACCCGGGAACAGATAAAAACGGCCCCTATGCCCTCTTTAATTCCGCTACCTGCTGGAACCATGCCCAGTCTCAAAATTCACAGCTCAACATGAAGATCCATCCCTCGGTGGTTAAAGGCCGTGAAGGATCTCGAAAATTCCTTGAGCTGATCCGTGCCTATCTTCGCAAAGGAGGATTCCATGTACAGTTCAACATTGTGGACTCCCGTATGCTTAAACAGGCGCAGGAAGATCCTGATAAGTACAGAAGCCTGCTGGTCCGTGTTGCCGGATTTACACAATATTGGGTGGAACTTGGAAAACAGATTCAGGATGAAGTGATTGCCCGGACGGAGTATGAGGAGGTTTAAAAAGTAACAGGGTAGCAGGTGACAGAGGAATGGCGTAATGGAGTGATGGCGTAATTTTTTAATGTATTTTTAAAATGGAAGAGTTTAGCTGCAAAGATTGCAAATATTATCTGCCGGTCGACGTTTTTCAGGGCCTCTGCAAACTGAGTAAAGAAAAAATAAGTCCCGATGGTCTTATCTGTGAAAAAATGGAAAAAATCGCGAAATGCAAGTTTTGTTCTCATTTTGCCACTGAAAAAGAACACCTGGGAAAATGCATGGGAATCACATTGGCCTATCCCGACATGATTGCCAGCAAATGTGCCGATTTCAAATGGTACAAATTAAATTAGCCCGTGGGCATATCTTCGACATCCAGGGCTTTTCGGTACATGATGGTCCCGGTTGCCGTACGCTTGTATTTTTCAAAGGATGTTCCCTCGAATGTGCCTGGTGTTCCAACCCCGAAGGCATCTCCTTCCTGCCGGAACCACTTTACCGGGAATCAAAATGCACATTCGACGGACTATGTATAAACAGTTGTCCGCATAAGGCCATTTCCATTCTGAAAACGGGAGACGGTGATCAATTGATTTTTGATCGTGGAATTTGCGCGACATGCACGACATTTGATTGTGCCGAGGCCTGTTGTTCAGGAGCCCTGAACATCGGGGGATATGACATTTCTGCAGAAGATCTGTATGTGCGAATTCTTCGTGACCGGCCCTACTGGGGCGAAGGAGGAGGAATCACACTCACTGGCGGAGAACCGCTCGCCCAACCTGAATTTGCCTCCAATCTGCTTAAACGCTGCTATGACGGATACATACACACCGCCATTGAAACGTGCGGCAACGTACCCTGGGGAAATTACGAAAGGACTTTGCCCTTTATTGACTGGATTTTCTTTGATCTTAAAACGCTGAACGAAGATCAATTCATAAAATTCGCAGGCCCGGTTGCCGGGGTAACGAACGGTAAACCGGCCAGACCTGTCATTCACTCCTCGTTTAACAGGATCGTGGAAAATGCAGGCAGGATAGCCAGGGAGTTCCCCGGACGATTGGTTTTCAGGTTGCCCGTGATTCCGGGGTTCAATGACGATTTTGAAAACATTAAAGAAACAGCCCGGTTTATTCTTTCAACCGGCCGAAATGAGATCAACATCCTTCCGCTTCACCATCTGGGCAGGGAAAAATACAACCTCCTGGGGAAAAAATATGGGGCTTCGGATTTTAAAATCCCTGGAAATCCTGAGCTTAAGAAAATCAAAGACCAGTTCGAATCCCATGGAATCACATGTTATAATGGAAGTGAAACACCTTTTTAGAAACCGTTGGTTATTTGAAAATAATTCAGCAATTTTGTGCATTGTTATTCTATTCAATCATACACCATTCGCACTTCACATATGAAAGATACCCCCATCAGCTTTGAAGTTGTTCAAAGACACTTTCAGGAGAGTAAAATCCGAAGCATTGG
Organism: Bacteroidota bacterium; assembly: GCA_037128705.1. Taxonomy (GTDB): domain Bacteria; phylum Bacteroidota; class Bacteroidia; order Bacteroidales; family FEN-979; genus CAIVAT01. The sequence goes on along the minus strand of JBAXVX010000003.1, from coordinate 81,479 downwards.
TAAGGCAACCATCCGGGAAATCAAGCGGTTAATCAACGGCATCGAAAAGGAGACCGGCGAAAAATTCATCAGGATGGAGATGGGTGTTCCCGGTCTTGCACCAACCCCGATCGGAGTCCAGGCTGAAATTGATGCGCTTCAGCGTGGCGTAGCTTCTATCTATCCCGATATTGAGGGAACCCCTGTTCTGAAAAAGGAGGCTTCGCGGTTTGTCAAACTTTTCCTCGATGTTGATGTGGATGAGGCCAATTGTGTCCCGACCGTTGGAAGCATGCAGGGCGGATTTGCCGCATTCCTTACATTCTCGAAAATCGACAGGACAAAAGATACAACCCTGTTCATCGACCCGGGTTTCCCGGTACACCACCAGCAACACAGGGTACTCGGACTTAATTTCGAAACTTTTGATGTTTATAATTACCGCGGAGATAAGTTACGTGAAAAATTAGAATCCTACCTTTCGATTGGGAACATTCATTCAATCCTCTATTCTAACCCCAATAATCCGTCATGGATCTGCTTCACGCATAAAGAGTTGAGCATCATTGGTGAACTGGCCAACAAATACAATGTGATCATCATTGAAGACCTGGCCTATTTTGCCATGGATTTCAGAAAAGACTATTCCAAACCCGGTCAGCCTCCTTACCAGCCTACCGTCGCCAAATACACCGATAACTACGTCCTGCTGATCTCGAGTTCCAAAATATTCAGTTATGCCGGCCAGCGAATCGGACTGATGATCGTGTCGAATAAACTTTTTAATACCCAGTCGGAAAACCTGTTGTGGTGTTATTCTACGAATATCGTTGGTCGTGCCCTGATCTATGGAACCGTGTATGCCCTGAGTGCAGGAACCGCCCACTCAAGCCAATACGCCCTGGCCGCCATGCTCAAAGCGGTGAACGACGGAACATACGATTTTGTTTCCGTTGTTAAGGAATATGGCGAAAAGGCCAGGATCATGAAAAAGATGTTTCTTGACAATGGCTTTAACATCGTATACGATAAAGATGAAGACCAGCCCATTGCCGATGGCTTTTATTTTACCTTTTCCTATCCTGGTTTTTCCGGTGAAGAACTGCTTGAAGAGCTGATCTATTATGGCATCAGCGCCATTGCCCTAAGCATAACCGGCAGTGAGCGAATCGAAGGAATCCGCGCCTGCGTGTCACTGGTAAAACGTGATCAGTTGCCGGTTCTTGATGCCCGTTTGAGGAAATTCAGGGAACAGCATCCCTAGGTTTTGAGTTATCAACAACACCGGAACGAAATTTCATCCGGAATTGACCTATACTTCAGATAATACTCATATCTCCCTCATTTTGTGATCATTATATCTGTTTTCTGTTAACATTTCTCCGTTAGCAAAAACCCGGAAAGCGGATCGCCCCGCCCGATCATTGTTCCAATCTTTGTTCCGGAATAAAAGGGTCTTGATCGGATGAGGAAATTTTGGCCGTTGCTGATGGTAGTTATTTTATTGCTGGGAAGTTCTTATCCCCGTGATATCTATGTAGATGAACGGACCAGCACGGAGATCTACTTTACACTCCAGGACCAGATGTTTCCAAAGCACTGGTACAATGCCAAAATCAACGCTGAGGTTGAGCCGCTCGCGCGGAGCGAACGCCAGCGGTTTATCTCCATCCTTAACCGTACCTTCGCCAAATACCCCGACAAAGTACTCCGTGAAAACCTGGACAGGATTTACGGCCTTAAAAGAATGAAATTCTATGGGGTAGACTTTGGGGGGACCAATATAAAAAATACGGTTTTTATTTGCGATAATGAAACAAACCCCAGTTTTACGGATGAATACATTGAAGGGGTTTTCCATCACGAATTTTCAAGTGTGTTGAAGCGGGCTTACCCGAAATTACTGAATCCTGATACCTGGGAGGCTGCCAACTATCCTGCATTTGTTTATGGCAATGGCGGCGTCGATGCCATCATGAATGGGGAAGCCTCAATGGAGCTCGATCCTGAATACTATGACAAAGGACTTCTGACGAAGTATTCACAGGCATCAATCGAAGAGGATATCAATGTTTTTGCACAAAACCTGTTCACCGGCTCTCAGGAATTCTGGGAAGTGGTAGATAACAACGTCCGGATCCGTAAAAAGGCCCATTTGCTGATTTCCTTTTATCAGAAAATAGATCCCAGGTTCAACGAAGAGTATTTCCGCCGCATTACCCGCAAAATTGCACGGAGATAGTTGTCAGAATTTAAACCAGTTCTAAATTAGTTCATTTGAGCTAAATTCCTTCTGCAGGATCGCAGTCAGTTCAAACAATTTTCTGTATTTTTGTATATGTTAATTTGTTAACAATATAACCTCTATCATATGGCTAAAATCATAGGTGATATCGTGATCAACACGGAACGCTGCAAAGGCTGCGAAGTTTGCATTGCTGCCTGTCCCTTAGCGGTGATCGCAATGTCAAAGGAAGTGAACAGTAAAGGTTACCATTTTGCGATGAAGGTGAATAACGAATGTACCGGCTGCACCAACTGCGCTCTCGTTTGTCCCGATGGGGTAATCACCGTTTACCGTGCCAAAATAGCGATTGCATAAAATTTAAAAAAGATACTCCATGGGTGAATTAAGATTAATGAAGGGCAACGAAGCCATAGCTGAGGCCGCCATTCGCGCAGGCTGTGACGGATATTTCGGATACCCTATCACACCACAATCAGAGGTGATGGAATACCTGATGGCCGAAAAGCCATTTGAAAGGACAGGTATGGTCGTTCTTCAGGCAGAAAGTGAAGTGGCAGCAATTAATATGCTTTATGGCGGAGCCGGAACTGGTAAAATGGTTCTGACCTCCTCATCCAGTCCGGGCATCAGCCTCATGCAGGAAGGAATCAGTTATATGGCCGGCGCCGAACTTCCGGCAGTGATCGTGAATATTGTCCGTGGTGGTCCCGGGCTGGGAACCATCCAGCCTTCACAGGCCGATTACTTCCAGGCCGTAAAAGGCGGTGGCCATGGCGATTATAAAATGCTGGTGCTGGCTCCTGCTTCCGTGCAGGAAATGTGCGATCACGTGAAACTTGGATTTGAAAAAGCCTTTGAATACAGGACCCCTGTTATGATCCTTTCTGATGGTGCCATCGGACAGATGATGGAAAAGGTTGTTCTTTTCGACCAGGTTCCCCGGCGTTCAGATGAAGAGGTAATTAAACAATGCCCCTGGGCTTCAAACGGCCGGCCAAAAACCCGCAACCACAATATCATCACTTCGCTCGACCTCGATCCTGCCGGACAGGAACGGGTAAACCTGAAACTCCAGGCAAAATATAAGCTTATGGAGCAAAACGAGGTGCTTTATGAGGAGATCCAGTGCGAAGATGCTGAATATCTTTTTGTGGCTTTCGGACTTTCTGCACGCATCTGCCAGAAAGCAACCGATCTGGCCCGGGCAAAGGGCATCAAAGTCGGTCTTTTCCGTCCAATCACCCTCTACCCCTTCCCGGCAATAGAGGTGTCCAATGTAGGCAACCGCGTTAAAGGAATCCTGGTAGTGGAAATGAATGCCGGACAAATGATTGAGGATGTCAAACTGTCGGTTGGCTGTAAAGTGAAAATCGAACATTTTGGCCGTTTCGGAGGGATCATCCCCTCCCCGGATGAAGTAGTCAGGGCGCTTGAACAAAAAATTATCGGAGGTTAAATATGGAAGAACAATTCGCAAAACCCGAAATACGGAAGCCGGAAAATATCGTTTATAAAAAGACCGACCTCATGGTCGACCGACCGTTGAGCTATTGCCCCGGATGCGGACATGGAACTGCACACCGCATTCTTATGGAGGTGATTGAAGAGATGGGCCTCGTAGAAAAAACCATCGGGGTATCGCCGGTTGGATGTTCCGTACTGGCCTACGACTTTCTCGACATCGACATGCTTGGTGCCGCCCACGGACGTGCACCCGCCCTCGCAACAGCCATCAAACGATTGTGGCCCGACCACTTTGTCTTTACCTACCAGGGCGATGGTGATCTCGCGGCAATCGGTACAGCCGAAACGATTCATGCCTGCAACCGTGGCGAAAATATCACCATCATTTTTATTAACAACGGCATTTATGGGATGACCGGAGGGCAGATGGCCCCCACTACCCTTCCCGGGATGCGCTCCTCAACCTCTCCTTACGGACGCGACGTTCAAACGATGGGTCATCCGCTCAAAATCACCGAACTGATCGCCCATCTCCCGGGAGTATATTATGTAACCCGTCAATCGGTTCATACACCCAATAACGTCCGCCGAACCAAGAAAGCCTTCCGCAAGGCCGCTGAACTCCAGAAAGAGAATAAGGGTTTGTGTTTTATTGAAATCGTTTCCAACTGTAATTCAGGATGGAAAATGACCCCGGTTCAGTCAAATAAATGGATGGAAGAAAATATGTTTCCATTTTACCAGCTGGGTGATATCAAGGTAGATGGAAAATTAATTGAAGTAGCGAGGTAGCGAGGCAGCGAAATAAAAAGTAGCAAATCGTAAATCATAAATCGTAAATCGTAAATCGAAATGACTGAAGAGATAATCATTGCAGGTTTTGGTGGCCAGGGAGTCTTATCCATGGGTAAAATCCTCGCCTATTCGGGTGTGATGCAAAATAAGGAAGTTAGCTGGATGCCGTCCTATGGGCCTGAAATGCGCGGTGGAACAGCCAATGTGACTGTGATCATCAGCGATGAACGCATCAGTTCCCCCATCCTGAATGCCTACGACACCGCCATTATCCTGAACCAGCAATCGATGGATAAATTTGAAAAAACAGTTAAACCGGGAGGATTGCTCATTTACGATCCAAATGGGATCACCCACCTTCCCCAGCGCAGGGATATCAACATCTATTCAATTGAGGCCGCCGATGAGGCCGGGAAACGTGGCTTATCGAAAACATTTAACATGATCGTACTGGGAGGTTTTCTTAAACTAAAACCCCTGGTGGCCCCCGAATATATTCACAAAGGACTTGAGAAATCACTGCCCGCCCGCCATCATGCGCTCATTCCTGAAAACGAAAAAGCCATTGAAGTTGGGAAAGAATTGCTGACTGCCGTCCATCTGGTGAATTAAAAAAGGGATTTTCACCTCTCCCCTGCCCGATTTTTTCTTTGGTTACTGGTTTAATAAGTGATTCTTCATGATCCTAACGAAAGCAGATCTGTTTTCACTGCTTGAAGAAAAGTACAATCTCTATAACCAGCCCGGATTTATTGACAATGATCCGATCGCCGTTCCGCATCAATTCAAACTGAAACAGGACATCGAAATTGCAGGATTCCTGGCTGCTACCATCTCATGGGGGAATCGGAAATCGATCGTGGCGAATGCATTCAACCTGGTCAGGCTGATGGATCGTTCTCCATACGATTTCCTTGTGAATGCCAGGCCCCGGGAATTCAGACCATTTCTCCGGTTCGTGCACCGTACCTTCAACGGAGAGGATTGCCTTTTCTTTATTACCTCCCTGCAGTCCATTTTCCGCACTTACCAGAGCATGGAACCACTTTTCATTACCATGAACGATCATGGTGCAGCCCATGCCATCAGCCGGTTCCGGGAGGTGTTTCTTTCAACGGAACACCTGAAACGGTCCGAAAAACATCTGGCGAATCCCCTGGCCGGATCCGCAGCCAAGCGTATCAACATGTTTCTCAGGTGGATGGTTCGTCGGGACGACCGGGGCGTTGACTTCGGCCTCTGGCAATCGATAAAGCCTGCAGGATTGGCTTGTCCCCTGGATATCCATGTCGGACGTGTTGCGCGTGACCTGGGACTTCTCTGCCGCCACCAAAACGACTGGAGGGCTGTACTGGAGCTCACAGAAACCCTGCGTTCATTTGATCATCATGACCCTGTGAAATATGACTATGCACTTTTCGGAATGGGTATCCACGGCCTGTAGAACCGATATGTAATTTTCATTAAAATTTTATATCTTGCATCACCATGGATGCGCTCCGTAAAAAAATCATAACCCATTTCTTAACCCTGTTTACCTTGCCCAGGGTAAAAGAGGCCGTGGCAGACTATGCCCGGATATTTCTTGATGAAGCCGGCCGGTATTCAACCGGAATAAAGGCAGAGGCGATTGGGTCAGTCGAGACTTTTACCATTCTCACCAGATACATCAAACAGGAAAAAATTTCCAAAGCTGACCGAAAGAAATTCAAAAAGCAGGCGGTAGATATTTTAAGGAGTTCCGGGATCATGGTGCCCGTTATGCTCATTCCATTGCCATTTATAGGAACCTTGCTGCTCATCATCATGGACCATCTTCTGCTGAGCATGAACATTCATCTCCTGCCCGATTCATTTTATCCCAAGGAGAAAAAGAATCTGCTTACACCGAAAGGAATCGAAGATGATCTGAAGAAAGACAAGAACTTCATATTTTAGTCACTAAATATATTCAGAATGAAAACGCTAAAATTGATTGTAGTTCTGCTACTTTCATTTCTGTCACTCTCCCTGCAGGCCCAGGTCGAGAAATGGATTGGCGACACCCTTGGCCCCTGGGCAACAATAACCTTTGAAGATCCCAGCGAATATATTTCGATTCAGGGATCGACACAAAACCTTTGGCAGATCGGAAAACCCCAGAAAACAATTTTCAGCGAGGCCTATACCATCCCCAATGCCATGGTGACTGACACCGTAAATTTTTATCCGGTGAATAACCAATCTGCATTCGATCTGTATATCGGGCCATTCAATACGGGCTGGAATTACATCTTTGACATGTTTATTGACTTCCGTCATAAATATGATACCGACACGCTTCAGGATGGAGGATTTATCACTGTTTCCTGGGATTATGGTCAAACATGGTCAAACATCCTTGATGATACGATATCACAAATATATTTTTTCGCATCTCCTGCGAGAAACTGGGGGATGTGGGGAAACGATAATTTATATGCTTCGGGCGATACCCTGTTCAATGGCGAACATGGATATTCCGGCAAATCAAACGGCTGGGTTCATTCCTGTATGGCCTGGTACGACCTCCCGGTGAAACATGGGAACTTCTTTCCTCCCGACACCATGATCATCAGGTTTAACTTTGTCTCCGACAATATTCAAAATAATAAAGAGGGATGGATGATTGATCAGATCAGGATCTATTCAATCGACCTGGGATCCGGCATTGAAGAGGACATGGGCAGGCATTCACGGGTCAGGGTGGTGCCCAATCCATCGACAGCGAATGTCCGGGTCTCCCTTGACCAGGTATACGACCGGGTGACCTACCGGTTACTTGATCTCACCGGGCAGATTGTTCAGCAGGGATACCCCGGAAGATGCAATGAATTCAAGATTCTGCGAGGAAATTTATTCCCGGGCATCTACCTCCTCAGGATCAGCGATGGTAAAGACCGGCATTTTTCAGCGAAAAAGATTATTGTGCAATAACAGCCTCAGAGCAAAAAAAGGCCAAAAATGAATTTTGGCCCGGGAATTCCTGACAGGTAAAATCCTCACGTGTCATGCATCACGTTTTCTTTGTCACGCGTCACGCGTCACGCATCACGTTTTTCTTGCTATGGAAGTTTTTTGAGCGTTTCAATCGCTTCACTGATGTGCTTCTCGAAATTCAGCTGAGAGGAAAATATCATGTGGATAATTCCCTGTTTGTCGATGACAAAGGTAACACGGCCTGGCAGCACCCCCAGTGATTTGCCAACACCATATTTATCAGCCACCATCCGGCCTTTGTCTGAAAGCAGGATGAAGGGGAGTTTGTGATTGGCTGCAAAAGCCTGGTGTGACGAAATATCGTCGGAACTGATCCCGATCACTTCCGCGCCGGCCTCTTTGAAAACTTCATAATTATCACGAAAACTGCAGGCCTCCTTTGTGCATCCATACGATTCATCCTTGGGGTAAAAATAAACCACTAGGTTAGACTTACCCAGGTAGTCGGACAGATTAACCCGTTTGCCACGCTGGTCGGGAAGCGAAAACTCAGGCGCCTTGCTTCCGATTTCGATTTCTTTTGTCATGTTTTCGCTCTTGGAACCAGCCTCCGGGCCGGATCTATGTGAAGTTTCATCATTGATGCATGAAACCAGATAATAATTTAGACCAAGTATAAATAAGAATAAAATTCTGTATCTTTGCCTCATTATTCATATAAAACAATAAAGATAGCATAAAATGAAAACATTAATGATTATTTTAACCTTTATTTCCATGACGGCACAACTCAATGCTCAAAGCAATAAATCATTCTACGACTTTAAAGTGACGGCCATTGATGGCCAGCCATTTGACCTTGCTGCCTTAAAAGGCAAAAAAGTACTGGTGGTCAACGTGGCTTCCAAATGCGGCTTTACGCCTCAATACTCGGAACTGGAAGCATTGTATGAGAAATACAGTTCATTCAATTTTGTGATCCTCGGATTTCCCGCCAACAATTTCATGAGCCAGGAGCCCGGGACCAATGAGGAGATCAGGGAATTCTGCTCAACCAGGTATCAGGTAACATTTCCCATGATGGCCAAGATTTCAGTCAAAGGCAAGGATATCGACCCGCTCTATCAGTGGCTTACATCAAAAGCTGAGAATGGCGTGATTGACGCACCGGTCAAATGGAATTTTCAGAAATTTATGATCAATGAACAAGGCCAGGTGGTCGACTTTGCTGCCTCCGCCACCAAACCTTTTGATGAGAAGATCGTTTCGTGGATAGAGAAGAAGTAAATTCCTTTTTTTAAATTCGCTGCTTCAACCTTTTCATTAAAAAATGACCTATGTCAAATTTGCAAAAATATAAATGTATCGTATGCGGTCATGTGTATGATCCTGTTTACGGGGATCCTGATTCAGGCATTCCCCCAGGAACCTTGTTCGAAGATGTTCCTGAAGATTGGGTCTGCCCGATTTGCGGGGTAGGGAAATCGGATTATGCTAAAATGAAATAGCCGGAGCCAGGCGATAAATTTAGCCGGGTAATGAAACGAGCGTGCTCCGCTTTCAAAGGTTGACGTAATCAGGAAATTTCAATTAACTTTGATACTCCAAAGTCAAATATCCCATTATGGAAAAGAGCATCAAAGGAACCAGCACCGAAAAGAATTTGCTAAAAGCATTTGCCGGGGAATCCCAGGCCAAAAATCGTTATACCTATTATTCAAAACAGGCTAAAAAAGAGGGTTTTGAGCAAATTGCCTTCTTTTTTGCCGAGACGGCTCTGAATGAGGAAAGCCATGCAAAATCCTTTTTCAGGCTTCTCGAAGGGGGACCGGTTGAAATCACTTCAACATACCCGGCCGGGATCATTGGTACAACCATTGAAAATCTCAAAGCATCAGCCGAAGGAGAGCACGAAGAATGGAGCGAACTTTATCCTGAGTTTGAAAAAATTGCGAAAGACGAGGGATTCCAAAAAGCTGCCATTACCTTCAGACTCATCGCCACCGTTGAACAACAGCATGAAAAGCGTTTCAGGAAACTGTTAAATAATCTGGAAAAAAACAGGGTATTTGAAAAGGATGAGAAAACATACTGGGTTTGCCGCAAATGCGGTTATGTGCATTACGGGATAAAAGCATTGCTGAATTGCCCGGCATGCAACCATCCCATGGCCTATTTCGAGGTGTTGCAGGAGAATTATTAAATCTACCTTCGCCTTTTCCAGTAAACCAACAAACAACAAAAGGACAAATGACAAATAAAAGGAAGTTCAATAAAGAAGAGGTTTTAAAGGATTATGCACTTGCAAACGAAAGCCGGCAGGCCAGTTTGCTGGGCCGGCGTGAGGTTTTAGGTGGAAGAGCCAATTTCGGACTTTTCGGCGATGGTAAAGAGATTCCGCAAATTGTAAAAGCCAAGTTTTTCCAGGATGGTGACTGGCGATCCGGATATTACCGCGACCAGACTTTCATGATGGCGCTCGGGTTGTCCAGCCTTGATATCTTTTTTGCTCAATTGTATGGCGACACTGATCTTACCCGCAATCCGGATAACGGCGGGCGGCTGATGAATTCTCATTTTGCTACAAGAAGCCTGAATGAAGCCGGGGAATGGAAAGACCTGACAAAACAAAAGAATTCATCGGGGGATATCTCACCCACAGCCGGGCAAATGCCCCGGTTGCTTGGCCTTGCCCTGGCATCCAAAGTGTTTCGGAATAGCCCTGAAATGTGGGAGGAGGCTAAAAAGTTCACCCGAAAGGGCAATGAAGTTGCTTTTGGAATGATTGGGGACGCCTCCACTTCCGAGGGACATTTTTTTGAGACCATCAATGCCGCCGGGGTCCTGCAGGTCCCCATTGCCCTGTCCATCTGGGATGACGGCTATGGTATTTCCGTTCCGAAGAAGTACCAGACAACAAAGGAAAATATCTCAGAACTCCTGAAAGGATTTGTGGCAGATGACAAACATCCCGGCATCTGCCTTTATAGCGCCAACGGTTGGGATTATACCGCTTTGTATGAAATGTACGAAGAGGGCATTGCTGTTTGCAGAAAGGAACATGTTCCCGTTGTTTTCCATGTAACCGAGTTAACCCAGCCACAGGGACACTCTACTTCTGGTTCTCACGAGCGGTACAAATCTGCCGAGCGGCTCGCCTGGGAGAAGGACCACGACTGCATTCCCAGGATGCGGAAATGGATCATTGATAGTAAAATTGCCACAGCCGATGAACTGGATATCATTGAAAAAGAGTCAGTTAAATTGGCAAAAAGTGCCCGCGACCGGGGTTACAAGGCATTCCTTACTCCCTTTAAAAATGAACGGGATTACCTGATCAGCGTAGTAAAAGCCACCCATTGCCCCTGTAAAAAGCAGGCCCGTATTGACAAAATCGTGGCCGACCTTGAGGCAATTTCAGAACCCATCAGGAAAGATATCATTTCCTCGGCCAAGAAAATAATGCGTGATGTATGTACTACCTGCAGCATGAAAAAACCGATGAAATCCGATCTCGATGTCTGGATGACGGAACAGCGCAAACTCAACCATGCCCGGTACAGTTCCCATTTGTACAGTGAATCGGAACACAGCGCCCTGAAGGTTGAGGGCATACCACCCGTGTTTATTGACAGTTCCCCTGTTGTTACAGGCCGCGAAATCCTTAATGTCAATTATGATATCCTGTTTAAAAACAACCCGCTTGCACTTATTTTCGGTGAAGATGTGGGTAAAATCGGCGGTGTGAACCAAACCCTTGAAGGGATGCAGGTCAAGTACGGTGAAACGCGTGTTTCAGATACCGGCATCCGTGAAGCGACCATCATCGGACAGGGACTTGGGATGGCATTGCGCGGACTGCGCCCCATTGCTGAGATTCAGTATTTTGACTACCTGCTGTATGGGCTGCAGGTAATGAGTGATGACCTTGCGACGACCCAGTACCGCACTGTTGGCGGACAAAAAGCTCCCCTGATCATCAGTACCCGCGGCCATCGCCTGGTCGGGATCTGGCATTCTGGTTCTCCGCTCAGCATGGTGATCAACTCCATCAGGGGAATATATGTGATGGTACCTCGAAATATGACACAGGCCGCCGGATTCTACAATACCATGATGGCTTCTGATGATACGGGCCTTGTGATTGAACCTTTAAATGGCTACCGCCTGAAGGAGAAAATGCCTGAAAATATTGGCAATTACCGCATTCCTCTGGGCGTTCCCGAAGTGCTCCGGGAGGGATCTGATATCACCATTGTCACCTATGGTTCATGTGTCAAGATCGCCCAGGAGGCCATGCCTCAGATCACTGACTTCGGCATTTCAGTCGAATTGATCGACGTGCAGACCCTTCTCCCGTTCGACATCAATCATGAAATCCTCAAATCATTGAAAAAGACCAATAAGATTCTGTTTTTCGATGAGGATGGAAGCGGGGGTGCCACCGCCTTTATGATGCAGAAGGTGATTGAAGGGCAGGGAGGATATCGTTATCTCGATGCTGAACCGAGAACGCTCACTGCCAACGACCACCGCCCGGCCTACACCAATGATGGCGACTATTTTTCCAACCCCAATGCCGAAGATGTGTTTGAAATGGTTTATGAAATGATGCACGAATACAACCCCAACAAGTATCCGAGAATTTGGTAGGTGCAAACTCAAATCTTCAGCTTTTTAAAACCGCCGATGGTTCCGATACCCTTTTCAGGAGTGATTTGAACCAACATTACCATTCTACCTTTGGAGCAATCCAGGAATCACAGTTCATTTTCATCGAATCGGGGCTCAGACAGGTATTGGCGGCACATTCAAATCACACCCTTCATATACTTGAAATGGGATTTGGAACAGGTCTGAACGCTTTTCTGACCATGATTGAAGTGGAGAAATATAAAATCAAAACAGACTATACCACCGTTGAGGCATTTCCTTTGGATGAAAGATATTGGAAGTCTTTGAATTATCCGGGCATGACCGGAACGGATGACCATACACCCATGTTCACAAACCTTCATGAGGCCAAATGGAACGAACCTGTTGAATTATCGCCCCATTTCAAGCTCACTAAAATCCATGGCCCTTTTGAAACATATATTCCGGCTCACGGTTTATTTAACCTGGTTTATTTTGACGCCTTCGGCCCGGATGCCCAGCCGGAACTGTGGTCCGAAAATATTTTCCTCATGATTTCCATGGGGATGTCACCGGGAGGAATACTGGTAACTTATTCTGTTAAAGGCACGGTGGTCAGGGCGTTAAGGAAAGCCGGTTTCCTCGTTGAAAAGCTACCTGGTCCACCGGGAAAAAGACACATCCTGAGGGCCATTAAATCCTGAAGTAAATTATTTATTCTTTAATCGCAGGATTTTGATGCTGCCAGCATCTAATCATATAAACATCCAATGGAAGTTTTGCCGGAATTCGATAAGCTCAGAGACGGAAATGAAAAGAGTTTCCGCGAACTGATCAATCAGTTCGGCGACCGGGTATTCAACACAGCACTCGGTTTGCTGCAACACCAGGAAAACGCCGAAGATGTTACCCAGGAGGTTTTTATTGAAATTTTCAGATCGTTGAAACATTTCAGGGGCGACAGCAGCCTTTCCACCTGGATATACCGCATTACCGTGCAAAAAGCGCTGGAACATATACGGATCAGCCGGAGCGCCAGGCGATCAGGGATTCTACTCAGCCTTTTCGGCAGGGAGGACCAGGTGAATGTGACTTCAGATGTCCCGTTTTATCACCCGGGTATCCTGTTGGAAAATAAAGAACGGGCGGCCATTTTGTTCCGTGCCATATCCAAATTACCGGTGACCCAGCGTACCGCCTTCGTCCTTCATAAGGTAGAAGGTCTTTCACAGGGAGAAATAGCCGAGATCATGGACACCTCCGTATCCTCAGTTGAATCACTGATTGTCAGGGCCAAGCGCAAACTGCAGGTGCTTTTATCTGATTATTATGATAAAAATGAACGATGACCGCAGGAATTTATGTTTAATAACATCAAAAGAATATGAAACCAAAGGAATCGTGGATTGAAGAAACAATGAATTCGCTTGATGGCATCGGGCGTGCCACCCCGGATCCCACCCTGCTTCATCCCATGTTGCAGATGAATGATTTTACACAACCCGAAGCCGTTCCGGCGAAGCCATCCTTTTACTGGACCATTGCTGCAGGTATTGCCATTCTGGTCTCCCTGAACGTTCTGGGAGCGCTATACTACCATCATGCTCAGAACCTGTCACAACAGGCTCCGGCAGCCATTGCAAACGATTATCTTTCTTATCTGGGACCTATTAAACTCTGACAAAATGAACAACAGCCGTTTTTATAAAGTCGTCATCGTTATCCTGGTTGCGTTAAACATAGGCACACTTACATTTCTGTGGTTCGGCCATCGCAGGTCAGGACAGGAGCCTGAACGCGGTCAAGCCTCAAAATTTCTCATCCGCGAACTTCAGCTTACCCCCGGTCAGCAGGATGAATTCGGAGATCTGCGTGACATCCACCAGAAAAGGTTGCTTGATTTACAGAAGAGGGACAGGGTTCTGCATGACCGATTTTTTGAAGCGATTTTCCTCCCTGTTCCCGATACGCTCGCCGCGTTGAAAATAGCAGACTCCATTGCCGACATACGCAGGCAGATGGAAATGCTGACCTTTGAACATTTTAACGATCTTCGCCAGCTTCTCACCCGGAAACAAGTACAAAAATTCCACCAGGTATTCAGGCAGGCACTTGAACGGGTGATGCCTCTGCCGGAGCCTCCTCCGCCTCCGCCTCCGCCCCCTCCTCCACCACCACTGCCAGGGGGCCGGAAATAACTCTTCATATTCGATTCAAAAAAGATTTACACCTGTAATTTATTCAAATATCCATGATCATGAAAACAAAAAGAAAAATCATAGCATATATATTGACAACAATGATGTTCAGTATGCTCATCACCGTTATTTTTGCTCAGAATCCGGATGCACTTACTCCCCCGGTCAAGGCAAACTGCGGAAAGACATCTCCGCCCGATGCCCCTCTTCCTCCCCCTCCGCCTCCGCCTCCCCCTGCCCCACCAGCCCCCCCCGCTCCGGCTGACATGGATAATCGGGATGCACCGGGCATTCCCCAACTGGATCTGCCCGGCCTCACAATTGAACAACGGGAAAAGATCCGCCTCTCCGGCCTTGAACATATGAAAGCAATGACTCCATTGTTTAACCAGGTTCGTGAAAAAAAGTCACGTCTTCAAACGATTCTCGCCACCACCCCCTTTGATGTAAAATCAGCGGACCAGGTCGCAGAAGATCTGGGAAAGATGGAAACGGTCATCCTGAAAGAATTGATCCGCCACGACCAGGCCCTTCGTAACCTGCTCACGCCAGATCAACAGGTTGTTTTCGATGCCCGCCCAAAGCCATTTCTGCAAAGGAAGAGATAAGGCGGCAATTCATTATTTCAACTAATTTTGCCATAAACAATTCTATGGCAATTAATCAGTTTAATATCCGGGTCTATGGATTCCTCATCGATGACGGCAAGGTTCTGGTAACTGACGAATACAGGCTGGGGATATACATGACCAAGTTTCCGGGGGGCGGGCTGAATTTTGGCGAAGGAACCATCGACTGCCTCAGGCGGGAGTTCATGGAGGAGTTGAACATCCCGATTGAGGTTGTTTCGCATTATTATACAACCGATTTTTTTCAACCCACCACCCTCCTGCCCTCGGATATGCAGTTATTCAATATCTATTACCTTGTGAAAGCACCGAAGCCATATCAATTCAAAACCACCGGACTGAAGAATGACATCCCTCCGGTTGATGGGGCCCAATGCTTCAGATGGGTGAAAATCAGTGAGCTGACAAAGGAACAATTTACATTTCCGATTGATCAGTACATTGCCGTAAAAATTGAAAAAGGTTTACTATGTTAAAAAATATCACCTTCTGCAGTATCGCAATCCTCATTTTTCTCTCTTCTTGTCAATCGCCTGATGGAAATAAAGCGGCCATACAAGGGACCCTGACGGATGCTGCAGGAGAAAAACTGACCCTGATGGAAATGGATGTCAGGGAGATTCATCCGCTTGACTCCGCTGTTTTAGATCCCGCCGGCATGATCAATTTCAAGCTGGCTGTTAAGGAACCCGGTTTCTGGCTGATCAAAGCCAAAACCGGAAAAATCCTCGTTATCCTGTTGAACCCGGGCGATCAGGTATTGTTATCCGGAAGCATGCGTGATTTCCCTGATCATGTTGGGCTGAAAGGTACGGAGGAGGCCACGCAACTGAATGATTTTTTCACCTATACACGCAAAAATGAGCACCAGGTCGATTCACTTGAAATGCTTCTTGTTGAAAGGCAGGACAGCGCTGACTATTTCAAGCTTACACAAGAACTTGATACGGCATTCCGGATGATCTGGGAAAGGCAGCGATTGTTTGAAACGGACTTTATAAACCGCCATCCCGGATCTCTCGCCTCACTGATTGTGATAAATTATGCCTTTGGCCTCAATGCCGTGCTGAGCCCCCCCGAAGACCTTGGTTATTTTGAAAAAACAGATTCAGCGCTGATGAAAACCTACCCCGGGAATAAACATGTCAAGTTCCATCATGAGCGGGTTTTAGAATACCAGCGAAAAGGTTCAGGGAAAAAGTAATTTTTTTCCTAAATTGCCTCAAATTTCATTCATGCCTCAAAAGATATATTTTGCCTCTGATTTTCACCTTGGGATCCCTGATCATGACAGCAGCCTGATCCGCGAGAAAAAACTGATAACCTGGCTGGAGATGGCTCGTATGGATGCTGATGAAATTTACCTGATGGGCGACCTGTTCGATTTCTGGTTTGAATATAAAACAGCCATTCCGCGGGGATATGCCCGCTTATTGGGAAAACTGGCTGAGATCACGGATGCAGGAATTCCCATTCACCTGTTCAGGGGGAATCATGACATGTGGGCCTTCGATTACCTGACCCAGGAGTTGAATATTCAGGTGCACAGGAATCCCGAATTCAAGGAATTCTACGGAAAGCATTTCTACCTGGCTCACGGCGATGGACTTGGCCCCGGTGATCATGGATATAAATTCATTAAAAAGGTATTTGCCAGTCCGGTAAATCAATGGCTGTTCCGCCTGCTTCATCCTGACCTTGGCATTAAAATGGCACTTTTCTGGTCACGAAAAAGCCGGAAGGTTTCCATGGAGAAAGAAAGAAGGGATGAAGATATAACCCTGAAACTCATCCAACAGCGCATCACCGTTCACTCGCACGAGATCCTGAATCAGCATCCGGAAATCAGTTACCTCATTTATGGTCATTATCATTATCCGCTGGATACGCGGCTTACTGACAAGGCCCGTCAGCTGGTGCTGGGTGACTGGATCACCCATTTCACTTATGCCGTATTTGATGGAACGCAGCTGGAACTCAAAACTTTTTAACACAAAAAAAAAGCCACCCCGTCGGATGGCTTTACCGGTAACCGGTCAATGATTATTCCGGATGAATTGCTTCTACCGGGCACACATCGGCACATGCGCCGCAATCGGTGCAAGCTTCAGGGTCAATTTTGTAGATATCGCCTTCAGAAATAGCTTCTACCGGGCATTCATCGATGCAGGTTCCGCAAGCGGTGCAATCATCATTAATTTTATAAGCCATGACTTATTGAGTTTGTGTCCTGCCATTGGCAGAACGAGTTTATAATTTTCTATGCAAAGATAAAAAATTTCCGGGAATCAACAATCGAAGATGATAATTGTTCAGTATTTCACAAAATAAACCCCGGTTATTACGGGACAAACCTGTGGAAGGCTCGTGCTGGCATAATAAGGGTTTGACAACATTTTTGGAGTGATTTTTTAGGTTTTAAACATTGGCTTGTGACTAAATTCCTTAACTTTGCCCCACTAAACTCCATGAAGCTATGGCTAAGAAAAAAAGACCTGTTATTGAACGGGAAGAGGTAGTTGTTAAATTCGTCGGTGACTCTGGTGACGGGATGCAACTTACCGGCAATATGTTTTCGGATGTGGCTGCCATTGTTGGTAATGATCTTGCTACATTCCCCGATTTCCCCGCTGAGATCCGTGCCCCTCAGAACACCGTAGCCGGTGTATCCGGGTTCCAGGTCCATATGGGCAGCTCAAAAATTTACACCACCGGCGACCTGGTCGATGTTCTGGTTGCAATGAACCCTGCTTCACTCAAGGCAAATCTTAAGTGGGCAAAAACCGGAGCGACCATTCTGACCGATGCCGATGCGTTTGACGTCAAATCAATCGAAAAGGCCGGATACAAGCAGAACCCCCTTGCAGATAATTCACTCGAACGCTATAATGTGGTCAAGGCACCCCTTACCACCCTTACCAAAGAGAGCCTGAAGGAGTTGGGCACAGATGCTAAAACTGCCGAACGCAGCAAGAACATGTTCGCCCTGGGCATCCTCTTTTATATCTTCAACCGTGATCTCAAACCATCCTTCAAATATTTTGACCAGAAATTCAAGAAGAAACCCGAACTGATCGAGATCAACAAGGTTGTTCTTCAGGCCGGATATAATTATGCCGATACTGTTGAGGCCCTCGAATCGGTCATTCAGGTTTTACCTGCCAACATGGCCAAGGGACGCTACCGGAACATCACCGGGAATGTCGCCACTGCATGGGGATTGCTTGCTGCTGCAGAAAAATCGGGTCGTCCGCTTTTCCTTGGCTCCTACCCTATCACGCCCGCAACAGAAATCCTGATGGAACTTTCGAAACACAAATCGCTGGGGGCAAAGGTCTTTCAGGCTGAAGATGAAATCGCCGGCATCTGCTCAGCCATTGGTGCTTCCTTCGCAGGCTCCCTCGCATGTACATCCACATCAGGTCCGGGCCTTTCATTGAAAAGCGAAGCCATCGGCCTTGCCGTAATCACTGAACTGCCACTGGTCATTGTAAATGTACAACGCGGTGGTCCATCAACCGGTTTACCTACCAAATCGGAACAAAGTGATCTCTACCAGGCACTTTTCGGACGCAACGGAGAATGCCCGGTGATTGTGGTGGCCGCCTCCACCTCCGAAAACTGTTTCTATTACGCCTACATGACCGCCAAACTGTCGATGGAACACATGACACCTGCAATCCTGCTTACCGACGGGTATCTTGGATTTGGTTCAGCACTGTTCCGGATTCCGAAAATGGCCGATATGCCACAAATCAATCCTCCCATTGCAGAAGCAAATGACCCTGGGTTTAAACCATACAAACGCGATCCGGAAACCCTGGTACGCCAGTGGGCTGTTCCTGGAACAGAGGGCTTGCGCCACCGTATCGGTGGACTTGAAAAAGAAAATATCATCGGCACTGTTTCAACCGATCCGATGAACCACCAGATTATGACTGACCTGCGCGCGAAAAAGGTAGAAAAGGTTGCCGACTTTATTCCTGATCAGGAAATTGATGGCCAGGAAGAGGGAGACTTGCTCGTGGTTAGCTGGGGAGGCACCTATGGCGCCGTTCATTCAGCAGTCAGCCAGATGCAGAAAGAGGGGAAGAATATCAGCCATGCCCATTTTCACTATATCATGCCCCTGCCAAAGAATACGGGTGCGGTGCTGAAAGGCTTTAAAAAGATCGTGGTTTGTGAGCTCAACAGCGGACAATTTGTGAATTATCTCCGCATGAAGTTTCCCATGCCCAACATTTCCCAGTTCAATAAAGTTCAGGGACTGCCTTTCATGATCAACGAGTTAACGGATAAGTTTAACCAACTTTTGGAGGAAAAATAAGATGGATTTCATAAATATGACTGTTGAACGTACCAATGTTCAACTCAGCAAAGCAGATTTTGAAAGCGACCAGATGGTTAAATGGTGCCCGGGATGCGGGGGCCATGCCATTCTCAGCGCCGTTGAACGCGTATTTCCGAAGATCGGCTACCGCAAGGAGAATTTCTGCATGGTATCCGGCATCGGGTGCTCTTCACGGTTTCCCTATTATGTGAACACCTATGGCATTCATGGCATCCATGGCCGCGCTGCGGCAATCTCAACCGGTGTAAAGATAGCCAATCCCCGCCTGAGCGTGTGGACAGTTACCGGAGACGGAGACTCACTGGCAATCGGAGGGAACCACTTCATCCACGTGATCCGCCGCAATGTTGACCTGAACATCCTTCTTTTCAATAACCAGATCTACGGTCTGACCAAAGGACAATTTTCGCCGACTACCCCGATGGGCAAGGTTACCAAAACCTCGCCCATGGGCACCATTGAACATCCGTTCAATATCGGGGAACTGGTGATGGGTGCCCAGGGAACCTTTTTCGCCCGGGTTCCCGACAACAACATCGCCCTGATGACCGAATGTATGTTTGAAGCGGCCAAACACGATGGGACATCCGTAACAGAGATCATGGAGAATTGCGTCATTTTTGCAGACAAGGCGCATGCAACGGTTACAGGGAAGGACGTGAAGGACGAAACGATGCTCATTCTGAAAAACGGCGCACCAATGGTATTTGGTAAAAATAGTGAAAAGGGACTCATTCTGAAGAATACCCTCCTCGAAGTGGTGGAGATCGGAAAAAATGGAATTACCATCGAAGATATCCTTGTTCACGACCAGTACAGCCAGGATCCCGGGATCCAGCTTATGCTTGCAAAACTGGCCCCGCCTCATTTCCCCATGGTATTCGGCGTAATCCGTTCAGCCATGTATCCCACATACGATGATCTCGTGGAAGAACAAATCAAATATGCAAAGGAAACATCCAAGATCAGGAATGTAGATGACCTTTTAAATTCAGGCGATACCTGGGAAATTTAATTTACGGTTCAGAAGGCATCAGCATGGAGGTACGATGATACGCCTCGCTGCCATTAGGTTTTACTACATGTGCAGTGAGAACACAACCCTGGTTCCCTTCAAGTGCTCGCTGTATACCTGGATGGTTCCTCCGTTTTTCTCTACGATCTCTTTACACAGGATCAATCCAAGTCCTGTTCCTTTTTCCTTGGAAGTTCCGGGAGTTGACTGAAGGTTCTCGAAATCGAACAACCTCGACACGGTCAATTCAGTCATACCAATCCCGAAGTCGATAACCGATATTTCAATGGATGATTGCAGCAGCTCAGACTCTACCAGGATGGTACCTCCCGGTTGGGAATATTTTATCCCGTTACTGATAAGATTTCGAAGAACGATCTGGATCATATTTCTGTCGGCAATGGCATGATGCCCGGCCGGAACCTTATTTACCAGTTTAATCTCCTTCTGGGTTACCTGAAAATGGAGCTGGGCGGAAACCTCAGACACCATTAGATTCATATCTATTTCAGCAGGTTGGATGGGTATTTTACCAAGTTGCATCGATGACCATTCCAACAGGTTTTCAAGAAGGGTGAACACGATTTTTGAAGCAGAACTGATGTTGAAGGCAAACTGTTTCCGCTCTTCATCTGAAAAATCATCATAGGATTCGCTCAGAAGATCCGAAAAACCCATGATTGAGTTGAAGGGACTCCTCAGGTCATGACTGATGATAGCATAGAGACGGTCTTTCATTTTATTTGTCTCCGCAAGCTCATCGGCAAGCTTTTTTAATTTCATTTCTGATTCCTTTCTCGGGGTAATATCGTGAAGGATTATCAGGGTGCCCAGGTGCCTGTTTTTAGCGTCCTTTAAAGGATTTCCGGATACTTCAAACCAGCCGTTGACGGGATTATCAAAGAATATTTCTTCCCTGTGCTCGGGTTCAACAGCTGCTTTTATGAGAAACTCCTTTAACTGTGGAATCAGAATATCCAATCTTCTTCCCAAAAGGATGTTCTTGACCAGAAGAATGGACAGTCCCGCAGGATTAATATCCATGATGAACCGGTCATTGTCGAGAACGAGCACTCCATCCTTCATCTTTTCAATCATGAACTGCTTCCCGACTGGCACGATATCGAAAATTTCTTCCCGTGCAATCCCCCAGAAAAACAGGATCCCGCTGATCATGATGCCCATTGGGGAGATATCTAAACCTTCGACCGGGCTTAATCCGCCTGCATATAAAAATCCTGTCAGAAGCGGGAAAACAGATGCAGCAATCAGGTAAGCCGCCTTTTGCTTATAATAATTTGGTCGCTCCCTGATAAAGGACAACAACACCAAATTAGCTGCAATAACCAGCAACAGGGAGTATGCAGCGGCCATGTAAAATACCGGGCCATGGTGATAAACCAGGATATTTTCACCAGCCTCACTCCATGAAAACCCGGTCCATATCAGGTGATGATAATCATTGGTATTCACCAGTACCACTGCAGCAGCCGGGATGATCCACAAAAGGATCCTGTAGCGCTTCAGTGGCACAGGTTTATAAATATTCATGGACAGGATGTAATTGAAGAAAAGGACCGGAATGGACATCATACAGAAATATTCCAGCCTTGATAAAAAGACCTTCTCGTGTATAACCGTTGCAGCAGATTCAAAAGAGAGGATGATAGACCATGTTGCAGACAGGAACATCATCCAGAGAAATGGCATCCTGCCCCGTACCAGCTGCATCTTATAGACAGTAAACACCAACTGCAAACTGATCACAGCCGTTAGAATATGGATCCAGGTAATATATGTGATTTGCCAGATCAAATTAGTGAAATCTTATGCGATTAACGATTTGAAATTAATTTCAAAATTACTATTTTTTTAATATGCCTGAAAACGCGTCCATTAGGAAAGTTTTGGTGTGGAAAATTATTGTACATCAGATTCCAAGATTCATATTTTCATCCATGTTTGTGCGTAAATCTTGAATACAGTGTAACTTTACATCATGGTTTTTTTGACCTGATTATTGAGACTTTCAATGAACAAGCGTTTTATCAATTATATAAACGACCATGATTTATGTGGTAAATCAGATTTACTGCTGCTGGCTGTCAGTGGAGGCATCGACTCTGTTGCAATGGCGGCATTGTTTCACAACAATGGATTTCGCTTTGGCATTGCCCATTGCAATTTTGGATTAAGAGGTATTGAAAGTGATGAGGATGAACGATTTGTCACAATCCTGGCAGAAAAATATGGCGTTCCGTTGCACATAAAACGATTTCGCACCACCGATTATTCAAAACAACACGGCATCTCCATCCAGATGGCTGCGAGGGAACTCCGGTATAGCTGGTTTGAAGAACTCTGCATTCAGCATCAGTATAACCGCATAGCAACGGCACATCACCTGAATGACCAGGTTGAAACATTTTTCATCAACCTGATCAGGGGTACCGGAATTTCGGGACTTCATGGGATTCCTGTCAAACAGGGGAATGTGATTCGCCCGCTCATGTTCACTTACCGTGACGAGATCGATGAATTTGCCAGGGCAAATCATCTTCGCTACCGGTCCGACAGCAGCAATGCCACGACCAAATACCTCAGGAACAAGATCAGGCATGAACTTATCCCATTGTTGAGTGAAATGAACCCCGATTTCAGTCATCAGCTTACCTCAACAATCCACCGGATAAATGATATTGAATTCATTGCAGGCCAGGCCATCAGTGGGTGGAAAGGAAAGGTGATGAAAAGATCAGGAGATGACATTTTCATCGACATTCCCTTATTCCTGCGTGCAAATCCAATGATGACCCTTGCCTGGGAACTGTTTTCTCCATATGGATTTAATCAAAGCCAGGTTGATGATATCGTTCGATGCCTTGAAACGGAGAAAAGCCAGGTTTTTCTTTCGGCTACCCATCGCCTTGTTAAAAACAGGTTGCAACTCATCATTCAACCATTCAGTGGAAAAAAAGAAAAAAAGTCTTTCAGAATCAACGAATTTAGCAAGCATAAATCGTTGAAAACCCCAATCCCACTATTTTTAAAAAAAATATCACACTCCCCGAATTACGAAATTCCGGTATCAGCCAATGTGGCAAGTATCGCATGCGAACAAATTGAATTTCCGCTCATTCTCAGGAAATGGGAGCCGGGGGACTCGTTCAGACCCTATGGCCTGAACAGGAAGAAGAAGCTAAGTGATTTCTTTATTGATCTGAAGTTCTCCATTCCTGATAAAGAAAAGTGCTGGTTATTGTGTTCCGGAAAACACATCGTCTGGGTGGTCGGCCACCGCATCGATCATCAGTTCAGGGTTACCCCGAAAACCAGACAAATTCTTCAGATCGAGACAAAACCGTGAAAAGTCACTCTGTTACCTCGTCACCTTGTTACCCTGTCACCCTGTCACCCTGTTACCTTATTACCCTGTCACCTTTTAACTCTTGTTAGGTATCGCGATTTTCTATACATTTGTATGCTTCAAAACCATCCGGGATGAAAAAAAATCTGACAGGCCTGCTGGCCATGATATTACTGCCACTTTTTACTTTCTCGCAAATCCTAGATCCGGTAAAATGGACTTTCAAAGTTGAACAGACCAGTACGGACGAAGCCACCTTGTTGCTCATTGCCAAAATCGATAAAACCTGGCATCTGTATTCACAGGATATTCCGCAGGGTGGCCCGAATGGCGCCCCGATTGCCACCTCTTTCACCTTTAATAAAAGTCAGGATTATGAACTTGTTGGTAAGGTTCTTGAACCGAAGGCCATCGAGGATAATGACCCTAATTTCGATATGATCCTTAAGTTTTTTGCCGATAAAGCCACCTTCAGGCAGAAAATTAAAATTTTAAGCCAGAAAGATTTTGCAGTGAAGGGTCTGGTAAATTTTATGTGCTGCGACGATAAGCAATGTATACCTCCCAATGATGCTGAATTTAATATTAAAGTAAAAGGGAATCCCAAAGTTGCCACCCCTGTCGCGATCGCACCGATCACAGTTGCCCCAACGGCAAAACAGCAGGATTCTATTAAAAATTCTTCCATTGCTGCTGCCAGGGCTGATTCCACCGTGAAAAAGAACGAGCAGGTCAGGCTTGGTGAAACAGATGTGGATAAAGCAGCGGATAAATCGCTTCTCTGGTTTTTCTTTATCTCCTTCTTAGCCGGGTTACTGGCAATCATCACTCCTTGTGTATTTCCAATGATCCCGATGACGGTGACCTTCTTCATGCACGATACGACCAGTAAACGAAAAGCAAAGATGGAAGCACTCGTGTATGGTCTTTCGATCATCATCATTTACATGGTACTCGGGATTCTTGTCGCCGTGACCCTGGGTGCAAATTTTAACAATTTTATAAGCACCCACTGGGTTCCCAATGTATTTTTCTTTGTGATCTTCATGATCTTCGCCGCATCTTTCCTTGGAATGTTCGAAATCACCCTGCCAAGCTGGATCGTAAATAAAGCCGATAAACAAGCCGATAAAGGGGGATTTGCGGGCGCATTTTTCATGGCCTTTACCCTTGTTCTTGTTTCGTTTTCCTGCACCGGCCCAATTGTCGGGGCCTTGCTTGTTAAATCTGCCGGCGGACATATCCTGATGCCGATCATCGGGATGCTTGGCTTTTCACTGGCATTTGCCCTTCCTTTCGGACTTTTTGCCTTCTTCCCATCCTGGCTTTCCGGCCTTCCCAAATCAGGAGGATGGCTGAACTCAGTGAAAGTGGTCCTCGGATTCCTTGAACTGGCGCTGGGTTTGAAATTCCTGAGCATCGCCGATCAAACTTATCATTGGCATATCCTTGACCGGGAGGTATATCTTGCCTTCTGGATTGTGATCTTCTTCCTGATGGGCTTATATCTGCTCGGGAAATTGAAATTTAACCACGATTCAGATCAGCCCTTCATCAGCGTACCTAGGATCACTCTGGCCATCATTGTCTTTGCCTTTGTTGTGTATATGATCCCCGGAATGTGGGGAGCCCCGCTCAAAGCCCTCTCAGGTTATCTTCCTCCATCCACCTACCAGGATTTTGATATCAATACCATTGTGAGAACAGAGATTGCCGGAATACCTGCAGGAGGAGGCGCAGCACAAACGCCGTCTGCTTTATGTGAGAAGCCGAAATATGCCGATTTCCTAAAACTCCCCCACGGGCTGGAAGGTTACTTTGATTACCGCCAGGCACTGACCTGCGCCAGGCAGCAGAATAAACCCATCTTCGTCGACTTTACAGGTCATGGCTGTGTAAACTGCCGCGAAATGGAGGCCAATGTTTGGTCCGATCCCAGGGTGCTTAAACGGCTTAGGGAAAACTTCATCGTCACGGCACTTTATGTGGATGATAAAACCGAGTTGCCCGAAAAAGAATGGATCACATCAAAATATGATCAAAAGGTAAAGAAAACCATCGGGAAAATATTTGCAGATCTTCAGATCACCAGGTTCAATGTAAATTCACAGCCTTACTACGTTCTACTGGATACGGCCGGAAACCTGCTCACGGCGCCGCGTGCCTATAATCTTGACATTGATGCGTTTGTAAAGTTTTTAGATACAGCCTCCGACGACTTCAAAAAACAAGAGCAAAAGTAAGATTGAGTGTACGTTTTGAAACTTCGTTATCCTGCTGTTTTCATCAACTCGGTAAAATACTTGTAGAAATAGGGAATCGTTTCAATTCCCTTGAAGAAGTTTTCGAGTGGATAGTTCTCATTCGGAGAGTGACAGACATCAGATTCAAGTCCAAATCCCAATAAAATGGTTTTCACGCCAAGGATTTCCTCAAACTGGGGGATGATGGGAATACTTCCGCCACTGCGTACAGGAATCGGTTTCTTTCCCAGGGTCGCTTCAATCGCTTTGCTGGCGGCCAGATAACCAATGGTATCCATGGGCGACACATAGGCATGCCCTCCATGGAGTGCCTGCACCTTAACCTTAACGGTTCCCGGGGCAATCGAAGTGAAATATTTCTCAAAAAGCTGACCTATTTTCACCCAATCCTGATTTGGGACAAGTCGCATGGAAATTTTTGCATAGGCTTTGGAAGGCAATACGGTTTTCGTTCCTTCAGCCGTAAAACCGCCCCAAATACCATTCACATCCAGCGTCGGACGGATTCCTGTACGCTCCTTGGTCGAATAACCTGCTTCTCCATAAAGTTCATTCACATCCAGGTTTTTCATATAGGCCATTTCGTCAAATGGTGCCTTGGCCATCTCTTCCCTTTCCTCGCGTGAAATCTCAACAACATCATCATAAAATCCGGGGATGGTGATCCGCCCCTGATCATCAGTAAGCGAAGCAATCATCTTGCAGAGTACATTGATCGGATTGGCCAGGGCGCCACCGAAGATCCCCGAATGGAGATCAGTGTTGGAACCGGTAACCTCCACCTGCATGTAAATGAGTCCACGCAGCCCGACCGTGATCGAAGGGGTTTTTAATCCAAGCATGCCGGTATCCGAAACCAAAATGATGTCTGATTTGAGCATCTCCCTGTACTCCATGCAAAAGGGTCCGATATATTCCGAACCTACCTCCTCCTCCCCCTCAATCATGAATTTCACATTGCAAGGAAGGGTGTTGGTGCGAACCATCAGTTCAAAAGCCTTGGCATGCATAAATGCCTGTCCCTTATCGTCATCAGCCCCGCGTGCATATATTTTACCCTCACGCACCTCGGGCTTGAAAGGATGGGATTCCCATAATTCGATCGGATCAACCGGCATGACATCATAATGGCCGTAAACAAGAACGGTCGGCAAGGCCGGATCAATGATCTTTTCACCATATACGATCGGGTTCCCTCCGGTTGGAAAAATTTCACTTCGCTCGCATCCCGCTTCACGCAGCGATTTTCGCCAATATTCAGCAGCACGGAGCATGTCTTCTTTATGTTCAGCCTCTGAACTGATCGAAGGTATCCTGATCAATCCAAACAATTCCTGTAAAAACCGGTCCTTATGCTGGGCAATGTACTCTCGTATGTATTCCATTTATCTCATTTTTCTTACTGCAAAAGTAGCATTTTGCCCAGAAAAGTCAACTAATATTCATCTTCCCCTTTGCCTGTAAGATTCCACGAAAACCTCCGTTGAATTATCCCCTTCTGAATTCTTCAATTTTCAGTATATTTGATCCTGAAAAGACAATCATTCAGCATGGATAAATTCAATTACCTGAATCAACCCGACAATTCCGTAATCGACGGATTGTATGAACAATACAAGCAGGATCCTGCTTCGGTGGATGAAAGCTGGCGGAAGTTTTTCGAAGGATTCGAATTCTGTCAGACCAATTTTAAAGCAGATCAGGGCCAGTCCTTTGTTGTTCCCAATGAATTCAAGGTAATAAACCTGATCAATGGTTACAGGTCGCGCGGCCATCTTTTTACAAAGACGAATCCGGTACGTACACGCCGTAAATATTCTCCAACCCTCGATCCTGAAAACTTCGGCCTCTCGAAAGAAGAGTTGACGAAAACCTTCCAGGCCGGGAAAGAAATCGGCCTTGGAAACGCAAAACTTGCCGACATCATTGTCCATCTTCAAAAAACCTACTGTCAGTCGGTCGGCGTTGAATATCATTACATCCGGAGACCGGAAATTGTTGAATGGTTTAAACAAAAAATGGAACCTGGTCTCAATACGCCCCATTTTTCATTGGAAGAAAAGGGGCTGATCCTTAGAAAACTCGCAGACGGTGTGCTTTTTGAGAAATTCATTCATAAGAAATTTCCCGGGCAAAAGAGCTTTTCGCTCGAAGGGGTCGAATCGCTGATTCCCGCACTGGAGGAGGTTATTCAAAAAGGCGCAGAACTGGGTATTGAGGAATTTTTACTTGGAATGGCACACCGGGGCCGGCTGAATGTGCTCGGGAACATCATGCACAAACCCTTCTCCCAGATATTCTCCGAATTTGAGGGGAAAGAGTACGAAGATGACGACCTGCTTGGTGACGTAAAATACCACCTGGGATATTCGAACGATATTACAACCCGCCAGGGTAAACGGGTACGCCTCACCCTGGCACCCAATCCGTCACACCTTGAAACCGTGGGTGCTGTCCTTGAAGGAATATCAAGGGCCAAAACAGAGGATCTGTACCAGGGAGACTTCAGGAAAGTAGCTCCCATCCTGATTCATGGAGACGCCTCCATCTCCGGGCAGGGAATCATTTACGAATTGGTTCAGATGGCTGATCTTGATGGGTACAAAACAGGAGGAACCATCCACCTGGTGGTCAATAACCAGATCGGCTTTACCACAAATTACCTGGATGGCCGTTCCAGCGTTTACTGCACCGATGTAGCCAAAACCATCCAGTCCCCTGTTTTCCATGTTAATGCCGATGATGTTGAAGCAGTCGTATACACTGTGCGGCTCGCCATGGAATTCCGCGCAACATTTCACAAAGACATCTTCATTGATCTGCTGGGATACCGCAAATATGGCCATAATGAAAGTGATGAGCCACGGTTTACGCAACCCATCCTTTACAAGATCATTGAACAGCATCCCGATCCCCTCGAAATATACCTGAGTAAACTGGAGAATGAAAATGTTCTGAAATCCTTAGACATTCCGAAGATCAAGGCGGAAATCAGTGAGATCCTTGACCATGGATTTGAAACGGCCAAATCGATTATCAAAGGCGATATTGCACCATTTCTGGCCGACAAATGGAAGGATTTACGGAGAGCCGTACCTGCAGATTTTGTCACCTCCCCTGTTACGGCAATTCCGGCAAAAACCTTGATGGAAATTGGCAGGAAACTGACCGAATTGCCTGAAGGAAAGCCGTTTTTCCGCAAAATCATTAAAATGCAGGATGACCGGCAAGCCATGCTCCTGGCCGGGAAACTCGACTGGGCCATGGGGGAATTGCTCGCTTATGGATCGCTGCTGAATGAAGGTCACCCTGTCCGTTTGAGTGGCCAGGATTGTCAGCGTGGAACCTTCAGTCACCGTCATGCAGTGCTCACGGTTGAAGATTCAGAAGAAAAATTTATTCCGCTGGAACATATCTCCCCGGCCCAGGCAAAGTTATCCATATACAATTCTCTCCTTTCCGAATACGGGGTTCTTGGTTTTGAATATGGCTATGCCCTCGCCACACCCAACAACCTCACCATCTGGGAGGCTCAGTTCGGCGATTTCAGCAACGGGGCCCAGGTGATTATCGACCAGTATATCAGCAGCGCCGAAGACAAATGGAAGGTGATGGATGGCCTCGTTCTTCTCCTGCCTCACGGATATGAAGGACAGGGGCCTGAACACTCTTCAGCCCGGTTGGAACGATTCCTTTCACTTTGCGGGCACTACAACATGCAGATCGTTAACTGCACCACGCCGGCCAGTTTCTTCCATGTGCTGCGCCGCCAGCTTTACTGGCCCTTCCGCAAGCCACTGGTGATTTTCACTCCTAAAAGCCTGCTCCGGCATCCCCGGTGCATATCGTCCATTGATGATTTTACAACCGGCGGATTTCATGAGGTTCTGGATGACATGACCGCTGAACCCGAAAAAATTAGCCGGGTAGTACTATGTTCCGGGAAAGTCTATTATGATATCCTTGAAGAAAAAGAGAAATTGCAAAAAGACGATACTGCGCTCATCCGGCTCGAGCAACTTTACCCGCTTCCGACAGAACAGCTTAATACATTGATTTCAAAATACACCAAAGCAGTACACTGGGAATGGGTGCAGGAAGAACCGGTAAACATGGGGGCCTGGAAACATATTTCAGTCAATTTTAACGCAGTACCCCTGTTTCATGTTGCACGTCCTTCCAGCGGGAGTCCTGCAACGGGCTCCTCCAGGTTGCATAAAATCCAGCAGAAACTGATCGTGGATAAATCATTGGGAAAATGCACCTGTGAACATGCGAACGGTTCATGCCGCCTTCATTGCGCTGAACATGAATTTCAGATTATTTAACAGTAAATTAAACAAGAACAAAAATCCTGATAACCTATTCATCCAATAGATCATATATGGCAATTGAAATAAAAGTTCCAAGTCCGGGAGAATCAATAACCCAGGTCCAGTTGGCAAAATGGCTGGTAGCAGATGGTGAAATGGTCGAAAAAGACCAGGAGATTGTTGAAATCGACTCCGACAAAGCCTCATTTCCAATAGCCAGTCCAGAGGCCGGGGTGATAAAGATCAGGGTTCCCGAAGGTGAAACAGTTGGCGTCGGAGCCGTAATCGCCGTTGTAGAAGAGACGGATGAAAAATCTCAAAAAAATGCCATTTCCCGGTCAGCTCCATCGGCTGCTCCAGCGACGGCGAAATCCCCTTCAAGTGGGACGTCTGAGCCAGCAGCTGCGCTGCATGCATCTCCCCTTGCCCGCAGGATCCTGGAAGAGAAAAATGTGAATCTGAAAGATCTCACCAACGCCTTCCCCGGAAAAAAATTAACCCGCAAGGATATCGAATCTTTCATCAGTCTTAAAAAGGAGGCAACACCGGCTGTGGCATTTACCGGAACAAGGGACGAAGACCGGAGGAAAATGACTACCCTGCGTTTGAAACTTGCCGAACGATTGGTTTCTGTGAAGAACCAAACGGCCATGCTCACCACCTTCAATGAGATCAACATGCAGGCAGTCCTGAAAATCAGGGAAAAATACAATGATGCCTTTAAGGAGCGTTATGGGGTTGGCTTCGGATTCATGTCAATGTTCACAAAAGCAGTAACCATTGCGCTGAAAGAATTCCCACAGGTAAACTCAATGATTGACGGGGAAGACCTGGTCACTCCCCGCTACGTTGATATCGGCATCGCGGTCAGTGCCCCAAAAGGGCTCGTGGTCCCTGTATTACGCAATGCTGAGCTGATGTCCATCGCTGAAATTGAGATTAAGATCAAAGAACTCGCAGGAAAAGCGCGGGATAATAAAATTTCCATTGATGACATGAAGGGCGGCACCTTCACCATTACGAATGGCGGTGTTTTCGGCTCAATGATGTCAACCCCGATTTTAAATCCTCCGCAAAGCGCCATCCTCGGGATGCACAAGATCCAGGAACGGCCCATTGCAATGGAGGGGAAGGTAGTCATCGCCCCCATGATGTATATTGCTCTTTCATACGATCATCGCGTCATTGACGGCCGTGAGTCGGTCAGTTTCCTGGTGAAGATAAAGGAGTTAATGGAAGATCCTTCAAAAATGCTGACTGAAGGCCTCGATCCCATCAAATTACTTCTTGACTTGTAAACAGCACCATGAGAAAACAGGTAGATTTTCTGGTTATCGGGTCGGGTATTGCCGGCCTCACCTTCGCCATCAAGGTGGCCAAACATGGAAAGGTATGCATTGTCACCAAATCAAGGATGGATGATACCGCCACCAGCTGGGCGCAGGGGGGCATTGCAGCCGTGATGTATACCCCCGATTCATTTGAAAAGCATATTCATGATACCATCGTTGCCGGCGACGGGCTCTGCAATGAAGAGGTGGTCAGGTTCACCATCAGCGAATCGACCGAACGCATCAGGGAACTGGTAAAATGGGGAACAAAATTCGATAAAACCACCTCCGGGCGTTACGATCTCGCAAAAGAGGGCGGACATTCCGAATACCGTGTATTGCACCACAAAGACAGCACCGGCCGGGAAATCGAGAACAAACTTCTCGAGCAGGTTGAAAAACACCCGAACATCGAAATTCTTGAAAATCATTTCACCATCGACATCCTAACCCAGCACCACCTCGGCTTGGAGGTTAACAGCCGTACAAAAGATCTGACTTGTTTCGGTGCCTTTGTGTTGAATCCCACCACCGGTCTCGTTGACACCATCCTCTCAAAAATAACGCTCCTTGCCACGGGAGGTGCCGGAAATGTATACAGCAACACGACCAACCCGCTCATCTCGACAGGGGATGGAATTGCCATGGTATACCGGGCCAAGGGAGCCGTTGAAAACATGGAATTCATCCAATTCCACCCAACCGCTCTTTATTATCCCGAAGAGAAACCGGCCTTCCTGATATCGGAAGCACTCCGTGGCTTCGGGGCTGTGTTAAAGACCCGCGATGGGAATGAATTCATGCACAAATACGATGCAAGACTCTCGCTTGCCCCGCGTGATATCGTGGCACGGGCCGTCGATAATGAATTAAAATTAAGCGGTGAAGATTATCTTTACCTCGATTGCCGCCATCTGAAGAAAAATGAATTGATCAACCACTTTCCTACCATCTATGCCAAATGTCTTTCGATCGGCATCGATATCAGCAAGGACATGATCCCGGTGGTTCCCACGGCCCATTATACATGCGGTGGTGTTAATGTGGATGAATTCGGACGCAGTTCCATCATCAACCTGTTCGCCTCCGGTGAATGTTCATCTACCGGGCTGCATGGGGCCAACCGGCTTGCTTCGAATTCCCTGCTCGAATCACTTGTGTTCTCCCACCGGGCCAGCGTGGAAGCCATCAGGCAGGTAAAGAAGATATCCCATTGTCTTGAAATACCCGACTGGAATGCGGAAGGGATGGTCCTCAACGAAGAGATGGTCCTGATCACACAATCATTAAAAGAACTCCAGGCGATCATGAGCAGTTATGTCGGCATTGTGCGTTCCAACCTGAGGTTACAGCGTGCCTTCGACCGTCTTGAACTGCTTTACCGCGAATCGGAAGAACTTTACAGCAAATCCATTCTTACCCAAAAATTATGTGAATTGCGCAACCTCATTAACATTGGGTACCTTATCATCAAGGCTGCGCGAAACCGGCATGAAAGCAGGGGATTGCATTATTCCCTCGATTATCCCCGGGCGAATCCGGATAAAATCGATTCATGATGGGATTGGATCATGGATGGTCTTCTCAAGTCAACAGGATAAATCATAATCAAAATGGCATTCATTAAAGCAGTTAAAGGTGTGCTTCCGAAAACAGGCGAAAGGTGCTTCCTCGCCGACAATGCAACACTCACCGGTGATGTGGTCATGGGCGATGATTGCAGTGTTTGGTTCAATGCTGTGGTACGGGGTGATGTTCATTCCATAAGGATTGGTAATAATGTTAATATTCAGGATGGAGCCATTGTCCACTGCACCTATCAGAAATTTTCGGTAACCATCGGGAACAATGTGTCAGTTGCCCATAACGCCATCATTCATGGCTGCACCATCCACGACAATGTACTGATCGGGATGGGCGCCATTATCATGGATGGGGCCGAAATTCATAGCAACTCCATCGTTGGAGCCGGAGCCCTGATAACAGAAGGGACTGTGGTTGAATCAGGTTCTGTTTGGGCCGGTCTTCCTGCCCGGAAAGTGAAAGATATTGACCCATCGCTGCTGGAGGGTCAGGTGAACCGCATTTCAAAAAATTACAACATGTACGCCAGCTGGTATGACAAGGATTAAAAACTGCCTATCTTTGCTCATGAAATTTCAACCGGAGATGGCCCTTTTATTCCATGGTGAACTGAATTACCCAATGTAAACGATGAACCGATGCGTCCAGACATTACTGCCAACAACGAATATCATACCCCTGAAAATACTCCTCATCTCCTTTTGGACAGATTGACTTTTAATTCCCGGTTTATTTTCCTTGGACTTTTTCTTAAAACTGTCTTTAAATCCAGGTGGCTTGCCCGGAATAAACGATACGGAGTTCTCCAATGGGTTGAAACATCGCACGATATTTTCACCGATGTGGAACGATGCGGGGGACGCATCCACATCACAGGAATGGACAACATCCGTAACAGCCAGGGGCCGGTATTGCTGCTGAGCAACCATATGAGCACACTGGAAACCATGATATTCCCAGGTATCATCCAGCCATTGAAAAACATCACCTTTGTCGTCAAAAATGAGCTGGTAAAACATTGGGCCTTCAAGGACGTGATGCTTTCACGCGATCCGATTGTGCTGAGCCGCTCAAATCCCCGTGAAGACTTCCGCATCGTGATGGATCAGGGGGTGGACAAACTGAAAAAAAACATTTCGATCGTCATCTTTCCGCAAAGTACCCGGAGGGTGGAGTTTAATCCATCAGAATTTAATTCACTGGGCACAAAACTGGCTGCCAAGGCTGGTGTGCAGGTGATTCCGGTAGCAATAAAAACCGATTTCTGGGGATTTGCGAAGAGAGCCAAATACCTCGGACCCATTGATCGCAGCAAACATGTTCATATTGCCTTTGGTGAACCCATAGCTGTTCATGGTCCAGAAAAAGATGCGCACCAAAAAGTCACCGGGTTTATTGCCGGACATATTGAGGAATGGAATAAGGATCACC
This sequence comes from Bacteroidota bacterium, assembly GCA_037128705.1. Classification (GTDB taxonomy): domain Bacteria; phylum Bacteroidota; class Bacteroidia; order Bacteroidales; family FEN-979; genus CAIVAT01. The sequence goes on along the minus strand of JBAXVX010000003.1, from coordinate 46,917 downwards.
AATAATCGACATTTCCTTCTCTGGCCAGGAAGCCCGGTAAAGTAACCCATTAAAATCAACCCAATGGAACCCTGGAAAAAAAATCCCGTTGTATACGAAATCAACACCTGGGTTTGGCTCAGGGAGGTGAGCACTAAAATGAATTTTCCGGTTACCCTTGCAAATGTCCCGGATGAGATTTGGGATGACCTTCTCCATCTTCATGTTGATGCTATATGGCTGATGGGTGCCTGGGAGCGGTCTCCCCGGGGAATTGCCATTTCGAACAATCATTCCGGGAACCTGGCCGATTTCCGCAGGGCGTTGCCTGATTTCACCTTTGAAGACAACGTGGGATCTCCCTATTGTGTAAAACGTTATGTGGTTGATAAAGAATTGGGTGGGAATCAAGGCCTGGCAAAAGCAAGGGCCCAGCTTGCCCGGCGCGGGATCAAACTTATCCTTGATTTTGTACCTAACCATCTGGCCCACGACCATCCCTGGGTGTCCGAATCTCCCGATTATTTTATCCAGGGAAATAAAGAGGATTTGAGGGACGATCCGACCACATTTGTGCAGTTAGCCGGAGATATTTTTGCATGCGGGAAGGACCCATTTTATCCAGCCTGGCAGGATGTATTGCAGGTTAATGCATTCCATCCGGGTTTGCGGGAAGCTGTCATCGAAACAGTTACCGGGATATCGGGCCAGTGTGATGGCATTCGTTGCGACATGGCCATGCTGGTTATGAATGATATTTTCGAACAAACCTGGGGCAAGCGGGCCGGTTCAAAACCCGGGCTTGAATTTTGGGAAGAGTTGATCCCGGCAGTGAAACGCAGCAATTCCGATTTTATATTCATTGCCGAAGCATACTGGGATCAAGAATGGGCACTCCAGCAACAGGGGTTTGACTTTTGTTACGACAAAAGGCTTTATGACAGGCTGGAACATGACAATGCACAGAATATCAGGCTGCATCTGATGGCCGATCTCGGATATCAGTCTAAAATGATCCGTTTCATTGAAAATCATGATGAACCAAGGCAGGCTGTCGCATTCCCACAGGGTAAAAGCAGGGCTGCTTTTTTAATTTCCTCCACCCTTCCGGGTGCCAAACTTTATCATCAGGGACAGTTTGAAGGAAGGCATGTAAAACTGCCGGTATTCCTTCGTCGCAGGCCGGATGAACCTGTCGATGCCGCATTAAATGGCTTCTTCCTCCATGTACTGAATATCATTCGTCATCCCCTGTTTAAAGAGGGACATTGGCAACTTTGTGAATGCTTTGGATGGAAGGATAATGACAGTTTTCAAAACCTGCTGGCATGGTGCTGGTACGATGCAGATGACCGGTTTCTGATTGCAGTTAACTATTCAGCGCAGGCAGCACAAGGACGAGTCAGACTGCAGTGCAGTGAATTGAACGGAAAAAACTGGAGACTGAATGACCTGCTGAGTGAAAACACCTTTGAACGTAACGGGGATGACATTGACACGAACGGGCTTTATGTGGCACTTGGACCCTGGCAATACCACCTGTTGCGCTTTTTCCCCTTATTATGAGGTTGTCTGATCCTACGGTTTCTGCAACTGCCCTGTCAAACGGACATCTGCATTACCTGCAACTCCCGTTTCTTCTTCCACATGCCCCTGGTAAAATCGGGAAATTTCAGTGTTTTACCCTCTTTGGCAATTGACCTTTCGCTGAGAACCCTTACTGCGCTCATTACCGCTGCATCGTAGACGTCCATGTCAGGTTCGATTCCTTTAAGCAATGCATTCACCAGACGGTAGTCTTCAATGAAATCCATCCCGCCATGCCCTGCCCCCTTGCTTGCCGCTTCAAGTTCAACCCAGATGGGATGCTGGTACTGATTAATGTAATCATTGATCGGCTCCCACTGGTCGTCGGTTTTACTTATCCCTTCAATATAAATTTTCGGGTCCGGGTATTTCCTGACCAGCCCCCTTGTTCCCTGTACCAGGATGTCGCGGCTGTATGGCCTGGGCAAACTGGTATCATGGGTAACCACGATGGTCTCTCCGTTCATGGTCCTGATTAAGGTTGTCACCACGTCACTCAGTACGAACTTTTCGCTGGCTTCAGGACTGCCGGCACCAAACTTGGTCACGGCATATTCATGTAATCCTCTCGTCTTGGTGCCATAGGAGACCATATAATCAAAATAATTTCCACGGTTAATATCCATGCACTGCATAATGGGGCCGAGGCCATGAGTAGGATATAAATCGCCGTTGTTTCGCATGGAGAAATCACGACGCCAGACACCTTCGCCCTCCATATCATGCTTAACCTCCCGCAAATCGTGCAGGTAGCCGCATTGGGCATGAACCATCTCCCCGAATAATCCTTTTTTAACCATGTTCAGGATCATCATCTCCACCTTGTCATAATTGCAATTCTCCATCATGATGCAATACCTCCCGGTTTTCTCTGAAGTTTCAACCAGTTCCCAGCATTCATCCATTGAAATGGCAGCTGGGACTTCGGTAGCGGCATGTTTTCCGTTATTCATGGCTGCTAAACAGATCGGCACATGCCATTGCCATGGAGTAGCCGTAAACACAAGATCAACGTCATTTCGTTCACAAACCTTTTGCCAGTCAAATTCCGATTTTGAATATCCTTCAGGCCTTTTAAAACCGGCCTTTTCAACCATATCCTGCGCCCTGGTCACCTTGCTTTCAACAATATCGCACACCGCCACAATTTCAGCACCCTCGATCTTCAGCAGATTTTCAACATGCGAGGTCCCCTGTAGTCCCACCCCCACGTACCCGATACGGACTTTGCTCATGGGAGGGCCAGCAGGAACCGGTTTAAACGGACTGCTTTGAAAATCGCGCTGAACATTGGCCAGCAAGGGATCACCGATGGCAAGTCCTACTCCGGTGACAGTCATGGTTTTGATGAAATCGCGGCGATTGAAGTGCTTCTTCATAAAATGGGAATTTAGTTTTCCAAAAATAACTAAAATCAATAAAAAAGCCGGTATTGATTATAATACCGGCCTTTTCAATCAGTTTATCAGAGATTTACTGAATGCCAAGCTTTTTCTTGACCAATAACATGACATCATCTGCTTCGTCTTTGTAAATCACTACATCCTCAATGGCATTTAGGACATAGGTGAATTTATTTTCCTTGGCAACTTCCTTGATGGCCGTTTTTGCTTTGTCAATAAACGGGGCAACCAATTCCTGCTGTTTGGTTTGCAGATCCTGGCTGGCTTTCTGCTGGAAGGCATCGATACGGCCCTGAAGATCTGACAATTCTTTTTCCTTGGTCTGCTTGATCAGATCCGACATACTTGATGATTGCGACTGGTAATCAAGGTACTTATTCTCAAATTCTGCTTTCATGGCATCCATCTGATCTGTCAGGGTCTTTTGATAGGATTGAAGTTTAATCTTTACAGAATCAATCCCTGGCATGGCAGCGAGGAGGGTGTTAAAATCGATGTATCCAATCTTGATGGGATTTTGTGCTTGTGAAGCAAATGAACAACCAATGATCATGGCAACGATAGCGAAAAGCTTTGCTAATTTTTTCATTTTCAATAATTAAATGGTTTATACTACAATAGATGATGCAAAATTAAGACTTTTTTTTTACTTTTTAGTCTCCTTTGATTCAATTCCTGCTCCGCCTGATTTCACAGTGCCGGATTCAGGATTGGTGGGGGTCGTGCTGCCGGATTTTGGTTTGCCTTTCCTGTTACTGAGATTTGCTCCCATATTATCGAGCACATCATCACTGATGTCATACTTTGGATTGGCATACATCATCGTCAGGCTGCCTCCTTTATCAAAAACCACTGCATAATTGTTGTTGTTGGCGATTTCCTGGATTGCATTGTAAATTTTCTCCTGGATCGGCTTCACAAGCTCCTGGCGCTTTTTAAATAAATCGCCCTCCTTGCCAAATCGGGTCCGTTGAAGGCTTTTTGCATCCTTCTCCCGGTCAACGATTTCCTGCTCCTTCTTCTTTTTCATGTCTTCCGGAAGAAGTATCGACTGGGCCTGGTAATCTTTATACATTTTATCGATCTCTGCAAACTTAGTTTCAATCTCCTTCTGCCACTGGCTCGATAATTCATCCAGCTGAGCCTGTGCCTCTGCAAATTCCGGAACATTATCCAGGATATATTGTGTATCAACATAAGCAAATTTCTGTGCATTCACCACAGCCATGGTGAAGACGACGGCCATCAGGGTCAAAATCAGCTTTTTCATAATTTTATTTTTTAATCAGTAATTGCTCGCAATAATATTTTGTTACACGGTACTATTCTCTAATCAATCGATGAATTTATCGAGAAATGGAACTGCCCGCCTGCTGCGCCGGGAACCCCTGGTACAGGATCAAGGCCGTATCCCCAGTCAAGACCGAGTAAACCGAACATGGGTAGAAATACGCGGATCCCCACCCCGACGGAGCGATACACGTTAAACGGATTGAAGTCATTCCATCTCAGCCAGTCATTTCCGGCCTCAACAAACCCGAGCCCGAAAATTGTTGCACTTGGATTGAGGGAAATCGGATAGCGTAATTCAAGGGTGTAGCGTGTGTATACCGTTCCCCCGATTGTATTCGGGTAACCGGGAGTAAGTGAATTATTCGCATAACCGCGCATCCCGATCAGTTCACGTCCGTCCATATTGTTATATCCTGACAATCCGTCACCACCAAGATAGAACCTTTCAAAAGGTGTTGCCCCAAGGCTACTGTTATAGGCACCGAGGAATCCAAACTGAACGCGTGGCGTTAAAACCAGTTTTTCAACCATGTTTATATACCAGGCTCCCTTGAATTTGATCTTGTAATATTCAACCCATTTGTATTTTTCACTGGCCGTCATGTTCTTATAATCCACATTCCCGCGGAATAATGAATAGGGAGGCGTCAATTCAAGGCTCACAGTAAATTCAGAACCATTCCTGGCAAAAATAGGGGCATCCACTGAATTGCGTGAAAGTGCAATACTATAACTGAAGGCATTATAAACCCCATTCCCACCACCAAAAGTGAAGATCGAAGAATAATTATAAGTATTATAACGGTTATAATTCAAACTTTGCATCAGGGAGAAATAATCATCAGGCCAGCGTAACTGGGTTCCCAAACCTACCGAAATACCATCAATTTTAAAATAGGCAAAACTGGGGTCATTGCTTGCCACTCCGTTTGTGTATCTCGAGTGGAAATAAGAAAGACTCAGGGCAAGGGGTTTGCGTCCACCAAGCCAGGGTTCGGTAAAAGAGACGCTGTAACTGAAATACCCGGCACCATAGGTCTGGAACCTTAAGCTTAATTTCTGACCATCCCCTGCAGGAATAGGCTTCCAGGCCTTTAAATTCGTAACATTACGCAATGAAAAATTGTTAAACGACAAACCCAGCGTCCCCACGATACGGCCATAACCCCATCCTCCTGACAGTTCAATCTGGTCGGCCGAAGTCTCAGTCACTTCATACCCGATGTCGACAGTACCATCTTCCGGGTTTGGAGCAACGTTGGGATTAAGTTTCTCAGCATCAAAGTATTTCAATTGAGCCAGCTGGCGCTGGGAGCGGATCAAACGGTCACGGCTGAAAAGCTGCCCCGGCCGGGTTTGAACCTCGCGCAAAGCAACATTGTCATTTGTTTTCGTGTTCCCCTTGATGGAAACTTTGTTTACCGTGGCCTGTTTCCCTTCGTGCATCCGGATTTCAAGATCGATTGAGTCGTTCTCAACCCTGGTCTCCACAGGCACCACATCAAAGAACAGGTAACCATCATCCATGTATAGTGATCGGATATCCGTACCGTTCGGATTGTAGGTAAGGGCCTGCTCAAGCGCCTCGCGGTCGTATACATCACCCTTTCCAATTCTAAGGATCCTGTCAAGGAATAGGGCTGAATATTTCGTATTCCCCACCCAGGCTATTTTCCGCACATAATATTTTGGGCCCTCTTCAACCCAGATGTCAATATTGATCGTGTTATCGGGATTTTTCGAGATGGAATCACGAATGATCCTTGCATCCCTGTATCCCATCTTGTTATACTTCGAAACAAGCAGCAATTTATCAGCCTGGTAATCTTCATCAATGAATTTGGAGGATTTAAAGATCCTCACCCGGATGTTTGAAGACGCATGATCGCCAAGTACATTCCCAATCTCAACAAAATCAATCGTTGCCGCTTCCTTGGCCGTATTATAAACAACCTTGTCCAGATCGTTCATCGGATTGAAAACACTCTTCTCCTTGGTCTTCTTAAATGAGGCCTTGATCAGATCTGATCCTATGCTCTGATTCCCATGAATATTGATGGTATAAACCTTAACCTTTTCGTTTTTATCAATGTTGATGTACAAGGTCACCTCATTGGCAGTGGTGCTGTCCCTCTTTTGAAGAACTTCCACCTCGCAATTAAGAAAACCCTTATCATTGTAAAACTTTTTAATGATGTTTTTTGTTTTGATGATCATGTTGTCGGTCACATAATCGCCCTTGACCAGGCGAATTTTCTGCCTGATATCATCCGCATCTGCCTTTTTGATCCCGTTGAACTGGAACTTCGACAACCGGGGTCGTTCTTTAAGGTAAAAATCTAAAAAAACCTGATTATCCACAACTTTGGAAACTGAAACCTTGATATCTTCAAACAATCCCTGCTCCCATAATTTCCTGACTGCCTGCGAAATTTTATCTCCGGGAATCTTAACCTTATCCCCAACCGTCAACCCCGATAACATGATCAGTACATTGCCATCCAGGTATTTAACTCCGCTCACGGTCATCCCGCCGATGTAGTACTCCTTCGGTTTATCATAATCGGTCACACTTTCCTCACCGAGACTTATCTGGGCAGACAATGGTTGTATTGCAAGTAGGAAAAATAGAATTATCAGCAGGTTACTCAGTCTCATCCGGATTTATTTACGTAATTTTCCTTCTATTTCATTAATCTGTTCGCTTGTAAGTCCAAATCTGCGCTCCCTTGTCTGGAAATCGAGAATGGCTTTATAAAAATCTTCCTTGCCGAAATCGGGCCAGAGGGTGTTCGTGAAGTATAGTTCAGTATAGGCAATCTGCCAGAGTAAAAAATTACTGATCCTGAATTCACCACTTGTCCTTATCAGCAACTCAGGATCAGGAAATTCTGAAGTGGCCAGGTGGGAAATAAATGTCGGGATGTCAATCTTTTCAGGATCCAGTTCTTTTAAAGCAATTTTACGTGCCATTGAACGGGCAGCCTCTACCATTTCCCATCGTGAACTGTAACTCAGGGCAAGAACAAGGGTCAATCCGGTATTCCGGGAAGTCTCATCAATGGATTTCATTAATTCACGGTAACTTTTTGCAGGCAAACTCTTTAAATCGCCAATCGCCCTGAGCCTGATGTTGTTCTTCATCAGGGTTGCCATCTCCCCATGAAGTGAATTGACCAGAATCCGCATCAAAGCATCAATCTCATATTTGGGTCGCTTCCAATTCTCCGTAGAAAAAGCATACATGGTAAGATAACGGATTCCGATTTCAGCAGCAGCTTCCACCGTATTTCTAACCGCATCCACTCCCCTTTCGTGACCCAATGTACGAACGTAACCGCGCTTTTTGGCCCACCGGCCATTCCCATCCATGATCACGGCAACGTGAACAGGTAATCTCTTTTTATCGATCTGATCCTTTAATTCCATCATTCAGAACAACCGGTGGTCAATGTTTCAAATCCCGGCATTTTTTTGACGATAAAATGTTAAACTTATAGGTAATCGATATTCCCAAAACAGAATACCAATCATTATTTTTTTCGTTTCCACGCTGCATGCCAGGTGTATGGTTTCGCGTTGGATCCGATAACATACTTTGCTGATCATTAGGATTGATGGAAGGACCATCCAAATAATAGGTGGTACTCACATCATCCAAATAATCTGTAAAGGTCTTATGCATCTCCCAATAAACCTGCAAACCCAATCTGCTGGCAAGGCTGAACTTTGCACCAAGACCAAAGGGAATGGAAAAGTTAAACGAAGCATAAGGTGTGGTTTGCCCTTCTGTTCCCACCTTCATAGTTCTCAAATGAACACCTTCGGAAATGGGATCAAAAAAGAAGACAGAAAAACCGGCGTAAATATACGGCGATATTCTGTCCCTTCTACTGCCTGTAAAGTAAGGAAGGAAATTAAATTCTGCAACGGCGGCAATATCAGTTATCTGGCTTGAAAATGTAAGCCCTCGGTCGGGTAAAAATGTAGATAGGGCCGCATCGCCTTTTACCGATCCCTGCATGCCACTTAACTTGACCGACCATCTTGAATCAATGTTATACCGCACAAGCAGGCCATAGGCAACCTGTGAATTTAGAAACTGTTTCCCGGGGTTTAAATCTCCGAGATAATACATGGCGCCTCCGGTCAAGCCCACCTCCATGTCCTGTGACTTAACTGAATTAAAAAGGAAAACTAGGAAGCCAACCAGGATTATTGGTCTCCTCATGGCCTGTAGCATGTTTTTCGGATATTCTTTTTTAATCTTAATAATTCTTTTCAACAACTTAGACTAACGGTCAAATCACGATTTTATTTGATAACAATAAGGATTTTTGGATATTATCCTGCTAATTCCGGTTATCTAATCCCCAGTTCAGCTTTTCACGGATTGTGTGAAAGAAATTCTTGTCTGCTAACCGAAGCAGGTTGATCTTAAAGCTTGCTTTCCGGATAATGAGGTCAACTGAATGATCAACCTGCTCAATTCGTGAATCAAGACTCAATAGAAAATGACCCTCTTTACCTTCAACATGGATCCTGATTTCACTGTCATCCCTGATCACGATCGGCCTCACCGTAAGGTTGTGGCTAGCAATCGGAGTAATCAGGAAGTTCTCCGAATCCGGAGTAATGATCGGACCTGTGCAGCTAAGCGAATAGGCTGTTGAACCTGTCGGAGTGGCAACAATAAGCCCATCAGCCCAATAGGAATTTAAAAATGCTCCGTTAATCCATGTTTTGATCGTTAACATAGACATCACACTTGGCTTAAAAACAGTCAGTTCATTCATTGCATAGTTTGTCGGGCCAAAAAGGTTTTTTGGCGACTCGAGCTTTAAAAGTGTCCGCTTTTCTATCTGATAGTGTCCGCTTTGAATGGCCCTGATTGCGGGTCCTATATATTCCTTTGATATACTGGATAAAAAACCAAGCCTTCCAAGATTGATTCCTGTCACCGGGATCCCCGAATTTCCAACCAGCCTGATGGCATCGAGTATGGTTCCGTCCCCCCCGATCGAAAACAGGTAATCAATCTTGTTTTCAATCTCGGTCTGACTGGTAAATAAAAGGGGTTGACCGTTAAAAACGACTTTTCCATCCAGGCTGTCGAAAAAAGGTTTATACACAAATGTGACGCCTTCAGTTCTTTGCAATTCATCCACCAATTCCTGTATGAAAGGAATGACCATTTCGGCAATATTTTTCCCAAAAAGAGCGATTTTCATGACAATTTGCTGCTTTTTTTATTTCAGGGTGCAAAGATAAGGCAATTTTTGGTTCATTTCGATGGCCATTTGTTGCATAGGAGATGGGGAAACCAACGGCTGGTTTGATCAGGAATCCAGGTTGGATAAAAGGCTTACAAAACGGGAAGAATTATGCAGGCTCAGACTAAATGTTCAGATAGTTCATTAAGGCATCAAACCTGTTGCGGAGGTCATCGCTGTAAGCATCTTCTTTTGACCAGGATGCTTTAACCAGGTAATTGAACCTGAAGAAAGTCTGCAGGATCGGACCAAGGTCGATCCGGTTTATTTTTATCGTGATCTCGAGTTTGGTGGAATCAGGGAATGAAGTTATATAAAGGCTCAGCACCTTGGCATCATTCGATTCAACAATGTTGGCAATTTCAATGAGGCTGTAGTCCTTGTCATTGATCTCCAGCACAATAATACCCCCGGGATTATGAAGTGCCGCCATGTTACCAAGATGTTCAACCAGGGTTGACAGTCCAATGACACCGAGGTATTGGTTCTTTTCATTTACCACTGGCAGGAGCGACAGATGAAGGGAGGAAACAAGGGTGATTACGTCGTAAATATGCTGATTTTCTGAAACATACGCAAGTAATAAGGAAAGTTTATATTGTCCGGTCTCCAACTCCGGCTCCTGCATCGCAACAATTTCCGCCTCCGAGATGAGACCAATAAATTCAGTTCCATCAACGATCGGCATATGCGAACAGCGGAACTCTTCCATTTGGGAAATGGCGAAAGTTCCGCTATCCGAGGGTTTCAGCGGAATAATTGATTCGGTGATCAGTTGTTTAGCTATCATTCAGAATGCTAATATAGGAATTATAGCGAAGCATGCTGACTGCACCTGTGTCAATCCCCGATTTTACCGCACAACCCGGCTCATGGGTATGTGAACAATTTTTGTACTGGCAGAATGGTAAAAGACGATCCATTTCAGGGAAACATCTCGGAATTTCAGTCTTCTGAAAATCAATCAGTCCAAACTCCTTGATACCCGGGGTATCTACAATGAATCCTTTATGCGAAAGTTCATACATCTCTGCGAAGGTCGTCGTATGCATTCCCTTCTGATGGATTTCTGATAACATGCCGATGCGTGGCTTAAGCGTCGGATCAATTGCTTTTATCAGGGCCGATTTCCCCGCTCCTGAATGTCCTGAAAACAGGCTGACCTTGCCATCAAGAAGTTCCCGTATACGGGCAACCCCGTCTCCGCGAAGGGCCGATACCTGGTAACATGAATACCCCGCCTTTTCATAAATGAGGCTGAGCTCCTCCATTGCCATCATTAACCCAGGCGTGTACAAATCAATTTTATTGAAAATCAGGCTGGCCGGGATATAATATGCCTCTGCGGTAACAAGAAACCGGTCGATGAATCCGTTTGATGTCCGCGGATGTGCCATAGTCACAATAAGGTAAGCATGATCAAGGTTCGCGGCAATAATGTGCGAAACCTTCGACAGTTTGGTCGCTTTCCGGATGATATAGTTGTTACGCTCCCGGATACGGGTTATCATCCCATGACTGTCGCCGGGTGTTAGTTCGACCTCTACATGATCACCAATGGCAACCGGATTGGTATGCTTGATATCCATGACCCTGAACTGCCCCTTAAGTTTGCACTCCAGCTTCACACCATCAGGCATCCGCACTCTGATCCAACTTCCTGTTGATTTGATAACGATTCCTTCCACGTGATGTTCTGTACTGGGATTAATGGCGGTAAAAGTATAAAAATTAACTATACCCGTGAAGGAGTAACCACCCAATACCTCTTGGAAAACATCAGGTAACTGCGTATATTTTTCCAGGGAGACATTTGATAATTCCTTCAAATTCAAGATTTAATAAGGAGGATGAAACTTTACTCATCGGAGTATCCGACTGAATGCAGATCTCATCGATGCCGAGTTGACCCTTTTCCTGCAATAATTTCAAGATCCGCTCCTCCTCCCTGGTCAGTTCAATGAAAATTTTTCGCTGCGCCACATGATCTGGACCTCCCGATTCCTTCCACCCCATCATGTATTCAATGTCTTCAACCTTTTGAACCAGGGCTGCCCGATTGGTCCTGACGAGCCAGTTGGGGCCGTCAGAATAGGGATCGTACACCCTTCCCGGAACGGCAAAAACATCGCGGTTGTAAGAATTGGCTATATCGGCGGTTATGAGTGCGCCACCTTTAGATCCAGCCTCCACAACGACCAGCGCATCACACATGCCTGCAATGATCCTGTTTCGCTTGGGAAAATTGGTACGGTCAGGTTTTGTCCCACTCAGGAATTCCGTGATCAGCCCGCCTTGTTTAACCATTCTTTCAGCCAGCGAACGGTTCAGCCAGGGATACAATGTATCGAGTCCATGTCCCAGAACACCTACGGTTTCCAATCCTGTTTCAAGAGCGTACCGATGGGCACAACTGTCAATTCCATAAGCAAGCCCGCTGACTACCATGACCCGGTGCTGTTCAAGCCCGGTTATAAGGTCATGGGTGATGAGTTTGCCATAATCTGTGGCCCGGCGTGTTCCGACAATCCCTATTATCCGGGGAGAATTCAGATCGGCAGTTCCTTTGTAAAACAGCATGACCGGGCTGTCGAAACATTGTTTAAGACGGTGGGGATACATCGGATCCTGAAAAAAAAGAGACCGGATCCGGTAACGTTCTATAAAAACCAACTCCTTCTCGGCCCGAAGTAAAATATCTTTGTCCGCAATCGATTGGGCCAGTATCCTTCCTATCCTTGGCAACTTAAACAGGCGCTGCCGGGATTCCCTGAAAACTGCCTCCGCACTACCGCAAATCGTTACCAGCTTTTTCCCGAGTACATCACCAACACCGGGAATCAATGTCAGTCCAATCTGAAAAAGCAAACACTCCTCATTATTGTCCATACTTAAATTGTCATGATCTCTGAGTTAAATAATTGCTTCAACGGTTAATCACTTTCGTTTATAAAAGGTGAAGCATTGTGAATAACTTTTCGACACCGCGGACTGAAAATAAGCGTATATTCGGTCTAAATAAGTTCATACCCGGTGACTGGAATCAAAAAGGCATTGATATGTCCTATGGATTGGGGCATAGGTCATGCAACCCGATGCGTTCCTGTTATTGAAAAATTAAGGGACCTTGGGTTTGAAATGATCATTGCCGCAAGCGGCCGGCCAATGGAATTCCTGAAAAAGGAATATCCCTGGATCCCGGTTGTCAGTTTCCCTGGGTTAAAAATCCGGTACCCCGGTGATAATTGGTTCACGATTAAGGTTCTTCTCCTGGCACCGAAACTGCTGATCGCCATATGGAGGGAACATCAGGCGCTGAAGAAAATTGTTCTGCAGACCAACGCATCTGTGGTAATTTCCGATAACCGTTATGGCTGCTGGCACCGCTCCATTCCTTCGGTTTTTATGACCCATGAACTGGAAATACAGGTTCCTTCTGGTAATCCTATAATTAAAAGGATAATAAACAGGATCAACCGCAAGTTGATAAAGAGATTCACTGAATGCTGGGTCCCGGATTTTGAACCCCACCATGGACTTGCAGGTAATCTTTCACATCCATCCATACTTCCTGAAAGGATACACTACGTTGGCATTCTTTCAAGATTTTCAACATCCGCTGACATTCATCCTGAATTCAGCGTGCAATCTTATGATTTATTGGTGATGCTTTCTGGTCCAGAACCACAGCGAACACTGATTGAAGAAAAAATTCTGATGCAACTGATGAGTATCAATATTCAGGTCGCCCTGGTGAGAGGAATTACAGAATCAGATGAGGCATATGTTCTGGATGGAAGAATTCATATGTTCTCCCATCTTGAAACCGCGAAACTAAAAGCGCTGATAGCGGCATCCGACCTGGTAATCGCACGTTCCGGATATTCTACCATCATGGATATTGCGACACTCGGAAAAAGAGCGATCTTCATTCCGACACCTGGACAATCGGAACAGGAATACCTGGCCCATTACCTGATGGACAAGAAAATTTATTTTGCCATCAGTCAGGAGAATTTTGATATGTTTTACGCGATCGAAATGTCAAAAAATTTCCCGGGAATGGTCCTCCGGAATGATTACGAAGTTCTCTCAGAAAGAATAAATGCTTTGAAACTTATTTCGTAGTCTCTTTCCTTTGAGCAAGATACACCAGGACAAAACCCGCTATTACAAATGGGATCGATAGCATTTGCCCCATGTTCAGGGTTAATCCGCGTTCGAAGCCAACTTGCGGTTCCTTAATAAATTCAATAAGTATACGGACACCGAACACCAGGATCAGGAAAAGTCCAAACAAAAAACCCTGTGGAGGCTTTCCGTCTTTCTTATAATAGTACCACCAAAGCAGAAAAAAGATTGCCAGGTAGGAAAGACCTTCATAAATCTGGGTCGGGTGCCTGGGGACCAGTCCCTCAGACGGGGAGGTGGAACGGAGGAATTCAAAGCCCCAGGGAAGAGTCGTAGGCAATCCATAAATTTCTGAATTCATCAGGTTCCCCATGCGGATCAGAAATCCGGCAAGAGCAGTGACAATCACGATCCTGTCCATGACCCATAAAAACGGTTTCTTCCTGAAATAGGAGAATATCAGCAGCGAAAGAATGATCCCGATGGCAGCCCCATGACTCGCCAATCCACCCTCCCACACCTCCAGGATTTTAATCGGATGTGCGAGGTACCAGGAGGGTTCATAAAAAAACACATGCCCCAGCCGCGCACCTACCACTGTCCCGACAATCATGTATGTGGTCAGTTCATCAAGCAATTTGATGGGGACGCCCTCCTTGTTAAAGAACTTCTGCATGATCAGATAGCCAAAGACAAAACCAAGAGCAAAGAATAATCCATACCACCTGACTGCAAAATTACCGAGGTGAAAAATCTCCGGACTTGGATTCCAGACTATTGATAATGTTAACATACCGATATGTATAATGCCGGGGACAAATCTTTATTGATATCCCTTGAGCTTCATGTTAAACAAAGTGTCCATTTTGGCAGCAAGCTGTGTTTGATGGTTTTCTGAAGCAACCATCGATAGTCGCCTGATTATTCCCAGGGCAGTTTGAACATCCTGCTCAAAATACTGGGAATATGCGGGCGTAAAGGATTTATAATAATCAAGGTTCTGGCTGTAGATCTGTCCAACCCTTTCAATGAGTTTATTGGCCTTGTCGGGTGCACCTGCCTTATAATAAATTTCAGCATACGGAAGCATATACATATCATAAGGCACCTTTGAATCGGGAAAATATTTCAAATACAGATCAAGCATCTCGACAGCCTCCTTTTTCTTTCCCTCCGTAACCAGCGATTGTGCAACACGCATGATATTGGTCTTAGGCCTGACGGAATTATTCAGACTTTCAGGATCAACGTAAACATGAGGATCATTCAGATTGCCCCATGCACATTTGTTTTTCATGATATCATAGGAGGTTTGTGCATCCACTCCGCCCATTCCCTGAATGTAATCGCCTGAATCCGCTTTCACCGGCATAAATTGGTAAACCCAGCCTTGAACCAGGCAGAACGAGTCAATGGCAACACAATGATTCACACTCGAAGGGGCAGCAAAATAGATGGGCCGTTCCCATTTGTTTGAAGCCAGCAAATCAAGTAACATGAGATCGTTCTTATATAGCTGGTTTGAACGAATTTTCCAGCAGATGGAATCAACCATCTTCCCCTGCAGATGTTTTGGCACAATACCGTACTTGACACAGGCGGCCGAATCAACTGTGATTTTAACATATTTGGAGGGGAAAAACTTCATCTTCTCCCCATTTTGCAGCGTCAGGAAAGTCTGTGGGTCATCACTTTTTATGAAATCAATCATATCCTTAAGCTCGACATAACCCTTAATTCCGATATCGTAAAACGGGAGGATATCATTCGTTCCCTGGCGGTACTGCTCCTTACTCAGTGTGAGTGGAATAGGCTCAGAATTATAAGCCTTCTGATACAACTGATTGATATACCAGGGTCCGGAAGCGAGCATGAGGTTGACAACCCTGACATCGGTTCCGATTCCTTCAACCTCCTGGTCGTACCATAAAGGAAATGTATCATTGTCCCCGTTCGTGAATAAGATCCCCTGCGGACCACAGGATTTCAGGTAATTTGCTGCAAAATCTCGGCAGGCATACTTCCCTGAACGATCATGATCATCCCAGTTTTCCTTGGCCATGATGCCTGGTACCAGGACAAGCACCAAGGTAAAAACAATGATAACTGAAAGATTTTCGCTCAGCTTTTTCTTAACCCAGTTAATCAGGGGAATAATCCCCAGGCCGATCCAGATCGCAAACGCGTAAAAAGATGCCGCATAAGCATAATCCCGCTCTCTGGGCTCGTAAGGCTGCTGGTTCAGGTAGACCAATATGGCCAATCCTGTCATAATAAACAACAGTGCAATGATCATGGTCCCTTTGTAATCCTTCCCCATATGAAAGAAAAATCCTATGATCCCAAGAATGAGAGGTAAAAGATAATATTTATTCGTACCCCTGTTTTGCTTGCTGTCGGGTAAATTATTGAGATCATGGCCAAGCCGCATCTTATCAAGGAAAGGGATTCCACTGATCCAGTTTCCATCCTCAACGCCTCCAAATCCCTGGACGTCGTTTTGCCGTCCGGCAAAATTCCACATGAAATAACGGATATACATGACCCCGATCTGGTAGGTGAAGAAATACTTGAGGTTCTCCCCGAAGGTTTGACGAATACGCGTCTCAGTTTTCCCTTCCCCCGTATTGACTTCAATGGGAATGCCCTCTCCTCCCCATTTTTTATAAAATTCAGGGGAGCCTTTCCTCTGATTGCTCCACATGCGTGGGAAAATCGTTGTAAACCTCGGATCCCAAACGGGAACAGTTCCTTTTCTCTCGTCAACAACGATGTACTTCCCTGATTTGTCATCTCTCTGATAAATAGGTTTTCCGTCTGCATAATCAATGATGGGAGCATTCCAGTATTGTCCGTAGGCGATCGGAAAATCCCCATACTGCTCGCGGTTGAGATAAGACAGCAAACTGACGGCATCTTTCGGGGCATTTTCGTTGATGGGTGGATTTGCATTGGCCCTGATCACAAGCATCAGGAACGAAGAGTAACCAATCAGGATAAAGGTAAATGCCAGAAGGATCGTGTTTAATACCGTCTTCCCCTTTTTACGTGTAAAATAGAGTCCCCATATGAGTAATCCGATCAGCAGAAGAAAATAGACAGTAGTCCCGGTATTGAATGGCAATCCGAATCCATTAACAAACAGTAATTCGAATTTTCCTGACAGTTCTACAGTCCATGGAATAATGATAAACATTACAAAAGCGAGAATAATGATCGACAAGGCAAAAGTCAGAAGCATTCCAACCTTGGTGGTTTCAAACTTTTTATAATAATATACCATACAGGTGGCAGGAATCACCAGCAGGTTAAGCAAGTGCACACCGATGGCAAGTCCCATCAGGAATGAAATCAGAACCAACCATCGGTAGGAATGCTTTTCATTTGCAACCTCCTCCCATTTCAATATGGCCCAAAAAGAGATGGCTGTGAAAAAGGAGGACATCGCGTACACTTCACCTTCAACAGCCGAAAACCAGAATGTGTCACTGAATGTATAAACCATGGAACCAATGAATGCAGCGCCAAAAACCGTAAACATCTGGCCATTCGTCATTTCTCCTTTAGCGCCCACAAGTTTTTTGGCAAACAATACAATACTCCAGAAAAGAAACAGGATGGTTAGCCCGCTTGAAAGAGCCGACATCGTATTCACCATCATGGCTACCTTTGAAACATCGCCAAAGGCAAAAAGTGAAAAGAACCGGCCGATCATCTGGAATAACGGAGCTCCCGGGGGATGGCCAACCTGAAGTTTTAAGGCAGTTGAAATGTATTCCCCGCAATCCCACCAACTGGCGGTTGGCTCAATGGTCAGGAGGTAAACGGTTGAAGCAATGATAAAGGTAATCCAGCCAAAAATATTGTTCAGCTTCTGGAAATTCTTCATAGAATATTGTTTATCTGATATGAAGGTGCGAAAGTACAAATTTACCCGCAAACACCCATCAGGAATATTTTTTTCAATGCATTCCTGATGCAAAAAGAAAAAATTTTACCTTTGCACCCGCAAAATGACGGACTTCGGATATCTAAGTACGAATTATATTGTTTTCCAAATTATTCGTCATTCACCTTGACCCATGGTGTAACGGTAGCACAAGAGATTTTGGTTCTCTCGGCCCAGGTTCGAATCCTGGTGGGTCAACAAAACAGCAATAAAAACCCTGATTATATTTGATAATCAGGGTTTTTTGTTGATTTTGTGCAGATTTTGTACGGGAATCATCTATTTGCATATCTTTATCAATCCTGAAAGTGCCAAAACTTGTGTGTTTGAATAAAAAAAGATATACAGCCAAAAGGTTTCAATTACAACGATTATTTGATATAAATAAAACATGTTTTTATGTTCATTTTCCCATTTCTTCAAAATGAGTTGTGAAATAATGCCACAATTTCAAAAGGAACATGGCAACTGAAAAAACACTAAGAGCAGCTCTTTTACGCGAACGAAAAGCCAGGCTGGAGGCTGAAAGGCGCTTAGAAGAGCATATTGCCGGTCAAACCTCCGGGTTTTCACACCACGCTGCCCCGATTTCTAACATTATTGCAAACATGCAGGAAGGCGTGTTGGTTGAAGACGAGAACCGACTGATCACGCTGGTGAACGAAGCATTTTGTGCCATGTTCGGTATCCCGTTTGACCCGGAAGTCCTTGTCGGAGCCGATTGTTCGGGTTCCGCCGAACAGTTCAAACATCTCTTCAAAGAGCCCGATGTGTTCGTATCAGGAATAAATGATCTTCTGTCAAAGCGTAAAAAAGTGACGGGCGAGATTCACCATCTGAAAGACGGGCGGACTTTTTCGAGGGATTATAACCCCATTATCATTCAGGGGGCCTACAAGGGGCATTTCTGGAAATACATTGACATAACAAGCCGAAGGAAATATGAAGATGCCCTGAGAAGAAGCGAAGAGAAATATCGTCTTCTTATTGAGAACATCAACCTTGGCCTGCTTGAAGTGGACCTGTATGGCAGGGTCATATATGCCAACCAGAGTTTTTGTGAGATGTCGGGTTTTGAGCGGGAAGAGATATACGGTAAAGTAGCTGAGAATATTTTTACCGCATCAAAGAACCGAGACCTTGTGAGTAAAAAAAACGAAGCCCGAAAGCAGGGCATCTCCGATGCTTACGAACTGGAGATCACCAACAAGAAAGGCTTGCGAAAATGGTGGCTCATATCAGGAGCTCCGCTATATAATAATGAAGGTAGTCAGGTTGGTTCGACAGGGATTCATCTCGACATCACCGGCAGAAAACAACTGGAGTTTACCCTCAGGGAGGCGAAGCAGATGGCGGAAGACACGGCGAAAGCCAAAGAGATTTTTCTTGCCAACATGAGCCATGAGATACGCACGCCCATGAATGCCATCCTGGGTCTTGGCAAGCAGCTGCTCAAAACCGATCTCAGCACGTACCAGAGGTCATTCCTGGAATCGATCACAACCTCTGCCGACAACCTTCTGGTAATCATCAACGACATCCTGGATTTCTCTAAGATTGAATCCGGAAAACTCGATCTGGAATCTATTGATTTCAGCCTGCCTGCATTGCTAGACCAGGTTAGTACAATGCTTTCAAATAAGGCGGAAGAGAAAGGACTCAAGTTTGAGTTACATATGGATGGGGCCATTGCCCCAGTACTCAAAGGCGATCCTTACCGAATCAACCAGATCCTACTGAACCTGCTTAGCAATTCAATAAAATTTACCGATCAGGGTAGCATCTCGCTGATATGCAATGTTGAGGAAAGCCATACGGATCGTCAGGACATCGAACTTTCTGTCGCCGATACAGGGATAGGCGTGGATAAAAAATATATGAAAAAAATATTCCAGAAATTTTCGCAGGAAAGTGTGAATGTGGCGAGAAAATACGGGGGGACGGGCCTTGGCATGGCAATAACGAAGCAGCTGGTCGATTTGATGGATGGGAAGATCAGCATTGAAAGTCAGAAAAACAAAGGGACAAAGGTTAGCATTCGCATCACCCTGCCTAACGGGCGTGAGCAGGAAAAAGCTGAAAAACCAAAGCTCCTCATCGTCCATCAAGAACTCAGGGGAAAGAAAATTCTGCTGGTTGAAGACAACAAACTGAACCGTCTGGTGGCAAAAACCATTCTGGCTCATTTTGGGATTGAAGTAACCGAAGCTGTGAACGGTGAGATTGCTGTTGATATTCTGAGAAAGGAATCCTTTAACCTTGTGCTGATGGATATGCAGATGCCCGTAATGGATGGCATCGATGCAACCCTGATGATCAGGAAAGAGATCAGCACCACGATTCCAATAATTGCCCTCACGGCACATGCATTGAAGTCGGAGGAGGCGAGATGCCGGGAGGCAGGAATGAATGATTTTATCTCCAAGCCCTTTGAGGAAGAAAAACTGCTGAATGTTCTTTCAAAATTTCTGACCTGAACCCATTATTCTGTTTGATAGTTTCGAATTCCTGATCTATTTTCATACTTTTACTCTTTCTTGTGATGATGATGGGTTATGAAGCGTATTTTCGTCCTGTTATTTTCAATATTGGTCATACCGGGTAGATGCTTTTCTCAGTATGATCCAATGATCCGACCGGATTTCTGGCTTGAAAAACAGCCGGAGTTTCTGCTTGGTTTCCTGTTACTCGTTATTGGTATTATAACTGGTCTGGTCTTTCTGATTAAGCGTAAATCCTCTGAACTCTACCTGCTTTACCTCTCGGTTTTTATTGTTGGATATGGCGCCAGGATGCTTGCCGGTAACGAACTGCTGCGGATGTCGGTGAATGTTTCGCAGGATTTCTGGGAATACATCGATGCGGTCGCCACCGATATTCTGCCTGCTGTCTTCATCCTTTTCCTGCAGTCATTCATCGGCTGGGGCTGGAAACGATCTGTGTTCTGGCTTCTGCTGGTTTGGATTGCTTACGGAGTCACAGCAATCACCATCGGGATTGTTACAGGCCTTCCACATTTTGTCGGGGGATCCGTCATCAATAACATTTTAGTGATCCTGATCGTCGTGGTTCTGAGTTTCAACAGATACCTCTCCCGGGGAAGAAGTACCCCGGAGGGACGGATCATCGAAATCGGCTTGTCTGTATTTATTCTTGCTGTTTTATATAATAACCTGATGCCCGATGATCTATTCCTCAAAGGGTCTACTGTTGAACAGATCGCTTTCCTGTTTTTTGTGTGCTGTTTAATCTATGCCGCCATCCAGCGCAGCAGTAATACAGAACGGGAATACCATGCAATCCTCCATGACCTTGAAACTGCCCGGCAAATCCAGCTTGCAATTCTACCACAAACTTTGCCCATATCCGCTTCCTGTAAAATTTTCCCAACCTATATTCCCATGACTCAAATCGGCGGCGATTTTTATACTTTTCACCAGCTCGATGATAAACATATGGGCATTCTGGTTGCTGATATTTCCGGACATGGCATTCCTGCGGCGTTGCTGGCCTCCATGATCAAAGTTGCGTTTAACTCACTTGTTGACCATGCCCATCACCCCGCTTTATTGCTCGAATCGGTGAACAAGGCGCTGACCGGACAACTGAACAATGAATTTATTACGGCTGCGTATCTCTGGTTCAACTTTGCTGATATGACTATGCATCATGCTTCAGCAGGACATCCGGCCCCCATTTTAATCCGTAATGGAAAAGCAGGGGACAAAGCATTCATTGCCAAAGGCATCCCGATCGGCATTTACGAAGATATCACCTATATCAATGAAACAATTGAGATATCGCATGGTGACCGCATCGTTGTCTATACTGATGGTTTGACCGAAGTCTTCAACCCCCAGGGAGAATTGTTCGGGAAAGAGCGGTTATTGTCGGGATTGACGCAAAACAGGCATCTTCCGGTGGAAAAAATATCAAATCACATCATTGGAAAAGTTTCTTCATGGTCGGGAAGGGGGAAATCCGAGAGCCTGGATGATGATGTCACCGTGATCGTCATCGATGTGCGTTAACCCTGTGCTTACGAAATATTGAATGCATCCGGAAACAATGGAAGGTACCTGAACCTTTTATCCGTCGGGAAAAATCCCCTGTTCGTCGACTCCTGTACCCCGTTTACCCTTTCAATTGTAACAAGGACCATCGAAGTCCGTCCTATGTTCCAAATTGAAAAGAAATCCAAAGAAAAAAGACAATGAAAACAACAATAATTATACTCGCCACTATGCTCACATTGAATACCTCGATGATTTTTGCAAATAATCCAAGGTATAATGATTCAAAAGCTGAGCCTATAAAAAATGAAACCACCTTAAAAATGGATAAACTGAACCCTGTAACACCGTTTCAGGTAGACTTCAGCGATGGACTGGAACACATGACTGCACCTGATGCCATGGTCCTGATCCTGGCCCCCGTTCCTCCAAAGGAAGCTGATTTTGAAGAGGCCAACCCCGATTCACTCATCGAGGTTTTAAAGCTTTCACCGGAAACACCAAAAGAAACAGAATTTGAAGAAACGGATATGGTGAATCCTGTTATCATCGATTCCCTCGCGCCTTCAACTCCTGCTGAAGCCGATTTCGTGAAATAGTCAAAAACCAAACATCTCAAAGAACTTGATTTACTCGTTTTATCCCGGTCGTTCATCCGACCGGGATTTCTGCTTGAATTCAACCTTTCGTGATTCTTTGACAACAGCATCTGATCGATGTCAGAAAAAACCGAATAAATAAAGATTTGGTGTTTTTAAAATTTTGATTACCTTTGCATTCGATTTATGTAAATGGACGCGGGGGGACACAAAGTCCCCTCTTTTATTAAAACTATGATCACCGAAAAACAATTAAAAAAATTAATTGACTATCACTTCCAGGGAGGTGATCTCTTTTTAGTTGATTTAATTATCAAGCCGGGCAATAAAATTTCAATCTTTATTGATGGCGATCACCGCGTTTCTATTGAAGTTTGCAGGCAGTTGAGCCGTTTTCTGGAAGACAATCTTGACCGCGAAACCGATGATTTTGACCTGACCGTTTCGTCAGCAGGAGCCGACCGGCCGTTAAAGCTTCCAAGACAGTATAAAAAAAATATCGGAAATTCATTGGAAATAGTTACCAAATCCGGAGATAAATTGACCGGCGAGGTGAAAGGGGTAGATGAGTCAGGAATTGATTTGGAACTTCCTCCTGAGAAAAAAACAAAGAAAGAGCCGATCAACGTCAGCGTGAAATTAAAATTTGACGAAATAAAATCAGCAAAAGAAGTAATCACATTTAAAAAGTAGATTTATCACACAATGGAACATCTGAATTTAGTCGAAACCTTTTCGGAATTCAAAGAATTCAAAAACATCGACAGGGAAACCATGATGCGCATCCTGGAAGATGTATTCAAGCATATGCTGACGAAAAGATTTGGGTCGGCCGATAATTTTGACATCATTGTTAACATCGACAAAGGGGACCTTGAAATATTCCGTTCCCGTACCATCGTTGAAGATGGCACCGTTGAAGATGAAAACACACAGGTACCGCTGTCAGAAGCTGTTAAAATCGAGCCTGATTTTGAAGTTGGGGAAGAACTTTCGGAAG
Organism: Bacteroidota bacterium; assembly: GCA_037128705.1. Lineage (GTDB taxonomy): Bacteria > Bacteroidota > Bacteroidia > Bacteroidales > FEN-979 > CAIVAT01. The sequence continues at coordinate 23,690 of JBAXVX010000003.1, read as the reverse complement.
AGATCAAATTGGGCAGTTTTGGCCGGCGCGAAATCCTTGCCATCCGTCAGAATCTGATCTCAAAAATCCAGGAATACGAGAAGAACAACATATACGCCAAATACCGCGAAAAGATCGGAGAGATAATATCAGGAGAGGTATATCAGGTATGGAAAAAGGAGATTCTTGTTCTGGATGACGAAAGCATTGAACTGATCCTGCCAAAATCCGAACAGATTCCTTCAGACTTTTACAGAAAAGGCGATACCATCAGGGCCGTTGTTTCCAAAGTGGAAATGAAAAACAACAACCCGATCATCATCCTGTCGCGGACTTCAGAAGCATTCCTGGAGAGATTGTTTGAATCGGAGGTTCCTGAAGTATATGACGGATTGATCAACATTAAAAAAATTGTGCGTGTTCCTGGTGAACGTGCAAAGATCGCTGTTGAATCCTATGATGACCGCATCGATCCTGTTGGAGCATGTGTTGGTATGAAAGGGAGCAGGATCCATGGGATTGTTCGCGAATTAAAGAACGAAAATATTGACGTTATCAATTTCACCAACAATCCATCCCTCTTTATTCAACGAGCCCTGAGTCCCGCAAAAGTTTCTTCCATTGTTATTATTGAAGAAGAAAAACGGGCCGATGTTTATATGAAGCCTGACCAGGTTTCACTGGCCATCGGGAAAGGGGGGTTTAACATCAAACTGGCAGGGAAACTGACCGGATATGAAATCGATGTTTACCGCGATACGGATGTGGACAATGAAGATGTTGACATCCAGGAATTCTCGGATGAAATCGATCAGTGGATTATTGATGAATTAAAATCAATCGGTTGCGATACAGCAAAGAGTGTTTTGGATCTGAATGTAGAGGAACTGGTGAAGCGGACTGACCTTGAAGAAGAGACTATCAACGAAGTTGTTCGTATAATTAAAGCTGAATTTGAATAAAAAACCATAATTTTGCTCAATGAGTGAAGGCGTAACAATTACAAGGCTTAGCAAAGCCGCTCGGGAATTTAATATTGGGATCAAAACCGTGGTGGATTTCCTGATTAAACGAGGATTCCCGATCGAAATGGATCCCAATGCAAAATTGTCGACGGAGATGTATAGCCTCCTGATGAAAGAGTTTGCATCAGAAAAACATGTAAAAGAGGAAGCCAAAAAGATTGGCCTTCAGTTTTCTGTGCATGAAACAATTACCATTGAGGATAAAAAAACTGCATCGAAAGACCGTGAAAAAGAACTTGATGATCTGTTCATCAAGAATGTTTCCATGGATTTTGAGAAAAAACAGTATGACTCTGTAAAAAAATCGAAGGAAGTTGTTGCAAAAGAGGTTGTAAAGGAGGAAAAGAAGATTGAACCCGTCCCTGCACCTCCTGCCGATTTACCGAAAGCCCCTCCCGTTGTTAAAGAAGAGGAAAAACCTGCACCTGTTCCGGTGGCTGCACCTGTTGAATCAGTACAAGCGCAGGAGCCTGAACCAGTCCAGCCTGTCGGCATCACCCTTCCAGAACCTGCACCTTCAGCACCAGAGGGTGAAGAATTGCCAGCTGATTTTGAAAAGAAATCAGAACCAGAACAGAAGCCAAAAAATGATTTGAAAATCGTTGGCATGATGGATTTGGGCAGCCTGGCTAAAAAACCAACAAAAAAGACCAAAGGCAAAGCGGAACAACCTGTTCCGGAAATCGAGCCTTCACCTATCCAGACAAATGAATTCACCGAAGACCTGGCAGCAGATGAGATCATTGAAAGTCCTCCTCCGGTCATTGAATTATTTGATAAAACAGAGGTTTTACCTGAGGTTGTTGAACCAGCCCGGGAATCTAATTTTCTTCCTACTGAACGCATAAAGTTGGAAGGGCCAACCATCCTGGGGTCAATGCTTCTGCCCGAACCTAAAAAATTCGAAAAGAAAAAACCGCAACCGGTTGCCTCCTCTTCTGATGAAACCCTGAAATCAAAGAAAAAGAAACGCAAGCGTATTAAACGTCAGGGAGAAGAAGGCACCCCTGCTGTAGCTAACACTGATATTGCACGGCCAAGCCTTCATAAACCTACGCTAGCCAAAGACAAGAAATATCATAAGGACATTCAGAAAACTGAAGTTACTGTCGAAGATATTGAAAAGCAGATTAAGGAAACCCTTGCACGCTTAAGCCCCTCAGGCAAATCAAAAGCATCAAAATACAGGAAAGCAAAACGGGAAGCCGTTAGCCATCAGATGCACCAGGAACAGGAACGCATGGAGGAGGGCAAACGCGTTATAAAGGTCACCGAGTTTGTGACTGCCAATGAACTTGCCTCCATGTTGAGTTTACCGGTTACCGATGTCATTTCAACCTGCATGGCTTTGGGGATGTTTGTATCTATTAACCAACGTCTTGATGCTGAAACGCTCACCCTTGTAGCTGAAGAATTTGGCTTTAAAGTTGAGTTTGTCAGTGTTGAAGTTCAGGAAGCCATAAAACAAAATGACCCTGATAATCCTGAGGATTTAAGGGATCGACCACCAATTGTCACAGTGATGGGGCATGTCGACCATGGCAAGACCAAACTCCTCGACTTTATCCGAAGCACGAATGTAGTTGCTGGTGAAGCTGGCGGTATAACCCAGCATATCGGGGCCTACGAAGTTCAGCTCGATAATGGAAAAAAGATCACGTTTCTCGATACTCCAGGTCACGAAGCCTTCACAGCCATGCGTGCTCGTGGAGCAAGTATTACCGACGTCGCCATCATTGTGATCGCTGCTGACGAGAATGTCATGCCGCAAACCCGTGAAGCCATTAATCATGCGCTTGCAGCCGGAGTTCCCATTGTATTCGCTTTTAACAAGATGGATAAAGCCAATGCCAACCCTGAAAAAGTTCGTGAAGAACTGTCAAAAATGAATATCCTGGTTGAAGAATGGGGTGGTAAATACCAGACTCAGGAAATTTCAGCCAAAGCCGGAACAAATGTGGATTCTTTGTTGGAAAAAGTACTGCTTGAAGCGGAAATGCTCAACCTGAAAGCCAATCCTACCAGAATGGCCACCGGGACAGTTATTGAATCCTCGTTGGATAAAGGTCGTGGATATGTTTCCAAATTGCTGGTTCAGAATGGGACCCTGCGAGTCGGAGATATCGTCCTTGCCGGGGCTACCTATGGTAAAGTCAAGGCTATGTACAACGAGCGTAACACGCCTATCAGAGAAGCCGGACCATCGCAGCCTATGCTCATGCTGGGACTGAATGGCGCTCCTCAGGCTGGTGACGGGTTCAATGTAATGGCCGATGAAAAGGAATCCAAAGTCATTGCAACAAAACGTCTGCAATTGCAGCGTGAACAGGGGTTGCGAACCCAGAAACACATCACGCTCGATGAAATCGGCCGCCGGATTGCTATTGGCGACTTCAAAGAACTCAACATCATTGTTAAGGGTGATGTGGACGGTTCCGTTGAAGCTCTTTCTGATTCCCTGTTAAAACTTTCAAATGAGGAGGTCATGGTCAATGTCATCCACAAATCAGTAGGGGCCATTACCGAATCGGATGTTCTGCTTGCTTCTGCATCCAACGCAGTTATTGTGGGCTTCCAGGTGAGACCTTCAGTGAATGCTCGTAAACTGGCAGAGGCTGAACAGATCGACATCCGCCTCTATTCCATCATCTATCAGGCGATAGAAGAAATTAAAGCTGCCATCGAGGGCATGTTATCTCCCGAAATTGAAGAGAAAATCCTCTGTAATATTGAGGTTCGCGATGTATTCAAGATCACCAAGGTTGGCTCTGTCGCCGGGTGTATGGTTCTTGATGGCAAGGTGACCAGAAATACTAAAATAAGGGTAATCCGCGATGGTATTGTTGTATATACCGGGATGCTTGGATCCCTGAAAAGATTTAAGGATGATGTCAAGGAGGTTCAAAGTGGATACGAATGCGGATTGAACATCGAGAATTTCAATGACATCAAAGTGGGAGACATCGTAGAAGGTTACGAACAGATCGAAGTCAAACGTAAACTTTAAGCGTTACCGCTGCAGGGTCTGGACCCTGTCGGGGCCGATGGAAATTATATCAACCGGGAGCCCTGCTGCATTTTCAATGAATTTTACATAATCCCCAAACGCACCTGGAATATCTCCAACTGTTTTGCAGTGATCCAGTGATTCATTCCATCCTGGCATATCCCTGTAAACAGGTTGAAGTTCCTTATCCTCAAGATCAAACGGAAAGTTTTTAAGGATTTGGTTGCCCAGGCTGTAATCCGTGCAAATTTTTATGGTTGGGAATGGATTCAGCACATCTGCCTTCATCATAATTAAGCTGTTCACCCCATTCAACATGATTGAATACTTCAATGCAGGGAGATCAAGCCAGCCACAACGACGCGGACGTCCTGTAGTCGATCCGAACTCGTTGCCCCTCGTCCGCATCTCCTCACCATCGGCATCATGCAGTTCAGTCGGGAAAGGACCACTGCCAACCCGCGTACAATAGGCTTTAAATATTCCAAAAACCTTTCCAATTCTGTGAGGAGAAATCCCCAGACCGGCGCAAACTCCAGCTGTAATAGTATTGGACGAGGTAACAAATGGATAGGAACCAAAATCTACGTCAAGCATGGTGCCCTGGGCCCCTTCAGCAAGAACGGATTTACCCTGGTCAAGACTTTCATTCAGAAAAATTTCGCTGTCAATGATCTTCAGAGATTTCATTCGTTCTATCGATTCAAACCATTTTTCTTCGTAGGCTTCAAAAGTCAGCCCATCGAGCATGTAATGATCATTGTTAAAACCATGAGCGCGGATTGTTTCAAAGTGTTCTTTTTTCAACTGTCCATACCTGACAGAAAAATCCGATTCCATGATGTTCCCGACCCTGAGACCGTTTCGGCCATATTTATCCGTATAGGTGGGGCCAATTCCTTTCAAAGTGGACCCGATCTTGGAGTTTCCCTTCTCCGATTCAAGTGCGACATCCAGCAGCCGGTGTGAGGGCATGATCAGGTGGGCACGCTTTGAAACAAGAAGATTTTCTTCAGGATGCACTCCTGCATCAAATAATTTATCAATTTCCCTGAAAAGGATAAAGGGGTCAATAATGACTCCATTTCCGATAACGTTCTGAGTCTCCGGATGAAATATCCCGGAAGGAATCGTATGCAGAACATATTTTTTTCCACCAAAAATAATGGTATGGCCGGCGTTTGGGCCACCCTGAAACCGGGCAATGATATCATAACGCGGGGTAAAAACATCAACTATCTTCCCTTTCCCTTCGTCTCCCCACTGTAATCCCAAAATTACATCAACCTTCATATATGGAGTTTACTTCTTAGTTTTTGACTGACCGTAAAATGTTAATGCGTAATGTGAAATACTGACATTGAATTGCTTTTCTATATTGAATTTCACCTCCTCAATGAGAGGATCATAAAACTCAAGTACCTCCCCTGAATCATTAAAAATAAAATGATCATGCTGTTTTAACAGGGTTGATTTTTCAAACTGGGCATAATTCGTCCCAAACTGATGCTTTGTAACAAGTCCGCAGTCGAGCAATAATTCAATTGTATTGTACAAGGTTGCCCTGCTCACACGGTATTTGTGATTTTTCATCCGGATGTACAAAGTCTCAATGTCAAAATGACCCTCCGTGGCAAAAATCTCCTTTAAAATAGTATATCGTTCAGGAGTTTTACGATGACCATGACGCTCCAAATAGTCAGTGAACATTTTACGCACAGTCTCAAATATATCTTCAACTGGTTTTTTGATCATAACAGGAAATTTTGGATAAAGATAAACATTTATCCGTATTTAGAACGAATAAAAATAGATTTTTTTAATATTTAATCAACCCTGGTCACCTGGGTGATTCCTTCCACCTTTGTCAATTGTGTTATTAACTCATTCAGGTTTGCCATATTCCTTACATACAGCGAGATGAATGCCTGGGTGAGGCTATTCTCGGCCTCAATATGAAACGCTTTGATATTCAGATTCATGACTCCTGAAATGATCCTGGTAATTTCATTAATTAATCCCAGTTTATCAACCCCTGTCACTTTTAAATCCGCTAAAAAGGATAACGAATCAAAGTTGGTCCAGTTTACCTTTACCTTTTTGCTTCCGAATACGGTTATAAACTCTTTTGCTTTGGTACAACCTGAGCGGTGAATTTGAATGGTAAGTGAATCTGGAGATGTAAGTCCGATAACATCGTCACCGGGAATCGGATTACAACAGGTCCCTACATGAAAATCCTCATTTAGCAGGAACCTGTCATTTGCATGACCTGCCTGTTTGTTACCTGAATGCTTGTTTGCCTCCTCCTCCTCAACCGTACCTGTCTCTTTATGTTTAGCTGAGTTTTTGGAGACATAGTTCAGCCATCCGTTTCTGAAATTTGAGGCGGCAAATGCTTTTATGTCTTTAATGCCGATTTTATCCTGCGAGGCTGAATAATACAAATCGATGAGACTGCTGAAATTATTTACAGAAAGAAATTTTTTGATATTTTCATTTGTAAAATCAACCCCTATCTGCAAAAACCATTTTCCCAGTTTTTCTTTTCCCTGTTTGGCGAATTTTTTCTTTTCTGCCCGCACAGTCATTTTAATATTTGTTTTTGCACGTGTAGTGACCACATAGCTCAACCATTCCTCCTTAGGGGTTTGTTTACTGGAGGTGATAATCTCTACCTGCTGACCATTTTTTAAAATATGGTTGATCGGCGCAAGTTTTTTATCCACTTTTGCCCCAATGCAGGTATCGCCCAATTCACTGTGAATAGCATAAGCGAAATCAAGAACCGACGAGTTGGCCGGTAGTGAACGTAACTCTCCCTGGGGGGTAAACACGGATATTTCTTCAAGGAAAAAGTAGCCTTTCACATCATCGATGAATGACAGTGCATCCGAATCAGGGCTTTCAATCATCTCCTTGATCCGATCAAGCCAGTTATCGAGGCGGCTGTTCAGATTTAATGATTCTTTGTATTTCCAGTGTGCAGCATAGCCCTTCTCGGCAATTTCATCCATACGCCGTGAACGAATCTGTATTTCGACCCATTCGCCGGTGTGGCTCATCACCGTCGTGTGCAGGGCTTCGTACCCATTGGCCTTGGGAATGGAAATCCAATCCCGCAACCTGTCCATGTTTGGTCGGTAATGGTCGGTAATGCTTGAATACACCTTCCAGCAATCCGATTTTTCAGTTTCCATCGGGGAGTCAATTACAATCCGGATGGCAAAAATATCGTATATCTCTTCGAACGAAACCTCTTTCTTCTTCATCTTCAGCCAGATGGCTGCAATGGATTTCTCACGGGCCTGGATGGTGAATGAAAATCCCTGTTCTGTCAGCGATTTTTTAATCGGGTAGATAAATTTGTTCACAAAACGACTACGACCCTTTGCAGATTCCTTCAATTTCCAGGAGATGGTTTTATAAACCTCCGGTTCGGTGTATTTCAGGGCAAGATCTTCTAGTTCACTTTTAATGGCATGCAACCCAAGGCGATGAGCCAAAGGGGCGTAAAGATATATCGTTTCAGAGGAAATTTTCAACTGCTTTTCATGTGCCAGCGCATCCAGGGTTCGCATATTATGCAACCTGTCGGCCAACTTTATCAGGATGACCCGCACATCATCGGACAGGGTGAGCAGGATCTTTTTAAAATTCTCTGCATGAATAGAGGCTGTACGCTGATCGAAAATCCCCTTAATCTTGGTAAGTCCGTCGATGATCGTAGCTACTTTTTCACCGAACAGACCCCGGATATCCTCAATGGTGTATTCGGTATCTTCCACCACATCATGCAGCAAAGCACAAATAACGGAAGTGGCTCCCAGCCCGATTTCTCCCGCAGCGATGGTAGCTACACTCAGCGGATGATAAATATAGGGTTCTCCGGTTTTTCGCCGCATGTCCTTATGCGCCTCCAATGCCATTCTGAAGGCTTTTCTGACACTTTTTTTATCGGCTGGATTTCGGGGTTTCCAAACGCGAAGGAGGTTCCTGTATCTCTTGATTATTTCCTGTTTTTCAATCTCAGGGCTCTGTTGGTACATGCGTAGCAGCTGTTTTCCTATAGTGTTGCAAATTTAGCTTAAAAATTCAGAATGAATTGAAATAAAGCGCTGATATCTCCGGCTGCGCAGAGAAAATTATTACTTTTGATGGGTGTTCCAATAGCCACCCCGACGATATGATGAGACGATTGTTGATGAGACTGTTCCTGCTGAATCTTCTGCTTCCTGTAGGTTGTCCGTTAATGGTCTATGCAACACACCAAAGAGCGGCAGAAATAACCTACCGGCATGTTTCGGGACTCACCTATGAAATGACACTCATTTCCTATACATTCACACCAAGCCCGGCCAATGCATTTCGCGATTACCTGACAATTAACTGGGGCGACGGAACTGCCTCGGATATACCCAGGATCCAAATAACCTATCTCCCCGATGAAATAACGTATAACAAATATCTTGGTCAGCATACCTTCCCGGGACCATCAACCTATACAATTTCATGTGAAGATCCAAACCGCAACGGGGGGATCCTTAACATTCCCAATTCCATTAACACGCCTTTGTTCATTTTTTCCGAGCTGATGATCAACCCCTTCATCGGAGGATATAACAATTCTCCGGTACTCTTAATGCCTCCTGTCGATAACGGATGCGTTGACCAGCCATTCTATCATAATCCAGGGGCCTATGATGCCGATGGAGACAGCTTATCATACAAACTGGTCACCTGTCGCGGCGCCCTGGGGCAACCCATTCCAGGTTACACCCTCCCCGCTGCCTCGAAAAGTATAACATTAAATGCTGTAACCGGCGACCTGGTTTGGGATAGTCCTGAACAACAGGGGGAATACAATTTGGCCATCCTGATTGAAGAATGGCGGAATGGCATTAAAATCGGCAGTGTCTTACGCGACATGCAGATTATTGTTATCGCCTGTAATAATCATCCACCTGTTATCGATTCGGTTTACGATACATGCATCGAAGCTGGAAAAGTACTTCGGTTCCCGGTCAAAGCCTACGATCCCGACAGCAACAATGTTACCCTTACTGGTACCGGGGGTCCCCTGATCCTTCCCGAAAGCCCAGCCACGCTCGATCCGAATCCTGCAACAGGAAAAGGCCAGACACAGGCCCTGTTCAGATGGAACACCGTTTGCAACCACGTAAAAAAGAGACCCTACCAGATGTTTTTCAAGGCCAAGGATGATGCCTCCCCGGTGAACCTGGTTTCCATCAAATCCATTAATATCCTTGTCGTTGGCCCGGCTCCTCAAAATCTTTTTGCATATCCCCTCGGCAATACCATCACACTTAATTGGGATAATTACAGCTGTTTGAACGCCATAGGATACGAAATTTACCGGAAGGCAGATTCATCAGGGTTTGTGCCTGGTTACTGTGAAACAGGTGTTCCCGGGTATCTTGGGTATACCAAAATTGATGAATTCACCGACATTTCAAAGACCTCTTATCTGGATGACAACAAAGGGGCAGGATTGATGCGTGGACTGAACTATTGTTACCTCGTCGTGGCCTATTATCCTGACAATGCAGAGAGCTATGCATCGAACGAAGCCTGTGCAACATTAAAAAAGGATGTGGCCGTAATTACAAATGTCAGCATCCTTACTACCAGTGAAACCAGTGGTTCAATTTACGTTGCCTGGTCAAAACCGACAGAGATTGATTCCATTCAGGCCCCCGGACCTTATAAGTATATTGTCGCCCGCTCGAGGACCGATGCCCCGGAACAGTTTGTACTCATAGATTCCCTGAATAATCTCAACGACACCATCCTCACGGATAACCTGTTAAATACAGACAAGTTCGGCTTCAATTATCGGATTGACCTTTATAACGTTACGCCGGGTAACCGGTTTTTAATCGGATCTTCGCAGGTTGCCTCCTCAATGTATCTCTCCCTTATTCCAACGGATAGAATGGTCAAATTAACATGGACCAATTCCGTTCCCTGGTCTAACTCCAGATTCGTTATTTACCGCAAAGGACCGGAAGCGATCATTTTCGATTCCGTTGGGATGAGTTCGGTTCCAAATTACCGGGATAACGGATTGGTAAACGGGCTGCAATATTGTTATAAAATTAAAAGTGTCGGAAAATATTCTGCCGCCGGATTTGTCAATCCGATCATTAACTTTTCACAGGAAACATGCGCAATCCCCGTTGATAATATTCCACCCTGCCCTCCCCTTCTCTCCATCATTTCGCTGTGCAAGGATTTGACCAATGTGCTGTCCTGGACCAAGCCCGCCGACAGTTGTCCGGATGATATTGCCCGGTATTATATCTATTTCACACCCACCAACGGAGAACCGGTTCTCTTTGATTCCGTTTTGAACCCTCATGACACTGTGTATTATCATAAACAAGCCAAAACCATTATTGGTTGCTATGGGGTAGTGGCGGTCGATTCAGCAGGTAACATGAGCGCCATGAGCAATATCCTGTGCATTGACATCTCAGACGGAATTGAATGCCGTTACAGCCTGCCCAACGTGTTTACTCCCAATGGGGACTCCTTCAATGATTATTTCAGGCCAGTCTACAATTTTTCGGTCGATGAGGTCAATATGAAAATATTTGACAGGTGGGGCAAGGAGGTATTTGAAACAAACGACCCTGAAATCAATTGGGATGGAAAAGATAAAACAACCAATCAGCCATGCAGTGATGGCACCTATTTTTATGTTTGCGATATTTTTGAAATAACGCTGTCAGGCACTGTCAAACGTAATCTTCATGGGTCGGTGACCATCCTCAGATAATACAACTTTATTCGTATATTTGCACCCGTGAAAAACCTCCGTAATTTCTGTATTATAGCCCATATCGACCATGGGAAATCGACACTTGCTGATCGCTTGCTCCAATGGACAGATACCGTGTCTGAACGCGATTCAAGAGAGCAGGTGCTGGATGATATGGATCTGGAACGCGAACGTGGCATAACGATTAAAAGCCATGCCATCCAGATGAATTTTCCCTATAATGGCCAGGATTATATTCTGAATCTGATCGATACCCCGGGTCATGTTGATTTTTCATATGAAGTTTCCCGCGCAATAGCAGCGTGTGAAGGGGCTCTCCTGGTAGTTGATGCAACCCAGGGAATACAGGCCCAGACTATTTCCAATCTTTACCTCGCCATCGATCATAACCTGACCATCATCCCGGTTTTGAATAAAATTGACATGGATGCGGCCATGATTGAAGAAGTTAAGGATCAAATTGTGGATTTGCTGGGTTGCGATCATGATGAGATCCTTGCTGTAAGTGCAAAAACCGGAGTGGGAATTGACCAGGTGCTTGATGCCATTGTGAACCGGATTCCTGCTCCATCAGGTGACCCTGAAGCTCCGTTGCAGGCATTGATTTTCGACTCCCTGTTCAATCCTTTCAGAGGAGTGATAGCCTACTTCAGAATTTTCAACGGGACCATAAAAAAGGGGGACCATGTTAAATTTGTCGCAACCGGCATGGATTACCACGCTGATGAAGTTGGAATATTGAGGATGAAGCAGGAGGTAAGGAATTCGGTTGGCGCGGGAGATGTGGGTTATATCATCTCCGGAATAAAAAACAGCAAGGAGGTGCAGGTGGGTGATACCATAACCCATGTTGGCAGGCCATGCACTGATATCATTGAAGGATTCATTGGGGTCAAACCGATGGTTTTTGCAGGAATTTACCCGACCGATGCGGATGATTATGAGGTTTTACGCGATTCGCTTGAAAAACTGAGACTGAATGATGCCGCACTTTCATTCGAACCTGAGGCTTCCGCAGCCCTTGGTTTTGGTTTCCGCTGTGGATTCCTGGGGTTGCTTCACATGGAAATTGTGCAGGAGCGGCTTGACCGTGAATTCGATATGGATGTGATAACAACCGTACCAAACGTTTCCTATAAGGTATATACCACCAAAGGAGAGGTTCAGGATGTTTACAATCCATCGGGACTGCCTGAACCAAACTACATCAATAAAATCGAAGAGCCGACCATCACGGCCAACATCATCACCAAGTCGGAATACATTGGCCCGATTATGACCCTTTGCGTTGGCAAACGCGGCATTTTGAAAAACCAGGTATACCTGACAACCGACCGGATTGAGCTGACTGTCGACCTGCCCTTGGGCGAGATCGTTTTTGATTTTTATGACCGGCTGAAAAGTATTTCAAAAGGTTATGCCTCCTTTGATTATCATCCCTCCGGATGGCAAACTGCCGACCTGGTAAAACTCGATATCCTGCTGAATGGGGAGATTGTTGATGCGCTCTCAGCCCTGATTACAAGAAACAATGCCTATGATTTTGGCCGGCGTTTCTGTGAGAAACTCAAGGAATTTATTCCGAGGCAACAATACGATGTTGCCATTCAGGCTGCCATCGGGGCAAAAGTAATTGCCCGGGAAACCGTAAAAGCGCTTAGAAAAGACGTTACGGCAAAATGTTACGGCGGAGATATTACCCGGAAACGCAAGTTGCTCGAAAAACAGAAAAAAGGGAAGAAACGGATGCGCCAGATCGGAAATGTTGAAGTGCCACAAAAAGCATTTCTGGCTGTCCTCAAGTTAGACTCGTAATTCGTCAGGCTGTAACATTTCATTCTTATTGTCGTCATATAACCCATATGTCTAACCATAAAATGAATTCCATGAAAAATTTTCTGAAACTTACAGCTATAATACTTCTATTAATCACAATTTCAGTTACTTCCAACGCACAGGATAAGAAAAAATGTCCCTTTCATAAACACGGATGGAGCATGCATGACAGTACCAGCATGAGTGATTTTTCATGCACAATGGATAATTTCAGCATGAATGATTTCCCGTTTTGTAAAAACAAAAAGAAATACAACGGGCATTGGGCTGGCGTAGAGATCGGGATTAGCGGCTATGTCACCCCTGATTTTAACATGAATTTCAATCCTGCCTATCCATATATGAATATGAATACTGCACGGTCTATTACGGTAAATCTCAACCCGTTTGAACTTAATGTTAACCTATATAAGCATCACATCGGATTCACCACTGGCCTTGGATTCCAGATCAGCAATTACTATTTCACCGACAATTATGTCATGCTCAAAGATTCCGCAGCCATCGTTGCTTACAAAGTGCAGGATACTCAGGGCAACTATGTTAATCTGAAGGTGAATAAAATGGTGGTTACCTATCTGAATCTGCCTCTCTTCTTTGAATACCAGACCAACCCCTATCGCCGTTTGAGCAGCTTTCATATTACCCTTGGAGTGATTGCCGGCGTCCGTATCGGATCCTACACCAAACAGGTCTACAATGATAAGGTGGGAACCTATTTCCTTGTTGATGATAATGGGAATAAAGTGGCCACCTATGATGTGGAACATTACGTGGTCAATGATCGTGGCGCCTATCACCTTAACCCGTTTAAACTGGATGCTGCTTTCCGCGTGGGCTGGTCACACATCAACCTGTTTTCAACTTATTCTATAACCCAGCTGTTCCAGAAAAACCAGGGACCGGAGTTATACCCGTTTACAGTAGGGATTACGCTGCTTGGGTGGTAACTAAAATGGTGACAGGGTAACAAGGTAACAAGGTGACAGGGTAACAGGGTGAAAGGGTCACGCGTCATTTGTTATAAAAAATCGCTCTTCAAAATTGATCAGGAACAGTTTTTTCGTGGCCCTTGTCACTGCGGTATAGAGCCAGCGTCCGAACTCCAGGTTCAACATTTTATCATTGATATAACCCTGGTCAACAAATACATTTTCCCATTGTCCACCCTGTGTTTTATGACAGGTTAATGCGTAAGCAAACTTGACCTGAAGCGCATTGAAATATGGACTGGCTTTCACCTTTTCCATGCGTTCACGCTTTGAGCCAATATCCATAAAGTCGGCCATAACCGCCTGGAAGAGTCTGTTGTTATCCGATTGGGATAATGCCGCCGACTCTGACATCAGCGTATCAAGCACAATCTTCACATCAAGATCCTTTTCTTCAGGATAATCGATGAAACGTATTGTCACATCAGCAAACCGAAACCCATACATCTCCTCGATCTTTCGAATTCGCATCAATTCCACAATATCCCCGTTTGCAATGAATCCTGCCGTCGATTCTTCAGGTAGCCAGTAATAATTGTTCTTGACAATCATCAAAAAATCACCGCTGGAAATCTCCTCCTCCAGGAAAAGAATACGGTGTCGTATTTCGCGGTTGTATATGTTGGCTCGTTTATTTGACCGGCATATGACGACGTTGTTCTCTTTTTGTGCACCGGCATAGGCATGGTTTAACGCCTCTTCAAGATCCTGTCCGTTGATACGGACGACATCTTTGAAGCCATCGATGGTGAACATCGGGAAAGCAAGTTTCTGCTGCTGGAGGCCTTGTCTTATTTGCGTCGCATTGACCAATATTCCTGAAGCCTTTGCCTGCCTTACAACCTCTGTCAATTCAAAGGTATCAATGTTAAGGTGATAGGCCCGTTGTAAAAAAGCATGATCGAGCGCCGGACTGTAATCCAGCCCCACCGGGGGCAATTGGGCTGTATCGCCGATAAAAAGCATCCGGCAATTTTCGCCGCTGTAAACGAATTGAAACAAGTCGTCAAGAAGATTGCGGGTTGTAAACAGGGCTCCCTCCGTCGACATGGTATGCTGGATCATCGATGCTTCATCAACAATGAATAAAGTATGTTTATGATAATTGACCTGGGGTTTAAGATCGATCAAACCATCCTTATTGGTGCGGGCTAGGTATATTTTCCTGTGGATCGTGTTGGCCTGCTTTTTTGTGTAACTGGCAAGAACCTTTGCTGCACGGCCGGTCGGAGCCAAAAGAACCGTCTTCTTTCCAATCTGGGGAAGCACATCAGCAAGTGCCTTAACAACGGTGGTTTTTCCTGTTCCGGCATACCCGCTGAGAATAAAGAGGGCGTTTTGCTGCTTCCAGGAAATGGTTAAAAAAACTGCAAGTTCTCCCAGCAATTTGTCCTGACCTTCGGTTGGTTCATAGGGGAACTCCTTGCGAAGCAGGGCAATGACTTTGCTCATGTCCATCATCACATCCTATTCGTAACGAAGTGATTCGATTGGATCGAGGTTGGCAGCTTTCTGGGCCGGAATAATTCCACTGATGAGGGCAACGCAAAAACAAAGAATCACACCGGTGGCGATCCAAACCCATGGAACAATGAAAGCACTGCCAATAATCAATGAAAGCACATTTCCCACCAGGATGCCCAATACGATCCCAAGAAGCCCGCCGATCTGACCGATCACAATGGATTCGACCAGAAACTGGTTTCGGATTACCCGTTTGGTTGCACCAATGGCTTTTCTTATCCCGATTTCCCGCGTGCGTTCAGTGACGGAAACAAGCATGATATTCATCAACCCAATGGCTGCACCAAGTAAGGTGATAAACCCGATAAGCGTTGCAGCAAGTGAAACATATTTCAAATTCTCGATCAGCATTTTGGCAATGTTGTCACTCTTGGTTATCTCAAACGTATCCTCAATTCCTACCGGGACTTTTCTGATGCTCCTTAATATTGCGGTGGCTTCGCCCGTTGCTGCATCCATCAATTCCGGCCTTTTGGCCATCACATTGATATTGAACGACATGTCTGGCCTTGGAAAATTTACACGGACATTGGTAACCGGTATATAACAGGTCATGTCGCCACTGAAACCCATGCTTGACCCTTTGGATTTCAGGATCCCGATGACCTTAAATTTCCCGGGACCAATGGATATGATCTTGCCAATTGGATCTTCCTTGTTTTTAAACAAATCCTTGATCAGGCCGGCACCCAAGATGACCGAACTGAATCCATATTCAACCTCATTTACTGTAAAACCCCTTCCGGTTTCCACTTCATCGCCGGAGGTGATCAGGTAATTCTCATCTGCCCCGATGACCCTGACATTCGGATTGGTTTTATTGGCCTCATATTTTAAAGTAGCAATACCGGAGGCACGGGTAAAAATGGATGTATAAGCGGGAAAATCAAACCTGTCCTTAAATTCCCTGGCCTGGGTGAAGGTAATCGGTTCGTATCGTTTCTCCTTTTGGTCATTGCCCCCCATATGTAAATTCATCGACCTGTTTCTGATCGTAAGGGTATTCGCTCCCATCATCGAAAAATTCTGGGTCAGGTAATACTTGATCGAATCAGTGGCAGTCAGAATCCCAACCAGGGCCATGATTCCGAAAGAAATGATTAAAATGGTCAGAATGGTACGCAGTAAATGGCTCCGGATGGAGATCAATGAAATATTTATATTTTCAAAAAACAGTGTGTTTTTCATAGTTTATCAATGTTTTTTCCCGAAGGCAAGATCACCGGCATCTCCCAGCCCTGGCACAATGTAGGATTGAGCAGTCATCTCATCGTCAATGGCGCCAATCCAAAGGGTAATATCATTCTTCGAAATATGTTTCTTCACATACTCTATTCCTTCAACACTGGCAACGGCCGTAGCGATGTGCGTATGTTTGGGCTTGCCGTGTGAAATGAGTTCACGGTAAGCTAAAACCATGGACGAACCGGATGCCAGCATGGTATCGCACAAAACCACCACTTTATCTTCAATGTCAGTTACAGAAGCATATTCAATACTAATGGAAAAGGATCCATCTTTGTGATGACGGCGAAACGCAGATATAAAAGCATTTTCAGATTTATCAAAAAAATTCAGTAAGCCCTGATGAAAAGGAAGTCCGGCGCGCAGGATTGTAGCCAGTACCGGATATTCTGCCAAAACCGGAACGTTTGCAATACCAAGAGGGGTGATCACCTCTTTTAATTCATAAGTCAATTCCTTGCTTATTTCATAAGCAAAAATCCCTCCCAGCCTCTCCAGATTGCGACGGAATCGCAAACTATCCTTTTGTATTTCTGCATCCCTGATCTCAGCGATATATTGATTCAAAATAGAACTGCCTGTTGACAATACATGCACCATTGTTTTTCTATTTAAGGTTAATTCTCACAAAAATAGAGAATTTTATCTATTGCCTGAGTTTGCGGGCAAAATAAAGCGCCCTCACAGCAATCACAGGCAATTTGTTTATATGAAGCATCGGATACGGAACCTCTCTGGATCCAAAACTTTTATAGAACCTTCCAAGGTTCGTGTCATTCCCTCCTTCAAAATCAAGGATCAGTGATTTATTGGCATTGTCCCTGATAAAACTGTCAATCAGGAAAAACATGGCCCCATTTTCACGGGCCTCCGGCGATGAAGCTGCAAAAAGGTAATAAACCCTTTCCTGATCAAACAGAAAAAAAGCTGCAGCTGAAAGAGGACCATTATCGGCATAAGCACCGAGAATATAGCCCATCTTTCTGATCAACATGGAATCGATCAGGCTTTGCAAGATTTCATAATGAGCATGCCTTAGCTTTCCCTCCTTTTTGCCGAAATTCTCCCTGAACAGCGAAATGAGTTCGTCGGCTCCAACCATCCTGCCAGGGCTGACTCCCATCTCCTGGGCTTTCCGCAAATTTCTCCTGGTATTCTGAGCATATCCTGTTGACAGTTCTTCATAGATAGGCGTCAAATCCAACTCATGATTTAAACGCAGGGTGGTTTCACCTTTCCCGATTTTGAAATTATTTTTGTCATTGAGATGGATCTCCGCAAACCGGAACTTTGCAGGAATCGCGTTGATGAAGAGGTTCACCTGAAGTTCAGTGATGGACTGCGGTGAAAAAACGCCAAGTTGCTGTGCAAAATAGGGTTGATATAAATAATGGAGGGCCCATTTGGACCTTCCTGTCAGGGGAAAAACACACGCGTAATCATCCTCAACCAACGCCTCCCATCCCGGACAAACCAGGTCAAGATACCACGAAAAACCATAGACTCTCCGATTCTGAGACTTATGGATGCACTCATCCCAACGGTGTTTATCTATGTCTTGATGCTTCAGGTATTGTATCATTTTTCCCTGTCAGGTAGATGCTGATTTAACCATCTCTTCATAAACCCGGCGCCACCCCTTCCACCGGCCGGTATCGCTCAGGCTCTCGTTATGCCAGATGCTGATAAACTGACCATGAACCGACTTTATTGTTCCGATCATGTCATTGATGACATCCAGGCTTTCTTCCGAGCTTAGACGAAGGTAATCCTTCAGCGTTACATCCATCATGGAAATCGGGTGAACCATTAGCGGGATGGTTTCATTCGAAATCAGATCAAAAAACTGAAACGGGATGGCAATGCCGGCCCTGAAACCCGGATGAGAAGGATATCCCATGGAATAATCATCGCCGATTCCCAACAGGACCAGCGAGCGGTAAGTCTGAGGCATGTTGAGATAAAGGAAATGCTGCCGGCTGGCGGTTACCTCCCTTTGTAAAACCCGTCCAAGGGATTTAACCTCGGCATGAAGTCTCATTTCAACCTTGTTGGATGAAAGCGAAGGGTGAATGCCGACCCCATGCATTTGATCCAGTTCAAGAATCAGCCTTGTAAATAATTCAGAAGTCACTGAAATGTTGTTGTCATCTCCTCCGTAATCAGCATAGAGAATAAAATAAAGCGGGGACTGATGATACAATTCGTGAACCTTGCGGATGAAGGAATAATTATCATATGGATCGGCGGTCAGCCTGAGCAAAACTTTTCTTCGAAGATTAAGGTCGATTAACCGGCCTTGTAAGGCATCCCTGGTTATCCCTTTGAGCGTCCTAAGAAAGGCCCGGCCGAGGTAACAATAGGCATGATCAACATCGATGGTGGGCACATAGCGGTATTCCGGATGGTTGATTTTCAGCGCGGGATAGTATTTTAAAATCAAATCAGCCACCATGCCAGCCCAAAGATGCACCACCGGAACATCCAGGAATTTACCCTTGAAGGCGATACTCTCGGAAGCAGGATAACGGCCATGTTTATCCTTGGAATGTGGCAGATATTCTTCATACCGGCTCACCATATAAAAAGCAGCTGCGAAGGGGTCGAAGGCCAGCTGCCCCTTTGGGTTTTCCAATGGAAAAAGAACAGGAACAGATCCCGTCTTCCCTGGTCTCAGCTCGTAAGGAATGATCATTTCCTCAGAAAGCAGGCCGCAGGCTTCAATAAAAACTCCTTCAGGCAGGGGGTCTTGTGAATAGGAAATTTTCGGTCCTTCAAACCGGGCGTAATCATCCGGAGATAGTGTAAACTGAATCTCCAATCCCAGCAACTCCCTGAATAGAAGGTTCATGATGTAACGAATCCTGTTGGTTATGGCAGGTGAATAGATGAGCAGCATAGGAATCAAGGTGGTACTTGCAGCCAAATTACACAAAAAACAAAAACTTTCGTACTTTTGAATGATAATTTGGAATAGAACCGGACAGGCATATGGAGAATTTTATTGTATCGGCACGAAAATACCGTCCACAGACTTTTGACACGGTAGTTGGGCAAAAGTCCATCACCAACACATTAAAGAATGCCATTAAAAACAACCAGCTGGCACAGGCTTTTCTTTTCTGTGGTCCACGTGGTGTTGGAAAGACAACCTGTGCGCGGATTCTTGCTAAAACGATCAACTGCGAGCATCTCTCGCCCAATGTTGAAGCATGCGACCAATGTCCTTCCTGCGTCTCTTTCAACGAAAATGCCTCCTTTAATATCTATGAGCTCGATGGCGCCTCGAATAATTCTGTTGACGATATCCGCACATTGGTCGACCAGGTTCGAATCCCGCCTCAAATGGGAAACTACAAAGTGTATATCATTGACGAAGTCCACATGCTTTCTGCGTCTGCATTCAATGCCTTTCTCAAAACACTGGAGGAACCTCCAGCATACGCGAAGTTCATTCTGGCAACCACTGAAAAACATAAAATTCTGCCAACCATTCTATCCCGGTGCCAGATCTTTGATTTCAAGCGGATTACCGTGGATGATATCGTCGGACATCTCCAACACGTGGCTAATCTGGAAAATATTTCTGCCGAAGACAATGCCCTTCACATTATTGCACAGAAAGCCGATGGAGCCATGCGCGATGCTTTGTCCATTTTTGACCAGCTCGTCAGTTTTGCCGGGAACCAGCTAACATACAATACCGTCCTTGAAAACCTGAATGTACTTGATTATGAGTATTTTTTCAGGATAACAGATCAAATCCTGGAAGGTGATATTCCCGGCACACTTCTCACCATCAATGATATCATCGACAAAGGATTTGAAGGCCAGCATTTCCTCATCGGATTCGGAGAGCATTTACGTAATTTGTTGGTTTGCAAAGATATATCCACAGCGAAGCTGCTTGAAACCGCGCCTTCCATCCGGGATCATTATGTGGAACAATCATCAAGATGTTCGGTGGGTTTTTTATTAAAAATTCTGGATATAAACAACCGCTGTGATCTGAATTACAAGATAAGCAACAGCAAAAGGCTTCATCTTGAACTCGCGTTAATGCAAATGTGTGCCCTCATTTTAGCTCCTGATGCCAATCAAGCATCTGCTCCAAAAATGGCGATTCCACCTGCAACGGCGACTGTCAGCCAATCGACCGTCAACCCGAAAACTGTAACGGGGGCCCGGCAGCCATTGCCTGTTCAGGAACTATCAACTTCTGAAAATAAAAGATCGGTGGCAACCGAAACATCTTCTGGTCATGCCAATTCTTTAAATGCGCACATGCCTGCCGTGAAAAAACCGGTAGAAACTTTTAAAATGCGCGATATCCAAAATGATTTTACCAGTTCAACCTCGATTAAAAAGCCTCAACCCAAATCAGGGCAGAACTCATCCACATCCGAGGAGGAACAGGCTCGTTATGAAACAGCAACGCCCTTCACCCAGGCCCAGCTAATCCTTTGCTGGGATGAATTTGCCGACAAACTCAAGAATGAGTCCCCGCATCTTTATTCAACATTAAAAAACGCCAAACCGCTTCTTCAGTCCGACTGGATCATCGAATTCTCGCTCTCAAATAAGGTTTTGGAAGATGAACTGAATTTAAAAAAGACCGATATGCTGGAATTTTTGCGTTCCCAGCTGAATAATTACAAAATCAACCTGAAAACCATCATTGCTGAAAACCTTCAGACAATGAAACCCTATACGGATAAAGAAAAATTTGATATGCTGGCAGAGAAAAATCCCGTCTTACGTACCCTCAGGGAAGAGCTGGACCTGGAAATTGAGTACTGATAATATGAGCGTTTATTGTATTGGGGAGACCGTATTAGATATCATCTTCAGTGAAGGAATACCCGTTGCCGCGAAGCCAGGCGGGTCTATGCTAAATTCGGCAGTATCGCTGGGCCGCGCAGGAGTTCCGGTAAATTTTATCAGTGATTTTGCCAGGGACCAACCCGGTGATATCATCGACCGTTTTCTTGTTCAGAACATGGTCGGGACACAATTCATCGATCGTTACAACGACGGGAAGACCACCTTGGCCTTGGCTTTCCTTGATCAGAAACAAGATGCGGAATATTCGTTTTACAAAATATTTCCTAAAAAACGGCTGAATATCTCCATGCCAGGCACGAAAAAGGGTGATTTCATACTCTTCGGCTCCTCCTATGCACTGACAGGGACCTTTCGTAAAAAACTGACAGATTATATTTCAAAAGCCAGGTCAAATGGCGCATTCATCCTGTATGATCCGAACTTCAGAAAAGTACATCTTGCGGAATTAAAAAAAGTCAAACCATGGATCATCGAAAACATTGGCCTGTCAAGTATGGTGAGGGGATCGGATGAAGACTTCCTCCATATATTCGGAGTTAACGACGCCAGGAGCGCCTTCGATTATGTGTCTGAAGCCGGATGCCCCATGCTGATTTACACTAGGAATAAGGAAAAGGTTGAGGTGGTCACAAAAGATTTTATCAAAGCATACAGCGTCAAACCAATTGTTCCAGTGAGTACCATCGGAGCAGGAGATGCATTTAATGCTGGAATCATTTATGCTTTAACCAGCCTTTTCAGTAAAGAGGGTTCCATCCGCGGGCCTGCCAGCGAAAACTGGACAAGTCAACATTGGGAATATCTCATCAAAACAGGCATCAGCTTTTCTTCAGATGTGTGTCAAAGCCTTGACAATTATATTTCACAGGACTATTCCAATCAGTTAATGACGAATCATTCATCATAACTTCATTTACATCATGACCCGAGGGATTTATGCTGTTTACTTCTGATCTGGTCCAACACGTTTATGAATTTTGCCTGGTATGGTCATTTGAAGTTCCGTGAAATGAAATGCTTCCAGAATTAGGATTGGAAGCATTGTTCTTATAAGCTGGGGCATCGCCCTGTTTGTGTTTTCGATCTTTACCATCATTTTTTTAAGCCGGAGACTTTGCGCCTCAACCATTTTATTGGTTTTTTCTTTTTAATTTTAGCTGTTTATTTTATCTTTAAAAAATAGCAAATGAAGGCAACGAAATCATCCATTGATTCTTTTTTATCCTCACGCAAAGTTGCAGTTGCAGGCGTTTCCAGGAATCCCAAGAAATTCGGGCATATCGTATTCCTGAAACTGAAAGAAAAGGGGTTTGAGGTCTATCCGGTCAATCCTGAGGCCGACATCATTGCAGGAACTCCGTGTTTCAGAAGTGTGGGGGCTCTTCCCCTCAATGTGCATTGCCTTTTGATCATCACACCGAAAAAACAAGCGAGGAACCTGGTCGCCGAAGCCATTGCCAAAGGCATTGACAACATCTGGATCCAACAAATGTCGGAAACCGCCGAAGCCATTGAGGTGGCAAGTGCTCACCCGGTAAACCTGATCACCAAAGAGTGCATCCTTATGCATGTTGATCCGGTAGAGGGTATACATAAAGTTCACAGGAGCATCAGGCGTTTTTTCGGCCTTTTTCCAAACTGATATCAAAAAGTTTATCTTAGATGGGGTAATCCCTTTTTGAAGTTTGGTGGTCTTGAAATAATAATTAACTTTGCACCCTCAATCAGGGGAGCATAGCTCAGCCGGTTCAGAGCATCTGCCTTACAAGCAGAGGGTCACAGGTTCGAATCCTGTTGCTCCCACCACCAAATCAGCCACTTACGATGAAATGAAGTAAGTGGTTTTTTTATGAGTACATACTTTTGTACATACATAAGGCAACGTTGCTTTCTCTTTCTTGTTGAGGATTATTACTAGGAAACCCAATCCTTTTTACAACATGCCGGCAATTTTGTTTGGCCACACCAACCTATCAACAATCAATACTCTGTGATGGTAAATTTGCTTCGGTTGAAGGTGGTCAATATGTTCGGCGTTCACAAACATATAGTTCCTTGTCAGAAATATTGATAATTAACGGAAATTGTTAAATCACAGCGTTCAATAATTTTTCTCCTTTTATGCAACAAGCTTTCGTAGTTTTACATTTGGAAGCACTTGCTGTGGTATTAAAACTAAAAAGATTTTTAACGAATTTCCTTAATGACGGGGCACAGAATCTGGGATAATAAACATCAGAACTAAAAAATTAAATCACATGGGAGAACCTGCATATAATTTAGTCATTGTAAAAGGTGCCAAAGAAGACCTGGTCAAATTTGAAAAAACAGCGCTTAAAACAGAAAGCGAAGCGTTTTGTGTTAAACAACTAATACCTCTGGATATTACGCTCTAATTGACCCCTCTTATACGCATCAAATTGACCCCCCAA
>JBAXVX010000029.1:0-49150 GCA_037128705.1 Bacteroidota bacterium | reverse complement strand
TAGCTCGTTGGGCTCATAACCCAAAGGTCATAGGTTCGAATCCTGTCCCCGCTACTCATAAAGTCAGCATTTTACGCTGACTTTTTTTATGACTATAAGTTTACGGAGTAACGAAAGTAGACTTTATATTGATTTTCAATATCCACAACTTCTTCCTCACTAAGTTCAGAATATTCTTCACCTAAAACTCGCTTTGAAAGCCTCCCGCTGTTTTGCGATAAATGACGTATTAATAATGCGACCATCTTGTCGGACATCTGAAACCGATCATCCAGCCATTCCTTCATTGCATCATATTGTTGTAAATAAACCACTTCTTCAGGTATTATCTTGTTTATGGTGTAATCAACGCAATCAAAGAGGAATTCAGCCTGAAAGGTCGCATCAAAGTACCTGTAATAATCCATTGTTTCATTAAGCACCTCAACATTGTTATCCGGGGTCTTTTTCCATTGAATAAACTCCAAAAGAGAATGCGAATATGATTGCAGTACTTTACGGTAATCTTCGATACGCTCTAATATCGCAGCTGAAACCGGGAATATTATTCCTTGTGGCGTGAATTTCATCCTTGTTAAAATGTGATGAATCAGATACCGATGCAGTCTACCATTGCCATCTACAAACGGATGAATAAAGACAAAACCAAAGGCTATCTTAGCCGCAGTCAGTACAGGATGAAATAACGCATTCTGCATCTGGCTTTTCGCATCGATCATTCCATTAATAAGTGGATCGATATCTTGCCACCTGGCAGAAATATGTTCGGGAATAGGTTCGCCGGTGGTACGATCGTGTTCTCCAATAAAGCCGCCAGCAGTGCGATATCCCATTGTCATGAATCGACTTTTTTCGATAACAATTTGTTGCAATCGGAGTAATTCTTCTTTACTTAATGCTTTATTCCCTGCCTGCCCGATTGCTTGTCCCCATCTTAAAGCCCTCATTTGCGTCGGATGCTCCCCTTCAATATTGAAAGAAGCTTTAGAGTCCTTTAGTAAAAGAAATGCTGAAGTTCGCAACAGTACATCCCTGTGTACCTCTTTAATGACCTTGTTTGTCTTATCTGATAGGTTTTCGTTAATGTAGCGTTCAATTTTATCTGTCTTGTTGATCAGTGGACAGAAATTTATATTCCCTGTGAGGTTGTTTTTTATTCGATGACGGGGCGAGTTGATACTTTGCTGACTTGCATATTGTAAATTGTCATTTAACAGGAGCACATAATTTCCAGATTTTAGATCTGGAACCTTTAATTCCTTTTGCATAAGCCACTCATAGAGAAACCAAATCTTCCTGCTGTACTGACTTTGCGGCTCTTTACGAATCCATTCTTCGATAATACCGGGCTGTAGTGTTCCAAATAGCTTCTTAAATAACAATAAGTTAACCCCTTCATATTTAAAGGCAAAAACAAGGTGGGAGTACAAACTGTCCTCGGGCTGGTGCCTTGGTGTAAAAACCAACCATCCATCGGTTCTGTACTGCCTATGCTTTCTGCTGATTAAGGCAAGTTGTACCGGCATAGGTACTGGGAGTTTATATGCTGTAATTATTGCTCCGTACCCTACCAATGTACCTTCCTCAGGAACGGTTCTTCCCTGAAAAACACTTATCTCTTGTGAAATACTGTTATTTTTCATAACGCCTTGTGAAAATTGCTTATTACAAAAGTATGAAAAATTCTTATCATTTATGAAATATAATTATAATCTGACATTAAATGTGAAATACGCTTATTATGATTAATGTGAAAAACGCCTAAATGGTCTGAAAAACACGTAGAAGTAAGGCGAAATTATGAAAAACACTTATTAAGCTTGTGGCAGGTAACTCTGGTCTTGTTTTCCATTAGCTATTTATTTAGAATGACTTTTTTCATTTTATGCAGTTTGTCTGTATGAACATTTTATTTTTTCGTCGTATCTTTCGGTCACCATGCGATGAATGCCCGGAGTCATGCGGGTCCGGTAAGCCAATAGCAGATCATCTCCCATCACCGCGACAACATTCCCGGGCATATCTTCGTTATAATGTTATCATGAATAGAATCAGATAGCATAAAAAATCACTGGTATGAAAAATATGGAACCAGATTTCAGAAGAACTTCCCGGAGAAAAAACCGGATCATCTTAGGTCTCTCCCTGTTCTTCATTATTTCAGCCATGATCAGCTGCACCAAAACCGGCAGTGATCCAAAAAATGAGGACATCGTTTATCACCCGCTGAATAAAGAAGTCGTGCTTATCAGGGATGTTTCAGTATTGCAGCAAAGCGATGATGCGATATCCAAACATATTGACAGCATCCTGAACGGATGGATCAATGTTGAATTTATTTCAACCGGGCAAAAGGATTTTGACCTGGTTGGAGATGCCAGGTCAGACATTGGATTTGAAATTATTGACCTGAACAAATATAACCCCAACGGGCTCCCTGAATCGTTCGATTCACTGGCTGCCAGGGTGATTCCTCTTTCCATTGAAATTCTTGACAATTCCACCTATGGTTACCCCGATGCTCTGAACGCATCAGATCCCATTTCCGGGAACGGTTACTGGGGAAGCGGAACGGGCGTATTGGGAACCTTTTTGGATGCGGGTCAGTTTAAAGGGAAGGGAGATCGTTATTTAGCCATCCGGTTCATGCAGGACAATGAATATACCTATGGATGGATCAGGATTTATTGCAGTGCCCACAATGATACGCTGAGAATAATCGATTATGCTTACAATAATGCCGCGAACAGTTCAATTTATGCAGGACAGAAAGAATGAGTGATATTATATCCCCATGAAAAAACGAATTTTCATTGTTCTGGGTGTTCTTTTCCTCGCATTTTTAACCTGGGGGGGGATTTATTTGAATTCCTTGCTGCCCATCATTACCGGATACCCGGCCAAATACCTGTGTTCAGCAGTATTTATTTCCAACCGTGATCCCGGGGAGGTGGAGGCCACCGATCTCAGGTTCTCATTTATCCGATATGCAAGCAACGAGGTAAACTATCAGGAAAAGAGCGTGACCAGCCGGTTTTTATGGGGTAAATCCAAAGCCATTTTCCGGGAAGGATTCGGGAGTACCCTGTTACGTAATGCGGATGAAACAGCCTTGAGAAAAATTCAATTTCCTGCCCTGCCCGGAGAGAACGCTGACCCAGATACAATTGAATGGCCGGTTGGAAATGTGGTTCATGATACGAACACCGGAATTGATAAAAAAGCCCTGGCAGAAATCATGGACAGGCTAGTCGTCCGAAATGAATACAATGGCCATGCATTCGGATCAATCGTCGTTCACAAAGGAATTCCGGTCGCGGAAAAATACAAGGGACAGTTCAATAAAAAAACCAGGTTTCTAAGCTGGTCCATGGCCAAAAGCTTTACCAATGCACTGGCAGGCATCATGGTGATGGAGGGGAAACTGGACATAAACCAACCCGCCGGGATTTCGATGTGGCAAAACGATGAGCGCAGAACAATCACCATAAACAACCTGATGAAGATGCAAAGTGGGTTGCACTGGAACGAGGATTATGGCAATCGTTCGGATGTAACCCTGATGCTTTACGAGCACAACGATTTTGCGGGTTACGCCTCCAGGCAACCCCTTGACTACCCGGTCGCCAGTCATTGGTATTACTCCTCAGGCTCGGCAAATATCGTGAGTAAACTGATGCGAAAAAAATTCGACCGGGATGATCTGTACTGGTCCTTTGCCCAATCCCGGCTGTTCGACCGAACCGGGATGCAGGATGTGGTGTTTGAAGTCGATCCGACCGGCACCCAGGCGGGCTCTTCTTATATTTACGCTACGGTGCGTGACTTCGCCCGGTTTGGCGCACTTTATCTGAATGATGGCGTTTTCAATGGCGAACGCATTTTACCTGAAGGATGGGTGAAATATTCAACTATGCCAGTTGCCGACAGTAAAGGAAGCTATGGTTCATTCTTCTGGCTGAACCGGGGAAAATATTATCCATCAGCGCCGGAGGATATGTACTTCTGTTTTGGGTATAACGGGCAGCGTATATTTATCATCCCTTCGAAAGATCTGATTATCGTGGTGGTCGGATTTTCGCCGAAGTCCTCCGGTGGAATGAATTTCAATCTGCTTCTGAAAGATATCCTGGGAACGATAAAATCTTAGAAAAATCAAACAATACAGGAAATTTCAACAATGAAAACAGGGCCGAAGCGTCAGGACAATATTTTCTTCATGGCCGCTGCATTTCTTTCATTTTGAAGGTTTTTTCCTTCCGGGGTATACAGGAAATCAATTGTTTTTTGGTACCGGTCTATAATTTTACCCCGCACAATCTTTAACTGAAAGTTGAGTAACTGGTTTTCCTCTGTAAATCCCTCGTCAAGAATGGCCATGGCCGAAGGCAACCATCGCTGGGGGAACATGGTTCCGAACCTGTTACCACTCCTGTATTCCTGTAGTTCCTGCCGTATTTTTTCCAGGGCTGCCGTTGCGGCTTCTTTTGAGTGGAGCTCAAAGTCCCTGCCAAGGTAACGCAGCAAACGCTCCCTGTTTGGAACGATCAACGCAATGGTGTATGGACTCTGGTTGTTGAACAGCATGCATTGCTCGATGAATCCTGATTGGGAAGTAAAGGCCTCTTCCATTCCCTCGGGGCTGTATTTTTCTCCGTCATCGGCAATGAGCAGGCTTTTGAACCTCCCGAGTACATATAGAAATCCATCCTGATCAACATATCCTAAATCGCCCGTATGCAGCCAGCCATGCCTGATTGAATTCCGGGTTGCCTCCTCATTCATCCAGTAGCCAGCCATCACATTTTCACCCTTGATCACAATTTCACCTTTGGCTCCGACCGGGAGTTTATTGCCTTCCTCATCACAAATCTTCAATTCAAGATTGGCAACCGCAAACCCGGATGATCCTAACTTGTGCCTGTGGAGCGCGTTGGACGAAATAAGGGGGGATGCCTCGGTGAGGCCATACCCCTGCATCATCGGGATGCCGATTGCATAAAAGAATTTCTGAAGATCAATATCAAGCAGGGCTCCTCCCCCGATAAAAAATTCAAGCCGGCCACCAAAACTTTCCCGTATTTTCCTGAAGATGAAAAAGTCAAAAATCCGGAGAAATGGCCAAAGGAAGAATGTAATGCCCTTTCCTTTATCAAACCCACGGCCATTGTAGATCAGGGCAGTCTTTAATGCAGTATTGAACAGGAATTCATTCACCGGACCTGTTGATTTGATCGACTTCTGAATATTCTTCCTGAAATTTTTAGCCAGGACAGGAACGGTAAAAAGCAGGTGCGGTTTTATTTCCTTTATGTTTTTTGGAATGTTCTTTAATGTCTCCATGGCTGTTTTACCTGCCTGGACCGAAGCTATGGAGGCTCCTTTTCCCATAAAACAATAGATGCCGGCCGTATGCGCAAAGGCATGATCCCATGGGAGTATCAGCAATGTTGTGAAGTCATCGCTGATATCCATCAAAGAATAGCTTTGCTGAATGTTGGCTACGAAATTCCTGTGGGTCAGGATGATCCCCTTTGGATCGGCGGTTGTACCCGAGGTATAGCTGATGTTGGCATAATCACCGGGTAGCACCGATGCCATACGCTCGTTGAAAACATCAGTATGGGTGGAAAGAAACCGGTCTCCGGCATTCCTTACAGCCATTATGTGGATTTCATCAGGTGATTCAGGAGGAATGTCATCGAGAAGGATGATCTTTTCAAGAAGTGGGAGTTCTCTCCATATCTTTCTTATTTTGTTCACCTGGTTACCTGAAACGATGATCATGCGGGCACCTGAATGTACAATCCTGAACCTGATCTCCTCCGGTTCGCTCAAACGCACCGATAACGGAACATTCACCGCTCCGCAGAAAAGGATGCCAAACTCACAGATGGCCCAATCATTTCTTGCATCCGATAACAAGGCAACCCGGTCTCCTTTTTTAATGCCAATCGAAATGAGGCCGGCAGCCGTACGATAAACCTGTTCTTTTGTCTCGCCATACGTCATTCCTGCGTAACCATCACCGCGGTTTTCCCACAGATAGATGTTATCTTGAAAACGCTCAACACTGTCATGAAAAAAGTCCAGCAGATTTTTCATTGGATCATGCTTATGATCACCAAATATAATAAATATTTTATTTGGTCTAAATAATATGATGCATTATATTCGCATCGATTTTACCTTTATAAATGATCCCTGATGAAATATTTTATCCTCCTTCTCTCTTCCCTCATGGCTCTTTCTTCCTGTAAATCTGTGCGGTATACCCCAAAAACATACAACGACACCCAAATTGTCGCAGGAAGTTCAGGAGGGGTGACCGGCATGATCAGGGAATACAGCCTGCTTGATAACGGTCAGCTTTTTATAAGCAAAGGATTCGATGGAGAATGGAAGGAGGTAAAAAAAATTGAAAAAAAGAAGACCCAGGAAATATTCAATAAGGCAACTGCAATAGGTCTCGAAACCATAAAATTCAGCCATCCCGGCAATATGACCTATTACCTGATCATGAAAACGCCCCCCCGGAAGAATGAGGTCAGGTGGGGAGAGACGGGTGTAGCCATGCCTGAAAAAGTTAAGGAATTTTATGATTATCTCATGACCATTTTTTAACCTTTAAATCAAACTCTATGAAAAATCGTATACTTTTTTTCACCTCTCTGATTCTTTTCTTTTCGCTGGCTCCATCCATTTCGGGGCAGGTCAATCCATTTTCGGGAAAGACCAAATCGGCGAAATCGGCAGGGTTTATGCCAAAACAGCTTCAGCCCCTTCCCGGGAACAGTGTTTCCCCGGCCATCAGGCTGAGCCAGGCCGGTTCGTTTAAGCCTGTCAGTCATCCTTTACCCTTCTTTTCAAAGGAAAAAAACACCTTCAGTGACAAGCATTTTAATCAGAACGGGCAGTTGATTTTTCTCTCGGGCAAACTGACCAATTCATTAAGCATTGATCTCAAATCGGCGGGGAATCTGGATGCGGCCTGTTTTGAATACCTCGGAGCCTTGCAGGGAGACCTCAGAATTAAGGATGCCCGGTCTGAATTTGAGGTGAAAAGCCAGGAACGTGATAAACTAGGCATTTACCATATCAAAATGCAGCAGGTGTACCAGGGAATCCCGGTTTACGGCGGAGAGATTTACCTGCATTCCTCCGGTGATCACATCGGGTTATTTAATGGAAACACCTACCCGACTTCAACCATGCCGGATGTGCATCCTTCCATCGGGTCGTCCCGGGCCCAGATGACCGTGATCACTGATGTATCTGAAAAAACCTCATTTCAGGAGCTTGATTCATATCAAAAGTCTCTGCTCCAATATAACGAACCGATGCAGGAGCTGGTCATCTACCACAAGAACCGTGATCCGAGGCAGCAATTCCTCACCTGGCATATCACCATCAGGCCTAACTTTCTTGAGCGTTGGGAGTATTTTGTTGATGCCAAAACCGGTTCCATCATCCATTGTTTCAACAATACGCAGCGTGATGGCGACGTAACAGCCACCGAAGCCGACCTGAATGGGGTAAACCGGACCATTCATGCCTATCTTGAAGGAGGGACCTACCTCATGGTTGATGTGTCGCGGCCCATGTATAACCCTCAAAACCAGGAAGGTACCATGCGGGTATATGATGCGAATTATACAAGCCCTTCTGTACAGGGATTCAACCCGGCTCTTGTTTCATCCACGAACAATACCTGGAACCCGAAAGTCATTTCATCACAGTACAATGCAGGGATCACCTATGAATATTTCAGGACCACCCATAATAAAAATTCATGGAACAACAAGGGAGGATCGATTCTCAGCGTGATCAATGCAACTGAGAATAGCGGGAACGGACTGGATAATGCTTACTGGAATGGTGTGTGTATCGTATACGGCAATGGAGATACCCAGTTTAAACCACTGGCTGGTGCGCTTGATGTAAGCGCCCATGAACTGGGCCATGCCTTTGATGAAGCTTCGGCCAATCTTGAGTACCAGAATCAATCGGGCGCTATGAATGAAGCGTTTTCAGATATATCTGGGGCGGTCGTAGAACGGCAGAACTGGAAGATCGGGGAGGACATTGTCAAGCCGGGAATGTTCCCGACGGGATGTTTGCGTGATATGTCAAATCCACATAACGGAGGATCAAGCTTGAACGATCCGGGATACCAGCCCGCCAATATGAGTGAAATGTACAATGGAACGGAGGACAATGGGGGTGTTCACATCAACAGCGGGATTATCAATTTTGCGTTTTATAAATATGCAACGGCTGTTGGGATCGATAAAGGGGAACAAACCTTTTTCAGAACGCTTTTTCAGTACCTGACCCGGTCATCACAATTCATCGACTGCCGCCTGGCTGTAATTCAATCTGCCAAAGATCTTTATGGAGATGGTTCGGCGGAGGTAAATGCTGCAAAAGCTGCCTTTGATGAAGTCGGAATCACGGATGGCAGCGCCGGAAATTACGAGAACCCGCTTCCTGTAAACCCGGGCCAGGATTACATTCTGTTAGTCAACACGGCCACTTCAGATCCCAACACCTTATACATTGCCGCAACAGATGCTTCAAACTTTGTCCCTATTTCACAAACCCCGCTGATCAGTAAGCCAAGCATCGTCGATAACGGCAGTCTGGCCGTTTTCATTGGAGCCGACAAGAAGATGCATGCCATCACCCTGGGCAGCCAGCCCCAGGAGAGCATCATTCAGGAAGAGGCGATCTGGTCGAATGTTGCCGTATCAAAGGATGGGACAAAGATCGCCGCTGTCACCGAATACCAGGATTCCTCCATCTATCTTTACAGTTACCAGAAGCAGCAATGGGTAAAGGCACCCCTGTACAACCCGACAACCCAGCAGGGCGTGGTCACATTCAATGTTTTGTATGCGGATGCACTCGAATGGGATTACAGCGGCGAGTTCGTCATGTATGATGCCTATAATGTGATGAACAGCTCCACATCAGGACAAAACGTGGATTACTGGGACATCAGTTTCATGCAGGTATGGAACGAAGCCACCGGTGACTGGGGCAACGGTGATGTGTTCAAGCTGGTTTCAGGTATTCCTGAAGGGATCAGCATCGGGAATCCGTCGCTATCGAAAAACTCGCCCTCCGTTTGCGCATTCGATTACCTGGATGGCAACACGAATTCCGTGAGTGTCCTGACCGCCAATCTTGAAACCGGCGACTTTGTAGAAGTATTCGGCAACGGGTCGACGCTGAGCTACCCAAACTATTCCAAGCTGGATGACAATATTATTTTTTCAACGCCTTATAACAATGCACCTTCCATTGCTTCTCTGGCCATGTTACCGGATAAAATTAATCCGGCATCCACCACGGCCAACGTGATTATCACTGAAGCCAAATGGGGCGTATGGTTTGCCCAGGGGACCCGTTCCCTGGGGGTTGAAGAGGAGAACCGGCAGCTTGGTTTGAAGATTTTTCCAAATCCGGCCCACGAAATGGTCCATGTTGCCTTTGATCAGCAACAGGCCGATCCCTATGTCCTTGATGTTTATGACTGTCGCGGAGTCCGGATGGGCTCTTCAATCCATTCCACTGATAAAAATACAACCATTGATCTCTCGGGATTTTCAGCAGGAATTTACCTGGTGAAGGTTGTCGGGAAGGACTTCACGGTAACGAGGAAGGTTGTTGTTAAGTGACAGGGTAACAGGGTGACAGGGTGATTCGTTTTGCAATTTGAGGTTACTTTCTGAGCAATTCGTTCAGGGCTGCTGCAAAATAACGGAATTGATCCATGGAATTATAGAGCTGGACGGCAATCCTGATAAGTTTTGATGGCGGGGATGACCAATCCCACACGGGAATTTCAATGCCATACTTACTGTAAAGCATCTCCTGTAAAGGATCTGCACTTTTATAATTGAGAGAGGCCCCTGGTTTGGATATTGGCAAGGGGAATGTCGCCATAGTGGCCAGCATTGAATCGGGGCATGGTCTTTCAATTCCCAGTTGTCCACAGATATAATTGGTTGCCTCAATACAAAGCCGGTGGTTTCGGTTCATGATGGCGGGCCACCCTCCGGGGATAACCGTCTCCATATATTCAATGGAATCCTTCACACATAGCATGGCCGTCGGATCAAAGGTTCCGGGCCAGAAAAAACGTTCGGGAAAGGGTTCTGCCTTATGTCCGGCGTGACTGATCACCACAGGAACAATTCCAGGCTGTTTATCTTTTCGTACGTGCAGGATGGCGGCTCCTTTTGGCGTGCACAGCCATTTATGGCAATTTGCAGTGTAATAGGCAGCGCCGATATTTTCAAGGTCGAGGGGAATGCTTCCCAATGCATGGGCCCCGTCAATCATGGTATCCACCCCTCGTTTCTCCAGCTCCCTTACAATCTCCCCGACCGGGTGGATGATTGCAGTGGCAGAGGTGATATGATCAACAAGCGCTATCCGTGTCCTCGCAGTCACTTTCGCCAGGATAGCTTCCAGGATCAGTCCGGGTGAGGAAACCGGGAAATCAAACCTGGCCTCCACCAGCTTTGCACCGGTTTGTTCACTGATATATTCCAGGAGCTTCCTGCAGGCTCCATAAATATGGTTAGTACACAGGATTTCATCCCCCGGATTAAATTTCAGTGATCTGAAAACAGTATTCACCCCCGCAGTTGCATTGGTTGTAAAAACCAGGTCATCGGGCCTGGCATTGACGAACGATGCAACTTTCCGCCGGGAATCGTTAAACAAATCCTCCATCTTCCGCATAAAAAATCTGACCGGCTGATGTTCGAGCTGTCGCCGGTATTGTGTTTGTTTTTCAAGGACATACCGGGTGCAGGCGCCAAAAGAGCCGTGGTTCAGGAAGACCGTTTTTTCGTCGAGCGACCAAAGCCGCACAAATTCTGATGGTTCGGGAAAATCAAGGTTCATCAATTTCTTTTTTTTACAAAGATATATTTTTAATAAAATGCTAAATTTGTATACCTAAAGCAATTTGCCATGAAAAAACCACTACTCCTTCTCGTAATAAGTATTCTAATTTTCGCCGGTTGTAAAAAGAAACAATCGGATATTACTGATCCTGACCACATCCAGCAGGAGATCTGGTACATTTATGACTCTGACAACCTGGATTCCTATTTTGGCATCCGGTTTTATGACCTGGATTGGTATAGCCGTGTGATTCTTTATCCTCCCAGCAGTATCACCCTGAACGGAAATCCCATGAATTTCAACCCTGCAAATTCGGTCTATGAATCAATCTATGTAAACGAACAGGTTCAGGAAGGCACCTTTGTTTATAAAGATGCCTGGAACAGGGTTTATACCAACACTGCTAAATTGCAGCGAACCATCGAACTGCCCGCTGTGGATACCTTATATAAAAACAGGGACAATGTAATAGAATGGAGCGGGGCTCCCTGCGGAGGCTCGTCTGATGTCATCACAATCCATGTTGGAATCCTTATTCCGGTTGCAAAAGTATCCACCTCCGTGGCTGGTGCGACTTCCATCACCGTCAGGGGTTCAGACCTGGCTCTCTATAATTCTGAAATGCCCCTCAGGGTTTATATTGAGCGTACTACTATAGCCGCCTTGCAGCAGGGAACCCAGGTAGGGGGAAAGATCACAACAAAATATGAATCGAAAACCAGGTGGGTCGTCATCAAGTAGCCACGACCCATTCGACGAACTATTTTCAGTTTACCTCCAGAATCAATCCTTTCAGGTATTCTCCTTCAGGATGACAAATGTCGACCGGGTGATCGGGTCCTTGTGAAAGCTGATGCAAAATTCTTACCTGGCGCCCGGTTTCAATGGCAGCCGACTGAATGGCCGACCGGAACATATCTCTTGAAATCGGCTGGGAGCAGGAAAAGGTAAATAAAATTCCACCAGGAGTCATTCGTTTCATCGCCTCTGCATTGATATGGACATAGGCATGCAATGCATTGTTGGTGACATGATGCGTTTTTGCAAAGGCGGGCGGATCGAGAATAATCATATCGTACTTCTCCCCTGTTTCGACAAGGTGCCTCTTAATATCAGCCACAAACGATTTATGGCGGCCCGGGTCACAACCATTCAGGCGGAGGTTCTCTTCGGTCCATTCAATAGCCATCCTGGAACTGTCAACGGAATGCACCATGGATGCGCCTCCTTTCAAGGCATAGACAGAAAATGCGCCGGAATAACAGAATGCATTCAGCACCTTTTTATCTTTCGCATAAAATTGGGCAAACATGCGGTTTCCGCGCTGATCAAGGAAAAAACCTGTTTTCTGGCCCCGGATAAAATCCACAGAAAACCGGTGGCCGGTTTCAGTAATCCCAACCGGGCCCGATGATCCAAAGATAAAATGATCCGTCAGTCCGGCTTCTGTAGCTTCTGCCCTGACTGATTGAGAAATAACGGAACGATGGGAGGAGTCGGGCGTCTTCAGAAAAAGTTTGGAATTGCGGGTTATGAGTTTGGACTTCTCCATGGTTTCGGAACTCTTGTCGTACACCGCAATCAGCTTTTCGCCATATAATTCGCGGAGGGCATCGGTAAAAACAGGCAGCAGGCGGTGCATCCCGACAGAGTGCGCCTGGATCACGGCCACCCCGTTGTAATAATCAATGATCAGGCCCGGCAAAAGATCACCTTCAGAAAAGACCAAACGGTAGGCATCGGCGACATTTCCCTCGATAAGACCAAGGCTTGCCCTGAATTGCCAGGCAGCTTTCAGTTTCGATTTCCAGAAACCATCATTAACATCGGCCTTTTCAAATGAAAACATCTTCACTGCAATGGATCCCGGCAGGTAGTGTCCCAAAGCCAGGAATTCTCTTCTCGCACTCAGCACTTCGATGACATCCCCTTCACGGGGGGCTCCTTCTGTTTTATCAATGGCTCCTGAAAAAATCCAGGGATGAAATCTTTTAACGGCGGCCTCTTTTCCTGGTTTCAGGATAATTTTAACTGGATTGTTCATTCCTCATATTTTTGGTAAAGTTAATGCTACTTTCCTAAGTTCAGGATGCAGGGTGTTTTTGACAGGTGTGAATTGTACAAATATTATCGATAATTATGTAAAAGATTGGTCAATAAAGGAGTGTACCTTGCAGAAAATATTGTTTATTAGAATATTTCTAAATTTATCATTAATTTTGCAAAAAAAATAAAACCCAATCAAATGAAAAAGTATTTTTTGCTTTTATTGATCCCGGTATTTCTCTCCTGCGGTCGTGCAGCTGAGAAAAAAGCCCAGGAATTGCAGGCCAAATCCGACAGTCTGCTGAGCCAAACCATGCAAAAAGATGAAGCCATCAACGAATTCATCCGCTCCATCAACGACATCCAGGGCACGCTGGATACGATTAAACAAAAAGAAAACATCATCAACCTGACCACGGACCGTGGTGGTGAATTGAAACTCTCCGCAAAGGAACAGATCAAGAATGATATCCAGACCATCTACGGCCTGATGCAGAAGAACAAGGAGACCATCAATGCCCTTTCCAAAAAGCTGAAACATGCCAACATGAAGGTTGATGAACTGAATAAAATGGTTGACCGGCTCAACAAGGACCTGGCTGATAAAGCTTCACAGATTGAAGATCTGCGTACAAAGCTGGCAAAACTCAATGCCTCATTCGAAATTGCCAATCTCAAAATTGATACTTTATCCCGTACGGTGAAAGACCAGGGATCGCAGATCAACAACCAGAGCCAGACCATCGCTTCACAGGATGAAGCCCTGAACACAGCTTATTATGTAATCGGAACCAACAAGGAACTCAAGAAAAGCCAGGTGATTAAAAGCGGTGAAATCCTTTCAGATTTCAACAAAGATCTTTTCACCAAGATCGATATCCGCAAGGTGACCGAAATCTCGATCCTCTCCAAAAAGGCAAAGATCCTGTCGAATCACCCATCGAGCGCCTATAAATTCACCGGCGACAAGAAGGTGATCCAGGCATTGCAGATACTTGACTACAAGTCATTCTGGGCAAACTCAAAATACCTGGTGATCGTAGTTGATTAACCATCACTAAAAGAATAAAGAGGGGCCTCGTAAAGGGAGCCCCTTTTTTTTTGATCTTTGCCTCCGGTTTTAAACATGTACTTTATGAATAAGTTCCTTGGTCTTTTGATTCTCCTTTTGCTTTTTTGTTTTAATGGAATAGCCCAGAAAAACAGAGGTAACCAGTTTAAGATTGTCTTTTACAACACCGAAAACTTCTTTGACACCATCGATGATCCGGGAAAAAACGATGAAGATTTTTTGCCCTCCTCCAAAGTGGCATGGAACAGTGAGCGGTATCAGCGGAAAATTGAAAATATCTCGCGGGTGCTTATCGCCATCGACAGCATCAATCTTCCCGCGGTGGTAGGGCTTGCCGAAGTCGAAAACATCGGGGTGCTCAACGACCTCATCACAAAATCGGGACTCGGCAAGGGAAAATACCAGGCCATTCTTGAAGAAGGCAGTGATCCAAGGGGCATTGACGTTGCGCTTCTTTTCAGGAAGGATGTGCTCAAGTATATAGGTCACAGGGCTTTCCCATCGGCCTCCTTTAAAACCCGTGCATTGCTTTATGTAAAACTTGCCGATGCAAAAAAGGACACATTCCACCTGTTTGTCAATCATTGGAAATCACGTTCCGGCGGGGAAAGTGAGACAGAGGCCCAGCGAATCGAAAATGCTTCAACGCTCAGGCATCTCACAGATTCACTTCTTGCAAGGAATCCCCGGGCCAACCTGATCATCATGGGTGATTTTAATGATGAGCCAAACAATAAAAGCCTCTCTGAAATTCTTGGCGCCGCCGCACCAAAGAACCTTATTTCCCAATCCGGACTATATAACCTGATGTACGAACGGTTTTTGCAGGGTGAAGGCACGATCTATTATAAGGACTGGGATGTTTTTGATCAGTTTATCGTCTCCGGGAACATGTTGTTAAAAAAGCGTAAGGGCGCTGTGATCGAGGCCCCCTACTCCTTTATCTTCAAGCCTGACTGGATCCTGTATAAAAACAAAAAGGGAGAGATGGTTCCCAACCGCACTGCAGGATCAAAGGATTACTTCGGCGGTTTCAGCGATCACCTGCCAGTGTATACGGTGGTGAAATATTAAGAAGGTGACAAGGTGAAAGGTCGTGACGCGTGACGCGTGACACGTGACAAAATGTCCACGCCTGAATAGCGTTGACCGTTTTACGGTTTGGTTTCCTTGGGGGGTGCCGAGTAATCGACTTCCTGCAGCAGCCGGCCATTTTCATCAAAGAAACGCCATTTTCCAACGCGCATATCTTCTTTATAGAATCCTTCATAGCGAACCTTTCCATTCTCAAAATAGGTGGTTCTTTTACCATCCGATTTACCTTTCACGAACTGACCATCGCTCCAGAGTTTCCCATTCTCGTAGAAGTAAGTCCAGCGGCCATCGCGCTTGTTATCCTTGTACGTCCCCTCCATCTGGGCCTGTTTGTTGGCATAATAGGTGGTTTCTTTGATCAGTTCACGACCTTCCCCTTTGCCAAGGTAGATGCAAACCCGTTTCGGTGTGCCATCATCGTACGTTTCTTCAACTACCTTATGTTCAAA
This sequence comes from Bacteroidota bacterium, assembly GCA_037128705.1. Classification (GTDB taxonomy): domain Bacteria; phylum Bacteroidota; class Bacteroidia; order Bacteroidales; family FEN-979; genus CAIVAT01. The sequence continues at coordinate 33,565 of JBAXVX010000029.1, read as the reverse complement.
CCGGCATGAAGAAAGAATAAAAATAAAAAGCGGGAGGAGGAGCAGATTCTTTTTCATTGGGTACCTTGTTTTTCCGATCTGGTTGATAAAATTATGAGTTAAACGTCAAACGCTGACCTTTGAATTTTTCATCGAACCGTCCCTGGTCAAAGAGGAGATGTCCGTTCACCCATGTGTGGGTAACCCGCGATTTAAATGTCACCCCTTCGAACGGGGACCATTTGCACTTGTATAAAATATTTTCTTTTTCTACAACCCATGGATCATCCGGATCGACCAGTACCAGGTCAGCACAATATCCCTTGCGGATAAATCCCCTGTCGGGCATACGGTAAAGAATGGCAGGACCATGAGACATTTTTTCCACAATTTTCTCCATCGAAATTTTCCCAAGCTGGAAAAATCCCATCATGGCAACGAGGGAATGCTGAACGAGCGGGCCGCCCGAAGGGCATTCCATATAGAGATTATGCTTTTCCGACTCCAGGTGCGGGGCATGGTCGGTGGCAATGATGTCAATCTTATTGTTGAGTAATCCCTCCATCAATCCCTGGCGGTCTTTACCGGTTTTGATGGCCGGGTTCCATTTGATACTGGATCCCAGGTCAGGGTAGTCGCGGTCATCAAACCAAAGGTGGTGAATACAAACTTCACCCGTAATTCTTTTTTCCGAAAGCGGAAGATCATTCTGCAACAGGGAAAGTTCACTGGCCGTTGAAAGATGCATCAGGTGCAGGCGTGCCTTGTGTTTTTTCGCCAGGCCCACCGCTTTTTCTGAAGAGGTAAAGCATGCTTCTTCACTGCGGATCAGCGGATGCATCGCAACAGGAATATTTTCACCAAACTGCGCCCTGAACTGACTGAGGTTATGCTGAACGATGGATTCTTCTTCGGCATGAACGCCGATAAGCAAGGGTGAATTTTCAAAGATGGCATCAAGGCTTTCGGGATTATCCACCAGCATATTTCCCGTGGAGGCCCCCATGAACAATTTCAATCCGCAAATCTTTGTCGGATCTGCCTTTTTTATCTCAGCAAGGTTGTCGTTGGTGGCACCGAGGAAAAAGGAATAGTTGGCCATCGATTTTGTTGATGCGAGCGCGTATTTTTCTTCAAGAAGGTCAATAGTAGTGGCATTCGGCTTTGTATTGGGCATCTCCATATAAGAGGTCACGCCCCCGGCAACAGCAGCTTTGCTTTCGGAGTACAAGTCTCCCTTACTGGTCAGCCCCGGCTCGCGAAAATGAACATGGTCGTCGATCACCCCTGGTAACAGGTACTTTCCCCTGGCATCCACTGCGACAGTGCCTGCCGGCATCGCAAAACCATCGGGAGCTTTTCCATGGAAAATTTCGGCAATCCGGCCCCCCTGAACCAATACAGCACCCGAAAACTTTTGATTTTCATTTACAATCAGCGCGTTATGAATATAATAGCAACTATTCATGTATTGGTCGTTTAATCTGCTAAAGCTTTAATTATCCGTACGCTCACACAGGGAATGAGACTTCTGATTGTAAAGGAATACCGTTTTGAAGTTTATTTGGGAAGGGGTTTACGCTTTTCAAACAGGCTCCGCCAGCGAAGGCTGATAACCCCCAACACGGCTTCCCGAAAGATTCCTTTGCTCATTTTTGATTCGCCAAGGGTACGATCTGTAAAGATGATCGGAACTTCAATGATTTTGAAACCAAGTCTCCAGGCGGTGTATTTCATCTCTATCTGGAAGGCATATCCTGTAAACCGGACTTTATTCAAATCAATGGTTTCCAATACTTTTCTTGAATAGCATTTGAAGCCGGCCGTTGTATCCATCACCTTCATGCGGGTAACAAAACGAACATAGATCGATGCGACATACGACATCAACACCCTTCCCATTGGCCAATTCACGACATTCACACCGGTGATATACCGTGAACCAATCACCAGGTCGCCTCCCCTGTTCTTTGCAGCATCATAGAGCACCAGCAAATCATCGGGGTTATGAGAAAAATCGGCATCCATCTCAAAAATGAAATCATAATTACGCTTCAACGCCCATTTAAACCCATGAATATAGGCGGTACCCAATCCGAGTTTCCCTTTGCGTTCTTCTATAAAAAGCCGGTCGGGGAAGATGGGCAGCAACGACTTAACAATAGCCGCTGTTCCATCAGGTGAATTGTCTTCTACAATGAGCAGATCGAATTCCTTTGGCAGGGAAAACACCTTACGAACAATGCGTTCAATATTATCCTTCTCATTATAGGTAGGGATGATTACCAGGCAATCTGACACAAACGGATGTTTTAAATGTGAATACTAAGGCCCAAAGATAACGAAAATGGGGAGCCGGTATTGTATCGACTCCCCATACATACTTACTTAACCATTAATTTTTTTGTCAGGTCTCCTGCTGATGTCTTTAACCGAACCAGGTATATTCCGGATGGCATCTTCAGATCCTGAACCCTGATCGTATTTAATCCTGTAAGGGTAGTTGCTGTTGTTTGCCAGACAATCCGGCCATCAAAACTCAAAAGGTCAACACTGATCGCTTCACTTTGTTTTGCAGTGAATCCCAGGTTGAAAGAACCGGTGGATGGGTTCGGATAAACCGAAAGTTTGGAGATGAGCGCATTCTGCTCGTTGATGCCCGGGCCGAATGCCCTGAAGGTGATGCGAATTGTATCTGATTGGATTCCATACTGATTGGTGACACGGCAATAAATCTTTTTTACGCCAAATCCTGTACCTGAAGAATCAACTTTGATAATCTGTGTTAAATCTCCTGTTGACCAGGTGTAGGTGTCGAACTGTTTGGCATCGAGGGTTACAGTATCACCGGCCACAACGGTTGTATCAGGTCCAAGATCCAGAACAGGATGATCGCTCACGGGAATAGCCAGGTCATAGCGTTTTTTAAATTCCTGGTAGTAAAGGTTGCTGATGAGGGCATCATGGATCACGATCGAATTTTCATCATTGCTGACATTGGCAGCATCACTCCAGTTGTGCGACCCGGTCCATACAAACGGATCGGAAGCGATGTTCGACTGGTCAATGATCATCGCTTTACTGTGAAGCAAACCCTGTTCATCATATTTTCTGAACTGGTTGCCAAGGCCGGCGCCAAGATTGGCTACCACGGTTGCATCAGAAGTTGCAGGGTTTGAAATGATCACCCGGGCATCGACGCCCTCTTCAAATTTTGCCAGGATGGCATCGCTGATAATTTTCCTGGTAATCAGCATCGTCCCTATTTCGATATCATTGTCGGCAGTTGCGATGTGGTTGACAATCTGTTGGTTTACACCATCGCTGGGGCTGAAAAACACCTCAATTGGTCTTACGCCGATAATCAGGTCATGGGGTGTATTGTCTGATTTGGCCGGCCCGAATTTCGCATTGGCCGGATCTGGTGTAGTGGTGGTAGAGCCAAACATTTCATTAAACTCAATGGTATACACCTTGGCAAGGCTCGCATCCTGTATAAACAAGACGTTGTTGGCATCGGTGTTGATGTTCTGGTCAGTCCAGTTGCAGGATCCGGTCCAGACAATGGGGTCATTCTGATTGGAAGAATTTCCGTCGATGACCATGAATTTATTGTGCATGATCCCTGTGGTCACGGGGCGGGCGATTTTCCCGATGCCGGCCACCAGTTTAGGGATGGCTGAATTATTCGTTCCACCGTCGGTCACAATCCTTACGGCAACCCCGCGTGCAAAGGCTGCATTCAAAGCATTTGGGATATTGGATATTCCTTCGATGCTGAAGTTGTAAATCGCGATATCAATGGAATATTTTGCCCGGTTGATATAGGCGATGCAGGTATCATCCACTGCACGGTAAATCTGGATTGCTTTGGTCCCGGTTGAAACCGTGGTATCGACAGGTCTTGTAAAATAGGTTTTTATCGATCCGGAAGAGATTGATTTTGTAATGAAAGGTTTAAGCCCTGACCATCCAGTGTCGGGTGCGGCAACAGAAAAGGCCCGTACATAAATCAGATCAGCAGGATTCAACCCGGTAAGGTCAATCGAATGGGAAGTTCCTGAACCGGTACCGCTGATATATCCGAGTTCCAGCTGGGGGGTACGTCCATAATGAAGTTCAGTGCTTCCCGCGATGTTCGTTTTCCAACCCAGTGTGAAGGAGGAGGTGGTGATGTTTGAAATGGTAAGCGGCGTGGTGAACAGGATCGAACTGGAATTTACAATATCATTTTTATCACGCATCAAAAGCTGATAGCCGATGTCCGGATTGTTATAATCGAACTGTGAACAGAGGCCAATTACAGAAACCTGGGCTGCCGGAATGATCTGGCCAACCAGGTTCGAATTGGTGTTTACACGAACCTGCGCTGTTTCACCGTTGGCAGTGACATTGTAATTGGTATTCCCGGCAAATACCCCGCCGGCACTGGCAAAGGTAACATTCTCCATTTTCACCAGCTGGGCCTCATATTGTTCGCTCATCTGGCCAGGCGTAATCACGATGGGATCGGGAACAGGTTTCTGTGCAATGGCGGTGATGGAGGACACAGGATCAAGTTCAAGGAGCTGGTTATAATTCTTGGTGACTCCAGTAACAGTTACAGAGTCGCCCCGCACGATGGCGGTTACTTTGGATCCGTAAGCTGCAATGCCCGCGGTACCATCCTGAAGGTACCTGATAATGCCCAATTCTGATCCATTGGTAACAATACCACGAACTGTAACGGTTGAGCCCAATGGCATGGCCCTTGCCTCGGCGATGGTTGTTTGTGAAAAACCCTGTAATCCCGCGAGCACAAGGCAGATCAATAATAGAATGCTTTTTTTCATATCTGATTTTTGTTGGTTTAGTTGGTTGGGGTATTTATTCAATTGATTTTCCTTAGAAACTGATGGCGACTGATCCATTGAAAGTTCTTCCGACTCCGAAGAAAACCCCGGCAGAACCGGCATCAAAATTCGTGGTTTTCGTAGAATAGGAATCATTGTTCTGGGCATCAGAGATGTACACCCTGTCGAGCAAATTCAGCACGCTGGCGCGGATATCCAGTTTTATTCGTTTGAAGGTAAACCGGTAACCGGCATTCACATCCACCAGGTAGTAAACGGGGAGTTCCCAGGAATCCCTTGGATTCCCGTTTTCATCCATATATACCGGGGTGAGTGAAGCCGGATCCATGGCAGAGTAATTCTTTGCAAAAAGGGTCATGCTGCCGGAGACATAGAGATATTTAATGATCTCCCACCGCAGGCTTTCCATAAACTGAAATTGGGCAGCATCACCCACATGAACTCCCTTGGCATTGAAATCAAGGCTGTCGACCAGCTCGCCCGCAGGAGTGTATACATAGGCTCTTCCGCCCGAGGTCCACCGCCAGTCACCCCACGATAACACCTGATCCCATTGCAATGACGGGATTGGCTTCCATCCGAATTCAATTTCGATTCCCTTGTGGAGGGCATTGATACCGTTAACATTGTACGGGTACGTATCCTGGGTTTTAGGATCGGTATAGGTCGGGGTTGCATCGAGCGGTCTGTTCTTCCAATTGGTAAGATATCCATTGACATTCAGTGATACCTGCTTGGAATTGAAACTGTATCCCAGCTCGATTGCCTGCACGATTTCGTTTTTGGCATTGATGACCTCCTGGTTGTTGTTATTGAATACGTTGCTGAACCTTGGCGCTCTTGACAAATATCCAAGATTCAGATAAATATTATTTCGGCCGTTGATGTTGTAGTTGGCTCCTCCCTTGATGGTGAATCCAGGGAAGATTTTCCATTTTGTACGGGTATAAACAGCCTGAGAAGAATTTATGGTATACTCGCTGGGATTTACAATGAACAGGGTATCTTTCAGAGAACCATATTGCTTAATGACATAAACTGTGTCATTGGAGGTGTATTTGGTATCGCTCGGGTTATAGGTGATGTTGCTTGACCCGTTTGAGTAAAAAATATCACCATACCCGACGGCCTCCGTATAGGTTGTACCGTCAACGATCAAATCCTTCTTTCTGAAGTAGTCTATCCGCTGGTATGCGCTCAGGGAGGTTGTCAGGTTGAGAAAAGCTGACCAGTTTCCTTTTTTCCATTCAGCCTGTGCAAACACACCACCCCAACGTACTTTTGAATCATTGTTATAGTAAACCTTATCGCCTTCGTAAAGCGGATCGTAGGTATACCTGTTCTTGTTTGAGTTATTAAGAAAGAACTGGCCGCCAAGCAGGTCATAGATTTCACCATAATGTTCACCGCGATAGGTTCTGCCATCGATACCACCGGAGAGTGTCCAGTCCGAATTGATCTCCCAGGTAAAGGTTGACAGCAAGCCGTACCAATAGTGGTTGTTCACACTGCTTCGGAGGATCCCGCCCGCACGACCTTTGTTTATGGGGTCCATGTTGTCATTGTAATAGGTCTGGAAGTTCACCTGGCCGTTGGTCGGATCAAGCGGAGGAGTTGAGCCACCCGGGGTTCCGTTTTTATCACCGGTGAAGGTCCCGGTTCCTCCTCCGCTGCCAAAGGAGGTATAAACAATGGTTGACAGGTAGAACTTGTCGCTGATGCGCCAGAAATCGCGCAGACTTATCTGAGGTTTAAAGTAATAATTCTTAGATTGCGCCAGTTCTTCAGATTTATCGAGGTAGATGGGATTACCCTGCTCATCTCTTTGTGTCCAGCGATTTATGTAACCCCAGTTGGAATTGTAGCGGATACCCCAGCTGTTGGTATAGTTGGGGCTGGCTTTGGATGTGTCAACACCCAGCTTTGCCGCATAATTTTTGTCAAAAGTGGCGATTGATTTCATGTACGAACGCTGGGCATGCTGCTGGGGTGCACCCATTGCCGAAAAGGTAAGGGTATGCCTCCCCAGTTTTTTATCAACGCGAACATACCCGAACCAACCTTTGGTCCAGGTGTTATCCACCCAGCCATTTCCCTGTTTATAGGAACCGGCTACGGTAACGCCCCAGCCATGTTTAAGCTGTCCGGTAGTGAACCCGATGGATGTGCGGAAATAACCGTCGCTTCCGAAATCCTGTTTCACCGTGCCACCAAGGTTGGCATCGATGCCTTTGGTGATGATGTTCATGGTACCTCCCACTGAAGGTAAAGCAAGCTTCGAGGCGCCAAGTCCGCGCTGCACCTGGATATTCCGGGTGACTGCATCCAATCCGAACCAATTCGACCAGTAAACCCATCCGTTTTCCATATCATTCACCGGAATTCCATCGATCATTACGGCCAGGTTCCGCTGACTGAACCCACGAACGTTGATACGTGCATCGCCATCGCCACCGCCCTGTTGGGTTGCATACACCCCGGGGGTTTTATTCAAAATCATCGGAATATCCCTGCTGGCAAGTTCTTCCTGGAGCTGGATTGGCCGCACGGTAGAGAAGGCCACCGGCGTTTCACGGGCTTTGGCTATGTCGCCGACCACCTCCACCTCGGTGAGTGTCAGGGTTTTTAATTTAAAATCCTGGGCGACCTCTAATTTCTGAACGGTCACATCGGCCTCCTGTGCAATATAACCCACGTAGGAAACCCTGAGGTGATACGTTCCCGGTTCAACTTTAATATAATATCTGCCATCCATATCGGTTACCACCCCTTTGCCATCTCCGTAAAGGATTGTAGCACCAATCAGGGTTTCTCCTGAATTGGCATCCGTAACGACACCCCGTATCATGTTTTTCTGAGCGAAAATGAGGAGAGGAAATAAAACAGCAATAAAGAAAACAGTAAATTTTTTCGTCATAATTTCAGGGAATTAGTGATTTTTTTGACACAACATAGGGGCAATCCGGTTATGGTTGCCCCTATGCATGGTCGAAACAATTCTTAAGGTTGTTTTATTGCAGGATGATTTTTTTAACCACCGATTGGTTTTCAGCGTTACGAATTTTAACAAGATAAATTCCCTGAGGCAAGTCATTGAGCTGAACCTTGATTTCCCTGGGCCGTGTTACATACTCCCTGGAATAGACATCCTGGCCAACCACCGACACCACCAGCACCGATAGCATTGGAATGGAGGATGTTACCGTAAACTGATGATTTGTAACCGGATTTGGCTGGATGACCACTGAACTGGCATTTTGAATTTCAGCAACACCGATCGAGCTTTTGCAGTTGCAGGTATGCTGGCCCAGGCTATCGAAAAAGTTAGCTGGCATTGAATCGTATTGCGCAAGTGCATAAAAGCTGTCGGGGAATCCACCTGTCTGGGTGTCTCCATAATGACTCATAGCGATACGGTCGATGCCGAACTTCACCGTTTTTTTCCGGATCAGCGTCTGGTCTTTTGTCAGATAGATACCGCTTCCTTTCCAATAGGGCTTCGTGTCAGTCCAGGCACCGGTGGTTCCACCTTGCCAGTCGAGGGGGCGGACTCCGATTTCGCCAAAAATATCAATGTCTTTCCAGGTACTGCCATTCTTTTTCTGAAGGGAAACTGCATCATCGCCATTCCAGAAAACAACATTTCCGCCGGGGGTAGTTCCACCGTAATCGTAGGGAGCAAGCCAGGTTCCTTTTTTACGGAGCTCAAGCCAAACCATGGTATCCTGACCGGGTTTGGTCGTATCCTGAATCATGACCATGACTTTGTAAGGTTCGATTTTACCAGTCAGCGGCAACGCGTATAACGGATCCTGATCAGAGGTGGTACTGCCGTTCGAAAAACGGATGAGCCGGTAATTACCGTCAAGCGTTATTGCAGTGTTGGTTGGGTTATAAAGCTCAAGGGCTTTATTGTTGTACCAGCCCTCCACATATTCCGATATAAAGATGTCGGAACAATCGGTTTGGGCAAAAAGTGCACCTGATGATAACAGGGCAGTAATAAAAAGTAAAAGTTTTTTCATATAATTGTTTTAGGGGATTTTTTTCGAAATTCAGGAACAAAGTTAATAAAAGAAAGTACCGGGAAAATTTCGAAATCACTAAATGTTAGTAACTTTTGAAATTTGGAATGCTTCCAATTTGACAAGGGCTTCATCGATTCCCGGCACCTCCCTGAAGGTCATAAATAATCTGTTCTTGTCCTCCGTCATTTTGCACCAGGCGGGGTTTAATTTCATGAATTCAAGGATGGCCGTAAATTGATCGGATTGAAAATAATCTGATTCAGGATTGTTGATAAAATAGGCGGTGAGTTTGTGATTTTTAAGGACAAGTTTTTCGAATCCGATTTTGCGGGCAAGCCACCGGAGCCTGATGGTATGCAGCAGCGACTCGGTTTGACCGGGGATCTCGCCGAACCTGTCGGTCAGCCGTTCCCTGAATTTTATCAGGTTCGCCTCTGTCTCAATGGAATCAAGCTCTTTGTAAAGGTTCAGCCTTTCTGTAATATTGGTTATATAATAGTCGGGAATCAGGATTTCAAGATCAGTCTCAATTACACAATCTCTCACATAGATGGTTGGTGTATCCGTTTGGAACAACTCTTTAAAATCGGTTTCTTTCAATTCAAGCAGCGCTTCATCCAGGATTTTCTGGTACATTTCATATCCGATCTCGGAGATGAACCCGCTTTGCTCGGCGCCAAGAATATTTCCAGCGCCACGGATATCCAGGTCGCGCATGGCAATGTTGAATCCGCTTCCCAATTCGGCAAATTCCTCAATGGCCCGAAGCCTTTTCCTGGCCTCGTCTGTCAGTGCCGACATCGGAGGTGCGAGAAGGTAACAAAATGCCTTTTTATTGGAACGCCCAACCCTGCCGCGCAACTGATGGAGGTCACTTAACCCGTAATGATGGGCGTCGTTGATGATGATCGTATTCACGTTTGAAATATCCAGTCCCGATTCAATGATGGTGGTGGCAATCAGCACATCGTATTCTCCTTCAATGAAGTCGAGCATCACCTTCTCCAGTTTATGTCCCTCCATCTGACCATGGGCGACTGCAACTTTCACTCCCGGCACCATGCGCTGGACCATCCCGGCGATGTCCAGGATATTGATCACCCGGGTGGTGACGAAAAACACCTGTCCTCCCCTTGCAACCTCGAAGGTGATGGCCTCTTTGATCACCTCTTCCCCAAATGGATGGATTTCGGTTTGAACCGGGTAGCGGTTCGGCGGCGGCGTATTGATGATGGACAGGTCGCGGGCTCCCATCAGGGAGAATTGCAGGGTTCGCGGAATGGGGGTGGCCGTCAGGGTAAGGGTATCCACATTCACCCGGAGCATCTTAATTTTCTCTTTGGCTCCCACGCCGAATTTCTGTTCTTCATCAATGACCAGCAATCCCAAATCCTTGAAAATGATATCCCTGCTCAACAGGCGATGGGTCCCGATCAGAATATCGATTTTCCCCTCCGCCAGTTCAGCCAGTAATTTTTTCTGTTCCTTGGCTGATTTGAACCGGTTGATGTAATCGACCCTGCATGGGAATGCCTTCAGCCTTTCCGAGAATGTTTTGTAATGCTGCAACGCCAGGATGGTCGTAGGGACCAGGATGGCCACCTGCATGCTTTCGGAGACCACTTTAAAGGCGGCCCTGATCGCAATTTCGGTCTTTCCAAATCCAACATCGCCGCAGATCAGGCGATCCATCGGGTATGTTTCCTCAAGATCCCTTTTCACATCCACCGTGGCCTTGATCTGATCCGGGGTATCTTCATATATGAATGAGGCCTCCAGTTCTGTCTGAAGATAGGTATCAGGAGCACAGGCCAGACCCTTCGTGGCGCGGCGTTCAGCATATAATTTAATCAGCTCCTTGGCAATATCCTTGACCCGGCTCTTGGTTTTATTCTTTAGCTTATTCCACACATCTGATCCAAGCCTGTTCAGTGATGGCGCCGATCCCTCCTTCCCGATGTATTTTGAAATCCGGTGAAGAGAGTGTATACTGACATAAAGCAGGTCATCATTTTTGTAAATCAGCCTGATGGCCTCCTGCTCCTTGCCATTGTTGTTGATTTTTTCCAATCCGTCAAACCGGCCGACCCCGTGATCGATATGGGTAACAAAATCGCCGGGGCGCAGATCATACAACTCTTTCAGAGTCAGTGCCTCCCTGGAGGTATATCCTTCACGCAAATGGAACTTGTGGAACCGCTCAAAAAGCTGGTGATCGGTATAGCAAACAATTTTCAGGTCATGATCGATGAAACCTTCGTGGAGGGAGAACTCCAACGTGATATGTGACTGATCAGGCGTGACGCGTGACGCGTGACGCGTGACAAAATCAGCATGTTTTTCATCGGTTTTCTTTCCTTCTTCTTCCTTTTTCGTTTGTATTTCGTCAAAGATGCTTTGCAGCCGTTCGGCCTGTTTTGGATTGTCGGCCAGGATGAAATTCCGGTAACCCAAATCCGCATGCTTGCTGAGATCCTGCAGCAGGAGATCAAAATTCTTGTTAAAGGATGGCTGGGGAGCGGTGCTGAAGCCAATGGGATGCACTTTCTGGAAATAAAACTGCTGCCCGAATTCGATGGTTGAAAAATCAAGCAGTGATTTCAGGAATTCGCTTCCATGAAGCACCAGGTCGGAGGCGGGCTGTTTTTCCAGCAGGTGTGCCATTGATCCGGCATCATCCAGCCAGATGGCCGATCGTTCGTGCAGGAAGGCAAAAACAGATTCGTAGGCTATTTTTTTATCCGCATTTACCCTGATATCCGGAACGATGGTGATCTCCTGCATTTTTTGAATTGACAGCTGGGTCGAGGGATCGAACGTACGGATGGTAGCCACTTTATCGCCGCTGAACTCGATCCGGAAGGGATGATCGCTGCTGAAGGAGTACACATCGATCAGCCCGCCGCGTAGGGAAAACTGACCCGGCTCGACCACAAAATCGGCCCGTTCGAACTCATATTCAACAAGCAGGTCAAGGATGAAATCCATATTCACCTGTTCCCCGACGGAGAGCTTCAGTGTATTTTTTTCGAGGTACTTCTTATTGACCACCTTCTCTGCAACAGCCTCAGGATAACTGACGATGATGAATTTCCGGGCCCTGCTGCTCAGCTGGTTCAGCACTTCGGTGCGGGAGAGCAACCCCTGGTTATCTTTGATCCCTGAATGAAACCCGCGTTTAAAGGAGGAGGGAAAATAAAAGACACGGTCACCGAGGATTTGCTGCAGGTCGTTGTAGAAATAGGCTGCTGATTCCTTGTCCTGGAGCAGCACCAGGTGTGTTTGCGTGGTGGATTCAAATACGGCAGAGGCAACGAGCGACCGGGTGGATCCGACGAGACCTTTTAACTGGAGCCTGAAACGAGCGGCAGGTTTCGATTCCGTAAAATGCCCGGCAATCTCCTGAACCAGGGGATTTTCTTTGTAAAACGATAAAAGATCTGAGGGTTTCAATCGATACCTAATCGATTTTAAAATCAGGTGAATGTTCCAGCATCAATTTTTCTGCCTGTTCGACCATATAGGTTGGTCCGACAAACAAAGGTGAGCGCTCGTGCAGTGAGCCGGGCTGGATGTCGAGGATACGGCGGAATCCGTCGGATGCTTTGCCCCCGGCCTGTTCAGCAAGGAATGCAACCGGGTTGCATTCATATATCAAACGAAGTTTACCTTTTTTATTTTTGGTCGTGCCGGGATAAAGGAAAATGCCTCCCCTGACCATGTTCCGGTGCACATCCGCCACCATCGAGCCGATATACCGTGTTGAATAGGGTCTGTGCGAGGAATCATCCTCTTCCTGGCAATAATGAATGTACTGCCTTACCCCCTCCGGGAAGGAGAAATAGTTGGCTTCATTGATGGAATAAATTGTTCCCACTTCAGGATACTTGATATCAGGATGACTCAGGATGAATAATCCGACCGAGGGATCCAGCGTAAAACCGTTGACCCCGTATCCGGTCGTATAAACCAGCATGGTCGAAGATCCGTAGATCACATAGCCGGCAGCCACCAGGTTGCGGCCCGGCTGCAAAAAATCCTCGAGTTGGGCCGATCCGCGAACTGTTCGGCGGCGGTAAATTGAAAACAACGTACCAATGGAAACATTCGATTCGATGTTGGAGGAACCATCCAGAGGATCGATGGCAACCACATATTTTCCATGTTTCGAGATATCGCTGTCGAGGATAATGATGTCCTCATTTTCCTCCGAGCCGATGGCACAGCATTGTCCTCCTGATTTCAAAGCGGCGATGAACTGGTCATTGGCATAAACATCCAGTTTTTTCTGGTCCTCGCCCTGCACGTTCACTTCACCTGCGTATCCCATCACATCGCCAAGTCCGGCCCGGTTTACTTCGCGGTTTACGAATTTGGCAGCAATACCGATATCGTTGAGTAACCGCGAAAGTTCGCCTGATGCCTGCGGGTAATCAGCCTGTTTTTCGATAATAAACTCGGTGAGGGTTTTGAATTTCATGGCGGTTGGGTTTGAGAGAACAAAAATAGACATTTCCGGCGAATTAAATCTCTCTTTTTCTTTACATTTGCGGCATGTACATCAACATATTCAAATTTGGCGGTGCATCGGTAGACAGCGCTTCCGGGATAAAAAATGTTGCTTCCATTGTGAAGAAATTCAGTTCCGGGCCCTTGGTGGTGGTGGTTTCGGCCATGGGTAAAACAACCAATGCCCTGGAGGTGGTTCTTAAAAATTACATGGACAACGATCCGGTCGCCGTGGTCGACTCCTTTCAGAAGGTGTGGGACTACCACTTTACCATTTTGGAGGAGTTGTTTACTGACAAAGATCATGTGGTATTCGGGGAGGTTGGTTCACTTTTCAACCAGCTGAGGGGATATATACGCAAGGGGCACCTGTTCACCCAGCAACGATCAGGGTTTGACTTTGAATACGACCAGATTGTCGGCTACGGCGAGTTGATCTCTTCCTCCATCCTTCATCACTACCTGGTTTTACAGGGGATCCATTCAAACCTGATGGATGTGCGGGATCTGATAAAAACCGATTCCTCCTACCGTGATGCGCGCGTGAATTGGGCTGCGACCGGGCAACTTATCCAGCAACGCATTCCCGGCTATTTTGACATGGATCCTGAATCCGGAACCATTGTCGTAACGCAGGGATTCATTGCCAGCGATCCGGGCGGGAACACCACCACCCTGGGCCGTGAAGGCTCCGATTTTTCTGCAGCTATTTTTGCCTATATTCTGCAGGCAAAGGAGATGACCATCTGGAAGGATGTGCCGGGTGTGATGAATGCCGATCCGAAATGGATGAATGATGCCGTAAGGCTTGAGACGCTCTCCTACCGCGAAGCCATTGAGCTGGCCTATTACGGCGCCAGCGTGATCCATCCCAAGACCATTAAACCACTCGAAAACGCCAACATCACGCTCAAGGTAAAGTCGTTTCTGAATCCCGACCAGGAGGGAACCTCTATTGAGAATCTTAAAGAATGGAAAATACAGACCCCTTTCTTTATCAGGAAACAGAACCAGGTGCTCATCTCCGTTTCTCCCCGGGATTTCTCCTTTATCCTGGAGGAAAACCTGAGTGAGATTTTCAAAATTCTTTCCGATTTCAGGGTTAAGGTCAACATCATGCAAAATTCCGCGATCAGTTTTTCGATCTGCGTGGATGCTGATCCGCTGAAAATCCAGCCGCTTATCTCATTCCTGCACAAGGACTATGAAACCCGGTACAACGAAGGGCTGGAATTGTTTACCATCCGGCATTACAACGACGAGGCTGTCAGCAAGATCATCCGGGGCAGAAAAATCCTGATGGAACTCCGGAGCAGGAATACGTTGCAGGTTGTTTTGGAAAAGGGAATAAAAACGTGACACGTGACGCGTGACGCGTGACGAAAAAATCGTAAATCGTAAATTACTCTATCATTCGTCACTCGTCATTCCAAATCAGGGTATCACCACGGGGAAGTCGTACCGGAATTCATCGAATCCGGGTTTTCCAAGAATTTTACCAAGGAAATCATGGTAGGCATCGGTAAATGCAAACTTGCTGATATCGTAGTAATCTTCAGATAAAGGTTTGTTCCCTACGGCGCCCATATCAATCGATGTGGTGTTGAATTCTTCCAATTCGACGTTGGTCACAATTTTTTTCATTACCGGCATCTGGCCGTATTCTTCACGAAGCAGCAGATCGACCACCTTATCGGCCAGGGTAGCGGTTAACCGGCGGTCGTAGTGCCGGCAATGTCCGGAACGCGGATAATACCCGGAGATCTGGGCGCGGGCTTCCATTCCCAAACGGCTGCTGATCTCTGAAGCAATTACCCCGCTCACCCCGCCAAACCTGGGATGCCCGTATTCATCCAGCTCCGAACTTGCATATACCACATCAACCTTGCCGGTCTTTTCATCAAACCAGCGGGTGCCTTCAGAAACCGGGATGACCAGGCACCTCTTTTTCGAATGCATGTATGCCTCCTTTACTGTTTCGAAAAACACCTCCTTGCGCTCTTTTGTGATTTCAAATTCAGGAATTAGCCCCAGGGAAGCACCGCCAAAAATGGCTGTACCGGTCAACCATCCTGCATCGCGGCCCATGACCTCCATAACCAGGATCCTGGAATGTGATTCGGCTGTAGTTCTGAGGTTGGCGGTGAATTCCATCATCGATTGGGCTGCCGAAGGAAATCCGGGGCACATGACGGCTTCAATGTCTTTTCCATTGTAATGGTGGATGGTCCGGGTACGCAGATCATTGTCGATCGTTTTTGGAAACCCGATCACGGGAATACCTTCTGTTTCAAACAGGCGCTTGGCAGCCCCGTTCGTATCGTCGCCCCCGATGGTAACGAGCACATCGATCTTATATCGTTCAAAATTCCGTAACACCTGTGGAACGCGGCTTTCCGGATTTTTTTTAGAAGGGAACGGGTTGGTGCGGCTTGAACGTAAGGCTGTTCCCCCATAATAACCGTCGTAAGGCTGATGGGTGAGGTCAACGATGTCGCCGTCGCCCAAAAGGCCTTTCCAGCCCTGCAGGACACCATATACCTTAAAACCAAGCAGTGATGCACGATTTCTAATGGCTTCGATGCTTGAGTTGATGGCCGGGGTATCGCCTCCCCCGGATAAAATTGCAAGGGTTTTGCCTTTGAACAGTTTATTTTCGTATTTCATCTTTATTAATTTGATATGAATGATCGGTTTTCAGGCCATATTCGAAATCCAGGATTGTATCAAGTGGTTCCTGCGGCCACTTAATTTCAGGTTTGATTTGCGGGTGCAAAATTACATTTTTTTTGGAACCAGCCGATGATGCCGGGTAAAAGGTCAGCGTTTAAGGTCAGTCTCCAGGAGGTCCCTGATCTTTTCAACCAGGACCGTGGCAAGCCTGATATTGGACTCCTGCGTCCATCCGGCGATATGGGGAGTTAGAATTACCCGGTCAGAGCCGAGCAGGAACTCAAGTTCTTCCGGCATTTTCCCGGAGATCTGCTCAAATGAAGTATCCTCATATTCCAGTACATCAAGTGCAGCTCCCATTACCTTGCCTTCATTGATATTTTTCACCAGGTCCGCCGTTTTTAAAACCGGTCCCCTCGAGGTGTTGATCAGCCAGATGCTTTTCCGGAATTTCTTTAAGAATGCATCGTCCACCATAAAAGTGGTCTCCGGGGTCAACGGAACGTGAAGGCTCAGGATATCACTCTCCCTGAATATTTCCTCAAGGGATGTTTCCCTGGTATTGCCATCAGCATAGCCTGTTTTATATTTATCATAGGAAATCACCTGGGCGTCAAACCCTTTCAGTCGTTGTGCAAAAGCCCCCCCCATGTTTCCATAGCCGATAATTCCCACTGTTTTTCCCTTGATCTCTGTTCCGCGGTTGCCCTCCCTGTTCCACACCCCCTTCCTCACCTGCCGGTCGGCCCTGTTCAGGTTGTTCATTAAAGAAAGCAGCATGCCGAGCGCATGCTCGCCCACCGCATCCCGATTCCCTTCCGGGGAATTCAGGCACCGGATCCCCCTGCTTTGGGCATAGTCCACATCTATGCTTTCCATCCCGGCACCCACCCGGCCAATAAATTTAAGCATTGAAGCTTTGTCGAGAAATTCCCTGTCCAGTGTTATTTTGCTGCGGATGATGATCCCGGTATATTGATCGGCGATGGATAAAAATTCCGCCCTGCCATGGCCCGGAAAAAAATCACAGTGAAATCCCATACCGGTCAGCTCCTCGCGGATGAGCGGATGAACGGAGTCAATGAAGAGAATTTTATGCGCCATAGTAACAGGGTGACAGGGTAACAGGGTAATAGGGTGACAGGGTAACAGGGTAATAGGTAAAAGCGCTTTGTCTCTTTGATACCTTGTTACTTTTACAAAGATACCTGAGATTCTTAAATTCTACGAATGATTTGTTAAATTTGCAATCCAAATTCTCTGATTGTGTGGAATCTTCTGGTTAGAACCATCTTACGTAACAGGATCCTGATACTTATTGTAATTGCACTGATGACGGCCTTTATGGGCTACCAGGCGACCAAGGTCAAAATCCAGTATCAGAGTGCCAGCATTCTTCCGGCCACCGACTCGACCTCTATCACCTATCAGAAGTTCATCAAGCAGTTTGGCCAGGATGGCACCGTGATGTTCATTGGCATTGTGGAACCGAATTTTTTCCGGCTTTCAAATTTTAATGCGGTGTATGATCTCACCGATTCCTTAAAAAACATCAAAGGCGTTTCGGCCATCATGTCTGTTACCCGGTTGTATAACCTGGTCAAGAATGATTCACTGAAGAAGTTTGAGTTCCTCCCCATTTCACCGTCCAGACCGCTTACCCAAACTGCCCTTGATTCGATCCAAACACTGATCCATTCCCTTCCTTTCTATGAAGGACTGATTTACAACAGGTCAACATCTGCCTATCTTTTCGCTCTGACCCTCGATAAAAACACCATCTATTCGAAGGAACGGGACAGGCTCGTCGCCGATATCAAAGCCATGGTGGATCGTTTCTCGGCCAGGTCGCAGATTGAAGCGCATTATTCAGGACTGCCTTACATAAACACCCTGATTGCCAAAAAGCTCCTGTCTGAGCTGAAATTATTTGTTCTGCTTGCCTTGCTGATTTCGGCACTTTTCCTTTTCATCTTTTTCAGATCATCCAAAGCGGTGATATTTCCAATGGTCATCGTGATGATCAGTGTGCTGTGGGCTCTCGGCCTGATGGGGCTTTTCGGGTACAAAATCACCATGTTAACCTCCATCATCCCGCCCCTGGTCATTGTCATCGCCGTTGAAAACTGTATTTTTATCCTGAATAAATACCATTACGAATACAGCCACCACCACAACCAGGCGAAGGCGCTGACGCGGGTGATCCAGCGGATCGGAGTGGCCAACCTGCTCACCAATGCAGCCACCGCTGCGGGTTTCGCTGCTTTCACCATCACGAACAACAAACTCCTGGTCGAATTTGGCATGGTTGCCGCCATCAGCATCATGATTATCTATGCCCTCTCCCTGACCATGGTGCCGATTTTCTTCAGCTTTCTCCCTCCTCCCCGTGGAAAATACACGAAGCACATAGAAGAAAGTCTTGCCAAATCATTGATTGACAAGGCAGTATTTTATGTCCAGAACCGCCGCAACCAGATTTATCTTACCATGGGCATCCTGATTTTTATCGGTGTGATCGGTGTGTTCAGGCTGAAGACAAGCGGAACGATCGTTGATGACATCTCCAAGCGGGATCCCGTTTACAAGGATATGCTCTTTTTCGAAAAACATTTCAAGGGCATCATGCCTTTGGAAATTATCGTCGACACGAAGAAGAAAAAAGGGGTGATGAACCTGGCTACCCTGAAGAAAATTGACCGCCTCCAGGATAGCCTGAAATGTTATAAAGAGTTATCGAAGGCCTTGTCGCTCGTTGAGGTGATCAAAACAGCCCGGCAGGCTTTTTATGCAGGAGATACGCAATATTACTCGCTTCCCAGTTCCAATGAGCTGACCTTTATGGCCGGGTATATTCCTTCATTTAAATCAAAAAAACGTTCGATCCTCAACAATTTCATCGATTCGAACTACCAGGTCACCCGCATCAGCATCCAGATGGCCAATGTCGGCATCAAAAAGATCGACAGCATTCAGCAAAGTCTTAAACCCAAGATTGATTCCATCTTCAACCCGGCAAAATACAATGTCACGATTACGGGAACCAGCGTTGTGTTTTTAAAAGGCTCCCAATTCCTGATCCGGAATCTATGGGAGAGCATTGCGCTCGCCGTGGTGGTTATCGCGGCGCTCCTTGCCTTCCTCTTCAGCTCCTGGCGTATGATCCTGATTTCGCTGATCCCAAACCTGATCCCCCAGCTGATGACAGCCGCCCTGATGGGGTTCACCGGGATCCCGATAAAACCATCTACCATCCTGATCTTCAGCATTGCCCTGGGCATTTCAGTTGACAATTCCATTCAGTTCCTGTCACGATACCGGTTGCAATTGAAGCAGACCGGGCATAATATCCCTTCATCCGTTATTTCAGCATTGAAAGAAACCGGGTACAGCATGATCTATTCATCCACCATCCTCTTTTTTGGATTTGCCATATTTATCTTTTCAACTTTCGGCGGCACACAGGCACTGGGGTTCCTGATCTCTTTTACCTTGCTGGTGGCCGGATTACTCAACATGCTTGTTCTGCCCTCGCTCCTCCTGACGCTGGATAAATGGAGCACCACCAAGGCTTTTGAAGAACCACTGATGGATATTTATGAAGACCATGCCGACATCGACCTTGAAGAAAAAAAATAGATACCGGGAAACCGGATCACACTAGAACCAATTTGACAGGAATATATACCACTAATAAAAAGACCATGAAGGGAATTATTTTAGCAGGCGGTGCCGGAACAAGGCTTCATCCGTTGACGCTCGCAGTGAGCAAGCAACTGATGCCGATCTACGATAAACCAATGATCTACTACCCGCTCTCCGTCCTGATGATGGCCGGGATCAATGAAATCCTCATCATATCCACCCCGCATGACCTGCCTCATTTTAAACAACTGTTAGGAGATGGCCAATCGCTGGGATGTTCCTTTTCCTATGCTGAACAGGCCGTTCCCAACGGTCTCGCCCAGGCCTTTGTGATCGGGGCACCCTTCATTGGCCGGGATAAGGTGGCCCTGGTTCTCGGAGATAATATTTTCTTTGGAAACGGGCTGTCCCAATTGGTTCAGGAAAACAATGATCCGCAGGGAGGTGTTGTTTTTGCCTATCATGTGAACGATCCGGAGCGCTATGGCGTGGTGGATTTTGATCACAACTTCAAAGCCCTGTCCATCGAAGAAAAACCCCTTAAACCCAAATCGAATTTTGCTGTTCCCGGGTTGTATTTCTACGACAACACCGTGATTGAAGTGGCAAAAAATATGAAGCCCAGTGCCCGTGGCGAATACGAGATCACCGACGTGAACCGGTGGTACCTCGAACAGGGGAAACTTAAGGTGGGTGTGTTAAGCCGTGGCATTGCCTGGCTGGATACCGGCACCTTCGAATCCCTTTTGCAGGCATCCCAGTTTGTGGAGGTGGTTCAGAACCGCCAGGGTCTTAAGATCGGATGTATCGAAGAGATCGCCTATCGCATGAAGTTCATCAACCGTGAACAGTTAAACAAAATAGCACAGCCGCTGCTTAAAAGCGGCTACGGACAATACCTGATCAACCTGACAGATTAAAATGCGATCCCTTCAATCACTCCAGCACAGCATCAGCGAGGCCTTTTCCAAAACCGGCTTTGGGCATGAGCCCTTGCGATTGTATGCGCCCATTTCCTATACCCTCGATCAGGGCGGGAAGCGTCTTCGTCCGTTGCTGGTGCTGATGTCCTGTGATCTGTTCGGGGGTGATCCCGACAGGGCCATTTTCCCGGCGATGGGCGTGGAGATTTTTCACAATTTCACCCTGCTGCATGATGATATCATGGACAATGCCCCTTTGCGGCGCGGCAGGGACACCGTGCATCAAAAATGGGGAACCAATGCGGCCATCCTGTCGGGCGACACCATGTTTGTCCTGGCATATGAATATGTGGCAAAAACAGATCCGGAACTGTTACCCATGGTGCTTGATCTTTTTAACGACACGGCCCGGAAAGTTTGTGAGGGGCAGCAGTACGACATGGATTTTGAAACACAGAAGGATGTCACCATCGATGATTACATGCTGATGATCCGGCTGAAAACCGCGGTACTGATTGCCTGCAGTCTCAAACTGGGAGCCATCCTCGCCAAAGCCGATCCCCTGTACGCTGAAAAAATATACGATTTCGGAATTGAGCTGGGTTTGGCATTTCAGCTTCAGGACGATTACCTCGATGCCTTTGGAGATTCCAGTAAATTTGGGAAAGCCATCGGCGGCGACATTGCGACCAATAAAAAGACCTTCCTGTATATCAAGGCGTTTGAATTGGCCAGAGGCGACAGGCGCATCCATCTCACCAATTACTTCTTCGACACGGAAATTGACAATGGTAAAAAAATAGCAGGAATCATCGACATCTACAGGCAGCTGGAAATTGATGAAATCACCCGGCATCAGATCGGGGTTCACCATCAAAAGGCGATGGAAATTTTTAGGTCGATCCCGTTAAAGACTGATGCAACAGCCGAGATGACAGGCCTGATGCGGGAAATGCTGGGAAGAGAACGCTAATTCGTCATTCGTCATTCGTAATCGTCCTATCCTTCAAGGATGTCCAGCTCGTAGTTGAGCTCTTCCCACCGCTTCATCTCACGCGCCAGATCACGTTTAACCTCTTCATAACCTGAATAGAGGCTGCCATTCTGGATCTCCTTCTGGTATTTTTCAGGCGCAGCCATCATCCCCTCCTTTATCTTCAGCTGGGCCTCCATCTGCTCAATCTCCGCTTCGCACTTTCCAATCAGGGTTTTCACTTTCCTGATCTCCTTTTCATTCTCCTTTCGCTTTTCCCAATTGACCTTGTTTTGTGAAACTGTATCTTCGGATGCGAGGGCTGCTGCTTTCTTCTGGGTTGCTTCGAGCTCGCTCAAGGTCCGCAACCTCCTTTGTTCAAGAAAATCGTAAATGTCACCAATGTACTCCTTCATCGTGCCATGCCTGAATTCGAAAACGCGGTTGGTGAGCCCCTGCAGGAAATCGCGGTCGTGCGATACGATGATCAGGGTGCCATTGTACTGCAGCAGGGCGCTCTTCAGCACATCCTTTGAATGCATGTCGAGGTGGTTGGTCGGTTCATCCAGGATGAGCAGGTTTGCCGGGGTGAGCAGGAGTTTAGCCAGGGAAAGTCTCGACTTCTCCCCTCCCGAAAGCACCTTCACCTTTTTATCAATGTCGTCGCCGCTGAATAAAAACCCGCCAAGGATACCTTTGATCCTCGGACGGATATCGCCAACCGCTATTTCATCAATGGTTTGAAATACCGTCTTGTCCGGATCAAGATAGTCGCTCTGGTTCTGCGCATAGTAACCAATGACCACATTGTGCCCGAATTTCAAATCACCGGTAAAATCAACCTGCCCGGTCAGCACTTTTGACAGGGTGGTTTTTCCCTCCCCGTTCTTCCCGACAAAGGCAATCCGGTCATTTTTAATCACGGAGAAGGTCAGGTCATTGAGTACGCGGCGCTGCGGATAATCCTTGTTCACCTTTTTCCCCTCCAGAATGATCTTCCCCGAATGGGGTGCCGGCGGAAACCTGAACCGGATCCCCGATTCATCCATCATATCTACCTCGACGAGGTCGATCTTTTCAAGCAGCTTGATGCGTGACTGCACCTGTTTGGCCTTGGTTGACTTGGACCTGAACCGTTCAACAAACCGTTCGATCTGACGTATCTGGCGTTGCTGGTTGTTATAGGTGGCCAGCTGGCTTTCCATACGCTCTTCGCGCATCAGGACATATTCAGAGTAGTTTGCCTTATAATCATAAATTTTTCCCTGTGAGATTTCGATCGACCGCCTGGTCACATTATCCAGGAAAGCCCGATCATGCGACACCAGTACCACGGCTCCCTTGAAACCGGCGAGAAATTCCTCGAGCCATTGGATGGAATCGATATCCAGGTGGTTTGTAGGTTCATCCAGCAGTATCACGTCATGCTGCTGAAGCAGGATCTTGGCGATTTCAACACGCATCTGCCATCCACTGCTGAAGGTTGACAACTTACGGTCGAACTCTTCACGCTCAAATCCAAGCCCTGTCAGCACCTTTTCGATATTGACATGAACAGCCTGCCCCCCGATCATGTGGTACCGTTCAATGGCCTCCGAATGCTTCCTGATCAGCTTGTGATAACTTTCAGTTTCATAATCTGTTCGTTCGCCAATCTGTTTCTCATATCCGGTGATCTTTTGCTCCAGGTGCACCACCTCGGTAAATGCATTCATGGCCTCTTCAATCACACTTCCGGCGCTCTGGATATCCATTTCCTGGGGAAGATAACCCACAGAGTATCCATCGGGCAGGATCACCTCTCCTTCATCGGCCCGCTGGAGTCCCTTGATTATTTTCAGCAGGGTTGATTTCCCGGCTCCGTTTTTACCTACAAGGCCAATCCGGTCCTTGTCATTGATGATGAAGGAAACGTGGTCGAAAAGCGATTCACCGCCGAACTGGATGGAGAGGTTGTTGATTGAGATCATAGCGGGTGCAAAGATAGGAATGAAACGGGAGAAAAACGTGACGTGTGACGCGTGACGCGTGACAAAAAGAAAAGGGCTGGCCAAATGGCCAGCCCCTTCAGGGAATATCCTGTTAAGGATTAGTGGGTTACAGTGATCTTCACTGTGCGGACACCTTCGGAAGTTGTAACCTTCACAAAGTAAACGCCGGCGGTGAATGAAGAAACATTGATTTTAGAGGTCTTCGCAGTAACATCGCTGTTAGCGTAAACGGTCTGACCAACAAAGTTCATCACATCGATGCGGGTGATGTTGTTATCGCTCTTCACGTTTACAATATCAGATGCAGGATTCGGGTAGATGGAGATACCACCAACATTGCTGATTGGATCAATCCCAACAATTACATCAGCCAAAACCACATTTGAAGAATCAGAATTACATTCTGTAAACACGGAGGTTACATAGTAATAATGCTTAGCGTAAGTCACGTTCATGTCGGTATAGGTAGTACCAGGAACAACAGCAGTGTTAACCTTGTTGTAGGTAACCTTGTTGTCATCGCTGCGGTATACATTGTAACCCTGCAGTGAGGAGGCCAAAGGAGCAGAAGGAGTGTGGCTCGATACAGTACTGTTTGTATTGAGTTTGCCACTGGCTGCAATCTGATGATTCTCGTTCACGATGGGTTTCTGTACCAAAGCAACAGATTTCTGGTGGCTTTTTCCGGATCCAATCAGGACTTCAATATCCCAGTTGTAATCGAAGTAAGCGTTCAGATCTTCCCAGCCGGCACCAAGGTCGGCGAGCATGCCGTAACCGGCTACGTTCGGTCCTGGGTCGCAACCAGCAGGATAAGAGCCAGCTCCGTGAGTTACATTGTAACCAACCCAGAGGGCCTTGCTAATATCAATGGAAGGAGGAGTTGTAAGTGTAATCTCATTCCAGTCACCGATGGTAGGTGTAACGGGTTGTTCATAGATCACGGTTGCTCCGGCATCGTCATTCCATACCCTGAGGATATAGGTGGCGTCGTCGTTCGGCCAAAATTTGATCTTGGTAACAGCACCACCTTCAAAAGCGGTGAGCATAGAGGCATCCCATTTAGCAGCAACATTGAAAGTGCCGCCGGCAGTTAAACCAATAGCGTCAAGGTTTGTTCCGTCATCCCAGGTAATCCAGGTAGGTTCAGGACCCTGGTTGCAGTTTGGTGCAGTCCATGACAAATAAACGTCATTGTCCTTCACGTCGGTATTAACCAGTGCAGTCGGAGGTGTACAAACAGCATATACATTGATATTGTCAACATACCAGTGTAAAATATTCTGTGAGCTGGCACCATTGGCTTTGAAACGCACTTTGAATGCTTTGCCTAACAGTGATTTCAGTTCTACATGCTGTGAAGTCCAATCGATGGAAGCGGTATTGGCAAATTCACCAGCCTTTGACCATGTACCATTCTTGAATACTTCAACTGTGAGGTATTCAGTTCCGGTATTGTTGCGGTTGATGAGCTTCAGATCAAAGTCACACCAGATTTTAGCACAGGTATAAGGAGCTGCGCTTAAAGTCGGGGATTCCATGCTGTTGGCATAATTTGTCAAATCGAGGGTTAAGCCGGAGAAATCAGCTGAAGGAGCAGGATTTCCAAAACCAGCGGTAACTACCCAATCGCCTGTCGGGGTCCAGTCATTGAAACTGAAAGTACCCATATCCCAAGGCTCATAGAACGGCAGTGGACGACCATAATCGATGGTTACATCAACCGGGCCGGCTGGCTGGGAATTGTCATGCGAAGGAGTAAACGGAGTTACATCATAATATCCTGTAACTTCATAGGTATAGGTTCCCGGATCGAGGTTATAATCGTAATATTCGAGCGTGCTGGGACTGCCAACAAAATCAATAACGGCACCATCACGTTTGATGTTATAACCAAGTAAAACCGGACCGGCTAAAGGAGCTTTTGTAGCATTGGCCTGGGTTGCACCATCGCTGGTGTTCTTCACGCCGCTTACTGCAAACTGGCCCTTCTGGGTCGATACAACTTTATCCTGTTTCAGAATAACAACCTGGTTCGGGCTCTTTACTGTTTCGATATAGGCAGCAAGATTCCAGTTGTAATTCAAACCATAGAGGGTCATCATTGATCCCCAGGGGGTTGAAGCATCCTGAATCATATCGCCATAGCCTACGATAGCAGGACCACCGTCAACACCAGCGGGATATCCGGCAGTGGCGTTCACATTGGCGCCGATCCAGAGTTCCTTGGTTACATCGATGGCTGCAGGAGTGTTCAGTGTGATTTCATTCCACTGTCCGATTACCGGACTTGGAACAGCCTGGTCAACGATCAGGTTGGCTGCGTTGGCACCCTGCCATACGCGAACTTTATAGGTAGCAGTACCACTGGAAGCCGGGAAGAAGGCAATCTTCGTAACCGAACCACCGGCAAGAGCGGCGATTTGGGAAACATCCCAGCGGGCAGCAATGTCAAACAAAAATGCTCCACCGGTACCGATGGCGTCAGCGTTTGTGCCATCATCCCAACGGATCCACTGAGGAGCAGGACCTGAGCCACTGCAACTCGGTTTTTTCCAGGTCAGGTAAGCGGTGCTTTCCAGGTCAATCCCGGCAAGCTGTGTCGGAGGACAGAGGAACTTGGCGGTAAAGTTATCGCAGGAAGGATCTGAATATCCGCTGCCATAAACTGCCTTTACGCAAGCGTCATAACTTGTCCCATAAGAAACGTGTGCTGAAGGAATGGTATAGGTGGTGTCCATAGTAACGCCATCAAGAGTACCGTTAAGGTATACATTGTAGGCAAGGATACAGGCACCCGGATCAGGTAAAGTAGAAACAACCTTCACGTTATCAACATTCCAGTAATTGAAGTTGAACATGTCGGCACCATGGCAACGGAAACGGACTTTGAATGTGGCACTGGCGTACGCACTGATATCCAACGTTTCAGTTGTCCAGGCAATGCTTCCCGTGTTGGCATAATGTTTCAATCCAACCCATGCTCCGCCACCAGCCTGAATTTCAACTTCCATCTGCTCATTACCATCACCGGCAAAGTCGTTGAGGTAAATGTCATATTTCAGTTTGAAATCGGGGGCACCAATACCGATAATGTTGCGGCTGGTCAGGTTGATGTTGTCGTAGTTAACCAACATGGCAGTCCAGGGAACCTCCGCTGATGGGGAAGGATTTCCGGCTGCAGCATTGACATACCAGGGGGCGATGGCGGTCCATCCGTTGGTAGCAAAACTACCGCTGGCGAAATCATCAGCAAACTGGAAGGTAATTGGTGTGGGAGGACTCCATGTAGCAAGCAAAGATACATTATCAACGCTCATGTTCATAGGAGCCAATGTTTGCTGCATTAAGGTGACATTAAAGGTCTGGTCAGCATTAATGGTAACGTTGGCACTGTAGAGGTCATAACCAATGCGGCTAACGGTCATGTGATACGGCCCTTTCCAAACTTTCGGGAAGGTGACAGATCCGGTAAGACCGGTTGTGGCCGTATAAACTGAATCAACACCAGCGGTTGTGTTCGTTAAAACAACGAGTGAACCGGCCAGCGGGGTGGCAGTACAGGTCAAACCAACATTCACAACAACGTTGGCAGTCCAGTTCTTTCCAAGTACATTGGAGAAGGTGTAGCCTGACCAGCGGTTGCCGGTATACTGAGCTTTCACAGCCCAACGGTAGGCGCCATCCGGCAATGTGGGCCAGCTGTTATCAACAGTGCTGGTGCCAGTCGGGGTAGAAACCGAGGTCCAGAGGGCCGGGGTAGCTTCCTGGGTTTGCAACAGGCGGTAAACCTGGTATCCGGTGATTGAACCGGTAACATCAACAGGACCACCAATGCCATTCACAACAGCGCGGAGCATGAAGTTTCCATCAGCAGGTAACCATGATCCTGAACCAGTTACAAACTTGCTGTAGCTGCGCAATTGAGGATTATCAGCGTCAACTGCCAAACGGGCAGCTGTAGGAGGAGCGCCACCCTGGATCATTACCAGGAAGAAATTACCACTTGTGATGGCAATATTCGGCAATGTGAAAGAATTCCAACCAAAACTGGTAGGAACTATGTCGATCGGATCGCCAATGGCTGCACCCGGTGTTCCGCCTGCGCCTGTGGCATCATATACCTGAATCTGGAACGGATCAAGATCAGCAACCAGTGTTCCGGCAGGATAATCGCTTTCCAGACCAATGTTTACACTACCACCTTTAACAGTGACAGGTGCATTCAAACCTGAGAATTTCACAGCATTCAAATTGCCTTCCACTTCCCATACGGTTGAAGATGTTTGAATACCATCATCATAGATGAGTTCATAATATCCCTTGGGAACACCCCAGCTCAGGGCTACCTGAGTAGCCGGTGTGCCGTTGAGGGCAGCAACAAACGGAGTAGAGGGTTTGTTGGTGGTTTCCTTGATGGCAACATTCACTGTGGTTGTAAGGGCAGGAGTAAATACATAACCGACCGTGGTCGAATCGCCGAAGCCGGCTTTCGAGATGGCAACCGGGAAAGTACCGCCCGGGAAAATGTCCAGTGCAAATAATCCACCAATAATAGAATAGGTAGTCAGTCCGTTTACAACGATTTTAGCTCCGGTGACAGGGGCGCCATTGGCTGCATTGGTAATCTGACCAACCAAATGACAGGGAACCGGGGATAAGGTAAAATCAAGGGTAGCGGTTCCGTTGGGAGTTACCGTTACAGATTTGATTTTATCCTGATAGTTGGGTGGAGCGGAAGCTGTAATGTTATTTGTTCCACCATAAACTGCCATGGAATAGGTGCCATTGGCAAGGGTTGTAGATGTTCCGCCAGCGCCGGCCACTGTGGCTCCGGAAATGGGGACACCAGCTGTGTTTTTAACAGTACCTGACAGTGTGCCGCCCGGCTGATAAATACGAATGTTCGCACGGGTTAAACTGATGTACTGGGCAGGGGTTAATGAACAACCTGCTCCCGTGTCAGTATAGGCATAAATGATCTTGTAATCGCCGGCTGCCAGAGTGGTTCCGTTTACGGTATGATTGGTTCCGTAAATGTAGTCCGGAGAATCATGACAGATCTCGATTTCAATGTTGGATGTACCATTCCAAACAAAAGGAGTTGTCAGCGTAATCGTTTGCCAACCGTTTCCGAGGAATGCAAAAGCAGCTGATGAATATACAGTGGTCCAGCCACCTTCATCAAAACCACCTCCGACAACACTCATGGACGTTTGTTTCATCCTGATGTTAAAATTCGGCATCGTAAAACCAGTTGTTCCTGTAAACTGGAATCCAAGTTTGGTAAGAGGACCAGCCATCAAGGTCGGGCTCATTTCGCTGGCAAGATAAATCAATTGATCGCGGTTATCAGCATAAAATGCATAGAAAGGGTGGCCAGTTGCAACAACTCCTGTCCCGATCTGTACATAAGAATCAATTGCCCATCCTGCCTTTGCAAATAACAAAATCGATATTGTCAACAACATCATCGACCTTGAAAGCATTTTGGTAACATTTTTCATAATGTCAAGGGTTTAAGTTAATATTAGATGAATAAAACATGATATGTGGGATCAATTTTCCAATTGATATATATAGGGAAGAATTCATTACGTGATTGAAACTCAACTATGTGTGAAAATTGGAACAAATGTACTAAAAATTAACGTATGCATCCACTGAAAAATATAATTAATTATTAAACAAAAAGAAAAAGGCCGGGAATCCCGGCCTTTTTCTATGAATTATCCAATGAAGGATTAATGCGTAACATTGATTTTCACCGTTCGGATACCTTCGGAGGTTGTAACCTTCACAAAGTAAACGCCGGGGGTGAATGAAGAAACATTGATCTTGGAGGTCTTCGCTGTAACATTGCTGTTAGCGTAAACCGTCTGACCAACGAAGTTCATCACATCGATGCGGGTGATGTTGTAATCGCTCTTCACGTTTACAATATCAGATGCAGGATTCGGATAGATGGAGATGCCACCAACATTGCTGACTGGTTCAATACCAACAAGTACATCGGCCTTTACCACGTTCGAAGAATCAGAAGTACATTCTGTGAACACGGAGGATACATAATAATAATGTATGGTGTAAGAAACGTTCATGTCGGTGTAAGTGGTACCAGGTACAATCGCAGTGTTAATCTTGTTGTAGGTAACCTTGTTGTCATCGCTGCGGTACACATCATACCCCTGCAGTGAGGAGGTCAAAGGAGCGGCAGGTAAAATAAGTCCAACTCCTGATTGATTGGGTGTGCCTCCGTTGCCGACAGCCATTTCCGATGAGTTCTTCACAGGATTTGAAGCCGGAGTGGAGTTGGGGTTCTGACCAGGAAGGATAGAGAACGATTGCTTGGCTTTTCCTGACATCATCCCGTTGGCCCTGACCAGGAATACACCAGCGGTGCCGCTGTATTCTCCAATGGTCTGCCACAAACCGGCGGCATCAACCCTGTAACCATAGTCATCCGCAGCATATGGCCCGTCGGTATCCAGGGAACTGTAGTATGGTCTTGTCCCGGTGTTATTCACATAGGCCAGGCCGTAGAATGTTCCGCCGAAGGCGATGTTGGGCACCGTGATATTCTGCCAGACCTCTTCCTGCTGTGTAAAGAAGGCAGAGGAGCCGATCAGGTTCCGTCCTTCATCATAGATATCCATTCTGACATCG
Source organism: Bacteroidota bacterium (assembly GCA_037128705.1). Classification (GTDB taxonomy): domain Bacteria; phylum Bacteroidota; class Bacteroidia; order Bacteroidales; family FEN-979; genus CAIVAT01. The sequence goes on along the minus strand of JBAXVX010000029.1, from coordinate 3,325 downwards.
ATTGGCGAAGCAGATCCGTCCATGTTGTTAAAATAGATATCAAATGATGTGAGTGTACCACTTGAGCCAGGCACGAGCGGGAAGATGTTTCCATAATGGCGTTCGCCACTGCCCGACGTCCAGCCGGATTCATACGTGCCATCATCCCAGATGATCGAGAACGGAGTTTCAGACACACAGTTCGGGGCAGTCCATGACAGATAAACGTCGTTGTCCCTGACATCAGCAGCAACTGCACTCGGAGGAGTACAAACAGCATATACATGGACATTGTCAACATACCAGTGTAACACATCCTTGGAGTCGGCGCCATTTGCATTGAAGCGCACCTTGAATGCCTTTCCGATGGTTGATTTTAATTCAATGTGCTGTGAGGTCCAGTCAATGGCGGCAGCATTCGAAAATTCAGTAACCGGGAGCCATATACCATTTTTAAAGATCTCAACCGTGAGGAATTCATCTCCTGTTGCAGTGCGGTTGATGAGCTTCAGGTCAAAATCCAACCAGATTTTGGCACAGGTATAAGGAGCTGCGCTTAAAGAAGGAGACTCCAGCCCGTTGCTGTAATTGGTCAGATTGAGGGTTAAACCTGAGAAGTCAGCTGAAGGAGCAGGATTTCCAAATCCGGAAGTTACCACCCAATCGCCTGTCGGGGCCCAGTCGTTGAAACTGAAATTGCCCATATCCCAAGGCTCAAAGAACGGCAGTGGACGACCATAATCGATGGTCACTTCAACAGGGCCGGCTGGCTGGGAATTGTCATGCGAAGGAGTAAACGGAGTTACATCATAAAACCCTGTAACTTCATAGGTATAGGTTCCCGGATTGAGGTTATAATCGTAATATTCGACAACGCTTGGACCACCTACAAAATCAATCTGGGTTCCATCACGGAAGATGTTGTAACCAAGTAAAACCGGGCCGGCTAAAGGAGCTTTTGAAGCATTGGCCTGGGTTGCACCATCGCTGGTGTTCTTCACGCCGCTTACTGCAAACTGGCCCTTCTGGGTCGATACAACTTTATCCTGTTTCAGAATAACAACCTGGTTCGGGCTCTTTACTGTTTCGATATAGGCAGCAAGATTCCAGTTGTAATTCAAACCATAGAGGGTCATCATTGATCCCCAGGGGGTTGAAGCATCCTGAATCATATCGCCATAGCCTACGATAGCAGGACCACCGTCAACACCAGCGGGATATCCGGCAGTGGCGTTCACATTGGCGCCGATCCAGAGTTCCTTGGTTACATCGATGGCTGCAGGAGTGTTCAGTGTGATTTCATTCCACTGTCCGATTACCGGACTTGGAACAGCCTGGTCAACGATCAGGTTGGCTGCGTTGGCACCCTGCCATACGCGAACTTTATAGGTAGCAGTACCACTGGAAGCCGGGAAGAAGGCAATCTTCGTAACCGAACCACCGGCAAGAGCGGCGATTTGGGAAACATCCCAGCGGGCAGCAATGTCAAACAAAAATGCTCCACCGGTACCGATGGCGTCAGCGTTTGTGCCATCATCCCAACGGATCCACTGAGGAGCAGGACCTGAGCCACTGCAACTCGGTTTTTTCCAGGTCAGGTAAGCGGTGCTTTCCAGGTCAATCCCGGCAAGCTGTGTCGGAGGACAGAGGAACTTGGCGGTAAAGTTATCGCAGGAAGGATCTGAATATCCGCTGCCATAAACTGCCTTTACGCAAGCGTCATAACTTGTCCCATAAGAAACGTGTGCTGAAGGAATGGTATAGGTGGTGTCCATAGTAACGCCATCAAGAGTACCGTTAAGGTATACATTGTAGGCAAGGATACAGGCACCCGGATCAGGTAAAGTAGAAACAACCTTCACGTTATCAACATTCCAGTAATTGAAGTTGAACATGTCGGCACCATGGCAACGGAAACGGACTTTGAATGTGGCACTGGCGTACGCACTGATATCCAACGTTTCAGTTGTCCAGGCAATGCTTCCCGTGTTGGCATAATGTTTCAATCCAACCCATGCTCCGCCACCAGCCTGAATTTCAACTTCCATCTGCTCATTACCATCACCGGCAAAGTCGTTGAGGTAAATGTCATATTTCAGTTTGAAATCGGGGGCACCAATACCGATAATGTTGCGGCTGGTCAGGTTGATGTTGTCGTAGTTAACCAACATGGCAGTCCAGGGAACCTCCGCTGATGGGGAAGGATTTCCGGCTGCAGCATTGACATACCAGGGGGCGATGGCGGTCCATCCGTTGGTAGCAAAACTACCGCTGGTGAAGTCATCAGCAAACTGGAAGGTAATTGGTGTGGGAGGACTCCAGGTAGCAAGCAGGGTTACACCATCAACACTCATGTTCTGAGGAGCCAATGTTTGCTGCATCAAGGTGATATTAATGGTCTGGTCAGCATTAATGGTAACGTTGGCACTGTAGAGGTCATACCCCATGCGGCTAACCACCATGTGATACGGTCCTTTCCAAACTTTCGGGAAGGTGACGGATCCGGTAAGGCCAGTTGTGCCTGTATAAACTGAATCAACACCAGCGGTTGTGTTCGTTAAGACAACGAGTGAACCGGCCAGCGGGGTGGCAGTACAGGTCAAACCAACATTCACAGTAACGGCTGCAGTCCAGTTCTTTCCAAGTACATTGGAGAAGGTGTAGCCTGACCAGCGGTTGCCGGTATACTGAGCTTTCACAGCCCAACGGTAGGCGCCATCCGGCAATGTGGGCCAGCTGTTATCAACAGTGCTGGTGCCAGTCGGGGTAGAAACCGAGGTCCAGAGGGCCGGGGTAGCTTCCTGGGTTTGCAACAGGCGGTAAACCTGGTATCCGGTAACAGAAGCAGGAAGATCCACAGGTCCGCCGATGCCATATACGAGGGCGCGGATCATGAAGTTGCCATCGGCCGGTAACCATGAACCTCCGCCAGTTACGAACTTGCTGTAGCTGCGCAATTGAGAATTATCAGCGTCAACTGCCAAACGGGCAGCTGTAGGTGGAGCACCGCCCTGTACCATCGCCAGGAAGAATTTTCCTGTTGGGCAAACGGTTGAGGGAAGTACAAAGGTGTTCCATCCGAAGGATGTGGCCTGAACTTCAACAGGGTCGCCTACGGCTGCTCCGGGAGTTCCACCGGGGCCGGTGCCGTCAAAAATCTGAATCTGGAACGGATCGAGGTCGGCAACCAGTGTTCCGGCAGGATAATCGCCTTCCGCACCAATATTTACGCTTCCTCCCACGATCGTTGCCGGATAATTCAATGGAGTGAATGCAACTGCGTTCATGTTACCTTCCACTTCCCATACGGTTGAAGATGTTTGAATACCATCATCATAGATGAGTT
>JBAXVX010000028.1:0-51764 GCA_037128705.1 Bacteroidota bacterium | reverse complement strand
TGGGGGGTCAATTTGATGCGTATAAGAGGGGTCAATTAGAGCGTAATATCCAAACTGTCAACATGGTTGGGAAACTTCAGGTACGGGTAGTCCTGCCTAGATCTGAGATTCTTCAAATCAACGTTTATGATATCTCGGGAAAAGTAGCCTTTCATACTGATCTGAAATGCTATGCGGGTATGAGCCTGGTGGAATGTACGATCGGTCCCGCCGGGATGCACCTAATTCAAATCAATGGATCAGCTTTCAAGGTTATTGGCAGTGATGGGAACAAAACAGCGGTAAAGCTGATTCGGGAAGTTTCTATGCCCGGGTATAAGTCAGACAGCATCGTCATTTCAGATACTTCAAGGAACTATTTTGATTACGGCAATGATCCTGCGAAAGGGGTGCAGTATGGCAAACTGTATACGGCCCGGTCGGCATTAAATGTTAATTCACCCCCTTACCCCGATATCATTCAGGGACTTTGTCCTGATGGCTGGCATGTGGCCAATGATATGGATTGGATGCAACTTGAAATGACCGCTGGAATGTCACAAAATGATGCGCTTGATTTGTTCGAATACCGTGGAACAATAAGCAATAAATTAAAAATTGCTGGCCCCGAATGGCATTACAATGATGGAACCGACGATTTCGGCTTCTCCGCCAAAGGAAGCGGATTTTATGGATGTCGGTTATCAGGTTGTTTGTTTTACTTGTTAACCGAATACGGCACATGGTGGACATACGATAAAGAAAATCTTATGATCCGTCAGCTCAACGAATTTGATGCCGGGGTCTGGCGAGGCTATTTTACCTCTGAAAATGGCGCTTTGTCTGTGAGGTGTGTTAAGAATTAAATGACAAATAGCTAATATGGCCGTGATTCTGGACATGTCGGTCCCAGTGACTACTCTTTGCTGATTTTGTCTGACCACCTCAAACTTTTAACAATCAAGGAATAGGCGTAGTCAATTTACAACTGGCCGGTAATGGTCAAATCCATCAGCCTTTTCAGTAGTTTACCGATCGACCGACGATAAATCAATGTGTAGTTCAGTGATGGTTCCCTGTGAACCCTAAAGGATTTTTTTCCTGCCATATCGGTGACAACATTTCCGATATGATCATACGAATGGTCAAGCAAAACTGAGGCAATGGTTTGAACAGGATTGGGTCTGAATGAGAGGCTGACATGGTTATATGTTTGTACAAATGTTTGTACATAAATAAAAAATCACCTGCAAAAATAATTGTAAGTGGCTGATTTTAAGGTGGGACGTGAGGGATTCGAACCCACGACCTCATGCGTGTGAAGCATGCGCTCTGAACCGACTGAGCTAACGTCCCTTTTTGGTGAAACAAAAGTATGAAAAATCGTCGACTTCCCGGGAAATTGATAAAATATCAAATGAGATGCATTGCTGTTTAGTAAATTATCAGAGATACCTTTCAACCGTCTCAACCAGCAGGCTGCGGTCAAGCGGCTTGGTGAGATACTCGATGAATCCGGCCTGAATAATCTGTTCCTGGTCGTGAGGCATGGCGTAGGCTGTTTCTGCGATAAAAGGATGGGTCTTATAAACACCCCACCTGCTGATGATCGCCTCCTTTAAGGTAATTCCCGACCACGGATAGGGCAAACTGATGTCAAAAATGAAAAGATTGATCTGCTGGTTTGTCTTCATCAGTTCATCGATGATGAACAGGGCCTCCTCTCCGTCACTGGCTTTGAGAACATGGCATTTACTTCGAAGCCATATGTTCAGAATGCTTATGGTTGCTATATCATCCTCAACAATAAGAACATTGCTTCGGCTTTGTTCAGCAGATGGATTCATCTTTCAATATTATATTGCTATTCGTTTCGGCCAGGCTTTTCTTCTTGTCTGTTTCACCGATCCGTTTAACAATCCTTCCTTCGTTTTCCTCCTGGTTTTTAAGCACTTTGTTCTCCAGCGACTTAAGGTAACCCGCCAGCTTGATGCTGATCAGCGCCTGCTTGATGTCAAACGGCTTGATCAGGAATGCACAGGGTTTTGCTTGGAATGCCCTTTCAAAGATTTCAACCTGGCTCATGCCGGTTAAAAAAACAAGGGCAATGTCATAGTTTTGTGAAATTACCTCTGCCGCCTCGATGCCATTCATTTTTCCAGCCAAAGCGATATCCATCAGGATAATACCTGGGAGATCTTCTTTATTCTGAATATCAGCAAGATACTGGAGCCCTTCTTCAGCGCGTTTAAAGATGGCGGTAACCTCATAGTTATATGGGGAGATTTGCCGTTTTAAATCGTTGGCCAACAGGAGTTCATCCTCAAATATTACAACTTTTTCAGGGGGCATCTCCGATAATAAGGCGCTAATATAAGCAAATAACCTTATAATTGACCTATCATTCAAAAAAATTTATCAGAATCCCCCCTGGTTTATCTGTCCCAGAGCAGCATAGTGGTTTCGGAGTTCATCAACCTGAACGGCAGTAAATCCTTCTGGTTCAAGCCCTGCTGATTTGCAGAGGAAATAGATCTTTGCAGATTTGGCAAGAATGTCAAGGGTGTCAAAAGCTTCGGGGCAGGAATTGCCCACGGCGATGCACCCGTGTTTTTCCCATAGAATGGCTTTGTGCCTCCCCAGTTCCCTGAGTGTGGCCATGGCCATATTTTCAGACCCGGGAAGGTTGAAAGGGATCAGCCCCAGTCCCTCCGGAACAAAAAGCATGGTTTCGGGATGCATGCACCACAACATGGCATTGATGGCCTCGGCGGTTTTGAATGGTGCAAGCTGTGTAAGCGCAATCAGTTCCGTAACATGCGCATGCAATACCACCTTTTCAGTCGATCTCTGCTGAATCAGCAACTGCTGAATGGCCAGGTGGGTCGCCAGCTCGGAGGTGGGCTTCACTTTACTCTCCCCGGATCCCCACCCTGAAATGTGACAGGAATCACCGGAAACTCCTACATAGACAAAACAAAGAAAGTCAGTCGGTTCCACAGCAACATCACGCATCCGGGTTCCTGTTCCGCTGATCAAAAAAAGGGTTCGGGCCAGGTCGGGATATGTTTTTGCTAAAGTAAGTGACGGCAGGGAGGAAAAGACGTCCAGCTCCTGCCTGTTGAACATTCCGGTAATGTTAATGGAGAGATTCCCGGCATTTCGCTCGGCCCAGCCTCTTTCCCAAAGATATTGCGCAATTCCGGCTATCTCGTCCCTGAGCGTTTTCAACTCTTTTTTCTTAAAAAGGTCTGCAGTGAAGTTTACCTGGTTCTCCATATTGCGATTAGGTTCGTTTACTTTTGAAAAACTGCTTTAAAAGCTGGCTGCATTCGTCCGCTAAAATGCCCGCAGAAACCTCTGTTTTTGGGTGTAGCAATGGGTGGCCGACGAGTCGAAAACCACGTTTTTCGTCCGATGCGCCGTAAACGATTGAACCCAGTTGGGCCCAGAAGGCAGCTCCGGCACACATAACGCATGGTTCCAGGGTGACATACAGGGTACATTCATCCAGGTATTTCCCTCCGAGATATCCTGAGGCAGCAGTAAACGCCTGCATTTCGGCGTGGGCAGTCACATCATGCAGGGTTTCGGTAAGATTGTGCGCCCGGGCAATGATGGTGCGGTTGCAAACTACCACTGCACCTACCGGCACCTCGTCCCTTTCCAGGGCTTTTTGTGCCTCCTTCAACGCCTCATTCATGTAATATTCACGGGTGAAGATCGGATATCCTTTTGAATTCATACGTGTTTACAAAATTATTCCTTTTTGATCTATGCTCCGGGTTTCAGGAATCAGATTCTGCAGGTCGGTCAGTTCATAGGCATCACGCAGGTGGAACGATCCTATCCGCGTACGGCAGAGTGCCGAAAGATGTGCTCCGCATCCAAGCAACGATCCAAAATCCCGGGCCAGCGAACGGATATAGGTGCCTTTACTGCAAATCACGCGGAAATCAACATCCGGCAATTCAATCCGGGTGATTTCAAACGCCGAAATCGTGACCTGCCGGGCTTTTATTTCCACATTGATCTCCTGCCGGGCTGATTTATACGCTCTTTTACCATCCACCTTGATGGCCGAAAACTGGGGAGGAACCTGGTCGAATGTACTGACAAAATGGTTTGCCGCATCACTGATTTTAGCATGCACCGCCACCGGATCTCCCTCTGCCAGGCTCTCCATCGGGAAAATTTCATCTATCTCGGTTTCCAGGTCGAAGGATGGGGTGGTGGCCCCCAGGCGGAATGTCCCGGTATACTCTTTTTCAAGACCCTGGAACTCATCTATCCGCTTGGTAAACTTCCCGGTACACAGGATCAGCAATCCGGTCGCCAACGGATCAAGCGTGCCGGCATGGCCGATCTTGATTTTCCGCAGCCCGGTACGCACCCGTATGATCGATCGCATCTTGCCCACGACATCAAACGAAGTCCATGTAAGGGGCTTGTTGACCAGCAGGATCTCTCCTTGTTCAAACTGGAATGACATTACAGGATGGATAAACTATGACCGGTTAGGAGAAAAATGATTAAAAAGATGCCCACCACGATCCGGTAATACCCGAAAACTTTGAATCCGTGTTTGGTCAGGTAGGTGATGAATGCTTTGATGGCAATGATGGCTACCAGAAAACCAACCAGGTTCCCCAGGGCAAGCATCTGGATATTATGGGTTGTCAATATTTCCGGGTTATCCTTCCAGGCATCCCAGAGACTTTTGGCAAAAGCGCCTGCAAGTGTCGGGACAGCCAGAAAAAAAGAAAATTCTGCCGCAGCTTTCCTGGTCAGTTTCTGTTGCATCCCGCCGATGATGGTGGCCGCACTCCTGCTGAACCCGGGAAATACGATGGAAAGCAGCTGAATAACCCCGATGATCAATGAATTCTTATAAGTGATATCCTCTTCCCTGTCAATAACAGGCTTGTTGAACCAGTTATCAACAAACAAAAGGACAATGCCGCCCAGGAACATCACAACTGCAATGAATAGGGGCGTTTCCAACACCTGGTCAATGTGTTTCTTCAGCAGGATGCCGACAAAAGCCGCGGGCAGAAAGGCAATGAACAATTTCAGGTAAAAACTCAGATGCTTGAAATCCAGAAACTTCCGCCAATAAAGAATGATCACCGAGATAATGGTGCCAAACTGAATGTTCTCTATAAAAAGTTTGGTGAAGGCGCTCTTTTCTATCCCGAGGATGGCGGAGGTCAACGCCATGTGGCCTGTGGAAGAAATCGGAAGAAATTCGGTTATCCCTTCAACAATGGCAATGATGATGGCCTGAATGATGCTCATCAATCCTTCGGTCTTTTCATGATGGCAAAAATCTCGATAACGTATCCGGCAAGGATAAGAATTGGAGCCAGGGTGATCCGGCGGAAACTGAAGATTTCAGGATTGAACTTTGTTGGATCCGCCGACCCTCCGCCAATCATCAGCAAAAAACCTACAACGATGAAGGCAAGCCCGATAAGCATCAGGCGGTAGTTTTCTTTTCCGAAGGCAAATTCGCCGACATTGGGACCTTTTACTGCCGTTTCATCATGCTTTGAAGGTTTGGCAGTTGCCGGGGATTTTATTTGGGTGTTTTTCTTTTCCATGATTCAAAACGAATTAAACCGCGAAATTAAAGAAAATTTAAGAATATCAGGTATATAATAAATCCGTCCGGATACGCAGGTACTTGCGGACCGCGAAATAGGTTGATATCCACGAAATAAAAGAACCCAGGAAAAAGAGAAAAAGAACGAGGGCGACCAGCATGATCGGATCCTGGAGTTCGAGCAGTTCAGGTATCTGTTCCAGGGCAAAATAGGTGAGCAGCATGAGCATAAGCAGGGCCAGGAATGCGCTGATGCATCCATGCAGGATGCTCCGCGCCAGAAGCGGTTTGCGGATGAATCCCTCCGTTGCTCCCACCAGTTGCATGCTCCGGATGATAAATCTTTTCGAATAGACCGACAGCCTGATGGTATTGTTGATCAGTACGATCGCGATGAAAAGCAAGACCCCGCTGAAAGCCAGCAGGATCAGGCTGATTTTTTCCAGGTTCCGGTTGATCACATCCACCAGTGATTTCTGGTAGTAAACCTCCTTGACTTCAGGAATGGACAGTAACCGCTTTTCGATGCGGTTGAGAGAATCGACCGTGGCATAGGGCGCCCTGATCCTGAGGTCGATGCTTGGAAGCAGGGGATTATACCCCAGGAACCCGATGAAATCTTCGCCAAGTTCATCCTGAAGCTTTTCGGCAGCCCGTTCCCGCGGAATGTACTCACTCGATTTAACAAAATATTGTCCGTCGAGATTTTTTTTCAGTTCAAGAATTCCTGATTCCTTTACGCCTTCGCGGATCATGATGGAAAATCCGATATTTTCCTTCACATAATCAGATAGTTTCTGCGCATGAAGAAGGATCATGCCCAGCAAACCCATGAGGAAGAGCACCAGGGTTATGCTGATGATGGTGGTGAATTGTGAGGTCGCAATCCGGCGCTGGTAGTAACTTTCTTCCTGAGGAATCATGGGTGTGATAATGCGAGCTAAAATTACTCAATTTTTCCTACTTCGGATGTTTTTTCTCCTTCGCCTGCTTTGCCTGCTTTTCCTCTTTTATCAGTTCCTTCTGTACCTTGGAGTTAAATCCCATGGTTGATTTCAATCCGCTCAGGGCGCTTTTCCATAGAAAATTGATGATTCCCTTTTCCTTATCCCGCGTGAAATAGATCTGACCGATCTTCATCTTCCCCGATTTGTTTGGATTGTCGTTGTTGATCACCAGGTCATTGGCGGCCCAGTTAATCACCCCTGTTTTGATTTTTGTCCAGGTTGTCTGCTTTTTGTCAATGACCTTGATGGAAAGATCATTGTAGTAAAACAGCAGCTTCCCTTTGGCAAAATCATCATTGGCAGATACCTGGGGTATCACAAGCCGGTTTAATTTTCCGCTGACGACCTTTGCAGGAAGAAGTTTCGTAAGCATGGGGTTGATCTCAACTAGGTTGATGGGGCCTATCATGGAAGAAAAGGTAAATGCGTTTCGCCGGTCGCCGAAATTGAACCGGATGGTGGCATCAAGTTTCCCCTTTCCCATCAGGTAGGCCGATCCCTTTAACTCAGAAACCAGTCCTGCCATCAGCAATACCGAATCGTTGGTGAGGCCGGTGAAGGTGGCATTCATTTTATCGAAGAAAATAACGCCCGGCTCCTCGCCTGTTTGTTCAGAATAGGTGGCTTTGCCGTTGGTGAGCATGACCGTATCGATGCGCAGGTAGGTTTTCAGGTTCCTGATCCCATCCTGTGGCATCGGCGGCTTGAATCCCGGCTTGCGTGCAATGCGCTTGTCCCGGTAGTCGTCAAGCAGCAACGAGTCAATCTGAAGCAACCCGGCCTGTAATTTTCCCTCAAACAGAAGTTTTCGGATGTTCATCCGTTTAAAACTCAGTTTGCTGATGCGGATATCCATCCGGTCGGTCTGAAAGCCCAGTTTTCTGGTATAATCATGTTGGCTGTAAAGGGGCTCCAGGTGAAAATCGCGGAGGTATACCTCGCCTGTTCCCGTTGAAAGACCGATTTCGCCGAACGACACTTTGTTCATCCCGTTTTTCATCGTCAAACTGTATGCCCCCAGGTTTATCCTGATATCATCGGCATTGAACAGCCTCAATTGCCCGTGGTGTGCAGAGTCGACAAGAATGTGCTGAATGAAAATGTTGCAGACCGGAAACGAATTCCGCGTGATGGAATCCCCGCTGAAATCAATAAACTCCAGTTTTGCATTTTCAACTTTGAATTCCCCGATTTCGATCGACATCAGTCCTTTCGGCAGGGGGATGGACATCATTTGTTTATTTCGGTTTTCTTTCTGTCCCCCCGGCTTCATTTTCATACGGATGACCGTGACACCGGGGTCTGTGAAACAGATCCGGTTAACATCGATCCTGCGCTTCATGAGGGCATCCATGATATGGAAGTCCCTGACGAGGAACTGGTCAATGTTCAGGCGAATCAGCATGGGCGACAGGGTGTCGGTATTTGAATGAGCCCTGTAGAAGGCCGTGTCGGGCACAAGGGAAAACCTTTTGACTGTGAGGTTTCCGGCGGCAATGTTCAGGCGAATGCTGCCTATCTCAACTTTGTACAACCCCTTGCTCTCCCTGCTCACGGTCTCGATCAGGTAGGTTCGAATGACCTTTGCATAGTAAAAATATCCGATCGCGAAAAAGATGCACGCCAGGAGAATCATAACTGCCAGCAGCCAAAGGATGATTTTGCGGATCATTTTTAACTTCATTTTTTAGTGGTTTTTTTCTTGTTTTTTATCTCTTTCTGCATTTTCGTGTTGATTCCTACAGTTGACTTGATCCCGCTCAGAACGCTTTTCCAAAGAAAATTAAAAAAACCTTTGGTTTCATCTCTTTCAAAATAGATAATTCCAACAGCCAGCTTGCCATTCTCGTTGGGATTGCTGTTGGGCAGCAGAAGGTTGACTGCCTCCGTTAAAAGTGATTGTTCTATCTGGTGCCAGGTTCCGGTCTGGGTTGGATCAAGCCGGATAGAAAGGTCATGATACCGGAAATTCATATTTCCGATGGCCCTGGTGTTATTGGCATTGAAATGAAGGATCTCCGTCGAAGTGGCGGTTCCCTGTGTAATGGACACGGGCACCAGCCTTGAAAGCATTGGGTTTACGGCTGTCAGGTCAAGTTTGCCGATGGTAGCAAGAACGGTAAAGGAATCGGCCGGATGGCCTCTCTGAAACTGCATCCACGCCCTGGTGGGCGCCAGTCCCATAAGCATTCCGGATGCTTCAACGTTAAGACTTTGGTTGGCTGGTTCCATGCTGCCTTTCATGGTGGTAAATCCTGTAACGGTCGCCTTCAGCCGGTCAAAAAAGACCCTGCCCGGTTCGTCGCCGTTTTGTTCTTCATACGCAGCCATACCATTCAGGAGGGCGACGGTATCAATGCTCATCGGGAATTTAATGCGGGCAACCATCTGGGCAGGCATCAGCGGTCGCTGCCATGAAGGAAAAGGAACCCGTTTATCCCGGTATGATTCAAAATTCAACCCTTCAAGAGCCACTTTGTCAGCATGCAATTCCCGGTCGGTGATGAGTCTCCGGAAATCAACCTGGGAAATATTGATCTTTGGCACTTGCAAAACCATCCGGTCGGTTTGATATCCCAGCTTTCTGGAAAACGCCGTTCTGCTGTAATTCGGGGTAACAGTTACCGAATCTACAAAAGCGGAAGACGATCCTGTTGAAAAACCCAAACGGCCTATCGAGAAAGTATACATGCTGTCGCGAGAGGGCCATGAAAACCCGGGAGCCGATACTGAAATGTTATCGGCGTTGAAAAGCGGCGTGCCGGCCGGGTTTGCACGGGAGGACGAATCGACCCGGAAACGGGACACCTGCATCATGATGTTTTTTAGTGAATATGACCGCGAGGAGTCCTGATTGTGTAACAAAACGCCGGCAGCGGCTCCGGTTATGGAAACATTGCGCACGGCAACAGTCTTCATGAACTTGGGCGTGGTGATGAAACCTGCCGGATCAAATCGCAGCGATTCGTTGGCCTTATCCGACGGCACTCTGTTTTTGTCCTGGGTAATTTCCAGTTCTATCGTCGGGTGATCCACATTTAAACCTTCAACCAGCCATTGGTTATCAAAGATGGCCCTGTCAAAATAAAACCCATTGAATTGTATTTCGGGAATGGTTACCGTGGCCAGGGTTTTCGGTCCGGTCTTCTTATTCCAGGGTTTTAGGGGGGTTACCTTGACCCCCTGGATGGTAATGTTGGCAGGGTAGGAATGAACTTCAAGACTCCGGGCTTCAAGGGCATAGCTGCTGTCGGCGATGACCGCACGCAAAGGAAAAACCTTTAACTGGAGTGAGTCAAATTTGATCAGCCCGTCAAGCACCCCTTGTTCCGGTATCTGAACCACGGCATTTACAATGGCAAAATCGATCTCTTTCAGTGAAAAAAATGTGGCCCTGCGGTCCTCTTCACCGTCGTAGGCAAACGCTCCCTTGCGGACCAGGCAGTGTCCGATTTCGAAAGTGCGTATGAACTGATTGGTTTTAATGAATTGTATCTCTTCCGGTGGTCCATGGGATTGCAGGCGGGTCGAAGTCTTCAATGAGAGAACCGGCTTCTCAAAAATGATCTGGTTTGCCTTTAAGATCTTTTCAAGGAATAGTTTTTTATGATTCAGCCCCGAGAGGTGAAGTTTAAGTAAAGAAAATTCAAACGTCGGAGGTTGTCTCTTGTTCAGCGGTGTCATAATGGGCGACGGGCTGGCAGTCTTAAAAATAAGGAGGTTGTTTGCTTCGATCAAAGAGTCATTTGTATTGATGTGAATTCTTTCTGCCTTAAAGTGTTCGAGGCTGTCTGTCGATACAACAGAAACGGTGTTCAGGTCCAGGTCGAAGTCCCGGCTGTAAAAGTAACCCTGTTGGTTCATTCCATGCACCGAATCAATTAAAAACTGTTGCATCGAAAGGTTAAAGCTGCCGGTAGCCATCGGGAACTCCTTCCCGTTTTGTTCGACTGAAAATTGAGCAAATCCGTGGGTAATGTTGATCTCGTTCCCCTTGATAACCCAAAGGTATTTTTTTAACAGGTCATATACCACCTCTTCGTTTTCTGTCTGAAAAAAATCAGCCGGTTTTTTAAACCTTGGATCCGGATTTTTTGGCGGACGATAGCGGGTATACCTGATCTCCGGCTCATTGATCACAAGCTGGTTAAAGTCAAGAATCCTCCGGTTAAAAACCTTTTTCAGGTCAATTCCGGTAAAGATCAGCTGTGGCAATTGAATATTCATAAGATTATGCCGGCTGTCCTGAAGCTGTGAGTTTTTTTCCTTGTTGGGAAAAATGGTAGCTTCTTTCACTTCGATCAGCGATTTTCGCGTGGAAAAACTGATCCGGGATGCCTGGATGCAATGAATGCCATCGCGCAAATACAATGAGAACTGCTCGGTTTCAAGTTCGATGGCCCGGGCATAGAATATCCTGGAAGGATCCTGGTGCGAAACGGAATCGAGCCGGAACTTGCTCAGTTCAAGGTTTACCTTGCCGATGCGCAATTCGGGTCTTTTATCTGCGACCCTGTTATAATATTCAAATGATCCGTTTTTCAGGGAGAATGAGTCAATGGAAACTTCCCTGAGTTCCTTCGCAACAACCCCATATAACCCGTCAATATTCAGTTTTTTCTTTGCTCTTACCCTGGCGACGGCTCCTGCCGGTTTATTATTCTGGTAAACTTTCATGAAGAAATCTGACAGGCTCACCGCGGAAATGTCAACTTTTCGATCGGTCATGGCTCTGTACAGGTCAATTCCGCGGATGGAAAAGGCCGGCAGGCTTATCTGGAACAGCTCCCTGCTTTGAACATGCCGGATCTTTTTCGATCTGAAATTAGGTTGCAGGGTGACATTTTTTCCGAAAAGTATTGATTTTGTAAGAGAAAAACCAATCTCTTCCGCGCTAAGCGAGTACAGACTGTCAGCCAGCTGGTATTCAAAATTGTGAATGACCAGTTCAATATCGCGGGAGTAAAAAACCCGTTCACGATTGTAGTAGCTGAATGGATTAACCGATACATCCTTCAAAACCGCACTGAACTCATATTCCCCTGAGCTTTGCCTCCCTGTTTGTTCAGTAGTCGATGTCAGGAATTTTCCGTGGTCTACCTTGACCGAGTCGATGTGAAAATCATTGAAAAACTCAGAAACTGTGGGATAAAGGTCCTCATAAACCACCCGCCATTTATTACGTTTGGCAGCAACGGTATCCGGAAATCCCACAATGTTCAGGTAGGGGTGTTTAAGTGTCAGCTGACGGAAATTAATCCTTTTGCCTTCATAGATCTGCCTGAAATGGACCTTGTCGATGGTAAGCGAGGAGAATGATATCTTGTACAACGACCGGGCAATTTTTCCCTGTTGTTTCAGCCGCTGGTACTGCAATGTATCGGGGGTCAGATCAAAACTGTCAACCACCAGCTTCCCTGTTAAGATATTCAGGGTCAATTTTTTAAAATCTCCCTGGTACAACCCGCCGCTTGAACTCTGGATTTTTTCCTGAAGGTATTTTCTCAACAACCTTTCACCAAAATAGTTGAAACCCAGAAAAAGCGCAATGAAGAAAACAAACAAAATAAACAGCAGGCTAAGAATGACCTTAAGCCAGGCGGGGGTTTTACGTTTTTTCGGATCTGCGCTCTTTTCAGGCTCGGGTTCGTTCATTTAGGCGGCATTGTTGGTGTATCAAAGGTATTAATTTTCACGGTTCATGTGAATTGCCTAATTTTGCAGCGTGAACTGACAAAACAGCAAGGCAGGGAGAAAAATAACTAATATCTGAACATCAATGGATTACAATTTTCCGGAAATAGAAAAAAAATGGCAGAAGTACTGGGTGGATCACAAGACTTTTAAAACTGAAATTGATCCCTCTCGTCCCAAGTATTATGTACTCGATATGTTTCCCTATCCTTCCGGCGCCGGGCTTCATGTTGGCCATCCCCTGGGGTATATTGCCTCCGATATCTATTCCCGGTATAAACGGCTGACCGGGTTCAATGTCCTGCATCCGATGGGTTATGATGCATACGGACTGCCTGCGGAACAGTACGCCATTCAAACCGGCACCCACCCGGCTGTCACCACTGAGAAAAACGTGGCGCGGTACCGGGAGCAGATGGATAAAATCGGATTCTCCTACGATTGGGATCGTGAAGTGAAGACCTGTGATCCTGATTATTACAAATGGACCCAATGGACATTCATTCAGCTGTTTCATCACTGGTATAACATTAAAACCCAAAAGGCTGAACCCATTTCCACCCTGGTGAAGATTTTCGGGACAGGGGGAAATTCAGGTATTGAGGCCTCCGTAACCCAGAACTGGTTCAAAGACCTGGTAAAGAAAGACCGCTCATTTGGTGACAAATGGGATGGCCTCTTTTCCGCAGATCAATGGAAATCATATTCCGAAAAGCAGCAACAGGAGATCCTGATGAATTACCGGCTCGCCTACCTGTCTGATGCGATTGTAAACTGGTGCCCTGAACTGGGAACGGTGCTTGCCAACGATGAAATTGCCAATGGGTTTTCGGTGCGTGGCGGCCACGCGGTGGAACGAAAGCTGATGAGGCAATGGTTTCTGCGGATCACAGCATACGCCCAGCGACTCCTCGACGGGCTCACCCTGGTTGATTTCTCCGACTCCCTCGTCGAAATGCAACGCAACTGGATTGGTCGTTCCGAAGGTGCGGAGATCCATTTCCCCATCAGGGACCAGGAGATTACCCTGAACATTTTCACCACCCGCCCCGACACTATTTTTGGGTCGACCTTTATGGTACTGGCTCCTGAACATGATTTAATTGCAAAGATTACCACCCCAGAACGCAGGGCGGCAGTTGAAGAATATCTCCTGCTGGCTAAAAACCGTTCAGAACGCGAACGAATGGCCGAAGTAAAAAAGGTTACTGGTGAATTCACCGGCGCCTATTGCATGAACCCATTCAGCGGCACGCCTGTTCCGATTTGGGTGGCCGATTATGTTCTGGCCGGATATGGTACCGGGGCCATTATGGCTGTTCCTGCCCACGACAGCAGGGATTATGATTTTGCGAAGCACTTTGGGCTCCCGATTATCGAAGTGGTTTCGGGGGGTGATATCTCCGAAAGTTCTTATGATGCAAAGGATGGCATCCTGATCAATTCCGGCTTCATCAATGGCCTGCCGGTAAAAGAGGCCATCAAAGCCGTCATCCGGAAAATTGATGAAATGGGGATTGGTAAAGGGACCGTGAATTTCCGCCTGCGCGATGCCATCTTCAGCAGGCAACGCTACTGGGGAGAACCATTCCCGGTCTATTTTAAAGATGGAATTGCCTGCACGCTCGATGAGTCTGAACTGCCGCTCCGGCTTCCCGAGGTCGATGCTTACCTGCCAACCGAAACAGGAGATCCTCCCCTTGCACGTGCAAAAAACTGGAAAACCAAAGAGGGATATCCGCTCGAAACCAATACCATGCCCGGGTTTGCCGGTTCCAGTGGCTATTATCTCCGGTATATGGATCCCGGGAATCACCAGGCCTATTTTTCAAAAGAAGCAGTCAGTTACTGGCAGGATGTTGATCTTTACATCGGGGGTGATGAACACGCCACCGGCCATTTGATCTATTCCCGCTTCTGGAACAAGTTCCTTTTCGATATCGGGTTGTCGGTCAAAGAAGAACCCTACAAAAAGCTGATCAACCAGGGAAAAATCCAGGGAAGGTCAAGTCTCGCTTATCGCCTCAAAGGGAGCAATACCTTTGTCTCTGCCGGCTTGAAAGATCAATATGATACCACCGAGATGCATGTGGATGTCACCATGGTCGACAACGACATGCTCGACACGGAGGCGTTTCGTCAATGGCGTCCCGATCTTGCCACGGCTGAATTTATGCTCGAAGAGGGTAAATACCATTGCGGGCATGCCGTTGAAAAGATGTCAAAATCGCTTTATAACGTAGTAAACCCCGATTTCCTGATTGGCAGGTATGGAGCCGATACCTTCAGGCTGTATGAAATGTTTCTCGGACCCCTTGAACAATCCAAACCCTGGGATACCAATGGCATCGAAGGAGTTTTCAGGTTCATCCGTAAATTCTGGAGGCTATTTCACGACGACCAGAATATGTTCAGGGTGGGCGGTGAGGCTCCCAATGCAGCTGAATTGAGGGTGTTGCATAAAACCATTAAAAAAATCAGGGAAGATATCGAACGGCTTTCTTTTAATACGGCGGTAAGCACCTTCATGATCTGTGTGAACGAACTCATCGACCTGAAATGCAGCAAAAAAGCCATCCTCAGCGACCTTGTTGTCCTTATTGCACCTTATGCTCCGCATATTTCGGAGGAACTCTGGAACCTCCTGGGAAATTCAAAAAGCATTACCTGGGCATCTTTTCCTGAATTTAACCCGGAATATTTGATCGAAAATACTTTTGAGTATCCTGTTTCGTTTAATGGTAAGACTCGTTTTAAATTGGAGTTGCCTGCCGATCTGTCGGTGCCTGAGATCGAAAAAGCAGCATTGGAAGCTAAAGAATCAGAAAAATGGTTGCAGGGAAAACCACCAAGGAAGGTAATCATCATTCCGAAGAAAATCATCAACATCGTAGTTCAGGGTTGAGTTTTTCACGGACTGCAGTTGGATTATCCATTCTCATCTTTTTTTATTGTTCCGCGTTTCCTGTTTTTTCCCAGGAGCTTAAACCGGTGAAAAACGAAGCTTTTACCAGGGGAGAAAAACTGAAATTCCGGGTATATTACGACTCCTATGTTACGGGAAAGGTATCTGCCGGCATCGCGACCCTGGAGGTGAATCATGTCGTAAAACAGGTGGATGGCCGGAATGTGTACCACATCATTGGCGAAGGCCATTCAAAAGGTGCTTTCAACTGGTTTTTTAAAGTGGTCGATCGCTTTGAATCCTTTGTGGATGAAGAATTCCTGTTTCCCTGGTCCTTCATCAGGCGCACGCAAGAGGGCGATTACACTTACAATGATGATGTGAAATTCAATCAGTTTTCGGGAACGGTCCTCAGCACACGGACAAATAAAAAAATTCCCACCGGCACACAGGATGTGCTTTCGGCCTTTTATTTTGCCCGGACATTTGATCTATCTGACATTAATCCCGGTCAGAATATTCCCATCCCCTTCTATCTCGATGATTCACTTTACATTTCCCAAATTCAATATGTAGGGAAAGAGGAGGTGATTACCGACCTGGGGCGGTTCCGCTGCCTGCGCTTTAAACCCATGGTCGCTACTGGAAACGTATTTAGCCAGCCCTACCCTATGGATCTCTGGGTTACCGACGATAAAAACCATCTGCCCGTTCTGGCAAAATCGGCCGTAATCGTGGGTTCGGTCAAGCTTGAACTGATCAGTTATTCCGGCCTGGCCAGCCCTTTGAACTCCCTGTTGCCCTCAAAGGAGGAATAATGGATATGAACAGCATCCCCTTTGCGCTGTCGCACAAGTTTCCTAATATTGTATCTGAATGGTTCATACATAACGCATTTAACATGAAAATCAAGATCGGATTATTTCTGTTTTTTTCATTCCTCCTCCTGAATCCATCCTCTGCTCAAAAACCCGGCCTTCCTGCAACCAGGCATGCCGCCTTTTCACAACCCCGCTATTTTAATGATTTGTGGAAACAGGTCGATTCGCTCACCAACCTGGGCCAGCCCAGATCGGCCCTGGAGGTGGTGAATAAGATATTCCGGCAGGCAAAAACAGAAAATAACGATCCGCAGTTAATTAAGTCCATCATTTACAGGATTCGACTCAATTCCGAATTCCAGGAAAACTACCTTGTTCTGTCGATCAGGGATTTGCAGAAAGAGATTCAGTCTTCAGCGCAACCGGCAAAGCAGGTACTGCAGTCTATCCTGGCTGAGGTTTACCTGAAGTACTACCAGAATAACCAGTATCGTTTCCGCGACAGGTCGCAGGTCCTCACCCCGCTTCCCGACAGCATCGAAACCTGGGACCTTTCTGCCATCAACCATGAAATCTGCCGTTTTTACCTCTTATCGCTTGAAAATTCCGATTCGCTGAAACGGATTTCGATCAACCGGTTTGAATCAATTCTTGATCAGGAGGTTTTTAATGATAAAAAGGCGGGGGAACAGTTCAAAGAGGCGGCCAGGTTCATCCCCACCCTGTATGATTTCCTGGCAGGCCGGGCGCTTGATTATTTCACCTCCGATCAGGAATCGCAAACCATTCCTTCACAGCGGTTCGAGGTTGACCGCACCTGGTATTTTGCACCGACCTTTAACTTTATCAGTAACCGGATGCTGATTCCGGCAGATACATCAGCCCCTGCAAGTTTTGCATTGCGTATTTTCAGGGACCTCGCTGCATTTCATCTTCCGGATAAAGATCCCCGGGCTTTGATTGAGGTGGAGTTGAAGCGTTTCGAATTTGTACACCGTAGATATACACTCCCCGGAAAAGACAGCCTCTACCTGGAGGCCCTGAGGCAATTTGACAAGACGCAAGCCGGTTCGTCATGGGGAACCTCGGTTTCCTATACACTCGCCTCCTATCTCAACGAAAAGGGTCAACTTTACCAACCCCTGGTCTCAGATATTCACAAATGGGACTTTCGTTCGGCGATTGAGGTGTGCGATAATGCGATCAAACGATTTCCGGATTCCGATGGGGCTAAAAATTGCAGGATCCTGGCTAAATCCATTCAGGATAACATCTTGCGGTTAACCGCTGAACATGCTGTTCCCGTCGATAAACCTTCCCTCGCACTGGCCGAAGTGAGGAACATAAAGCAACTTTTTTTCCGGCTGGTTAAAACCGATCCGGAAGTGTATGCCGCAAAAGCCGGAACCCTTGATCCTGTCAATTTTTTCAAATACCTGACAGCCCTTCAAACAACAAAGTCGTGGTCGCAAATATTTCCTTCTGATGGGGATTACCAGGTACACCATGCAGAAATAATCATCCCGGAGGTGCCCATGGGATTCTGGGTTCTGTTGGGTTCTTCGTCTAAAGATTTTAACAATGCAAACCGGGTTTTTTCTATCACCCCGTTTTGGTCATCACAGATAAGCTATATCAGCAAACTCAATAATGACGGGAGCCTGGGTTATTTCCTCCTCGACCGCGAAACGGGCGCTCCCCTGAAAAATGTAAAAGCGGAATCATGGCAAAAAAATTATAATTACCATGATCGCCAATATCTTACAACCAAAATGCAGGATTTTATTTCAGACGGACAGGGGTTCTTTTCTGTTCCTTCTCCTGAAAACAGCCGCAACAATTCTACCCTGTTCCTGAAAATACATTATAAGGATGACTTTCTGATTACCGATAATTTTTATCAATACCCGAAGTATACCGGAAAGACAGAGACAAGCCTTCTGACCATGTTTTATACCGACCGGGCCATTTACCGACCGGGCCAGGTTGTTTATTTCAAAGGGATCATCCTTGAAAAATCAGGCGCATTAACAAAGATTAAAAATAATCAACCGACGAAAGTGGTATTTACCGATGCAAATGGCCAAAAGATCAGTGAACAAACATTTACCTCCAATGAGTTTGGTTCATTTAACGGTTCATTTACGGCACCACAGGGCGTATTGCTGGGACAAATGGCCATTTCCAATGAATCCGGTTCCGTCCATGTTTCCGTGGAAGAGTACAAGCGACCTACCTTTGAGGTGATTTATGAACCCCTCGAAGGGAACTACCGGCTGGGAGAATCAATCACCGTAAAGGGAAAGGCTTCTGCTTTCGCAGGAAATGCCATCGACGGCGCCAGTGTAAAATACAGGGTAGTCCGTTCAGCCAGCTTCCCCTTTTGGGACTGGGGCTGGCGCAGACCTATGCCGGCCTCTCCGGGGGTTGAAATTTGCAGTGGAACCACAACGACGGATGTCTCCGGTAAATATAGCTTTATTTTCCCCGCAACGCCCGACCCGTCAACGGATAAAGAGATCAGGCCTGTATTTGATTTTGAACTCTATGTTGATGTTACAGATATAAACGGGGAGACCCAATCGGTCCGGCAAACTGTTTCAGTAGGATATCAGGCGCTTCTAATTGAATTTAAGGTGCCCGACCTGGTTAACCTGTCCAATGACAGTGCAGTAAAAATAACAACAACCAATCTCAACGGGCGTACAACGCCGGCTTTTGTTTCGGTCACACTTCAAAAACTCATCCAGCCCGACAGGTTATTTAAACCGCGGCTGTGGGAACGCCCGGATATCTCCCTTATGACCCGTGAGGAATTTTATCAACAGTTTCCCTATAACATCTATGGCAACGACAGCGATCCCTCCACGTGGAGTCAGGAAAAGGGGATCTTTGAAAAAAAAATAAACACATTAACCGATTCTGTGCTGAACATCAATTTATCCGCATCAGGTGTCCTGGCCCCGGGGTCCTACCTGTTTGTTCTGAAAGCGATGGATCCGTTTGGTGTGGCAGTTGAAAAGAAACAGTTTTTTACCGCTTATTCTCCCCTCTCAAAAGAGGTACCCGTCAATACGCTCAATTGGTTTGTGCCACTGAAAACAACCGGAGAACCAGGAGAAAATGCCCGGCTCCTGGTTGGTTCAAAGGAAGATGACGTGACGGTTATTTATGAAATACGGCTTCACGATAGTCTGATTTCCCGGGAACTGATCAAGCTGAATAACCGGGCAATGATGGTCGATATTCCGATTAAAGAACAGTACCGTGGAAATTTTGCAGTGAATTTCGTATTTGTCAGGCATAACAGGGCTTTTCAGAACAGCCAGTTGATCAGTGTTCCCTTTACCAATAAAAAACTGGACATTGCATTCGGAACCTTCCGGAATAAAATTGATCCCGGATCAAAGGAAAGCTGGAAAATCAGGATATCAAACGCTGCAGGGCATCCTGCCGGCGCTGAATTTTTAGCGGGGATGTATGATGCTTCGCTCGACCTGTTTCGCCCCCTTGAATGGACATTCAATCTGTACCAGCGCTATTCGGGTCTTTACCCCTGGGATGTAAATAATTCATTTCGCCTGTCCGCCGGACAATGGCATTCTCCCGTTCGCGATAATGAAAATTACATCTTTCATCCCGGGCTGAAATTGAACTGGTTTGGCTTGAATTATTTTGGCGGTTCCGGTGGCCATGTCCGGTATGGTCGAAGCAGTAGAGATAAAAGCATGGGGATGGTCCTGATGGAGAGTTCAGCCAATGAGGGAACACAATCAGCTCAAATGCCTCCGTCCCCTGAAATGAAGCAGGATGAAATGAATGCTCCCGGGAAGGCTGTCGCAAATGACTCATTGAATGTTAATACGCAGGAGCGGATCAGGACATCGGCCATTGCCGGAGCCTCCATCCGGGTTCGCCGCGATTTCAGGGAAACAGCATTTTTCTATCCATCCCTTGTCACAGATTCCACAGGCAGCCTGGTTCTTCAATTCACCGCACCCGAATCGCTTACCCGATGGAAATTTCTTGGGCTTGCACATACAAAAAACCTTGATTACGGGCTTGTTGAAAAGGAAATCGTTACAAGCAAAAATCTGATGGTATTTCCAAATGCCCCCCGCTTTGTTCGCCAGGGAGATACTGTCATTTTTAGCGCAAAAATCGTCAACCTCGCTGACCGGGAACTTGCGGGCAATGTAAATCTTGATCTTTCAGATGCCATCACCCAAAGAACCATAAACAATTGGATTGACACAGTGTCTGATCCCACAACCGGGATTCGTCCTGCAGGACAGCCAGGTAATGAAACGAAAACCGAAAGCCAGAATCCGGAACCCGGCCCCCGGAACCAGATTTTTCAGGTAAAAAGAGACCAGAGTGTTCTTGTTTACTGGAAACTTGTCATTCCTGTAAACTCCGGGACATCGGTGCTTCAGTACAGGATTACCGGCTCGTCTGAAACTTTCAGCGACGGGGAGGAAAAAGCCATACCGGTGTTGTCAAATCGCATGATGGTTACCGAATCGCTTCCATTGCCTGTTCGTGGAAAAGGGACAACCGGGTTTGAGTTTGAGAAACTGTTACACTCCGGATTGCCTGGCCAAAAAGATCCGTCGCTGCTGAATTACAGGCTTACCCTTGAATTTGCTTCGAACCCGGCCTGGTATGCAATACAGGCGCTCCCTGTTTTGAACAATAAAAAATATGAAAGTGCCGATGCCGTTTTTGCGGCCTTTTGGTCGAACAGCCTGGCCGAATTCATCGCAAACTCCAATCCAAAGATCAAGGCGGTTTTTGAATCATGGAAAAATCTCACACCCGATGCCCTGAAATCGAACCTTGCAAAAAACCAGGAACTGAAATCTGCCTTGCTGCAGGAGACGCCCTGGGTGATGGATGCTGCCAGTGAAACTGAACGAAAACAAAAACTTGGGCTATATTTTGATCCAAACACACTGGAGGCTACCCTTCGGGAAAATCTCAACAAACTTAAGAAACTGCAAACACCCAATGGCGGATGGACCTGGTTTGCAGGTATGCCTGAAAACCGATGGATTTCCCAAAACATCATCACCGGAATGGGACAACTTCATCATTTGGGCATTGCCTCTATCCGGAAAGATCCCGAAACATGGAGTATGATCGTAAAAGGAGTCCAATTTCTGGATCAGGAGCTTGTCCGGGATTTTGAACATGCGAAAAAGCAGGACTCCGGATACCTCCGCAATAATCACCTCGGGACTTTACAAATCCAATATTTGTACGCCCGGAGTTTCTTAATGAATGATCCCGGGCTCCCAATTCCAGACCAGGGGGTAAATTTCAGGGAGGCTTTTGATTATTATAAGCACCAGGCTGAAAAATACTGGCTGCAGAATAATCGCTACATGCAGGGAATGATGGCTCTGGCGTTGAATCGGCTCGGAAATACTGAAATCCCTGCGCTCATTCTCAAATCGCTTTCTGAAAAAGCGCTTCATTCGAACGAAATGGGAATGTATTGGGCCGGAGAGACAGGGTTCTACTGGTACCAGGCCCCCATCGAGACCCAGGCGCTGATGGTCGAAGCATTTGATGAAATTGCCCGGGACGAAAAGACGGTTGAAGACCTGAAAATATGGCTTTTGAAACAAAAACAAACCCAGGATTGGCGCTCTCCGCAGGCAACCGTTGAAGCCTGTTATGCATTGTTGCTGCGTGGAACTGATTTACTGTCTGAAGAACCCGGTGTGAAAATTTCAATCGGTAAAGAAAAGATCAGTTCCGATAAACTGATCGATACAGAAAAAGAGGCGGGAACCGGCTATTTTCAGGTTTCGTGGTCAGGAGATCAGATTAGGCCCGACATGGGAAAGATTTCTATTTCAAAATCTACAACGGGCGTGGCATGGGGAGCTCTTTATTGGCAATATTTTGAAAATCTTGATAAAATTACCACCGCAGCCACCCCCATGAAGCTGGAAAAGAAAATATTTGTCGAAAGGAATACCCCCTCCGGTCCCGTGATTGAACCCATAACGCAGGATCAGGCAAATTCAGGGATGATAAAAATCGGTGATAAATTGAAAGTGCGCATTGTTCTTACCGTTGATCGTGATCTTGAATTCGTTCACATGAAAGATATGCGGGCATCCTCTTTTGAACCCTATTCGGTGGCTTCTGCCAGCCCGTTATCCGGAATAGGATATCGGTCCCAAATGGGGGATGGTCTCTCGGGGTACCATTACCAGGACGGTCTGGGCTACTATCAGAGTACTTCCGATCAGGCCACCAACTTCTTCTTTGATAATCTTCCAAAAGGCACCTTTGTTTTTGAATACGCTTTAAAAGTAAATGCCGCGGGAGATTATTCCAATGGAATTACGACCATCCAGTGCATGTACGCTCCTGAGTTTGCAGCCCATTCCGAAGGAACCAGGGTCAAAGTTGACTTTAAATGATTTTTGGTTTACCTTTACCTCTTCTAACCTTTTTGATGTAATGGACCTCTTACCAACCATTCAGGAAAACCTCTTTCAGTTGATCAAGAACAAGTTGGCTCCGAATATCTCATTTGTCCATGATCTTTCTGAATTATTGGGAATAAGCTATGACAGCACCTACCGCCGGATCCGGGGAGAAAAGGAGCTGTCTTTGGAAGAGCTGAAAACAATTTGTATTCACTATAAAATTTCGGTCGACGCACTTTTTAATGTCAGACATGACCATATAATTTTCAACTCAATGGCCATTGGGGAAGAGGGGTTCGACATTAAAAAGTGGCTCGAGTCTCTTTTGGCTGCAATCAAAAAGATACACGAGGCAAAAGAAAGCGAGATCATTTATGCAGCAAAGGACATTCCGGTCTTTTACTATTTTGAATTCCCCGAAATAGCAGCTTTTAAGATCTATTTCTGGAATAAGGCCCTGATACCTGCCAGTGGATATGAAAATAAAATGTTCTCCCTCGAAGCCCCTGAAAATTTGTATGTCATAGGCCGGCAACTGCTTTCCCATTATATTAAAATTCCTACCATTGAAATCTGGAGTGAAGAGACAATATCCAGCATCCTGAGGCAAATTGATTACTGTTTTATTTCAGGTTTTTTTAAACAACGGGAAGATGTCTTCAGGTTGTGTGATGTTTTGGAATCATGGCTCGATCATGTGCAAAGTCAGGCCGAACATGGCTTTCAATACATGAGGGGATGCCCGGTTGAAGGAATTGAGAACAATTACAGGCTTTTCCACAATGAGGTGCTGGTGAGTGACAATACAATCCTGGTGAAAGCTGATAACCAGAAAATTTCCTACAATACCTATAACGTGATTAATCAATTGATCACCTCCAACCCGGTGTTTTGTAACCAGATTGAAAATTCACTCCGCAACCTGATGCAGAAATCAACCATGATCAGCGGAACCTCGGCCAAGGAACGGCACCGGTTTTTTAATATCCTGCATGAAAAAGTAACCTCGCTCAGATGCAGGATTGAACGGATTGGCTGAATTCTAATAGCCCCCGATCGCTTTAGTTTTCCACAATGCTTTTTACCGAATAATCTTTCAACACGGATTTATTCCGGTTAAATTGCTCCTTGCTCCCATTGATTGGAATGGTAATCTTCGCAGAGCCAATGATTGCACCGACGCCCATGCCGGTTCCGATGCATCCAATGCCAATGAGCACGGAGGTGCCTATGATCTGTAAGGAACTAGCCATCGAATTGAAACTTTTCTCAAGGTCGTTTGCTCCCTCCTCATGCCTTTCCACCGATGTAGCATACACTATTCCCAAGGCACCTCCAACAATCAACCCTGAAATAGCACCATACAATATCCCCTGGCCAATATTGCCGTTTTTCCTGAGTGTGATAACATCGATCGACCTGACATCTAATTTTGTCATATCCACCTTGCCGGGTGAACCATTCCTAGAAAAATTACGACTCGAGAGTGTTACCGCCGAATCCTCTATCTCATATAACACCCCGGTGATTGGACGGGAGGTTTCATACGTGCTGATCCATGTTTGATAATTTTTTCTCTTATCCGGGGAACTGGTTTGTGCCTGTGATGTTATAACAAAGCACAGGATAAAAAAAGTAATCGCGATTAGCTTTTTCATAATTTTTTTGTTAAATATATCACAACCTGAACTTTAACCTGGTTCCCAATTCATACCATCTGTAAATCAGGAATTGTAAAAATGGCGCCAGCCATGAGTTTTTGCCAACCCGATGACTGAAGCCCGGCCTTTCTGAATCTAATATTTTCAATACTATTTGGGCCACCGATTCCGGGGTACTGGCTTTTTCAATGGAGTCAGAAAAAACCTGCAATGCATTCTTTCTTAACTGCCGGTAATCCTCTATCGTCGGTTCCGCATATTCAAAGGAGTGGTGAAGATTTGTTTTGAAGAACCCCGGTTCTATCAGGGAAATTTTAATGTTGAAAGACCTGACCTCTATTCTTAAGGATTTAAAAAAACCCTCCAGGGCATGTTTTGAGGCAGAATAGTAACTTTGAAAAGGAACCCCGATAAGCCCTGCCAGGGATCCGATGGTAATAATATTTCCAGATCGCTGTTTCCGCATGACAGGAAGAACGGCTCTCGTCATTTTTACGGCTCCCCAGAAATTCGTTTCAACCTGCTTATAGGCTTGTTCTATTGTGGTCTCTTCAGCTGAACCACAAATCCCGATCCCGGCATTGTTAATCAGGACATCGATCGTGTTGGTTTTCGTTAACAGGGTTGTAATGCAGGTTTGAATAGATTTTTCAGACGTAATATCGAGTTCGAGCAGTTCAAATGACAGTGTTAATCCCGATTTTTCAGGGGTCCGGCTTGTTCCGAAAACCTTAAAGCCACTTTCGTTGAGTGTTTCAGCGATGATTAAGCCAATGCCGGAAGTCGCTCCGGTAACAAGTACTGTTTGCATAATCTTCTTTTTAAAAATTAAAAAACAGCCATCTGATACGATTATATTGCCGAAATATCGATATAGGGTAAATTGTTTTTTACTTTTCCATCTTCGAGCCATTGATCATCGGTAGAAAATAAAACAATGTTCGAAATAATGTTTTGACCCGTAAACCCTTTTGCAGCCTTTAACAGGGGGTCATCCATGGAACTGCCCCAGATCATGAAATGATAACCCCTTTGCCGGTATTCCATGGAAACTGTTTGAAGCAACGCCTGCATGATTTCAGGATCACGTTCCATAACCGCATAATCGGTGATCGTCACCTCCCGGAAATGATCGCCGGATTCGGGAAGAGGCGGGAGGTCGTAAAGAAAGGAAAGGGATTTCCATGCAATTTGTGAGGGAAGAAATGCCCTGCCGTATTTCACCACCCGGGTCTGTTTCATCCCCGACATATCCCAGGCCGCGCAAACTCCGCAACACGCTCCCAGGCGGTTAAAGGCAAGGAAATAATCTTCCACCGACAATCCTGTGCTGCGCTCCAGTCTCGATTGAAATGTGGCTTCGTCATATAGGTTACCGAAAAGCCGGTCCCTGTGTTCGTTATTGAGAAGCGCCACCATGGCAGGAATATCTTCCCTCTGTGCTCTCCTGATTTTATACCTGCTTTTTACGCTTATCGGGAAGATAAGAAAAATGGTTCTTATCATCAGCTTATTGATGATGCGCGATTTTGGTGAGTAACGATTGCTTTCGGGTTTGTTACCGACCAATCGCAGGCTTGCCTTGTTGCCCTGCATGATCACCCCATAGCCGATCTGGGTCCGGTGTTGATTCTCCCGGAAATGATTTTCTGTGCTCCTTGGTATAAACCCTTGTCCCCTGGCTTCAGGAAGAATATAAAGATCCCTTGCGCAGAAAACTTCTGTGAGGACCCCGTTAACCAATACAGTATGATAACCAACCATACCAAACCCTTTCAGCGTTTCTCCTTGGAAAAGTCCACTGTAAAAAAAATCGTCGTATTTGCAGCGGGCCAGGGCAAACATATCGGGCTGCCGGTCAAAACACACGGTCAACCGGTCCGTTATGATGGGTGCATCCCTGAGAATTCCCAGCATTTCTTTATTCCACCTTGGATCAATGGATTTGATCTGATATTCGTTCATGGTTGATGTGTAAAATGGGAACGATTGAACTGAAAGGAAAACGGTCTGTCTTAATAATTTCTTCACCCAGTTCATGGTTGGGTTTCAGGAAATGCACTGAATCAGGAACCGGATGCTCAAAGTAAATGTGGCGCATGACCACGCCGCTTCCGGGGCTTGTTTTTTCCTGGATCTTGACAAGAATTCCGGCCATCGATTCTTTGGAAATCCAGTCGCCGATGTTTGAAAGTTGGATTTTATTGAATTTCCCGGGCGGCACCTGGGTCAATACCTGTTCCATGGTGGACTTGACAAAAATAATTTTACTTTGGTTCTGAAGGAATGTCCTATGGTTTTCCGATTTGAGGTATTCCGGTAAAGCCCCGGGAAACAGGGATTGCCGGAAAAAAACATACTGAAGTAAGAAATTATCACGGGCCGGGGTGCTGCAGCAAAAATTTCGAAACCTGTTGAAGAAGAAATCCCCGATATTCCCCTCCTTATGATGCTGCATGCCAACCGCATCTATCCCCCTGTTTGTGTAAACCCACGGATGAAAGACCGTCTTAAAGATCGTTTTCAGGAGAATCCCGGCGAAAAACCGGTCAAAGATCTCTTCCTGCTCTTTTCTGGAATTACAGTCAAACAACCTGTAAAAATTCTTCCTCCCGATGATCCACAGGGCAGGCCTGGAGGCTTTTTTGATAAATCGTTCAAATTTCCCGCAGTGGATTAAGCCCCCTCGGACGAACTGCATTTTTTTCCGCCAGAAATCCTGATCGTCTTTATTTAAAGAAGAAACAATGTTATGATTAAAAAGCTTTTCACGTCTTTTACCGGGCATTCTTGTATAACCCAGAAACCCCGCTGCATTGGGAGAATTGAGAACCACGGCAGTTTGCTGTTTGATCCGGCATAGCCGAAGTTGATCTTCAGAAGGATCAACCGCCACAATAGATACGTTTTTCAACGCGGCAATACTAAGCGGAACCTCCCCCGCGGCAGCGATACAAAGCAACGAATCGCCATCGGCAAGATCCAATCCTTTGATCTCGGTTAGCGGATCTTCCTGTGATAAGCCAAAATTGTACAACGGTTTCATTTCGAACTTCAGACTGTTACTTTATAACTTTTGATAACGCCGAGATGATTGAAAAGCCCATGTTTTTCAGCCATTTTCGATATTTTTCTCAAGGCATCGGGAAGCAGGTGTCCTTTCAAAGGAAACGGGCAGTCTTCCAGCCCCAGCAGCATTGCTTCACCCGCACAGCAGAAAACTGTTCCGGCCGGCGACAAGGAACTAATGACCGTCTCCGGATCCTCCGGCATGGTTACATAGGCCGAAAAGGGCATGCTGATAACATTTGGCAGCAAGGCAGTCTCTTTCGCCAAAGCTGATGGAACAGAGAGGTCGGAAATAAGCACTGGCTTTTCTTTTGAGATATGATGAGGATAGATCAGCGGATCATTGGTGTTTGCACAAATGATCAGGATGTCGGCTGTTTTTAAAACAGACAATTCAACGGAGGTATCAATGCTTATCCCGGGAGCCTTTTTTCTATCCAGCTCTTTTGCGATGACACCCAATCTTTTTACCGACCGTGCAACCAGGAGTAAATCAGAGCAGATATCTGTCTGGGTGCTGATCATTTCAGCGATCACCTGTCCGATGTTTCCGGTTGCGCCTACAATTGCAATACGGGCAGGCTTTTTAAAATCAGGGGTTGCAAACAAGTACTTGCGCAGGTTTGTCAAACCGGAAGCAGCGGTGAGTGTATTCCCTGTAATGATGCGGCATCCGGAGGGTTCTGCCAGCGAAATTCCGTTACAGGTTAAAATCGATGTGTAGCCACCCAGACTTACGACCGAGGCCCCCTCTTTTGCAGCCAGGTATACCGCCTCCTGGATCTTTGAAATGACCCGCCTGGTTTTACCGCTCTTATGAAGATATTCCAGCTCGGCCGAATCCACCGGAAGGATATAAAAAGAAAAATGAATCTTTCCATTAAACAGATTGTTGGCTATCAGCCGGAACGGCTTCATCTCCATTAGGGTCTGCAGTCGTTTAAAAAGAATTCTTAAACCAGTATCCGACGCCCGGCAAAGATCGGGTTCCAGCATGCGCAGTTCATTCACCGGATTGACCATATGGGCAATAAATGCAACTTTCGCTGCGCGGGCAGCCGGCTCTTCAAGAAAGGTTTGATAATGGCCGATTTCGGGAAAAGCTCCTTTGTTGTCATCAAAGGGATCGTCATCCATCAGAAACGAAAAAAGATCATAAACTCTTTTTTCATAGAGAATATGGCATAGATCCTCCAGGGCCAAACAAAATCGGTTCGCCTCCGCCTCTGTAAAAAAAGCCGATGGTTCGATCCGCAAGGTGTCTGGTGCCGAAAGTGTAGGAAATAGCCTGATCCTGTGTTTGTGAAAAAACCAGGCCGAGAATAGATATCCGGCTTTTTCGGTACCAAAGGACGCCCTGAGCATCACATTTTCCGAAGCACAGGCAGGATTGAAATTCACTCCCAGCATTAAACCCTCACCTGTAACATCAAAAATCACAGAAGGAAATTTGTCACGGATTTGATTTATTTCCCTTACAAGGTACTCCCCGCATTGGAATGCCCGTTCTGCCAGGTTTTCAGCTTCAATGATTTCAAGCGTTTTTAATGCGGCAATGGCTGCCAGTTCACCGTTTCCGAACGTACTGACATAATTTTCGCTGAATTCGAAACAAAACCGCTGACTGTCGACCAAAACAGCCGATATCTTTTCAACACCTCCGCCAAGCGCCTTGCCAAAAAGGTAATAATCCGCCTTGGCGAAAGCCGGGAATTGCCCTGTGCGTCCAAGCCCGCATTGAATCTCATCGGCGATGAGCGGAAAATCAAATCCTGTAAGATATTCAAGCATTTCCTGATCCACCTTGCGTACTCCGCCTTCGCCTGTCACCGGCTCGGCGATGGCTGCAATGACCGTACTGATCCTGAATTGCTCCACCACTGCGTGTCCGTTGGTTTGAATTATTCTTTCAAGAGGAATAAACGAGTCTCGGAAAATTTCCTGAATGCGGTTTTTCCAATCCGGGTTACGATCATTCACAAACCAGGCTTCTATTTTTGGGAGATTGGAAAAACCGGTTCGCTTTTTCTGGTTGCCCAGGGCGCTCCGGGCTCCGGTGCTATGCCCGTGAAACGCACCTGCGAGGGCGATCAGCCGGACCTTTGCGTTCTGTATAATTTCATCGTTCTTTTGCCAGATTGCGGGAACATCAATATAATCAAGACTTCCATACATCTGGAACTGAAGATCACGAAGTTTGGCAATTTTTTTCCTCCATTCAAAAAGAGCATGATGAAGAGCGATCTCCACGGCCTCCGACCCGCTGTTGCCAAATAAAACCTTGAAACTTTTACCTGTTTTTTGCCCCACCGTCAGGCTCAGTTTTTCGGCAAGTAAACCCGTATAAAAGGGAATGCTCAGCTGGTTGTTCAGCGCGATTCCGCCGGAAGATAAAAAAGAGGATATGGCTTCAAGGATTCTGGAATCTGAGTGCCCAATAAGGTTGGTCCCATATCCGCCTGCAAGGTCAAGTATTTCAGTTTCCTTACCCTGGATAAAGGTGTATAGCGAATCTTTTTTGCCGCGATGAAATACCTGGTTCATTTTGAGGGCAGAAAGCAAGGTGCCGATTTGCGGACTGATGTACCTTGAATATTTGTCTGTCGAAAGATAACAGGTTTCCGTAATTTCGATTCCATTTGAATCTTTTCTGCAATCCTGCATGCGCTCAATCAGTTCACCAAAAGATGCGTGGATGTCTTTTGAGGAGATGGTGCCCTTTCGCGTTAAAGGCGGAGGGTGGTTAATTAGGGCAATCCTGCAAATATGCCGGTGATAAAATTCGAAGGGTTCAATCTGCTCCTTCAACTGGTTATTTATTCCTTCAACAATTCCTGCATATTTCTTCAAAACGGATGAGTCCGCAATGATTCCTCCGGGATGGTTATGCTCATTAACAAATAGGATCGCGGATAATCCGGGAAAATTGAACATGGGATAAAATTCGGCATGATGTATTTGTGAAAGCAGCCGCTGATAGTAGTCTTTTAACGCATGTACCGGGATTTTCACTCCGAAATTGTCCTTGAAGTAATCCCTGCTCGCACGACCAATAAAAAGCAGGCTCTTGTCTCCGGTCAACATCACAATGTCCCCTGTTTCAAAGAAATCCATTTTTTCATCCTCTCCGATACAATATTTGTAGCCAAAAACCGAACGCAGATAAAGATGATAGCATTCCTTTCCGGTATCTGAATGGATGAGCCCGACTGAAACCCCGGGCAACGGATTGCCAAAAGGCAAAAGCCCGTGGCTGAAAATGTTGTCGTTGCTTAGTAACGTGGAAAAAACCTGCTGGGTCTCCGTTGTGCCGAAGGCATTATGCAACCTCAACCCAATGGCATCAAATACCTCCTGCGCGGTGACCTGGTTATATCCTGCGCCGCTTGAGACAAGTGTTTTAAAATGCGGCGACAGCGTTGATTTCAATTCAGGATAAAGCCGGTAAAGTTCCAGGAATAAATTGTAAACAGCAGGTCCGCCGGTAATGTGCGATGGTTTCATTTTCAGAAGCAGATAACGTACCGTTTCCGGTTTACGGGTAAACCATTCGGTAATGATCAGGCATACCGGCGAGCCGGTCCACAAGGCGTTGATAAACGCCCTTATTCCCATGGTATGCGTGAACATCGGCGTGAACCCCGTTCCTCCAAGCAGATCCTTTTGATAAAATCCGGATTGTTGCCACGCCATACAGTTCAGCCAAAAGGCTTCGTGGGTATAAACCACCAGCTTTGAATGCCCCGTTGAGCCTGAAGTGGTGATGATGAGTGCTTCATCACCTGATTCAACCCTACTCAACGAGGTTAAGACTTCGCCCGTTTCAGGCTGACCGGAAATGGTATTAGAAAGAATATTTTCTGCTAATCCAAAAACGGAAATCATATCCAGTAAAGGGATCTTCCTTTTTTCCGCTATTTTTCGGATCCTTTTTACAGAATCCTTGTCTTTGTCATGCCCCTCCAGGCTCATCACTTCACCCTCCGGTACGATGATGTGTTTGACATTGGCCATCTCAAGCCAATTCTCAAATTCTATGGTCTCCGAAAACATGGGAAGAAAAACCCTGCAGCCATTCGTGGCCAGTGCCAGGAATAACAAGGCCGTATACATCTCGTTGCATCCTGAAAAATTTAATAAAACAACGGTATCCCCGTGGGTTATCCCCTGCCGTTTAAAATCGGCTAACAGGTTTGAAACAATGAAACGGAGACGACAAAGACTAACCTCCGTATACTTTGTATCAACGTGACTAAGGATGATCAGGTCGTTTTCATTCCTGCCCGGCCGATCTTCAAACAGGATCTGGCCAATGGTCTTTGGTTTTTCCGAATGAAGCTCAATCGGATTTTCCAGGATGATATCAAATTTTTTCATAGGGCCGATCTTTAAAAAATGGAGGCAGCATATTTATGACATCCTGTTGAGGTCATCCGATCAATTAAGCTATCCAGACTATCGTATAACGCATTTCCCATTTTTGACTGGCAAAAGGGACAAGCATGTAAATCGCCGTCTGTATCTACATACAAACTCCTGTTTGCGGAACCAAAACATCCCGTTTTCCGCTGATAATAACCATGATAGCAAACTATCGGATACTTTCTGTGTGTTTTTTTGAAATTCATTTTAAAGTAGAAATCTTCCAGAATTTTTTCATGACTTTCATCCAGCAATACATCTCTCCCGCTGTAATGTCCTACGGCCCTGGGTTCAAGTATCTGGATAAAGGAGACCCCCATTTTTTTTGCAAGGTCAGCATAGGCCATCAGATTTGATTCGGTAACAAAAGATTTCGTCATACAAACTGAAAGTGCAGTAACAAGATGTGCTTCAATTGAATTTCTGACTGCAGCCTGAACCCATTCAAATGACCGGTCGGAACCTCGGAAAAGGTTGTGAATATTGGGGTCAAAATGGTCCATGCTGATAACAACCCCGGTTAATCCGGCCCGCTTGAGTTTAATCGCATTTTCCATCGTCAGATTATACCCGGATGTGAATATCCAGAAATCCGTCCCGTGCTTTGATGACTTTATAATTTCCAGAAGATCGTTCACTTTCATCATGGGTTCACCCCCGGTTAACTGAATAATACCGGTTCCCCTCTCCTGAAATTTGGAAACAATGGCTTTGATGTCGGATAATGTCAGCGTTTCATCAGCATTGAGCGAATCCCATTCATAACAATGTTCGCATTTTAAAGGGCATCGTTTGGTAATGGCAATTAAGATATTGGTGAATCGGTTTGTTTTTCTTTCTTTACTTAGTATCTTCTCTGTTTCTCCAATAAAAAATTTGGTTATGGCTTCCGATCTATAACCCGGTATGTAAAGGTCCCAGTAGTATTTTCCATCGACATGAACGATTTTCTTTATCATCTTTCCCGCATAGTCCCTCCTGTGTTTGGCGAGCTTTTCAAGCGTTTTCATACACAAAAAAGGGTTCCTGCAAATGCGGTAAACTACTTTAGCCATATGTAAACCAACCCTGAGCCGAACCAGTTTTTTCCTTATCCCGGTGATAATTTTCTGCGGGTGATTTGTATATTCTATTTTCATGGCAACCTGGGTTCAGATATGAGTACCATCTTCTTTTTCATGAATTCAGAATAAATATCATAAGAAAATTTGCTGAATCTGCCGGGGATCAAAAACGCATGAAGTTGCTTTTTATCTGGTGGATTTGGATAATTTCTTACATGGGTATAGTATCCCTTGGTATGTAAAAAAATGGATTTTTTCATTCCATGAATCTCCGGGCTGTCCTGGTAGACCAACAATCCCTCCTCCCCGATTTTTTCCTGTATATAATAGTTCATGTCGTTGTTCGAGAGAAGTTGCGTTACATTTTTCCCAGATTCGGTTATTGCAGAGGAGGGTTTAACGTAATCTATTGTGAACAGGGTATCCCTTGAAAAATCCATGGAGGCATAATCAAGATCCCAGAACTTAAATCCTGATTCGAGTTTGATCCTTATCGACTTTCCGCTGGCTGTTGTATTGGCAAAAAGTGCCCGGGATAAATCTATCGGCATTACCATTTCCCTGGCATCAAGCGGACCAATCAGGTCAAAATAATCTACGAATTGCCAGCCGGAGTTCGTTTCCAGGTAGACCATCAAAGGATATCGCTGATCCTTTTGCCATTGCAGCGTCTTTTCCGGTGATCTTTTTCCCTGCCAACTGATAAATTCTTCATACCGGTTGCCAAATAATTTTGTGAGCTCCCCAAAGGCATAATCTCCCCACATCGAATTCCCTGCCTTGATAACCAGTTTCCCGACATCTGCATTTTCTGGAACAGGAAATGTTAAAAAAGCTGTATTGAACGCACAGGTATCCCCGGTAAGGGATGGCTCTTCATCAAACTGGAAACAACTCCGGTCCTTCATGCTGATCAGCGGAAGAATATTGACTTTTGCTGACGATAATGCTTTTTCAGGTAGTTCCGGGTTAATTATTGTGTGAATCACTCCCACGCGGTCGGATAAGACCTGTACATTCTCCGGATGGCTGACTATCCATAATTCAGAAAGGTTTATGTATTGTATTTCGGGCAACCCGTTGGTGATTTTCAGCTCATACCGGTTCTTTGATGGTTCAAAACCTGGCAATGAAAGGTAATCATGCCGTTCGAGGGATGAATAGATGGCTCCGCCAAAAATTTCTCCACTAAAGGTGAAACTGCTATCCCTTTTAATATAAACCAGCGGACAGGATGATTTCGTCGCTATAGCAACCGCTGCCGTCGTGACCATAGCAACCCCGATTCCAGTAAATACGATAGGAACAATCCAGGATGCCGTAGTCCGGCCTTTGGCTTTTATATATATCTCAGCCTTGCTGATTGCCGAAAAATCAATTTTTGCATAGTCTCCGGTTTTGAATTCCGGAACAAGTGAATCCTGCAGATAAAGGTGAACCTGGCTAAGCACAAGGATGCGATCATCCCTTTTGTATCTGTTGGTCTTTTTTGGATGATTGGTTTTATACTGCTGGCAATTACCGGGCAACATGGTAAGGGTCCCCGACAGCATGCTGTCGGAAACACCGGGATCGGATAAATGCCAGACTGATTTTCCCTGGTGCAAAATCAGGAATTTATTCAGGGAGTCGCATGTTTTAATATTCTGGGGAGTAACCCTGGTTACAGTTTGTACTTTATAATAGTAACCGCAGCCCGATAGGGTTCCAAGAAAAAGCAGAGCAGCAATATGATAAACGCCTGGAAATGTTTTTTGTACACGGTTTTTCATAACAATAAATGTTAACGGTTTCAATATTTTCAGGATGGTCTGTTTTTGAAAAACGGGTATTTAACCTGTTAATTTCCAATGCCAAAAATACCACAGCAATGAAGCGAATCAAAATTGAATACCACCACATCTTTCTGTTTTATAGCAGAACATCCTATTTTATGCTAACCTGATTGATTTTTGTAGTAGAAATTGCAAATTCGTCCTAAAATTTAATCCTATTTGCAAAAAATCAGACTAATTGTGCATTCTTTCTACCTTTGTTCCCAGAAAACAGATACAATATGCTCCGAACACATACCTGTGGTGAACTGAATATGGCCCATGTGGGGCTGGAGGTGACTTTATCCGGCTGGCTCCAGCGCTCACGCGACATGGGTGGCCTTACCTTTATCGATTTGCGCGATCGCTATGGAATCACCCAGCTCGTCTTCA
The DNA here is from genome assembly GCA_037128705.1 of Bacteroidota bacterium. Taxonomy (GTDB): domain Bacteria; phylum Bacteroidota; class Bacteroidia; order Bacteroidales; family FEN-979; genus CAIVAT01. The sequence goes on along the minus strand of JBAXVX010000028.1, from coordinate 16,881 downwards.
ACCTGGAAGTAAACAGCGCATTGTGCATGGAGGCCCGGAAACTGGGCCGTGAATTTGTCATATCCGTAAAGGGCAGGGTGGCTGAGCGAAGCAATAAAAACGCTAAAATGACCACTGGGGATATTGAGATCCTGGTAGAGAGTTTTACGGTATTAAACGTGTCAAAAACACCACCTTTTACCATCGAAGACCATACGGATGGAGGTGAAGAACTTCGGATGAAATACCGCTACCTCGATTTGCGGCGGAATGTAAACCGTAAAAACCTGGAACTGCGGCACAGGATGGGAATTGAAACCCGGAATTATCTGAATGGTCAGCAGTTCCTGGAGATCGAAACGCCTTACATGATAAAATCCACCCCGGAGGGCGCCCGCGATTTCGTGGTTCCATCGCGTATGAACCCCGGACAATTTTATGCCCTTCCCCAATCTCCTCAAACATTCAAGCAATTGCTGATGGTGGCCGGGTTCGACCGATATTTTCAAATCGTTCGGTGTTTCCGCGATGAAGATCTCCGCGCAGACCGGCAGCCCGAATTCACCCAGATCGACTGCGAAATGGCATTCGTCACACAGGAAGATATCCTGAATACCTTCGAAGGGTTGGCGAAACACCTTTTTAAATCAGTCCTGAACATCGACATGGCTGATTTCCCCAGGATCTCTTATGAACAGGCCATGAAGTTATACGGATCGGACAAGCCGGATATTCGTTTTGGGATGACCTTCACCGAGCTGAATGACCTGGTCGGGGGAAGGAATTTCAAAGTGTTCGACGAGGCTGAGCTCGTTGTTGCGATCAGCGCGAAGGGATGCAGCGAATATTCGCGTAAACAGGTCGACGAACTGACCGATTTCGTAAAACGTCCGCAGGTTGGAGCTTCCGGATTGATCTATATAAGGGTTGGTTTGGACGGGGTTATTAAATCTTCTGTCGATAAATTCTATTCTCCCGGGGACCTTTTGGCGATCGTAACAAAATGCAAGGCCAGCCCCGGAGACCTGATCCTGATACTGGCCGGCAAAAGGGAGAAAACCCAATCAGCCATGGGAACCCTTCGCCTCGAAATGGGCAAAAGGATGAATTTAATGCAGCCCGGCGATTTCAAGCCTCTCTGGGTAATTGACTTTCCTTTGCTTGAATGGGATGAAGAGACCAAACGTTTTTATGCAAAACATCATCCCTTCACCTCTCCAAAACCCGAAGATATTAAACTCCTCGATACAGATGCCGGTGCCGTCCGGGCCAATGCATATGACCTGGTCATCAATGGCACGGAAATAGGCGGAGGTTCTATCAGGATCCACAATAAGGAATTGCAAAAGAAAATGTTTACGGTCCTGGGCTTTTCTGATGAAGAGGCCAACGAACAGTTCGGTTTTTTAATGAATGCTTTTGAATTTGGGGCACCCCCCCATGGCGGGATTGCCTTTGGATTCGACAGGTGGTCCACCATTTTTGGCGGCGGAGAGTCAATCCGTGATTATATCGCTTTTCCGAAAAATAATTCAGGGCGTGATGTAATGATCGATTCTCCTTCCTCAATAAAGGAAGAGCAGTTGAAGGAGCTGCAAATCAGGCTGGTGAAATAAAAGCTATTTCATTCCCTTTTCAAAGGCTTCCCGATCTTCCTTTGAAAGACTTTTACAATCCAGCATGGCTGTATTCAGGAATTTGCGAAACTGATCACTGAATTCTTTTGTCGTTACCTTTTCTTTGTATTTCGTCCTGAAATCCTGGTAAACTTTAGTCATTTCCTCCTGAATAATGTTGTACTCCACCTGAAGTTTCTTTACCATCAGGGAGTCGGCAGGATCAGCCCCACGAAGTTTTTTCATGGCATCTATGCTCTTGCACATGATGTTGGCAATGTCTGTTGCATCGGCTTTTAACTCTTTGTCCTTGCCGCCGCAACCTGTAATTCCAATAATCCCGGCTATAATGATCAGATAAAAAATGTGAATGGGTTTCATAAATCGGTCTTTGACAAAAATAACTCTTTTTTAAATGATCGCCGAAACCGGGATTGCTGATTCTTCATCCGGATCACGCATTGCATTGATGAGCTTGCAGTCAGTAAACAGATTCAGGTCTTTTACGCGGATATTTCTTGCCGTTATCCGGCCTTCATATAAAAGCCGGTTTCTGCATGTGCCCTCCAGCAGCGGTGTTGCTGGGGTAAACCAGGTATTTCCAGATAAAAATATCAGGTTCGAAACAGTGGTGTCTGTAATAAAACCATTTTTAACAATGACTACCTCATCAAACGGTCCCCGAAGCTTAAATAATGATTCCAGCACCGACCTGTCTGTAAATTTCAGATGGTAATCAATATCGGGGTCATACACCAGTTTAAGCGACCTGATAACTCGTTTTTCATACTTTTTATAACTGACCTGCTTAACCTCCTCGTCATAGTGAATATTGCACCGGAACACTCCTGTCAGCATGGCCCCGGATAACGAAATCGCTTCCTCGAGTAGAATGGGTCTGACTTCCCCAAAGAATTCCCTGCGCGCCAGATTCATCCGGCGCTCATGCCATTCCAGGTATTGGGGAATGCCGTTTTTAATACAAACCGTTTCAAAAAACCGGGACATATACCTTTTGCACCATTTCATCATATTCACTCTCCAAACTGCTCAATGCAGTAATTCCGCCGCCACTTTTAAATACCAGGCCACGCTCTGTCTCCTGAATAAATCGTATCGAAACAGCCGAAGTCAGATTCACCCCGTCAAAATAACCGAAAATGCCCGTGTAAAATCCACGATCGTACGATTCTGTTTCCTGAATTATTTCTACCGTCTTTTCTTTCGGCGCCCCTGTAACCGAACCTGCCGGCAACAAGGTAAAAAGAAGTTCTCCCAGCCTTTGACGAAAGCCATCAGGCAGTGTGCCGCAAACTTCTGAACTCATCTGCAGGAGATCACCCCGGTTGGAGTGAATCCTGTCAATGTAACGGAATCTGGTAACAATTACATTTGTTGATACCATCGACAGGTCATTGCGAATGAGATCAACGATGGTGTTGTGCTCAAAAAACTCCTTTTCATCACGCATTAATCGCTCTTCGGCATCAGGAAGACCCGCGTCAATCGTTCCTTTCATCGGGTTGGAAAAAACCAGGGACTGCTCGGTACGAATGAACATCTCCGGCGAAAATACTATAAAATGTCCTGGAATAAAGAGTTTAAAGGGAGCACAGCTGATATCGAAAATTTCCGATAATGAAAGGTTTGAGTGCAGGGGTGTCGGAAATGTGAGATTGAGCAGGTATGTGTCTCCTCTTTTAAGGTGATGTTTTACCTTTTCAAAAGCAATTTTATATGTTTCAAAGCTGACAGGAAATAAATCGAATTTCAATGGGCTCTTTACGCTGTGATTTTCATCGTTTTTCAGGTTACCAATTTTATATCTAATTCCTTTTTTTTCAGCCTCCTGCAGAGATAATACAAATCCTTTTTTACCGGAGAAATCAACAGCAAATAAAAAAGACTTACCCTGCATTGAAAAATGATTAATTTTATCGATGATTTCTGTGCGGTTTATAAACATTGATTGAATGGATTTCATAGGATCACAGTAAAAACTAATCTTGTAAATCAAATGCAACTTCTGCTTCTGGATAATCACGACTCCTTCACATGGAACCTGGTGGAGTTATTGCGCAGAACAGGCAAAGTTAATGTTAATATCTTCACCCAGGAGCAGCTGAATATCAGAACGCTGGATCAATATGATCAAATCATATTTTCCCCCGGGCCCGGTTTGCCGCAGGAACACCCTGCCATGTTCGATATGCTGCGAGCCGTTGAACATCTGAAAAAAAAAGGCCTTAAAGCAATTCCGGTATTTGGTGTCTGCCTGGGCATGCAGGCCCTTGCAGTTCATTTCGGGGGAAGCCTTGTTAACCTGCCATCCGTGATTCACGGTCAGCCGCGAACCATAACAGTTCTGAAGCCCGACAGTCCACTTTTCACGGGAGTCACAGGGCAATTTGAAGCCGGGCTTTATCACTCATGGGCCGTAGACCCGGCATCTTTTCCCGCATGTCTTGATAAACTGGCCGTCACCCGCGATGGAACCATCATGGCCCTGGCCCATAAAACACTACCCTTTTGTGGAGTTCAGTTTCATCCTGAATCAATTATGACCTCAATGGGCCGGCAATTGTTGTCAAATTGGCTGAATTATACGTCGTCGTCCCTATCCAACAGTTTTTAATGTACAGGAGGTGTCATCCCGGGACCAATCGCTGTAAATCCTGTATCTTTGTAAAAAATATTCCACCGTGCAAAAGATCGAAATTACTGCTCCTGTTGGTTCCTGGGAATCGCTGATGGCAGCCATTCATGCCGGTGCCGATTCTGTATATTTTGGTGTGGGCATGCTAAATATGCGTGCCCGGTCTTCCATCAATTTTACGCTCCGTGATTTGGTAAAAATTACACAAATTTGTCGCAAGCATGGTGTAAACACCTATCTCACCTTGAATACGGTCATCTTCGACCAGGAGGTGAAAGAGATGAAACGCACCATTGATTCGGCTAAAAAAAACGGGGTCACTGCCATCATTGCCTCCGACCAGGCCGTTATCACCTATGCAAGATCTGTGGGAATGCCCGTTCATATGTCAACCCAAACCAACATCACCAACCTTGAAGCAGTGAAATACTGGTCGCAGGTTTCTGATGTAATGGTCATGGCCAGGGAATTAAATATTGATCAGGTTGCCTGTATCACCCGTGCAATCAAACGGCAGAAAATAACCGGTCCTTCGGGAAAGCTAGTCCGGATTGAAGTTTTTGCACATGGGGCTTTATGCATGGCGGTCTCTGGAAAATGTTACTTGAGCCTGGATCATTACAACGCTTCGGCAAACCGGGGAGCCTGCTATCAGCTTTGCCGCAGACCATACCTGGTTACAGATACAGATACTGGAATTGAACTGGAGGTTGACAATCAATATATTATGTCACCAAAAGACCTTTGTACCATTGGATTTCTTGATAAAATTTTTAAGTCGGGAGTTACTGTTCTGAAAATTGAGGGTCGGGGTCGAAGCCCGGAATATGTAAAAACGGTAGTTGGGTGTTACCGCCAGGCTGTCGATTCAATTGCTGCAGGTAACTATACCAGGGAAAAGGTTGACAAGTGGACTGAACAACTCAAAACTGTTTACAATCGGGGGTTTTGGGAGGGATATTATCTTGGCAGCAAAATGGGTGATTGGGCTGAACAGCACGGATCTGTGGCAACAGAATATAAGGAATATGTGGGTAGAATAACAAATTATTTTACAAAACTCAAAATTGCAGAGATTAAAATGGAATCTGGTTCCCTCAAATCCGGAGACCGGATATATATCCAGGGTCCTACTACCGGGGTCGTTGATATGACTGTTCCGGAAATCAGGGTCGACCTGAAACCCGTGGAAAAAACAATGAAGGGTGAACACTGCAGCATTTCTGTTGATATATTCCTTCGCCGGGCCGATAAAGTATATAAAATTGTCACCAGTGTTATCTAACCTCCACACACATACCCGGTTCAGCGACGGATCTGATATCCCGGAAATTTATGTCCTTGAAGCCATCCGGCAGGGCTTTTTCACGCTGGGGTTTTCCGACCATTCTCCTTTGCCTTTTGAAAATACATTTGCCCTGCGGGAAGAAAACGTAAACGCCTATTGCCAGGAAATATCTCGGCTGAAACGGGACTTTGACGGGCAGATTAACCTTTTTTTGGGCATGGAGGTAGATTTTATCCCCGCAACCGGATATCCTTTTTCCTATTTCCGGGACAATTACCCCCTCGATTATATGATTGGATCTGTTCATCTCGTTCGAAATGGCTCCTCGCATGACTTGTGGTTTATTGACGGTCCCGATCCGGTGACCTATGATGATGGACTCAATCTGATTTTTGCGGGTGATATCCGTAAGGGAGTGACGGCCTATTACCGACAGATCAATGATATGCTGACGGCAGGTCGGATGGACATTGTTGGCCATTTAGATAAAATTAAAATGCACAACCGGGGAAGGTATTTCTCAGAAACCGAACCCTGGTATATGGGGTTGATTGATGAAACCCTTGATCTGATAAATCAAACAGGAGCCATTGTTGAGGTCAATACACGCGGACTTTACAAAAAAAGGTCCGATTCGCTTTTCCCGGGTCCGGATATCCTTAAAAAAATCCATTCTCTGAATATTCCGGTAATAATAAGTTCCGATGCACATAAACCCGGGGAGATTTCATTGGGATTTAATAAAACGGAAGATCTGCTCCTTGAAATCGGGTTCCGGGAACTGATGAATTTAACTCCGGCAGGTTGGGAAACTGTACCTTTGAAAAAATAAAACCCAGAATAATGATCAGAATCGAGCGATTTTCATTCCAGGACACAGCGTTGGCAGAAAGCGCCCGTGCGATACGGAGCAAGGTTTTTATTGAAGAACTGGGGGTTGATAAGGATCTTGAATACGAACATGAAGAGGAGTCGGTCCATTTTCTCCTGCTTCTTGTTGAGAAACCTGTTGCCACAGCACGTTGTCGGGAGACGGAAAAGGGGATAAAACTTGAACGATTTGCGGTTCTTCCTCCATTTCGCAACCGGGGATTCGGCGAAGCCATTCTGAAAGAGGTATTAAAAGATGTTATTCCCCATGGAAAAATGATTTACCTGCATGCTCAGGTGAAAGCTGTCCGGTTTTACGAAAGAAACGGTTTTATTAAATTTGGAGAACAATTCACAGAGGCGGGGATTGACCATTTTTTTATGAAATATCATGATTAATCACGAAACCATCGACAATATTGTTACAACTGCCCGCATTGAGGAGGTTGTTGGTGATTTTGTAACCCTTCGCCGGCGCGGTGTGAACCAGATCGGTTTGTGCCCTTTCCATAATGAGAAAACGCCCTCTTTTACCGTTTCACCCGCCAAGGGGATCTATAAATGTTTTGGTTGCGGAAAGGCGGGAAATTCGGTCAATTTCATCATGGAACATGAACATTTCTCCTACCCGGAAGCACTGAAATACCTTGCCAGGAAATACAATATCGATGTGGAGGAGGAGGAACAGACACCGGAACAACTCCAGGAACTGAACGAAAAAGAGAGTCTCTACAACCTGAACCTTTTTGCTCAACAATATTTTTCGAGGACCCTGGCTGAGACCGAAGAGGGCAAGGCCATCGGATTATCCTATTTCAGGGAACGGGGAATTCGCGAAGAGGTGATATTAAAATTTCAGCTCGGATTTAGCCCCGATAAATGGGATGCCTTTTCAGAGTATGCTGTTCAGCATGGTTATAAAAAAGATTACCTTCTGAAGACAGGACTTTCACTCGAAAAAGAAAACAGGCTTTATGACCGGTTTCATTCACGGGTTATTTTTCCAATTCACAGTGCTTCGGGCAGAGTGATAGGTTTCGGGGGAAGAATTTTAAGCAGCGACAAGAACAGGCCGAAATATGTAAATTCTCCCGAATCTGATATCTACAACAAAAGCAAAACCCTTTACGGAATCAATTTTGCAAAGAATGCCATCATTTCGAAGGATAACTGCCTCCTGGTGGAAGGCTATACCGATGTGATATCCATGCATCAGGCTGGTATAGAAAACGTGGTAGCGTCATCGGGAACCTCTCTCACACACGATCAGGTTCGCATGATCCAACGGTATACTTCCAATATCTCCATTTTATATGATGGAGACCCGGCGGGTATAAAAGCCTCTTTCCGCGGTATCGACATGATTGTAGAACAGGGAATGAATGTGAAGATTGTACTTTTTCCCGATGGGGAGGATCCGGATTCCTTTGCCCGGAAACATCATCCTTCGGAGGTTGAGTCGTTCGTCAATGAATCTGCTGCAAACTTCATTCTTTTCAAAACCAGGCTGCTGCTCGGTGAAACACAAAACGATCCGATTAAAAAAGCTGCGCTGATTAAAGAAATCGTTAATACGATCTCCCTCATTCCCGACGGAATTTCACGATCATTGTATGTAAAGGAGTGTTCGGGCTTGATGAGCATTCCCGAACAGGTTCTCATGAGCGAACTGAATAAAATTCTTCGGGCTAAACTGAAAAAAAACACTCCGGGACTGGAGAAGGATCTGGATCAAATCCCTTCAGATCCGATCACTGCAGAACCGCAACTTGAATTTGATCCCGACTCTGCAGAATACCAGGAAAAGGATGTAATCCGTTTGCTGTTATTGTATGGACAAGATGTTATCAGGATTAAACTTACAAACAGCCAAAGTGAGGAGGAGGGTGTTCCGGTAAACGTAGCTGATTATGTGGTTCATGACCTCCAAAATGATGAAATGGGGTTTGAAAATACCATCTTTCAATCCATTTTTTCAGCCTATGCGAAAGGGTTGGAAAATGACGCAATACCTGACCGGTCGTGGTTCCTTTCACACAGCGACCAGGCAATTTCTACCATGGCGGTTAACCTGGTCTTCTCTCCTTATGAACTCAGTCAAAACTGGCATAAAAACAACATACTGGTTACCACCGAGGAAACCAGGCTGCATTTGCATGTAATGTCGGCCCTTCATGCATTCAAAGCCAGAAAGTTAGATAAAATGATTTCTGACGTTCGTAAAAAATTATCCGCCGCTACAACCCGGGAGGATCAGGATCTTTTAATGAAAACCTTTTCCGAGCTGAAGAAACAAAGCATCCGGATTAATAAAGAGGGACTTGGCCGCATCATCACTCACTGACCCGTTCCGGCAGTTATTGTTTGTTTTCTGACGTAAAAATAAGCTGACGGTACCAGGGGTCGTTCCAGTGGTCCATTAGGCTCTTAAAGTCCTGATAATTTGGCTGCTGATAAACCCGTTCATTAAATTTCACCCGGCGCGTCACAACGGTCTTCCCCCCTTCCATGGTCACATTCCATTCAAAACTTCCAGCCTTATTGCTGATAACCAGTTTCTTGGCCGGGGTGAACAATTGCAGGCTGGTTGGCAGGATGAAGGTGTATGTGTATTTTTCTTCGGCGACAGAGGGAATTTCATAAGCATTTTCCCGCTTCTCCGATAGCGTCCTGATCCCCCAGCTTTCAATACCCGAAAGCAACGAGGGAAGCGTAAAATAATAAAAGTTCGAATCCTTTCTGAAGGGTTTATCGCTTTGAGCAATATAGGTTTGGGATCCGTTTTTTACATTCAGGGTGCTGGTTTTCAAATTGTTTGTATCGCTGCCTATCAACCCGCCTGAAATGAGGTTTTTCAATTTTCTTTTATCCCCCAAAAGGCTTGCGTAAGGATAGACCCCTCCATCCAGGTTTATTATGATCTCCCCGGTTAATTTAGGATCGGATGAAACGATAAAATTTCCCTGTATTACCACCTTCTGTTGAGGGGTTTCTGCTTTTATCATAGGAAAACCCTTTTCTGGCTGCAACAATATAAATGATCTTCCCGGAAGTGAATATTTCAGGTTATTGGCATTTACCCCCGTCAGGGAAAAATACCAGGTTCCCTGGTCTTTAAATTCAACCTGCACGGCGAAATCCTCCATGTCGGCCAAAGAGGCGATATGATCATCTGAAAAAGCCGTTCTTACAATTCCGACAACGGTTGCATGAAGTCCTGCTGATTTCATAAGTGCGGTGGCCAGGACAGCCTTTTCTATGACTGTTCCACCATTGCTGTTCCAGGTTTCCTCCGGGGTGCGGCATTGGTATAGGCTCACCCTCAAAGGAATCGGATACAGCCGCATGTCATTCACAACCTGTTCCTGTATTTTCTGCGCCAATTCGAAAGTATCCCCCTTTTCAGCCACAAGGGCGCTGACTGCCTTTTTCATCGGGTCGGTAAGCAAAAATCTAAACGCTGGTTGGGTAGTTAAAAAGGAGCATGTTTTTTCCCGGTTATCGGATGTGCTGAAAACAAGTCGTGGATAGCTTGCATTTGCCCCGGGTTGTGATTCTTCAACTGAAATTGCCGCCATGTTGTTCATCTTCCATGTATAAACCTCAACATTTCCGTCCCTGCTCATTTCAGGTTGAAAATCAGCATTAAACAATTTATAATAGAGCTTTTGTCCGGCGGGGATCCGAACCCGGAACTCAAGAGATTTTACCGGTTCCGCTTCAGCCAGCAATTCATTGCCCATCAGGGCAGGAAAAATGCCCTTTTCGGTGTGAATCTGGTAATCCAGCTTAATGGTGGAATTCCGTTCAAGGCCTGTATGTGTGATCACCATTTCACGCAACGAATTGTATGCTGGGGCGTTATTTGCGAATCCCGGGAGTACCTCATTAAAGGAATTTGTCGGGGCAACAATTTTTTTCCCGTCTGCCATAACCGTGTATACCTCGTTGATTTTCAGTTTCTGATAAACCGGATTATATACAAAAAAAGTTTCACCATAAAGGTTATGAAACGCCCGGTAGGTCAGCAACTTTTGCTCTTTTACATACCGGTAGTCGACGCTTCCGTCGGCATTCAGGGTGTATTCCCTGGTTATGGATTGATACCGGGCATCCTGTTTTTCATCCTGGGCCCTGACCAGAGAAGGAACGATGACAAAATAGATAAGTAAAAAAGAAATCAGGTATCGCATTTTCATAAAAACAAGGTATTTCAATGGAAAATTGCATTTATAATCCGACAATAACCGGTTGTTCACCGAACCGGTTTTGGGCTTCAACAGTTGCTCTGAACTCCGACCAGTCCTGCGCATCGTATTGTCTTTTGCCAAAAATCGATTTTCCTGAAAAGATAACCGATCCGTTTGAAATAACATATCCCCCTTGATAAGAGGCCACATCGCCGGGTTTTGAAATCGATTCGGGGATCCGGATAACTTTCTTGATCTCAGGAAGTTTTATTGATTCGTTCATTTCAACTTTTCTGGAACAACGGTCCCTGAAAGGATATTTTCGCTCTTTCAAACCGGTATCAAAAGATAGCTGACCCTGAAAAGATTTGAAAATTCCGCCTGCCGAAAGAGGGGTAAATATCATGGTTGTACCCGAAACCATGGCAAAATCAGGGATTATATAATCAATGGTGATCCAGATATTGGATTTTTGATAATTAACCAGATCAGGATAATTAACCCGGGTAACCCTGGCCTGGGGCCATAGTTTCAGTAATTCCCGTTCTACATTCTGATACCAGGTTGTCTGACTTGAGCTCTTGAATATGCCGCGGATGGCTGCATCCGATTGTCCTTCGCCCGCAATGGTAATGCTGCCGGTGAGTGTTCCGTCAATCTTTAACTCCGCAACACCATCAATTTTTATATAGTGATTTTCAGGATCTGATAAGGGAGTGGTTGCCAGGTCGGCACCTTCGGGAACCCCCATCAGGTATTGCTGCTGCTGTTCTGCACTTGACCACAATTCCCGGACAAAGGGAACCCAGGTCGGATCAAGCAGGTGGTATTTCCCGTCACGTAATTTGACCACAGTTACACAATGATTGAACTGGTCGGCTGGAATGTAATCAATCCGCGATCCGGCCATGGTCATGGCAGGGTAAGATTGAAATCCCGCGGCACGCAGCATGGTTATGAGCATGCCGGCTTTATCCTTGCATACACCACATCGGTCGGTAAAAGTCATTTCACCCTTGTGCAGCGTGAATCCCTCGCCACACCCCATTGAAATCCCCGAATAACGGATTTCATCGGCGCACCAGTGTGTTAACCGGGCGACGGAATCCATTTCGTTTTCGGCTCCCTTCAGAATTTCATTTACCTTGGTTTTGATTTCCACGGTTGAAGCAAAACTGCCAAAATCCTCATTTACCTTAAAAAACCAGGTTGATTTTTCATTCCATTTGGGTGTTGTTGATACCAGTAATTTGGGGGCAACATCAATCATCGCCACCATGCGCGGCTCGCCCTTTATTGGCATGATATCCTTTTTGCTGAAAGAATATTTCATCTTTCCGCCAGAAAACCAGCATGAAGATTGAACCTCTCCATTATAGAACTGATATTGAAGCGGTTTGTCTTTGGGTACTAAAACCTGGTATACTTTATTTTTCACCGGATAAGCATTAAAAAACTCGACAATGTCATAAAATTCTCCCTTCATGGGTGGAATATATTTTTCATCCTCATCTGAAGTCAACAGCGCATAGGTAAACCCTTTTCTAAACATCACCATTTCAACCGCGTCGCCCGGTTCGAGCCGCCCGATTTCAAGCATTTTTTCCCTGGCCCCCCAGTATATGGCCCTGGCCGAAGCCGGATAATCCATTCCCCTGCTGACATCAAGTTCAATGATTCGGCCGTCGTTCTTGTAAATCACCGCTTTTTTAATTTCAACAAATGCCGACAGGGGATCATAACCATATTTAACCACACTCAAATCGAGTGCACCGTGATTGGTTAATACTTTTGTGAGTATGTGATTCTGAACGTAGGTAAGCCCCGACTCCTGCATATCAACAAGGGTGCTGTCAAAAATGATCAGCTCATCGTTTCCCGGATATGTTTTGAAATCTCCTGCTTTCTTTACCAATTCCCCCAAGGGAACCTGGGCCAGTGCAGAAGAAAAAAAACCGGCAATAAGAAATAAAAGAAACTTTCTCATAATTATGAATTTCTAGCAAGACAATAATCTGTGATATCCAAAAAAGACTGATGAAGGGCGGGTTTTCCTTTAAACACAATGTATTTTACAGCAGTTTCAATATGCTTAATCTGGTTATCACGGGTAGAAATCCTGACACACGTTCGATGCGGACCGTCATTATTAACCATTGCGTTTTGCGATAAAGAAATTATTTTTTCCTTGTCCTCCGGGTGCAAAAAACCAACAATGTTGTGAATTGAAAAAGTATTAAATTCCTCCTGAGAATAACCGAAGATCTCTGCTGATCTTTTATTTGCAAAGACGAACCTCTCATCCTGCATGATGGCCAACCCCAATAAGGAATTATCGACAATGCTTTGATATATGGAAATCAACTCTTTATTTTCCTGGGACCGTTTTTCCAACAGGGCTTCAAGATCTTTCTGATAAAGGTTGTTCTCGATTTCAAGATTTCGCTGATAAGAGGCTATTTCAACCGTCATTTTAGTCTGCTCCATGTCAATTGGCTTCAGAAGATATCCAAAGGGTTTGATTTTAAACGAACGCTCATAAACCTCTTTTGAACTCTGACCGGTAAGAAAAATGATGGCGCAATTGAATTTCTCATTCATTTTTTTCGCAGTTTCAATACCGTCCATTTCGCCCCGCAGATGAATATCCATCAACACAATTTCCGGTTCTCTTCCCTGCCGTGACAATTCTGCAATCTCTTCGAGACAGATTTCCCCACTCATCGCCGAACCACGGACTTCATAACCAAAATGCTGAAGTTGTGATTTTAAACTTGCAGAGATTAAAAGTTCATCTTCAACAATGTAAATACTGATTGGATTCATAGTTTATCCGATATTTGAACTGATCATTTTAAGCATGTTTATCTCCTGCTCTTCGAGGAACCTCCAATGACCCCGGGGTAAATTCTTTTTGGTAAGCCCTGCATAATAAACGCGGTCGAGTCTTAAGACTTTGTATTCGAAATGTTCAAAAATTCTTCTTACGATTCGGTTCTGCCCGGAATGTAATTCAAGGCCTATCTGCTTTTTATCCTTTCCATCACCAATATATTCAATACTGTCGACTTTAACCTGCTCATCCTCAAGTTTAAAACCCTCCTGTATTTTTAAAAAATCGATCCGCGTCAGGTTTTTATCGATCTCAACATGGTATATTTTTTTTATCCCATACCGTGGATGCGTTAGCTTTTTGGCAATCATCCCGTCGTTGGTGAAAAGAAGTAACCCGGTAGTATTCCTGTCGAGCCGGCCAACCGGATAGATCCGCTCCTTGCAGGCACCTGCAACGAGGGTCATTACCGTTTTCCTTTTTTCCGGGTCGTCCGCAGTGGTTATATATCCCTTGGGTTTGTTTAATAACAGATATTTTGGTTTTTCGCGGTTGATGGTCTGGTCGCCATATTGAATTTTATCACCCGGGCCAACCTTGGTGCCAAGTTCCGTAATGACTTTCCCGTTGACTGAAACTGCTCCTGCTTCAATCAGTTTATCAGCTTCGCGCCGTGAGCAGATCCCCGAATTGGAAATATACTTGTTTAGCCGCATCTGATCTGAATCGGGACGATTTTCACCGCGCCTGATTACCTTTTTGGGGGTGCTTCTTTTTTCTGGAAGGCTTGCCCTGTCAAGCTTGATAACTTTTTCTGCTCTTTTTGGTCGCTCTGTCTTCATTTAATCCTCCTCTTTTTCATATGGGGGTTTTATTTTTACACCATCGTACCGGGTTTCAACTCCTTGCTTATAGGTAATGATCATGAATAATGTTCCGTCTGAATTGTATTTATACCATTCTCCCTCTTTCTTCCCCATTACATAGGATCCCTCGTCCTTAACCTTTTCATTTTCCCAGTAGTAGACATGTTTTCCATCAGGATTATCATCAATGTAATTACCCTTAAAAAAACAAATGCTGTCGGTCTTTAAACCATCGCTGATGAGGTAATAATTATACCAGATTCCGTTGCGCAGACCGTCGCGGTATGTCCCGCGAATAAAACAATCACCAATAAGTTCAAACCAGGGACCATCCTCATTGCCGTTGACAAATTCTCCCTCCTCAATCACTTTCCCGGTTTCATCATACTCGGTTGACATGCCATCTTTAAGCCCTGAACGGTAATTCTCCTCTTTGAGCAACTTTCCGTTGTCAAAATACCATTTCCAGGTTGCGTCATATTTGCCCTGCTTATTGAATCTTCCTGTTTGCTCTATTTTTCCGTTGAGATGATAATATTTCCAATCGCCAACCTGCTTGCCATTGTCATAATTTCCCTCCGCCTTAAGTGATCCGTCAGCATAAAAATCTTTCCAGGGCCCGTCACGATTACCATCATCCTTCACAATTCCCTCACCTGTGACTACTCCGTTTTGGTAAAGGTAAGCTTTTTCTAACTTGCCATCTTCAGCATACTCGCGTTTCAGTCCTTCCGGGATACCATTCCTGAACATGGCGCTAATTTTTATTGTGCCATTGGGATAATATTCATTCTGCACCTCAAGTTTTTGAATTTCCTGTGCCTCGGGTTGTATAACATCATCGATGTATTTTGATATCTTCAATAAATCACCACTTTCGGTATATTCCTTGAGGTACCCATTTCTCATATCATCCTTGTAAGTAACTTCGGATTTCAAATTCCCGCTTTCGTAAAAAATATACCATCGGCCCTGTTTTTTGCCCTGGCTGTCTTTTCTGTTGATCCGAAGCCTGTCAACAATAAAACCCTTTTTGTATTCGGTCAGTGTGATTATCGTTCCGTCGGAAGCGTATTCTTTCCCAAAACCCTGTTCAAGCCCTTTGACAAAGGGGGTCTCCTGCTTAATTTTTCCGTTTGCATCGTAATACCGGGTATATCCCTCCTTCACATCATTAATAAAATTTTCCCTGACGGTCTCCTTGTCAAGATAGTTGGTTTTCAATCCATTCTTTTTCCCCGATTTATAGTAAATTTCAAGAAGTAATTTCCCCTCCTGGTTGTAAAACTTCCATAAACTATCCAATTCGAAATTTTTCCGGTTCCCCTCCGATTTTATGGATCCATTTTCATTATAGGATTTCCAGTAACCATCCGGTTTACCGTTTTTTAGCGTTCCTTCACTCGAAATACTCCCTTTTGGATAATAAAACTTACTAAATCCATCCCTCAGAAGGGTGTCCTGCGCATAAATAAATTCAAAGAAAAACAGGAAAAACAAAATCAGAATAAACTGAAAATAAAAGCGTTTATTAAAGATTTTCATAGAAATTCACATGGTTTGTTATTGAGATAACTCCAGCATCCGCAAGATAGGTTTCTTTGCCTTCTGTATCACGTTTTCTGATAAATTTAATTCGGGTTGTTCGTTCTTTAAACACAAATATAATTTTTCCAATGTGTTCATCTTCATATAAGAACAGTCATTACATGCACATGTTTCGTCTGATGGTACAATTAAAAATTCTTTATCAGGTGATGCTTTTTTCATTTGGTGAAGAATTCCTGTTTCAGTGGCCACAATGAATTTTTTCTCATCACTTTTCACCGTATAATTTAACAAAGCCGTTGTAGAACCAATAAAATCGGCAATCTGAAGTATTACCGCCTTACATTCAGGATGAGCAATTATTTTTGCATCCGGATTATCTGATTTTAACTTAATTACGGCTTCCGACTTTATTAATTCATGAACTTCACAACTTCCATCCCATAAAACCATGTTTCTACCCGTCAATGCATTTATATACCCTCCCAAATTTTTATCCGGAGCAAAAATTATTTTCTGATCTTTATGAAAAGATTGTACGATTTTTATTGCATTGCTTGAGGTACAGATAACATCCGACATTGTTTTAATCAGGGCGGAGCAGTTTATGTAAGATATGACAATATGATTGGGATAATTTTGTTTAAATGCTCTGAACTTATCCGGCGGACAAGAATCGGCCAGTGAACAGCCTGCATTCAGGTCGGGTATAAGAACTTTTTTTGAAGGATTGAGAATTTTTGCGGTTTCAGCCATGAAGTGAACACCTGAAAATACAATGATTTCTGCCTTCGTATCCAATGCATTTTGAGATAATCCGAGACTGTCACCGACAAAATCAGCTAGGTCCTGAATTTCAGGAATCTGATAATAATGTGCTAGAATAACGGCATTTTTCTCTATCTTCAACAATTTAATCTTATCTGCCAATGATTCTGATGACTCTGTTTTCATTTAAAATAGGTATTAAGTCTGTCCTGATGAGGTTGTCCATTATTTAGTTGAAATTTGATTGGCTAAGGTTCTTCGTTTTAC
>JBAXVX010000027.1:0-53027 GCA_037128705.1 Bacteroidota bacterium | reverse complement strand
ACCCATTGATTAAGAGTCAATTGCTCTACCAACTGAGCTACGAAGAGTTTTCGGGGTGCAAAGATAGGAATTTTCAAATAATGAATGAACAAGTGGCTGAAAAATAATTTCCTGTATCTTTGACTTCTATATGGATCGAAAACATCAATCGGCGCTGAATGTCATGGAAGGGATCGAACAGCCCGGCCGGATCAATGAGGAGATGCTGAAACGGTTTAAAGCCGGGAAAAGCAAATCGCACAGTACCGGTGAGCTCATCGAAGGGATCCTCGGCGGAAATCGCACGCTCTTAAGCAAAGCCATCACCCTGGTCGAAAGCGCCCTGCCCGGGCACCAGGAACAGGCACAGGAGGTCATTGCGGCGTGCCTCAAGGAGACGAGGAACCAATTACCAATGACCAATGACCAACCGGAGCGAAGCGGAGCTCGGCGGAGCCAATTACCAACCGAAGCGAAGCGGAGCTCGGCGGAGCCAATTACCAATAGTGAAGTTCGGAATTCTAGTATCCGGGTAGGGATCACGGGGGTGCCGGGGGTTGGCAAGAGTACCTTCATCGAGGCGCTGGGTACCACCCTTACCGCCAGGGGCCACAAGCTGGCCGTGCTGGCCATCGATCCGAGCAGTTCCCGTTCCAAAGGCAGCATCCTGGGCGACAAGACCCGCATGGAGACGCTGGCCGTCGATCCGAACGCCTTTATCCGCCCCTCCCCTGCTGCCGGTTCCCTTGGCGGGGTGGCCCGGAAAACCCGCGAAACGATCCTCCTCTGCGAAGCCGCCGGTTTCGACGTGATCTTTATCGAAACCGTGGGCGTGGGGCAATCGGAGACCACGGTTCATTCCATGGTCGACTTTTTCCTGCTCCTCATGCTGGCGGGCGCCGGCGATGAACTCCAGGGCATCAAGCGGGGCATCATCGAAATGGCCGATGCCATCGTGATCAACAAGGCCGATGGCGACAACATCCAGAAGGCCAAAGTTGCCCGGGTTGAGTATACCAATGCGCTGCACCTCTTTCCTCCTCCCGACAGCGGCTGGATCCCGGTAGTGGATATCTGCTCGGCCCGGTCGAAACTGGGCATCGACCATGTGTGGGAAATCATCATGGAACACAGGGAGGCGACCATCCTGTCGGGGTATTTCCAGAAAAGGCGCATGGAACAAAGTCAGCAGGTGCTGATCGAAACCATTGAAGAGGGTCTCCGCAGCCATTTCTTCTCGCGTAAGGAGATTTCCCACCTGCAGGAAAAGCTGGAACGCGATATCCTCACCGGGCACGTAAATCCCTATAAGGCAGCCCAGGAGCTGCTCGAACATTATTTCCGCAAACTCTGAGGGTGTTCAGCCGTCTTTATTTAAGATAGGACTCTATTTTCCAGTACAATTCGGTCGGATTGAAGGGCTTGATAATGTATCCGTTCATTCCATAGGTGTATATTTTATCGCGGTCCTCGAGGAATGCTGATGCAGTGAGGGCAATGATCGGCAGGCTCTTGTAATAATCGCCCTCCATCGACCGGATGGCCCGGGTTGCATCATACCCGTTCATTTCAGGCATATGAAGGTCCATCAGCACAACGTCGTATTCCTTCTCCTGCACCATGGCTACGGCAATTATCCCGTTTTCGGCAATATCGACGGAGGCTTCCCATTTGGCGAGGAATTTCGAGACGATCTTCTGGTTCACCAGGTTATCCTCGACCACGAGGACCCTTAGCCTGCTCAGGCTGCCAAACGCGGTTTTCATAAGCAGTTCCTCCTCCATCCGCTTCTTCTGGCTCTTGCTGAATTTAAGGGTGAAGGAGAAGGTACTTCCCTCCCCGGGCTTGCTCTTCAACTCAAGAAAACCTCCCTGCAAACCGATCAGTTTTTTCGTGATGGCCAGTCCCAGTCCGGTGCCCCCGTAATTCCGCGTGGTGGATGAGCTGGCCTGGGTGAAGCTTTCAAAGATAAACTGCTGCTTATCCTCGGGGATGCCAATGCCGGTGTCGATCACCTTGAACAGGAATTCGGTATCTTCGGGGAAATCGCCGGTCACGGAGACCTCCACCGAAATTTTTCCCTTCTGCGTAAACTTGAGGGCATTGCCCACGAGGTTGATGAGGATCTGCGACAAACGGGCTGAGTCGCCCCGGATCACGGCAGGAACGGATGTGGATATTTCAAAAACGAGCTCCAGTCCCTTCCGCACGGCTTCATATTCGAAACTCTGGCGGATGCCATTGCATAATTTGCGCAGGTCAAAGTCAACGGTCTCAAATTCAATCTTCCCCGAATCGATCTTGGAAAAGTCGAGGATATCGTTGATGAGGCTCATCAGGTTCCCGGCGGAGAACTGAAGGATCTCGATGTTGTCGAGCTGTTCGGGTCGAGGATCCTCTTCACGCAGGAGGTTGGCTGTATTGATGATGGCATTGAGCGGGGTCCTGATCTCGTGGCTCATGGTCGAAAGGAACTGCTGCTTTGCCGTGGCGGCCTCTTCTGCTATGTTTTTGGCCTTATTCAATTCCACTTCGATTTCGGTGCGGTGGATGATCTCCAGTTCCAGCTTCTTGCGCTGCTTGTAAAGATTCACAAAGATATTCACCTTCCCGATGAACATATCGGCCACGATCGGCTTGGCGATGAAATCGACGGCGCCTGATTTCAATCCCTTGGTGCGGTAATAATTTTCGTTGTAGATCGCCGTGATGTAAATAATCGGCAGCAGCTCATTCTTCTCATCTTGACGGATAATTTCCACTGTTTCAAACCCGTCCATTCCCGGCATCTGAACATCCATCAGGATAAGGGCGAATTCATGTTCCCTGGTCAGTTCAATGGCCCGGGGTCCGGAGTTGGCACGCACCATTTCGATTTCGAGGTCGGCCAGGAGTTTTTCAATGGCATACATGTTATTGACGTTGTCATCAACTATCAGTATTTTAGGCAGAAGGTTCATTTGAGTCGATTTTACTTATTTGATTGAGTTTCGTTCAGTGAATTTAAAAAGGCGGCAATTTCTTCCAGCGGAAGGATATGGTCGGTCAATGTGGCCTGGATGGCGGCGCGGGGCATAGATTCAACCTCGGCCGTATCCGGATCCTGCACGATGGTAAGACCGCCAAGATCCTTGATCCTTTTCAGCCCCCGGCTTCCGTCGTTGTTCGCCCCTGTCAGGATGATGCCGATCAGCTTGTCCTTATAGGCCTCTGCGGCTGTTTCAAAAAGGACGTCGATGGAGGGTCGCGCATAGTTCACCCGCTCATCGATGGTAAGGGTGAAGGTGCGGTCAGGTTCGAGCAGCAGGTGGTAGTTGGGAGGGGCCAGGTAGGCCATTCCCGGCATCGGTTGTTCTTTTTCATCGGCCTCCTTCACCTGCAGCACCCTGATGTCGTTGAGGATCTGGATCAGGTAATTTTCCGAATCTGCACTGATATGCTGGACAATGATCAGCGGAATACGGAATCCTTCGCTGAGCCCCCTGAAAAGGACCTTCAGGGCATTGAGCCCCCCGGCTGAGGAACCAATCACGATCGCTTCGTATCTTCTTCTGGTTGTCAAATCCGGTCGGGTTATAATTGATATTTTTTAATGTAAATGCGTTCCTTGGGGATCAGCGGGTTAAACTGGTCGTAATGATCGGAAAACTGAAGATTCTCCTTTGACCCGAGACAGAGGATGCCGCCGGGGGGCAGGCTTTCGACAAAGAGCCGGATCACCTTATCCTGCAGTTCACGGTCGAAATAGATGAGCACATTGCGGCAAACCACCAGGTTAACTTCGGCAAAAACACTGTCAGTCACCAGGTTATGCGTCGCGAACACGATGTTCTTTTTCAGGGAATCGAGCAACTTCACCGTTTCATAGCTGGCGGTATAATAGTCGGAAAGAGAGCCCCGGCCTCCCGACTTCTGGTAATTCATAGTGAACTCCTTGATCCTGTTGATGGGATAGATCCCGTCTTTGGCCTGTTTGATGATGACCGGGTTGAAATCGGTGGCGTAGATCTGGGTCTTTCCGTAGAGGCCCTCCTCCTTCAGGATGATGGCCATGGAGTAAACCTCCTCCCCGCTTGCGCAGCCGGCATGCCATATCTTGAGAGAGGGATAGGTTTTCAGGATGGGAATGATCTCTTCGCGCAAGGCCTTGTAAAAATTTGGATCGCGGAACATTTCGGTCACCGTGATCGAAAGGTCCATGAGTATCTGCTCAACGAATTTGTGATTGTAGACCGCCTCGTGGATCATATCGGTGATATTCTTCATCCCCGACAGGTTGAACCGGTTCAGGATCCGCCGCTTCACATGGGCCTGCGAGTAGTTTCGGAAATCGTATCCATACTTCTGGTAGATCGCCTCCACGACCAGCCGTATCTCGATATCCTGGTTTTCCAGTTGTTCCTCCTGGACTTTTTTCATCAATTATAAGTTATTTGACCAACGCGCCCGGCAAATGCAAAGGCCCCGACCGGCGCCGGCATCATTCAATCTTTTTTTTGTTCAGGTTCCTCCTGATGTACAGGTTCCGAAGGTTCGATGCAAGGATGCTGGCAACAAGAATGGAGGCGATGACGAGCAGTGAATTGTTGGTGGAAATTTTAAACACCGAATGAAGCAGCATCTTCACCCCCACAAAGGTAAGCAACGCGGCCAGCCCCATCTTCAGGTAATGGAACCGGTTCATGATATCCATCACAAGGAAGAACAGCGAACGCAACCCCAGGATGGCGAATATATTGGAAAAGAACACGACGTAGGGATCCTGGGTCACCGAAAATACAGCCGGCACCGAATCGACGGCAAACAGCACGTCGGTGAATTCGATGATCATCAGGACAATGAACAGAGGCGTTACATAAAGCTTCCGCTCCTGTCGGATGAAAAAGGTTTCGGCGTGTTCGTCGTGGCTCACCCTGAAAAACCGGGAGACCAGCCTGACCACCGGATGTTTTTCCGTGTCGATCTGTTCGTCTTTTTTTCCATAGAGGAAATCGTAGGCCATCTTCATCCCGATGATCACCAGCATGACCCCGAACACATAGAGGAACCAGCTGAACCGCTGGATCAGGGCGCTCGCCGCGAAAATGAAGAGAAAACGCATGATGATGGCGCCCAGGATCCCCCAGAACAGCACCCGTTTGAAATATTTCGGCTGGATGTTGAAGGAGATGAAGATCATCACGATCACAAATACATTGTCGACCGAAAGGGAATATTCGATCAGGTAACCCGTAATGTATTCCAGCGAAAGGTTTTTATTGTACAGGCTGATGGCTTCCTGAAGGCCTAACCCGGTGATGCTGATCGGGTGATGGTAGGTGTCGATGCGGCCCTGGATCTTTTCAAGGGTATCACTTCCATGAATCAGGTTCCCGTGAAAACGGATCAGGAAATAAAAACCCACCGATACCGAAACCCATACCATGGTCCAGACCATGGCTTCCTTGAACGAGAGGGCATGATTTTTTTTTTGAAAAAAACCAAGGTCAATTCCGAGCATGAGGGCAATGAACAGCAGGAAAGAGGAGAAAAAAATTATTTCATTCAGATTCGACATTTTATGCAGATTGCCCGACAGAGTTAATTCATCAAAGTTATAAAAAAATCTTACTTTTGTCTGCTTTTGATTTTAACAGAATTTCACGATCCATGAATGCAACCATCTCGCTGAATCCCAATCCCCTTGTACATTTTCTTGACAAGCAATCCGACGACTTTACCAAAGGTGATCTGATCCGTTTCATCGAAGCCAATGGCATCCGGATGTTGAACTTCCGTTATTCGGCGGCCGACAGCCGTTTGAAAACGCTGAATTTCATCATCAAGGACCGGCAGCATCTCGACAGCATCCTGAGCGCGGGTGAGCGGGTTGACGGGTCAAGTCTGTTTCCCAATTACGTGGAGGCCGGATCTTCCGACCTGTATGTCATTCCACGTTACCGCACGGCCTTTGTGAATCCCTTTTCGGCCATTCCGACCCTCGATGTGCTTTGTTCCTATTATGACAAGGACGGGCAGCCTTTCGCCAATTCCCCCGAATATATCCTGCGTAAATCGCATGAGGTCCTGAAGAAAAAGACCGGGTTTTCGTTCGAGGTGATGGGCGAGCTCGAATATTACATCATCAGCGAGCAGGACCGGCTGTTTGAGGCCTTCGACCAGCGCGGTTACCACGAATCATCGCCCTTCTGCAAATGGTCGACCCTGCGGGCCGAAGCCATGCAGGCCATTGCCCAGTGCGGCGGATTCATCAAATACGGACATTCGGAGGTAGGCAACTTTACCGAATCGGGATTCTCCTACGAACAAAATGAGATTGAGTTTACCCCCGTGCGGCTTGAAGATGCCGCCGACCAGCTCATGATCGCCAAGTGGGTGCTTCGTTCCCTGGCCTATAAATACGGGGTTACCGTGACCTTTGCCCCCAAAATAACCACCGGTAAGGCCGGCAGCGGGATGCACGTGCACACCCGGCTGATGAAAAACGGGCAAAGCGTGATGCTCGACGACGGCAAATTATCCGCCACAGCGAAAAAAGCCATTGCCGGTTATCTAGATCTGTCGAAATCGCTTACCGCCTTCGGCAACATGATCCCCACCAGCTATTTCAGGCTGGTGCCGCACCAGGAGGCGCCCACCAATATTTGCTGGGGCGACCGCAACCGGTCGGTCCTGGTGAGGGTCCCGCTGGGATGGGGCAGCAAACACGACATGATCACCGACGCCAATCCAAAGGAAAAAGATACGCAAGCCGGATTTGGCAGCCGCCAGACGGTCGAATTCCGCTGTCCCGATGGCTCCGCGGATGTTTACCTTCTTTTTGCCGGACTGACCGTGGCCGCTCGGCACGGCATCGAGATGAAAAACGCCCTGGAATTTGCGGAAAAATCGTACGTTGATGTTAACATCTTCGAGGAAAAAAACAAATCACGCGTCAGCCAGCTGCAGCAACTCCCCGTCTCCTGCTGGCAATCGGCCGAATCGCTCGAAAATCAGCGCACGATCTACGAGGAACACGGGATCTTCCCGCCCAAGATCATCGACGGACTTGTGAAGTATTTAAAGAGCTTTAAAGACCAGAATCTCCGGGAAACGATCAAGGACAATGAGAAGGAGATCATGAAGCTGGTGAACACCTACCTGCATTGCGGATAAAAAACCAATTTACGATTTACGATTTACGTTTTTGACTTCTTTTCCACCTGGAATTATATGATTTTTGCCAATTTGTCATTTTTATTTGTAGCTTTTTGCCAAGATGTCCTGTTTTTTCTGATTTTTTCCTGAGGTACAGGATTTGACTTTTTTGGGCAACGAACACAAGTTTAACCAAAAAGAAAGGAGCGTATCCTATGACACTCATAAAATGGCAGCACAGAAATCCTTTATCGGATATGGTAAATAACATTTTTGACAACGATCTTGGTGATTTTTTTGGAAAGCGTTTCAGCGATCCTGCAGCGAACATCATTGAGAACATTGATTCATTTCAGCTTGACATTGCAGTTCCTGGTTTGCACAAGGATGATTTCAAGATCAGCCTGGAGAACAACATCATGACCGTTTCGGCCGAGTTTGAAGATGAGAAGCGTGAAGTCGGCAAGAATTATTCAAGGAAAGAGTTTTATTACGGATCATTCAGCCGGGCTTTCACCCTGCCGAAGACCATCGACCTCGATAAAATCAAAGCCGATTATGAAAACGGAATTCTGAAGGTTGCACTTCCGAAAAAGGAGGAGGCAAAAGTTGAAATTAAAAAGGAGATCAAGATTTCGTAATCTGCATCCCTGCTCATCCTTACTAAAGGCAAAAGACCCTGCCCGGCATTCACCCCCGGCAGGGTCTTTTATTATATCTTTGCAGGATGAAGACCACCTACAAGGCCCATCTGGCCCTGCTCAGCACGACGCTCATCTTTGGCTTTGCTTACAGCATCGTGAAGGGGCTCATGCCGGAGATGATGTCGCCCAAGCAGCTGATCTTTATCCGTTTACTTGGCGGAGCCCTGATCTTCTGGTTGTTTCAGCGGCTCTTCGTACCTGAGAAGGTTGAACGAAAGGACCTGATCATGCTGGCTGTATGCGGCATGTTCGGATTTGCCCTGAACCAGGCTCTTTTTTATGAAGGACTGAACCTGAGCACCCCGGTGGATGCTTCGCTGATCCATGTGCTGAACCCCATCATGGTGATGCTGTTTGCCAGCCTGCTCATCGGCGAGCGGATCACCTGGAAAAAGGCCGGGGGGATTGCCCTGGGGGCTTGCGGGGTGCTGATACTCGTGCTTTACGGACATCCGCATCAGGTGAATTTTAACGGGAATCACGCACTGGGGAACATCCTGATCTTCCTGAACCTCGTTTTCTACGCCCTCTACCTTGTGCTCATCAAGCCCCTGGTGGGAAAATACCATACCACCACCATCCTGAAATGGGTCTCCTTTTTCGGATTTTTATTTGTCCTCCCCTTTTCAATCAAGCCGGCGCTGGAGATTAATTTTGCAGCCATCACGCCCGGAGCCTGGGTAGGCATTGTTTATGTGATCGTGCTCAATACCTTCGTGGCCTACCTGCTGATCAACTTCGCACTCAAAACCCTGAGCACCACCGTGGTCAGCTACTACAGTTACCTGCAGCCGGTCATTGCCGGCATCATGTCGGTATCCATCGGGCAGGAGGGAATTACCGTTCCCAAAATCGTGGCGGCACTGCTGATCTTTACCGGGGTGTATGTGGTGAACAGGACTAAAAAAAGAGAAACTTCTTCTTAAAAAAAGTGTCGGAACGGCAGCAGGATCCATTCGAATATTTTTTCGATCAGGGGGCGGCGTTTCCATTCGAGGTAATCGAGGCCCTGGGAGTTGCGGATGGTTTCGGCAATGTGTTCCTGTAACTGTGTCACAATTTCAGGTTCGGTTCCGATGAGGGCGATTTCGTACTGGTAGCGGAAACTGCGGAAATCGAAATTGGCGCTCGAAATGGAGAAAATTTCGTCATCGATCATCAGCAGCTTGGCGTGCAGGTTATGCGGCAGGTAGAAAAGCAGTTTGATCCCTGCATCGTGCAGCAGTCCGAGGTATTTATTTCGTAGGATATCCACCAGCCGCATGTCGGAGTGCTTGGGCATGATCACCTCCACAGTCACCCCCCGCTTGCTTGCATCCATCATGGCTTTACGCAGCAGGAACCCCGGAAGGAAATAGGGCGTTTCGATCACCACGGTACGGTTCGCCTCCTTTATAAGCTGGGTATAACGTTTTCGTAACCGCTGGAACTGGATGGAGGGGACGTCGCGGATGATTTCGAAAGTACCCGACTTGATCCTGCGTGTAAAGGTAACCTTGTTGCTGATGATGAACGGGTTGAAGGCATTGAAATTTTCGTGAAACACCTTTTTGAACGATACGGCGATCGCACCCTCCATGCGCAGACACAACTCACGCCAGTTCAGGTTATACCCGGTGATGTTGGCTGACCCGATGTAACTGATTTTATCGTCGATGGCTACGATCTTCCGGTGATCGCGTCGGTGGCCGCGGGTGAAAATGTCGCTGTTGAATTTGATCTTTTCGAAAAACCTCACCTCGCCGCCATATTTTATAAGTTCGGCGAAAAACGACTCAGAGACCGGCCCCTTTCCCCACGAATCGATCAGGATCTTGATCTTCACCCCCTCCCTGGCCTTCCTGGTGAATGCATCGCGAAACCGGATCCCCATGTGATCATTGGCGAATTTATAGGTCTCCAGGTAAATATACTCCTTTGCCTGCGCAATATCGCCGAGCATTAGATTGTAGTACTGAAAAGTGTCGTCAATAACCTGGAACTCCATTCGCTCATTAGGTATTTGTAACTAATTTCCTGCTCAAATTTACAAAAAGGAATCAATCACCATGATAGTCAAACGTTGAAATACTATAATTTTGTTTAAGTTTGCTATAAAAAAAGATATGATTAAATCGATGACCGGCTATGGAAAGACCGCCGTTGACATAACCGGACGGAGGTTAACCATTGAAATCAAGACCCTGAACAGCAAGCAGCTCGACATCAACCTGAAGATCCCGGGCTATTTTCGTGAAAAGGAGTGGGAGGTGCGTACGCTGCTGACCCAGCGGCTTGAGCGGGGAAAAATTGATTTTTACATCGGGACCGAGGTGACGGGCGAAATGCTGAGCTACTCCATCAACCACGAACTCGCAAAGAAATATGCCGAGGAGCTGAAGGCGCTGTCATCCGAGCTGCATCTGGAATCAACGCCCGATCTGCTGTCGCTGGTGGTAAAGATGCCCGAGGTGATGCAAACCAGCCGCGACGAGATGAATGAAGATGACTGGACGGTGATTTCCGCGGCCATTGCCGACGCCATTGGCCAGGCCGATGAATTCCGCATACATGAAGGAAAAGTGCTTGAGGAGGATATGCTGAAGCGCGTTCATTCCATCCTGCAATTGCTTGATGCCATATTGCCCTTCGAGACCAACCGCATCCACGAACTCAGGGAGCGGCTGCTGAAAGATTTCTCCAAATATTCGGGCGATTTCAACGGTTCGGCTCCCGATCAGAACCGGTTTGAGCAGGAGATCATTTACTATCTTGAAAAGCTGGATATCACCGAGGAGAAGGTCCGCCTGCTGAAGCACTGCCAGTATTTTCTTGAAACCCTGCAGGATGCCGGGGGACAAGGCAAAAAGCTGGGTTTCGTCACCCAGGAGATGGGCCGCGAAATCAACACCATCGGGTCGAAGGCCAGCGATGCGGAGATCCAGAAAATCGTGGTCAGGATGAAGGATGAACTGGAGAAGATCAAGGAGCAGCTGGGGAATATTCTGTAGGCGACAGGGTAACAGGGTGACAGGGTAACAAGGTGACAAGGTAACAGGGTAATAAGGTAACAGGGTAACAGGGTTATGCAGGGGAAAGCGATCATTGTTTCGGCGCCGTCGGGGGCAGGGAAGACCACCATCGTGAAGCACCTGGTCAAGGTTATTTCCCGTCTCGAATTTTCCGTATCGGCCTGCAGCCGGTCAAAACGGGAGGGAGAAACGGACGGCAGGGATTACTATTTCATCTCCGGAGATGATTTTAAAGCCAGGATCGGGGGTGATGAATTTGTGGAGTGGCAGGAGGTCTATCCGGGAAGCTATTACGGAACCCTGAAATCGGAGATGGAGCGCATCTGGCTGCAGGGGAAAACACCCATCTTTGATGTGGATGTGCTCGGCGGATTAAACCTGAAAAAGTATTTCGGATCACAGGGACTGGCCATCTTCATTCAACCGCCTTCGGTGGAAGAACTCGAGAACCGGTTAAGGAAACGCGGCACCGAATCGGACGAAACATTGCGGAAAAGGGTTGACAAGGCTGCGTTTGAACTTACCTTTGCCATGCACTTCGACAAGATCATCATCAATGACAACCTGGAGGTAAAATGCCGCGAAATCGTAACCCTGGTGGAAACCTTCCTTGAAAAATAATCAAAAAAAATCGTAAATCGTATATCGTAATTCATTCTTCCCTTGCCCTCCACCTCCAAAACCGGTCTCTTCTTCGGTTCCTTCAACCCGATCCACAACGGGCACCTGATGATTGCATCCTACATGGTTGAATATACCGACCTGGAACAGATTTGGTTTGTGGTCTCCCCGCATAATCCGCTGAAAGAAAAATCAACACTGCTTGCCGACCATCACAGGCTGGCCATGGTAAACCTGGCCATCGAGGAGGATCCGCGCTTCAGGTCATCCAACATCGAATTTAAACTTGCCCAGCCATCCTATACCATTGACACCCTGACCTATCTCAGTGAGAAGTTCCCGCAAAAAGAGTTCGTGATGATCGCCGGCACCGATATTTTTCCGTCGTTCCATAAATGGAAGAACTACGAAGTGTTGCTGAAACAATATCGTTTCTATATCTATCCCCGGCCCGGCAGCGAAAAAGGAAGTTTCGACGGGCACCCGGCCCTGACCCTTGTCGATGCGCCGCTCATCACCCTCTCCTCCTCCTTCATCCGCCAGGGAATCAAAGAGGGACGCGACATGCGGCATTTCATGCCCGAACGCGTTTGGAAATATATCCGGGAGATGCATTTTTATACGTGACGGAAAATCGTGACACGTGACGCGTGACGCGTGACTGGAAAAATTTGTCACCCTGTCACCCTGTTACCTCTTACAATACGTTTTTTGCAAACCCGGCAAGCGCTTCAAAGGTTTTTTCCGGCGCTTCGATGTACCCCATGTGCCCGCAATCGCGCAGGAGGTGGATTTCGCTCACCGCAGGCAATGAAACCATCTCCCAGATGCGTGTTGCCGGGACCCGCGAATCCTTTAACCCAAGGATGAACTGGACTGGAAGGGTGGTGGATTTCAGCAGCTCTGACTGATCCTTGCGGGTTTTCATTCCTTCGAGCGCGGCAGTTACGCCCTCCTTCGGCATTTTGGAGGCACGCTGGATGAGCCGCTGAATCTTCTTTGCGAACTTCTTGTGCACCTCCACCGGGAAAAGGCTGGGGATGAACTGCGCGACATAGCTGAATTTATCCTGGCTGACGATGGCGATGGTCCGGTTCCGGTTCTCCTGCTCGGCCGAGGTGTCGGCAAAACAATGGGAATGAAAAAGGCACAAACCCCGGAGCATCTTCGGATAGGCTGCTGCAAAGGCCAGGGTCACATAACCGCCCATGGAATGGCCGACCATCAGGCATTTTCCCACCCTGAGTTTTTTCAGCAGGGAGCATACCGTTTCCGCCATGAGCTCCATGCTGTGAACATTGCCAAGGCAGTCACTTTTACCATGACCGGGCAGGTCGATGGTGATCACCCGGTACCTTTTCGACATCTCAGCGGCAAAGGATGTCCATATCTTTGAAGATTCCGTGAAGCCATGCAGCAAAACAATGGCCTTCCCCTTCCCCTCATCGGTGAAGAAGATGTTCTTTTTCTGAAATTTAAAAAATGACATAACGAAGGATTAATTACCAATTACCAATAACCAATGACGATTTACGAAATTTTTGTCACGCGTCACGCGTCAGGTGTCACGATATTACTTCATCACATCCTCAACCTCCTCAACCGTCTTGGGGATGGGCCGGCCAAGCACCCGGTGGCCGGTTGCGGTGACCAGTACATCGTCTTCAATGCGGATGCCGCCGAAATCCTTGTAGGTTTCCACCACGTCGTAGTTGATGAATTCTGCCAGCTTGTTTTCCGATTTCCAGATATCGATCAGTTCAGGAATGAAATAGATGCCTGGTTCGATGGTCATGACGAATCCCTCCTGGAGTTTCCGTCCGAAGCGGAGAAAGGCCAGCCCGAATTCCTTGCTGCGGGTCACCTCCTCATCATAGCCGACCACATTCTCTCCCATCCCTTCCAGGTCATGAACATCAAGACCCATGGGATGACCCAGTCCGTGAGGGAAAAAGAGGGTATGGGCGCCCTTCTTTGCGGCCTCCGCCGGATCCCCCTTCATGATGCCCAGGGCGGTAAGGCCCTTTGCAATTTCGGTTGCGGCCAGAAGGTGGATCTCCTTGAAGGGAACCCCGGGTTTCACCGCCTTCGTGGCGGCGAGGTTTGTATTGAGCACCACCTCGTAAATCCCCTTCTGACGGGCATTGAATTTTCCGCCCACCGGCACGGTGCGGGTAATGTCGCTTGCGTAATGCAGTTCGGTTTCACACCCCGTATCAATCACCATCATGCGGCCTTCGGTCAGCGTATTCCCGTGATAATGGTTGTGCAGCGTTTGTCCGTTGATGGAAAGAATGACGGGAAAGGAAACCGGTCCGCAGTTGGCTGAGGCGATGCCCTCGATGGTTCCGGCGATCTCGCGTTCGATCACCCCGGGTTTGGCCATCTTCATGGCCGTGGTGTGCATCAGCCAGGCAACATCGATGGCCTTTTCGATCTCCGCGATTTCGAGAACATCCTTCTTCATCCTGAATTTGACAATGGCTTTGACCAGGGGCTGTGAAACGTGCTTCGGCAATTCAAGATGCGGGATCCCGAGCAGATCGCTGAACCAGATGATGGTCTCACCGCGGTAAGCCGGCGCAATGTGAATGGTTCTTCCTCCTTTTCGTGCTTTGGCGATAACATCATTCAACTCCTTCAGCGGGGCGGTGTGTTCAATTCCTACCTTGGCGCCCTGCTCTTTCATCGAGGGTTGCTTCCCCATCCAGATGATGTCGTCGATATCCACATCATTTCCAAAAAGCCAATCTTTTCCCTCATCCAGGTCGATCACACCGGCCAGATCGGGGTGATCCAGTCCGAAGAAATAGGAGAAATTACTGTCCTGTCGGAATGTATAAGTATTTGCCAGATAATTAAATGGGACCTCCTGGTTGCCTAAAAACAGGATGATTCCGCCGGAGATTTCGTTGCGTAGTTTTCTGCGCCGATCACTGTAAACATTTGCTGGGAACATAATTTAGACTCGTTTTGAATTGTGAAAATAATGGGTGAATTTATTTTTTACTAAATATTTCGTCCTAATTTTGAAACAACGAACAAATATATTAAAAGCTTGTTATGAATTCCTCTTTTTTACGTTTTTCTTCGATCACAAAAAAGATCTGGATGGCTTTTCTGGGTCTGTTCCTGATGATCTTCCTGGTGGTACATCTGGGTATCAACCTTTGTCTGTTGCGCGATGACGGCGGCGCATGGTTTTCTGCCGCGGCCCATTTCATGGGGACGAATTACATCGTGAAGGTTTTTGAGATCGTGCTCTTCGCCGGTTTCATCTTTCATGTCGCCATCGGGATCATCCTGCAGGTTCAGAACTGGATGGCACGGCCGGAGAGGTATATGGTTACCAACAAAACCTATACCCCCTTCCTCTCGAAATATATGATATACACGGGAGGCATCGTGATGATCTTCCTGATCATCCACTTCATCAATTTTTATTTCATCAAACTGGGGTGGGTATCCAATCCGAACATGTCACCCGACGGAGAGCCTGATTTTTATGTGATCACGCAGAAACTGTTTGCGATGCCGGGCTATTCCATCCTCTACATCCTGTTATTCGTGGTGCTTGGGTTCCATCTCAACCACGCATTCCAGGCCGCATGGCAAACGCTCGGGGTGAACCATCCGCAGTACAACAAATGCATCCAGCAGTTCGGAACATTTTATGCCATCGTCGTTCCCTTAGGATTCATCATCATTCCCATTTACTTTTTACTTATCCGTTAGTCATCATGGCTGAATTAAATTCAAAGATTCCCAAAGGTCCGCTGACCTCAAAATGGACCCATTATAAAGACCACCAGAACCTCGTAAACCCGAGCAACAAGCGTAAACTCGACATCATCATCGTAGGCACCGGCCTGGCTGGTTCTGCCGCTGCGGCCTCGCTGGGTGAGATGGGCTTCAATGTAAAGATTTTCTGTTACCAGGATTCTCCGCGCCGTGCCCACAGCATCGCGGCCCAGGGCGGGATCAACGCGGCCAAGAACTACCCGAATGACGGCGACAGCATTTACCGTCTTTTTTATGATACCATCAAGGGAGGCGACTACCGTTCCCGTGAAGCCAATGTTTACCGTCTGGCCGAAGTGAGCAACGCCATCATCGACCAGTGTGTGGCACAGGGAGTGCCCTTTGCCAGGGAATATGGCGGATCGCTGGAAAACCGCTCCTTTGGCGGCGCCCAGGTTTCGCGCACCTTTTTTGCCCGCGGTCAGACCGGACAACAGTTACTTTTAGGCGCATATGGTGCCCTGAGCCGCCAGATCAAACTGGGGACAGTTAAACTTTACGAACGCCATGAAATGATGGATGTCGTGATTGTGGACGGAAAAGCACGCGGCATCATTGCCCGCAACCTGATCACCGGGAAACTGGAACGCCATTTCGGACATGCGGTGGTTGTTGCCACCGGCGGTTACGGAAATGTCTTTTATCTTTCCACCAACGCCATGGGTTCCAACACCAGCGCCATCTGGCAGATGTTTAAAAAGGGAGCCTTTTTTGCAAATCCCTGCTTCACACAGATCCACCCGACCTGTATCCCCGTTCATGGTGATTACCAGTCGAAACTCACCCTGATGAGCGAAAGTTTACGTAACGACGGGCGTATCTGGGTTCCCAAGCACAAGGAGGATGCTGAAGCGCATCGTCAGGGAAAGCTGAAAGCCAACGATATCGCTGAAGACCGTCGGGATTATTTCCTTGAACGTCGTTATCCGGCCTTCGGGAACCTCGTTCCCCGCGACGTGGCATCACGTGCAGCCAAGGAGCGCTGCGATGCCGGTTATGGCGTTGGCCCGACCGGACTGGCGGTGTTTCTCGATTTCAGGGAGTCTATCGGACGCCTCGGAAAAAATGTGATCGAAGAGCGTTATGGCAATCTCTTTCAGATGTATGAAAAGATCGTGGATGAAAATCCCTATGTAAACCCGATGATGATTTACCCGGCCGTACATTACACCATGGGCGGCACCTGGGTTGACTATGAACTGCAAACCACCGTGACCGGTTTGTTCGCTGCCGGTGAAGCCAATTTTTCGGACCATGGCGCCAACCGCCTCGGCGCCTCTGCGCTGATGCAGGGACTGGCCGACGGCTATTTCGTACTGCCCTATACCATTCAGAATTATCTCGCAGGCGAGATCCGTGTTGCCCGCATGTCAACAGATAAGGCAGAGTTCGCTGAGGCCGAAAAAGCGGTCAATGCACGCCTTGAGAAGTTAATAGCCGTAAAAGGGACCAAATCCGTTGACCATTTTCATAAAGAACTGGGAAAGATCATGTGGGAAAATGTAGGGATGGCGCGCACCGAAGCCAGTCTGAAGAAGGCCATTGAACTTATCCGGAAACTGCGTGCCGAATTTTGGAAAGATGTAAAAATTCCAGGTACTTTGGATGAACTGAATGTTGAGCTGGAAAAGGCCAACCGGGTTGCCGACTTCCTTGAATTAGGCGAACTGCTGGCATTTGATGCCCTCAACCGCAACGAAAGCTGTGGCGGCCATTTCCGCGAAGAGTACCAGACCGACGAAGGCGAGTGCAAGCGCAATGACGAAGATTTTAAGTACGTGGCGGCATGGGAATATATTTCCGAAGGGCAGTTCAAATTGCACAAAGAAGATCTGGTTTATGAGGAGATCGAGGTGAAACAGAGGGTGTATAAATAGCCATTAGGCTTTAGCCATTAGGGATTGGCCATTAGCCATTAGGTTTTAGGCATTAGGGATTTGATTTTTACGGGAATGGAGAATAAAAAAATTGAGTCATATAAAGATTTGATTGTTTGGCAGAAAGGGATAAAACTGGTGGATGAGGTATATGCGATTACAAAGAGTTTTCCACAAAATGAGGTATTTGGATTGACCAGCCAGATTAGGAGGGCAGGTGTTTCTATTCCTGCCAATATTGCAGAAGGCTGGGGAAGAGATTCGACAAAAAATTATATTCAATTTATTAGAATCTCAAGGGGGTCGCTTTATGAACTAGAAACATTGTTTGTCATTGCTAGAGATCTGAACTATATCGATGAAACAATAAAGTCGTCAGTTACCGGGAAAATTGATGAAATTGGTAAAATGTTTAATAAACTTTTACAAAAACTTGATTCTTATATTGATAAAAAATAAAACCAAGCATTATCCACTGGCCATTTCCCTAATGCCTAATGCCTAATGCCTAATGCCTATAATTATGAAGCTGACGCTGAAAATCTGGAGACAAAAGGATTCTAAATCCAAGGGTAAATTTGTAAGCTATTCCCTTGATAACATTTCTCCCAATTGTTCCTTCCTGGAGATGTTAGACATCCTGAATGAAGAACTGATCGGCAGGAATGAAGATCCTGTGGTATTTGATCATGACTGCAGGGAGGGCATCTGCGGGATGTGCAGTTTGTATATCAATGGCCGGCCTCATGGTCCTGATGATGCTGTGACCGTCTGCCAGCTTCACATGCGAAAATTCAAGGATGGCGATACCATCGTCATTGAGCCCTGGCGTGCGAAACCCTTCCCGGTGATCAGGGACCTGATGGTCGACCGTTCGGCCTTTGACAAGATCATCCAGGAGGGTGGCTATGTTTCGGTGAATACCGGCGGCGCTGCCGAAGCCAACAACATCCTGGTAAGCAAGATCAATGCTGAACTGGCCATGGATGCAGCTGCCTGCATCGGATGCGGCGCTTGTGTGGCTGCGTGTAAAAATGCCTCCGCCATGCTCTTTGTTTCTGCCAAGATATCTCAGTTCGCCCTGCTTCCCCAAGGCCAGATCGAAGCCAAACAGCGGGTGAAAAAGATGGTCAAAATGATGGATGAACTTGGCTTTGGGAACTGCACCAATACATATGCCTGTGAGGCTGAGTGCCCCAAGCTGATCTCCCGCTCAAACATTGCCCGCATGAACCGGGAGTTCATGTGTGCGAAGGTGATCTGATTCCTGTTTTCCGTTTCTTTTTACTTGAAAAACAGCCATTGAAGCTGTCTGTCCTGTTTGTATTCTCACGAACCAGGTAAAAGTTATTAACATCCCTCCCACCATTTCCCTTTTGGCTGATTAAGCACAAAACAACTGCATTTTCTGTTATGTGCCATTTAAAACTTTTACCTATGAAAACCTTCATGTTACTCATGATCCTGGCCTTTGGTATGGGTTACCAGGGTTGGGCGCAGGTGAATATTTCGGCCGGAGGTACCTTCACCGAAAATTTCAACTTTGGCTCATCTGCCACTGCCACGCTTACTTCGAGCTGGAAGGCGGATAAACACACCACCGTGCGAACGGTCGGATCCTATGCCACGGCCGGGACCTCCACCGAGCAGCGGGCAGGCAACAACATGTCGTCAACCGCACCCAATGGCATCTATAATTTTGGAGCCGGTGAAGCTTCCACCGCAACTGACCGGTCACTCGGCGGACTTTCTTCCAGCACGGCATCAAAAAGTGTGAACCTCTATCTCCTCCTGCAAAATGACGGAACCAGCTTGGTAAATGATTTTACCGTAAGCTATACCATTGAAAAATACCGTGCCGGGACCAACACCGCCGGCTTTTCCGTTCAGCTCTATTATTCGGCGGATGGCAATGCATGGACTTCGGCCGGACCGGATTTTTTAACCAGTTTCGCCGGAGCCGATCCGGCCAATACCGGGTATCCCATCGCCCCGGGCGATACAGGCTATATCACCGCGAAAAACCTGCCGGTTACCCTTGCTCCCGGCAGCAGCCTGTACCTTGCCTGGAATTACTCTGTCATAAGCGGATCCACCACTACCAGCGCGCAGGCCCTGGGTATTGATGATGTTTCCATTATCGCCAACGGGACTTCGGGATCGGGAAGCTACACCTGGAACCAGGCCGGAACGGCCGACTGGACCATCCCGGCCAACTGGACCCCGGTCCGCACCACGCCACAGGCAACCGACATCCTGCAGTTCACCCATGGATCATCCTGCGTAATTACCCACGTTCCCTCCCAGGCAATCGCCCGGATGATCCTTTCCGGCAATACCGGGGTTAGCCTGCAAAGTGAAGCGGATGCGGTGCTGACCATTGCCGGAGAGGCCGGAACCGACCTGGAGGTCCCCGCCGGGTGTTCCTTAAATCTGGACGGGGTTCATGCTGTTTCAATCGCCCTGGGCAACGGGGCCACAGGATCCATCGGCGGGAGTATGGCCTTTTCCTCCTCTGCAGAAACAGCAAACCGGCTCACAGCAACCGACCCGGGAGCGATCACCTTTAATTTCGGATCCACCTTTACGGCAGGCGCCCTCTCCTCGGGAAATCCCTTTGGAACGGCCTCCCTTCAATCCGTCGTATTTACCAACGGGTCGACCCTGGTCCACCAGGGAGGAGCCCATCCCTTCGGGGCCTCACAGCCCGGCAGCGTCGTGGTATTCCAGACCGGGAGTCTCTATAAAGTCACGGCCGGAGTTCCCCTATCCTTCTCAGGAAGAAATTATGCCAATTTTGAACTGGACGCCCCGGGCGCGACCCTCTCTGCGGAGGGAGGGAACACGGTATCCATCGATAACCTCACCGTGACCGGAGGCACGCTGAACTTCAACATGACCGGAACTCCAGGCCATTCCATCCGGGGCAACATCTCAGTCGGCGCCGGAGGGATCCTTAATTTTGCCCCGGCCAGCGCCGGAACCGTAACCCTCAACGGAACCTGTCCCCAAACCATCTCCGGAACCGGCATCCTTTCGGCCGCAACAAACTCGACCCTTGAAATAGCCAACAGTGACGGCATCGACCTGAATATGAATGTCACAACGAATGGCCATTTGAAACTTACCAACGGGTTCCTCAATCTTGGACTGAACGACCTCCTCCTGGGGAGCTCCTCCACGATCGCGGGAGTCCCTTCATCCTCCGCAATGATTGTCGCCACCGGTGCAGGCCAGGTTAAAAAAGCATTCTCCGCCCCGGGAAGCTTCACCTTCCCTGTCGGTGACCACACGGCCACACCTGAATATTCGCCAGTCACCCTGAACTTCACCAGCGGAATTTTCGGAACGGGAAATTATGCCGGGGTCAACCTGGTGAATGCCAAATACCCCGCAGATCCGAACAACCAGCATTACCTGGTCCGGTACTGGAACCTCACCTCCAACTCCATTTCTTCCTTCAGCTGCAATGCCGTTTTTCAGTATGTGCCGGCTGATGTGTCAGGAACAGAAGATCAGATATCCTGTGTCAAGGTCAACCCGCTGCCATTTATCACCTACCAGGCAGCCGATCCGGTGCTGCACCTCCTTACGGCCAATGGCCTGACCTCTTTCGGGACCATCACCGGGACAAAGTCTGCACTGAATGTGTACGATGTTGCCGGATCCGGATCATACTGCGAGGGTAGTCCGGGCTTACCGGTCACACTGAGCAACTCGCAGGTGAACGTAAGCTACCAGCTTAAGAAAAATGGCATCAGCGCCGGCTCCCCGGTTCCCGGCACCGGATTGCTCCTTTCCTGGCCGGGCCAGGCAGCCGGAACCTATACCGTTGAAGGAACCAACGGGGTCCAGAGCATCATGATGAACGGGAGTGCGATCATTGAAGAGCTCCCGGTGGCGGCTGTCAGTGTTTCGATCGCCGCCAGTGCCAACCCGGTTTGCCTGGGAGCTGTGGTGGCCTTTACCGCAACCGCTGTAAACGGCGGATATGCCCCCTCCTACCAGTGGAAGGTGAACAACGTGGCGGCCGGAACCAACTCGCCAACCTACACCTTCTCCCCATCCGATAACGATGAGGTAACCTGTACCGTAACGGCTGATAACAATTGCGCCACCGGGAACCCGGCCACCTCGAATGCAGTCGTCATGACCGTCAACCCGGTACTCCCGGTTAGCATAGCCATCGCGCCCTCTGCAAACCCGGTATGCCCGAACACCCCGGTCACCTTTGCAGCAACACCGGTGAACGGCGGCAGCAACCCGCAATACCAGTGGAAGGTAAACGGGGTGAATGCCGGGACCGGCACAAGGACCTTCGCCTATTCTGTAGTAAACAATGCTGCCGTGACCTGTATATTGACCTCAAACTCCGCATGCGTCCAGGGAAATACTGCCACATCCAACACGGTGAACATGGTGGTGAACGGGATCATGCCTGTGGGTGTTTCAATCGCGGCGTCGGCCAACCCCGTCCCGGCGGGAACCACCGTCACCTTCACGGCCACCCCGGTCAACGGGGGAACGGCCCCTGCCTATCAATGGAGGGTCAACGACGTGAATGTAGGCCCCGGCGGCCCGGTCTATTCCTATGTGCCCGCCGGCAACGACCGCGTGTCGTGTATCCTGGTATCCAACCTCTCGTGTGTTTCCTGTAACCCGGCCATCTCCAACATGATCATCATGTCCGTCAACGGAAATTCCTCCAACAAATCCTCCTTTGTCGTCTACCCGAATCCCACCACCGGCATGTTCACGCTGGAACGGCGGGGCGAAGCTGAAACCCTTGACGGGAGGATAGAGTTGTCGAACATGCAGGGAGAACAGATCATGACCGCTTTGCTGACACAGGAACGGAAATTCGCTTTTTCACTGTCCGGATCGCCTGCCGGGGTATACTTCCTGCGCATATTTACCTCCGGAGATGTTGAAACAATCAAGATCGACAAACATTAACCCGGAAAAGCCATGGCAACCCTGATCCGTTTCAAACTGGTAGAAGTTAATTCCCAGGTTAGTTTTGTAGGAAGGAAAAAGAAGGTCCTGAAATACCTGGTCCGTTCCATATCTCTGGTCCCGGAACCCACACCCTCCCTGATGTTCCGCTCCCTGGTGCCCGTTCCTGAAATTTTCTGGCAATGAAGCCGGTCCTCCGCTGTCCTAAAATAGGCCGGCGATGAATTCGCAGCCTCTGAATCGGGAAAATCCGCTAAATTTGCAACCTCAAAGTCGTGTCCCCTTCGTGGCACGACACATTGAATCCTGATGAGATGAGGTTCAGCGAAATTGCCGGAAATGAGGAAATCAAGCGTAAACTGATTCAGACAGTCCTGGACCAGCGGGTGAGTCACGCCCAGTTGTTTTTCGGAGCGGAGGACAGCCAGAAATTTGCTCTGGCCGTCGCCTACGCCCAGTTCATCAACTGCACCGGTAAAAAAGGAATTACGAAAGAGAATTCAGAAAGCCCGGACATCTTATGGAATGAAATAGATTCATGCGGGACATGCCGGTCTTGCATAAAATATGAGAAGCTGATCCATCCCGACCTGCATTTCATCTATCCGGTGGCCACCACCAAGCGGGTCACCAAAAAACCGCAAAGCAAGCATTTCATCGAGGATTGGCGGAAATTTCTGCTGGAAAACAATTTCCAGGCGGGGCTCCAGAACTGGTATGAGTCGATCGGGATCGAAAACAAGCAGGGGATCATCAATGCCGACGACTGCAACGAGATCATCACCACCCTGAGCTACAAAAGTTATGAATCGGATTACAAGGTGATGATCATCTGGATGGTTGAAAAATTGTTCTATTCCGCCGCACCGAAAATCCTGAAGATCCTCGAGGAACCACCCGAAAAAACACTTTTTATCCTGATTTCGGAGGAGCCTGAACAGATCATCAACAC
This sequence comes from Bacteroidota bacterium, assembly GCA_037128705.1. GTDB lineage: Bacteria > Bacteroidota > Bacteroidia > Bacteroidales > FEN-979 > CAIVAT01. The sequence continues at coordinate 29,989 of JBAXVX010000027.1, read as the reverse complement.
CATTCTTTCACGAACGCTGATGGTCAAGATTCCCAGGTCAGCCAACTCCGATGTCGCCGTGAACGAGGAGGATGTCATTCACTTTGATGTTTTCCGCAACTGGATGCGGGCTTGTTTCGCAGGAAAGATCCCGGATCTGGTTGGATTCGCTGCCGAGATCTCCAAAACCGGAAGAGAAAAGCAGAAGAGTTTCCTGACCTATGCCCTCAAGGTGACCGGGTACTGTGCAACCATGAATTACAGGCATGAGGTTCCAAAGGGAGTTGAGGGGGAAGAGCTCAGGTTCATCCAGGGTTTTTCACCGTTCATCACATCCGATGTGCTTGTTGAATTCAACACCCTGCTCAACGATGCCCTGTTTCACATTGAACGCAATGCACATGGCCCAACGCTCTTCCTTGACCTGTCTCTAAAATTTGTTCGGAAGTTTAAACCGAATATCATACCTTTGTGAGGATTTTGATGGATATGGAAAACGTTGAAAATACACCAGATCAGCCCGCAGTAACAACACCAAAAGAGGTGTATGAGGAAGATTTTGGCATGCAGGAGTTCCATCAGGTCAGGCGGCCCGATAATCCGTTTTTAAGCCGCGGATGCTGCCAGACTCCAAAACTTTACAATAAAAACGACACTGTTTTTCAGCACAGCTGCAGTAAGTTTGATTCCTTCGACTGGCTCAGCAACATCCCGGTTCCATCCGGATCGAAAATGGTGGATGTCGTTGAAGTGCGGTTTAAGAACAGCCGCAAGGATTATTTCCGCATACCGCCCGATTTGGAATTGGCGGTGGGAGAAATCGTAGCCGTTGAAGCATCTCCGGGGCATGACATCGGCATTGTAAGCATGGCGGGGGAGATGGTCCGTTTTCAGCTCAGAAAAAAGAATCCTTCGGCCAATCCTGATGACATTAAAAAAGTTTACCGCAAGGCGCGGCTTACCGACATAGAAAAATGGATTTCCTCCGTTGACCAGGAGATTCCCACCATGTTTCGTTCGCGGGCCATCGCCGACCAGCTTGGACTGCTCATGAAAATCAACGATGTTGAAATTCAGGGAGACAATACCAAAGCTATTTTTTATTACACTGCCGAGGACCGCGTTGATTTCCGCGAACTGATCAAGCTGATGGCCGAGGAGTTCAAATTGCGCATTGAAATGCGGCAGATTGGCGCCAGGCAGGAGGCAAGCCGGCTCGGCGGAATCGGCTCCTGCGGAAGGGAACTCTGCTGTTCAACCTGGATGAGCGATTTCAAATCGGTGACCACCAATTCGGCCCGGGTACAGCAACTCTCCCTGAATCCACAGAAACTGGCCGGCCAGTGCGGGAAACTCAAATGCTGCCTCAACTATGAGTACGACACCTACGTGGATGCCATCAAAGGGATGCCAAACACTGAAATCAGGCTGAAGACCAAACATGGGGAAGCCGTACATCAGAAAACCGACATTTTCCAGCGGCTCATGTGGTATTCCTATATCCAGGAACCGAGCAACCTGATGGCCATCCCGGTCGACAACGTGATCTCGATCCAGGAGGAGAATAAAAAGGGAAATCTGCCTGAAAAATTGGAAGATTTTGCACAAATAACCGAGAAAAAATCGGAATTTGACAATGGTGCAGTCCAGGACGACCTCACCCGTTTCGACCATTTATAAACGACTTCTGCTGCAAGAGCGCATCATGGGAATATACCCTGGAAAGAAAATTCTTCTGTTCGTCCTTCTGTTAGCGGGAATGATGATTTCCTGTGATTCAAACCGGATATTTGAAGAGAACTTTGAAGTGGAGAACGGCGTCTGGAAGGCAAACAGGAGACTGAAGTTCGATGTGACCATATCAAACATCGCACTGCGGTACAATGTTTATCTCAATGTGCGGAATTCCACCATCTATCCTTACAGCAACCTCTACCTCTTCCTGAACACCAAATACCCCGACGGAAAAATCTCGCGCGATACCCTCGAACTCACGCTGGCTGATTATGACGGCCGATGGCTGGGATCGGGAATGGGCGACATTAAGTTCAGCCGGTTCCTGCTGCAGAAAGGGGTTCAGTTCAGGCAGAAGGGAAAATACGGGTTCGAGCTGGAACAGGCCATGCGGGTCAGCGAACTCCAAGGGCTGCGGGACATTGGTTTACGTATTGAAAAAGAATGAATAACCCGATTTCACATATTCCGATCCTGAACGAAGTGCCAAAACCTCACTCCAGAAAAGTGCCGTATAAGAAATATCTGAAGGGATTCTGGATCTCCTATGTTGTTCTGGTCCTTCTGATCGCCCTGTTCTTTATCTCGGTCACCTCCGGCCTGTTGGGCAACATGCCCTCCTTCGAGGAGCTTGAAAATCCAAAAAGCAACCTGGCCACCGAGGTAATTTCGACCGACGGCAAGTTACTGGGAAAGTATTACATTGAGAACCGATCGAATTCGCAGTACCAGGACCTCTCCCCCAACGTGATCAATGCCTTGATCGCTACCGAGGATGCCCGGTTTGAAGAACATTCGGGAATTGATGTGATCGCCATCTTCAGGGTTTTCTGGGGAATGACCACCGGATCGTCCAAAGGAGGCGGATCCACCATCACGCAGCAGCTGGCCAAAAACCTCTTTCCGCGCAAACAGAACAGGACCTTCTGGGAGACCGTGATGATCAAATTCAAGGAATGGATCACGGCGGTGAAGCTCGAGCGAAATTATTCCAAGGATGAGATCCTCGCCATGTACCTGAATACCGTTGATTTCGGCAGTCAGTCTTACGGGATCAAATCGGCCGCCAAAACTTACTTCAACAAAGGGCCCGATCAGCTTAACGTTGAAGAGGCCGCCGTCCTGATCGGCATTCTGAAGGCCCCTACCTGGTTCAGCCCCGTTCGTAACCCCGCCCGTGCATTTGAACGCCGCAACACGGTCATGCACCAGATGGCGAAATATGGATATATCAGTACCACCGAACTCGATTCATTGAAACAGATCCCGGTCGACATGACCAATTACCGGCTCCAGGATCATACCACCGGCATTGCCACCTATTTTCGCGAATACCTGCGCATGGTGCTGGCCGAGTGGTGCAACCAGAACCCCAAGGAGGATGGCACACCCTATAATCTCTATCGTGACGGGCTCAAGGTGTATACCACCATCAACTATAAAATGCAGGAGTATGCCGAAAGGGCGATGCATGAATATCTTGGCAAAGAGCTTCAGCCCTCCTTCTTCGAACATTGGAAAGGAATTCCGAACGCCCCCTTTGTTTTTGAACCGGATGCGGCAAAAAAAGAGACCATCAGCCTCCTGCTTTCGGCCATGCGCCGTTCCGACCGATATTCCCGCCTTAAAACGGAAGGTTATACGGATGACCAGATCCTCCAGGACTTCAAGGTACCGGCCAAAATGAAGGTATTCTCCTATCGTGGTGAGATCGATACCGTAATGACCCCCATGGATTCCATCCGGTATTACAAATTCTTCCTCCAGTCGGGACTGATGTCCATGGATCCGCACACGGGGTTTGTCAAGGCTTATGTTGGCGGGATCGATTACCGGTTTTTCCAGTACGATCATGTGAAGCTGAGCAAACGGCAGGTTGGTTCAACCTTTAAGCCCTTTCTTTACACCCTGGCCATGCAGGAGGGAGAATCACCCTGTTCGCGGTATCCCAATGTGCAGCCGGTGATCGACCTCGGCAACGGACAGGTATGGGCCCCGGAAAGTTCCAGTGATGAGCGGCGCGGACAACTGGTTACGCTGCGGTGGGCCCTGGCCAACTCCAACAACTGGGTATCGGGCCAGCTGATCAAGAAATATTCACCCAAAGCCGTGGTGGCCATGGCCCATAAAATGGGTGTCACGAGCGATATTCCGGCGGTGTATTCCATTGCGCTGGGTTCATGCGACATCAGTCTCTACGAAATGGTGGGCGCCATGAGCGTTTTCGCCAACAAGGGGGTATATGTCGAACCCATTTTCATCACACGCATTGAGGATAAAAACGGGAATGTTCTCCAGACCTTCAATCCCAAATCGCAGGAGGCCATCAGCGAGGAGACCGCCTACCTGATGATCCAGCTGATGAAGGGGGTGGTGGAAGCCGGGACCAGCATCAGGCTGCGGTATAAGTATGGATTCGATAATCCCATTGCCGGGAAAACAGGCACCACCCAAAACCAGAGCGACGGTTGGTTCATGGGGATCACGCCCGACCTTGTGACAGGGGTTTGGGTAGGGTGCGAAGACCGTGCTGCCCATTTCCGCACCATCACCCTCGGACAGGGCGCCAACATGGCATTGCCGATCTGGGCACTCTATATGCAGCGGGTGTATGGCGACCCCGGCCTGCGGTATTCCAAACGCGATTTCGATGCGCCGTTACAACCCCTCTCCGTGGATATCAACTGTGGTGAAGAGGGAACACCCGGGCCCATCAAAGACAAAAAGAAAAAGCAGGCGATTGACCCGGATGAATTTTAATGGGTTTCCCGGTAAACGATTCCTCTTTCTTTCAATCCATTGAGCAGGTAAGCAACGCATTCAGGTCGTTTTCCGATAAATTCGGGAACAGAAATGCCCTTTTGGGTATAGAGGCCGGCGGCGATCATGCGCAGGGCTACGGTGGCTGAATAACCTGTGGTACGGGCCATGGAATGGATCCCGGAGGCCGGATCGTATTTATCATAGAGGTCCCAGATGTAGCGGGCAGCCTTGCCGTCCTTCTTTCCTTCGACCATGACCTGCATTACGGTGATATCGACCTCTCCCTCTTTCAGCTTCCATTTCGGGAAGAGCAGTTTGGCTGTGAGATCCATGGGCCTGATGCGGATCCCTTGCACCTCCACCTCCTCCTGGCTGAAAAAGCCTGTTTCGCGCAGTACCCGCATCTTCTCAATGTGCCCGGGATACCGTAGCGTCTTCTCTTTCATGTTGGGACATTTCACGGTATGGGCCAATGAACGCAGCCCGTCGGTGTTGAAGGCTTCCAAAGTCCCGATGCCGGGAAAGTTCAGCAGCTCGGGATCTGAGAGGGCCGGTTTGACAATAAATTTCCCGTTTTCAATGTACCGTGCCGGGCGGGTATACTCCTCTATTACATCGATGGGTGAAAACACGGCCTTGTATTCATAGGGCCATTCCCTTATTTCGGGAAGTCCGCCCACCATGTAGAGGATATTTTCCGTTTCGTCGAGCAGGTGGTCGGCATACCCGATGAGTACGTTGCACATGCCGGGCGCCACGCCCATATCCATGATGGCTGTCACATTGTTTCGGAGGGCCAGCTCGTCAAGCTGGAACGGATCCTCGATGAAGAAGGCAATGTCGACTACATTTTTACCTGCGCCAACGACGGCTTTGAGGGTTTGAAAGCCCATGAAGCCCGGCACCGCGTTGATTACCATGTCGTAATCCTTCACCAGCTGGGCCACCCGGTCAGGGTCCTTGAGGTCGGCAACAAGGGTTGTGATCGCTTTTCCCGTAGTACCGCGGGATTTCTGCCGCTCGAGGAGTTTCGCTAGGGTTTCCTGGTTAATGTCGGCAATGGCAACCGTCAGGTTCTGATCGGCTGCGAGGTCGAGGGCCATCGGGCCTCCTACGAGGCCGGCACCTAATACAATGATCTTCATACGTTACATTTAAATTGTGATCCTGCTTTTATTTCAAGTCCTATTCAATGGTCAGTTCAAAAATTTCGCCGACATAATCTTCCTTGGGGAAGGGGGTGTTGTCCTGCGAATAGGCAGAACCCACCCACCATTTGGTGTTGTGGAACTCCTGGGTGACGATCAGCAGCATCTGGTTATTCGGGATGGAGGTGACCTTGTCGTCCATATAGCCAACCACGCGGAGTTTGTCTTTTTCCGGTCCGATCCGCCAGATGATTTTGTCGGGCTGCCAGTCGATCTGGAAATAGTAATATTTTGATGCGAAGAGTTCGTCGTCGCGCTCCGGCGTTTTCTGGGTCAGCGCCCGGTAGTTCTTATCCCAGCGGTGGGCCCAGAAGGTTTTGTTTTCATAATGTACCGGGTAACAGCCATCGGTAAAGTCTGCGGGCTGCCAGCACGCCATGTCCCAGTTGGTGCAGGATACCATGATCTTGTCATCGTCGGCCAGGATCTCTTCGGGAAAAGGAATATTCCAGTTCTGCACATTGCTCTGGTCATCGGTCCCCTGGAAATAAGCAGGCGGCAGGAGCCATGACGGGCAGTAGGGCACCGTTTTCAGGATCTCGAAATCAATCTCTGAATAGCCCACATTTTTCACCCGCTGATCCTGTTGTCCGCCGTAATAGTTGGCCATGTACCCGGCGTTGTTGCAGTCGCGGCGGAAGTTCCAGTCGGCCTGGGCCTGGGTGATCAGCCAGATCGCGTTGGTCACCCCGTTCCACATGTTGTTCCTGTTCAGCAGTTCGGTCAGCTTGCACTTGAGGGTGTATTTTCCGAAGGTCAGCCCGTGGCGGGTGATCACCCCGGCATTTTGTTTCTGCCATTTTCCGAATTCCGATTTCGGATTCCGGAGGGTGATTTTATGATCAACGGGGTCGGAGATGACCGTTTCACAAGGCTGTTTGGTCACCGTGGCCGTGATGGCCACCAACTCCTCCTTTCGGTAAAACCTTTTGTTCCAGTTGTAGTCCAGCCTTGAATAATTCCCGTTCAGGATATCGGCAATCACCGGGATGTTGTTCATCTTCGTGGCCGGATCGACGTAATGGAAAAACTGATCGAAGGCCGCAGTCCGGTATAGCGTTGAATCCTGGCCGCAATTGTTCATCTTTAATTTCTCCACATCCTCCTTCGAAAAGGAGCCCGGATTGATGTAGATGCCGGCACCGGGATCGGGACTGGCCATGACCTTCAGCATGGAAGGAGATCGCTGTATGATGGTGTTTTTCAAAGATCTTCCTGCCCCGTACAGAAAATAAAACCAGGGGTTCACAAACCCTGATTCACTCTTCATGGCCAGGTTTTGCACATTTTCGGGGATGATCTTTTGTTTCACATTCAACTCTGAGGTGACCACGAGCATGAAGCTGTAATTTCCAACCCTGGGATTGCGTTTCCACCGGTCGTTTTGATTGCCCGAATAATAACGCTGTTCATCCCTTGGGTTCCCGACAATGCGGAAGGTGCTTTCAACGGCATGAAACTCATTGTCGGCGGGGATGATCCCTGTTTCGGCAAAGAGGAGCGATCCATCTTCCCAGCTTCCGTAAAAGTTTTCCCAGGCATTGGGGTGCTGCCGGGTACTGTCGGCCGGGTCACGTTCGGGGAATTTATAGGATTCATTCTGGTAAAAGATCTTGTAGCGGAAATTTTGCGGCGCGGTTCCTTTGTTTTTCAACATAAACCTGAGTTGAAACAATCCGCCCTCCACCTGCCTGGCGGTGGGAATGATAAAACCCCGGGTGATGGCATCTGAATAATCAAGGTAGAGGATCTGGTCCGGTTTCCAGTTGGCAAGGGGGTTGAAGTTCTTGACAACGAACTCTTCACTTGCAACCTCCAGCGATTTCGTAGATTGTCCGCACGACATAACTAACCCGGGAACGAAGAAGCAGAGCAGGATATATCTCAGGAGATGGTTCATGGATTTGCGGTTACTTTTGATTGGGAAGCGCATAGCGTTGGACAAAATCGGGTAATATGGATTCATAGTGCCGCTCCTTCTTCACCGATCCGATGACCAGGAATGTGCCGGCTGAAGGCGACAGGAAATATCCGGGGACCAGGGTCAGCGTTTCATAATATTTTGGATTGCGGTCCTTGTCGAACCCCTGGAAATCGACATCCGATACAATCCTGAAGGTGGTATCGTTGAAGCGGATCTCTTTCAGGTCATACCGCCAGTCGCGGTTGTACCGGTATACCTTTCCCTCGTTCCCCGCCTGCGAATTGAGGGTGAAAAAGAGGTCGGAAGGTTTGAGCGTATCCGGCCCGAAGGTTTTCCCCACGTGTTTCTGTTGCTCGCTGTAGAGCGGATCCCACTTCATGCGGGCAAGGTTCAGTTTCATCAGGGTGTAGGAACAGGCTTTCTCCCCATTGCGCTTTGCCACGGTCAAAACCAGGTCGCAGGAGGAACCCGGGAGGAATCGCCCGGCCGAGATGCCCGGCTCCTGGCTGCCTTTAATCCAATCCTTTACCGGTTCGTGATCATCTTCGGCCATTACCTTCCAGTTGCCCCCGGTACCTGCCTTCGCGTCGAACGACATCACCTTCCATGAGCCGTTGTCCGAAATGACCAGGATTTCAGCCTGGCGGTCGCCATTGAAGTCACCGGCGTAAATGGAGGTGACCGGTAACTCCGATTTCCAGAGGAGCTTCAGGCTCGTTTGCAAAGCTCCCGTTGCCTTACACAGGCTGGGAATTGGTTCGAGTGCTGCAAGCACCCAGCCCTTTTCGCCGCTCACGATGAGCTGGTCGGCCTGGCTTCCCAGGAATTTGCCCTTCAGAATTTTATTGACCCGCTGAACCGGGGCCAGTGCTGATGCGTTGTTCAGGGTTACTTTCCGGAATTCGCGGGTCTCCGGGCAAAAGGCATAGCCGGCCGGCCGGCCATCCTGCCGGATGATAAAAAGTCCGTCGTTGCCGGTATTCAGGAAATTGCCGGCAACCACCTGGTCGCCCGGGGAGATCTCAGCCACCTTTGAGGAGGTACCCGCCGGCTCCTTCTCAAGATAGGAAACAGGGAAAGGGGGATAGTTGAACCGGGGGGTGTATCCGGCCGGTTTTGTCATGTCAACCCACGCCGAGTCGCCGCGGCGGTCGACCGGTCCGCCGAAGACAATGGTATAATCATCAATGAGGATGTCGGTACTGCTGTTGTTCCAGAAATAGACCTGGATCTTGTAGTCGGGCTTGAACTGGACTTTGGAGAGGTCGAAATATTTGCTCACCTTGAACCATTTCCCCTGCGGAACCTCGGGTTCAACCACCCCGATCCCCTCCCAGCACACATTGACTCCCAGTTCGTTGGAGGCGGTGAAGACCATGCTTCCCTTTACCTCTTTCTTTGTTGGAAATATATACAGCCAGGCACTCAGCGCCACGGCTTTCAGGTTTTGTACCCCGATCTCCCTGGCCGTTCGTTCAACGGCAACGCTGAAGCTGTTTTGCCCGAAGGCCTTCACCGAATACTGCCCCGAGTGGGCCTGCCCTTTGTAGAATCCTCCGGGCATCTCTTTGCCGGGGGCCAGCTCAAAATCAAAGTAAAGGGTGTTGGGCGAAAGGGTCCTGATTTTTTGCGGATCGACAAATACCTGTTCCGAACCGGCGGGCATCTTCATCACCTTGGTGAAGGGAAAATACTTCAAACCCAACGCCAGCATGACAACGGAACACAGGATCAGGAAGCCGAAAACGAGCAGTCTCTTGGTTTTTCTATTCATGCAGGCCGGTATAGTGAATCAGCAACAGACAAATTTAATGCTTTTTTTTCAGTTGATCATAGGAATAAATGGCATCGAGCATCACCATGGAATCGAGACTGATGCTGCGTTCTCTGGCCTTTTTTTCGACCAGGGCCAGCCATTCCGGGTTGTTTTTGATGCTTAAGGCCATGTAGTCGACCGAATCCAGGTAACTTTTCCCGGCCAGGCTGCTGTATTTGGAGAAAAAGGTAAATTCGGCGTCACGCCTGATCATCTCCTCCAGCGGTTTCTGTTGCACCCTGGCCTTGCCTACCATAAAACGGAACCATTCCCGGTCATTCCTGATCTCATTTTCGATGTCGTACCGTTTCGGATCTTTCTTCTCAGGATGAAACGCCAGGAAAGATTCATCGGCAAAATTCCAGAATCCGCAATGAAGGTTGATCTCTGAAACCATGAGCAGCACCACATCATATGTTTCAAGTTTTGCCCTGAGATCCGATTTGTCGACATATCTGGGCGGATCATTGTTCTGGTATGGATAGAGCTTGTTGTTGTAGTACCAGTAATCCTGTGTTTTGAACAACTTGCTGCCGTAGTCCTCCACGATGTTCACGTAATAGCTGTCGGCAATGACCAGCGCAGAAACTGACTTCTTGGCACCAGGTTGAAAAACAATGGAAGGATAGGCCCCGGGGGTGGGTTTCAGCGGGCAGGCCAGGTTGAGCAATTCGCCAATGTCGTTATCGGTTCCCCTCGGTGTCATGGAAGTAGCGAGATTACTGGTCTTGAAATCGGGCAGTTGCTTCCCGGTCTCCGATTCAATCAGCCTGCTGAGCGTATCAACCGCAAACGGAACGGCATACAGGCTCCAGTGCATGCCATAACGCGGGAAGAGCGGGTGGCGTGCGGTATCCTTCATCGCCAGGAAATAGCTGTTCAGGTCTGTGAAAGAGAGTCCCAGCTGGCGGCTTCGCCGGATGAAATAGTCGGAATTGGTCTCCCTTTTACTTTCAGGATGAAACCGGCCGGGAATGTATTCAGGAAAAAAACTGGCCTTCCCCGGTTCATAGACCAGGATCAATGGGATGTTATGGGCACGTAAGCTGTCCGATACATTCTTCAGGCGCGACAGTTTTTTATCGATGGCCGCCCGCCCGATGAAATAATCGCCGTTGTATTCATGAATGTAATCCTCCTCGAAAAGATACCCGCTTTTGCCCAGGATAAATCCCCTGGCGTGGGTCAGTCCGTAAAGTGTAAAGTCATACTGGTTGTTGATGCGGATCAGCGATTTGCGGAGGCCGGAATAGTCGTTTACCCTGGTTGCAAATGGGTCCTGGAAAACGGAGGAAAACCATCTTTTCCAGGTCAGGGAATCGAGCGACGGGGGTTCGGTCTGGTGATAATAGCCATGCAGGTCGGGCTCCCTGATCACCTTCAGGGCCAGGTGAAGTGCGGGGGCTGAGAGGACCAGCAATATCAAAAAAAACAGGAGACCCTTAGCCGTGCGCATAAACCGTGAAAAATTGATTTCCGTACAAATCTAAGGAAATTTGAAACCCGCTTGCTCCCCTTTCCTATCTTTGTGCCGGTTGAACACGCATCCATGACAGGTTTTTTCAGGCATAAACTCCATCTGGTCATCCTGGCCGCTCTTTGTATCCTGCTTGTTACCCTGTCGCTGTTATCGGAAGGGTATTTCGGCGGTGCCGATAACATCACCCATTACCTCCTTTCCCATTACGCCTTCAAATACCCGCACCTGTTTCTCTATTCCTGGGGACGTCCGCTTTTCACCATCCTGGCATCCCCCTTTGCCCAGTTCGGGTTGCCGGGGGTGAAACTTTTCAACACCATGCTTGGCCTCCTCACCGCATGGTTTGCCTTCCGCATTGCCGGGATGCTCAAAATGAAGCCGGCATTTCCCGCGCTGGTCTTTGTATGTTTCACCCCGCTCTATTTCATGATGATGCCTACGGCCCTCACCGAAATATTGTTCAGCTTCCTGATGATCCTGTCGGTTTTTCTCTTTATCCGCGGAAATTACATCGCCTCCGCCATCGTGATCTCCTTCATCCCCTTTGCCCGCACCGAGGGGTTTATCCTGCTTCCCCTGTTTTTACTGGCCCTGCTGTGGGCTCGGCAATACAAAGCCCTCCCCTTCCTGGCAACCGGTGTGTTGTTCTTCAGCCTGCTGGGCAGCGTTTATTACGGTGATCTCTTCTGGGTTTTTACCCAGTTTCCCTACCCCATCAACTACCACCATCCGATTTACAATAAAACAGGCAGTTTGTGGCACTTCCTTGAGAGCCGCGATTCAACCCTGGGATTGCCTTTGGAGATCCTTTTCCTGGCCGGGATCATCGCGGCTGTCCTTCATCTTTTTTCCGGTGATAAGGTCATCCGCCACAGGAACAACCTGCTGATTTTCCTGGTCCTGGCGCCATTCCTGCTCTATTTAACTTTTCACTCCCTCCTCTACTGGAAAGCGATGGGAGGTTCGATGGGGCTGGACCGGGTGCTTGCGGCGGTGATGCCCCTGGCGGCAATCGTTGCACTCAAAGGATACGGTGCGCTGGAGGAGGTCGTCGGGAAGAAGGGCATCGTGCGGGCTGTCTTCCGCACTGTCATCCTGGCCATCGTGGTGATCGCACCCTTCCGGATTTATGTCGTACCGCATCCGCTTTCCCCCGAAGAGACCACCATCAGGGAGGCGGCAAACTGGATAAAGTCTTCTACCTATGCTCATCGGCTGTTTTTCTACACCGACAACAATGTACCCTATTACCTGGGCGCCGATCCCTATGGAAAGTCGCCGGCCCGCTGTTATCTCTTCGGCGATCCGAAATACCTCGACACCATTCCGGCCGGCTCGCTGATGATCTGGGATGCCCACTTCGGCGCCAATGAATCGAAGATCCCGGTTGATTCGCTGCTGGAAAATCCGCACCAGCGGCTGGTCAATTATTTCAGGCCCGAAAAACCATGGATCACCTTTGGCGGCGGCAATTACGATTGCTACATCACCAGGACCCTGCCCCCCGGACAGTCGGCCGACAACTTCGCTATCCGCGATTCACTGCTGGATATCCTTGAATCAAAAAACTGTCTCGACACCCTCTACCTGCAACCCTTCGAAATGCCCGGCGATTTCGGAGATCCATCCCTGTTGTCAGGCAATATCGTGCATGGGGGAAAGTTTGCTTTTGTCATGGATGGCCGCATGGAATACAGCCCGGGGTTGTGCCGGAGTGTTTCGGATCTTCATCCCAGCCATCCTGATACGCTGTTAAAGGGTGACGGGCTGAAAAGGGGAATCCGCGTGGCAGCCTATGTCAACCTGCCTGAAAAAAGCAATAAAAACACCCTGCTGGTCATCTCCTTCGAGCACAAAAATCAGCCCTACAGCTATTCTTCGCTCAACCTGAACGAGCAAAAACTCAGGTTAAACCGGTGGGGACGGGTCAGCCTCTCCGTGCCGCTCCCTGTGATCAAATCGCCCGGCGATATCCTGAAAGTCTATATCTGGAATCCCGGAAAACAGCTGTTTTACATCGATGATCTGCGGGTGGAAGAGACGCGGGAATCAGAATGATCTGCAGGTGCAGCCTAATCCTTCACTATTTTCCCTGTTTTGATAACCCCGCGGCCATCGCGGAGCTCGTAAAAGTAGATTCCAGGGGTAAGAGGCTCCAGATTTGCAGAAATCCTCCGTACAAATGTCTCCCGGAGCAGGCTCCTCCCGGAGATGTCATTGAGCAAGAATTGCACTGAACCGGGTCTGTTCACAACCACATTCAGAACTCCGGCTGCCGGATTGGGGTAAACCATGACGCCGGATGAGAGATCGTTGTCGTGGATGGAGAAGGGCCCCTGGTATTCATAGGCGCCCATGTCGATCCGGTTGCCGCACACCCTGGGCAAACCCGCAAAATCAAGCGGCAGCTGAAAGGCAGTCTGGGTCGAGTCGCCGGTATTCACACAGGGGGACGAACCCTTCAGCGACCAGTCGTAATCCGGAATATCCGGGATGCCTAGTACGGTGATGGGATTTACAAAACCAGGGTCTGCATTGAGGTTGTGCTCGCCGGGAAGTCCTGTCTGGTTGATGCAGTTGTAATCGATGGTTAAATTCACTTCAGGCCACACCATCACATTATAGTTCGTCCCGGCAACATTGTTTATGATGTTATTGAAAACCTGCAGGTTGAAGGTCGCAGCATGAACGCCCATGCCAAACAGATCGGTACCAAAGCCAATGTAGGCATTGTTGCAAATCGTGTTTCCGATCACATAACCGGTGGGTGAAGAGGTGGACCGGGTGGTAAGATAGATGCCGATGCCATGCGTATCGGGCTCGTCATAATTAACATTGTTGAAGATAAGGTTTTGAATGATATAACAGCCCCCGTCTCCCATGTCGTAATAAATTCCATGTTTGGTGTTATAAAAAATTTTGTTGTTTTCAATGCGGATATGGGAGCCGGAACAGGATATTCCCCCGCTGTTTTTAAAAATGGAATTTCCCCTGATCACTGCATCGCTGATTCCGGAGATGCCTTCGGCCGTGTTTTCATGAACCTGGTTGTTTTGGATGAGCACCTCCCTGCCGCCTGAAATCACAATTCCATGTGCATTGTTAAAAATATCACTCCCCTGCACGCTGAAAAGGTCGCACGAATCACATGTAACAGCATTGCCTGAGGTATTGAGGAGGATGCTGTTTGTCAGCAGAAGCCTGGAATGGGGCCCGGCCATGATTCCGTTTCCCGATTTGTTGGTCACCGTGCAATGATCCATGGCCAGCGTTCCCCTGAAAACATGAATGGAAGGACTGTTGCTCCGGTCGGGGAAATCGCAATAGGAGAGCGAAGTGATGTCGGTGGTATCCGGATTGATGACAAAGATGCCGTTCCAGTATGCGCATGAATTGAGGTAACCGAATCGGATGGGTAGCTGCACGGTTCCGTCTGCCTTGAGAACACCCTCGACATTCAGCCTGAAATTATCCGTCAGATAGACATAGGTTCCGGGACAGATGGTCATCCTGACGCAGGGCAGTATGGTGACATCTCCGATGATCCGCAAGGTGTCGGTACAGATGACCGTGTCGCGCGTTATATCGCCGGATAGCCCGGCAAATGCAGATCCGGACAACGGAATCCTGATGGTCGCTATACTGTCGGCGGAAATAAAGAGTGTGTCGCTGTATCTCTTTCTTTCGGTGGGGGAAAACTGAATAAAAACCGTGGTATCCCGGAAAGAGGCGAGGGTCAGGTGAATGGAATTTTCAAATGAACTGTCGGCCAGGCTGATCCTGAATGGATCGGAAGAGGCCAGCGTGAGATCAAGGGAAATATTGCCGGTATTTGTGACCACCAGTTGCTTTGTCAACGAGGTGTTCACCTGCAGCAAACCAAAATCAAATGCGTTGTTGTCTGTGTTAACCCGGTAAACTGTATCGGAATGGGTGCTCTCCACGATGTGTTTTTTCAGGATTAACCCGTTCGACCCCATCGCAAAAAGGAAATGAGAGGGGTTGTACATCATCGAATTCAATGTTTCTGATGAGGTATGATCATTGCTCCAGGCCAAGCCGTTTGACCGGGTGACATCAATGTGATGATCGGCCAGCAAATACCCGTCTATTTCATTGATAAAGGTGCATTGTTTTACCGAAGCATCCGGGATCTCCGTGAAGGATTGCGTAAAGGTATCCCCGCCATCCGCCGTTTTCCAGATCTTATATCTATCCTCCGGCCAGTACCCCGGTCTGATAAAATAACCTGTATCGGCATTGATAAAGGAAAATAAGGTGTTCCCCGGCGGGGGTTGGTGAGCCTGGGCCCAGGTAAGGCCCCTGTCGGTTGTTCTCTTCGACACATCGTACCAGCCATCGATACAATGCGGATATCCTACATGCGCCCCCCCGTTGAAATAGGCTACGCTGTCGTTGATCTGTTGAAAACGGTTGGTTCGTTCCCCAATCGGCATATCAGGCTGCCAACTGACACCCTGGTCGGTCGATTTTGCAACATAATAGGAATCGACATAATAGTCCCACCCGGCCCAGACGCAATGGGTGATGTTGGGAACAATGGAGAACCCTGTTTTTGATCCGAAGAATAAAAGGTCGGTAATGGTATCCCCCAGGTTAGCAACCAGGCTCCATGTATCTCCGCCATCAAAGCTTCTGTAGATACAATTTCCTCCGGCATAAAGGGTATCGGGACCGGCTTTGGTGATGGAGGTAAACACGCCCGGCAAGGTTGCCTGAATGTTCCAGGTTGTTCCCTGGTCGCTGGTTTTCAGAACAACCCCGCCGGTACTGATGACAAACCCGACCGAATCGCTGATGAAGCATCCGGCTGCCAGGTTTTGCGATCCTCCCGAATGAACTACCTGCCATTGGGCAGATGCGGCATTAAAGCCCAGTATGAGCAACAGGGAAAAGAGCAGACTTTTCATCTCAACAAAACTGGATGATGTAAAGATAATTATTATTTATAAAATCCCTTCACGTTGTTGATCTTGATTTTAAACAGGTCGAAAAACATCACCATGCCATGCCGCAGCACGCGGACAGTCGATTTTTCCTGGTTGTTCAGCCTGACGGGGATCCGTTTGATCTCGAAATTCTGTTTCAGGGCGATGTAGAGCAACTCCACGTCGAAGGCAAAACCGTTGATGCGGGCATGCCTGAAGATAAAATCGGCCACGTCCCCCCTGAATCCCTTGAGTCCGCACTGGGTGTCGAAAAAGCTGGTGGTGACGATCGAGCCGACAAAGCGGGTGAAGAACACGCTGGTGAACTTCCGGAGCCCCGAAATTTCGGTCAGGTAGGAGGATCCGGGAAGGTTCCTGTCCCCGATCACGATCTGGAATTCCTTGAAATCGAGATAGTGGAGCATGGTTCCGATCGCATCGAGCTCGTAGGGAATATCGGCATCGGTAAAGATCCTGAACAATCCCCGGGCTGCCATCATCCCGGTGCGCACGGCCGCTCCCTTTCCCATGTTCTTTTCATTCCGGCGAAAGGTGCAGTTCAGTTTATGGCACACCGCCTCCGTCGCGCCCTGGTCGTTGCTGCCATCATCCACCACGATCACCTCCCAGGTGTAATCCTGTTTCTGCAGGTAGGATAGTAAAAACGGGAGGTTCTTCTCCAGGATTCCGGCAGATTTATAGGACGGAACAACAACACTCAGGTAGATGGGTTCTGACATTCTTGTTTTTTGCTAAAGATAGAAATATTTGTTTTTGGGATTGATTGAATTGGAGATCATGATGGAATTCAAATCAATCCCCGGGAACTGCAGGACGAAGACTGTAGCCGGCTGGCTCTTTTTCGTATTGTAAACGGTGACTTCGATCGTCTTATCCATGTTCACCTCCTCCACGATGTGGTTGATCTTCAACGGAACGGTGATGGCCGAATCCTGCTTTACCCTGAAGGTGAGGGTGAAGGTCTTGTATGATGAATAGTAGGCAATGGTGGCACGGTCGCTGAAATGATTGACCACCGTATCCTGTGGCTGCACCGGCGCCATCCGGCCCATAACCAGGGTGATCTCCTCCGACCTTTCGGGTTGCCGCATGGTCAGGTAGTAGGGCACCAGGGTGACCGTTTTTGAATATTCAAGAAAACGCGCATCTTCCCGGCCAAACAGGTAGGAAACCCCGCTTTTGGCATAGAAATATTCATTCCAGTTGAATTCCTGTTCGGTGATTCCGCGTGCACAATAGGATGGGTTGTTCCACATATCCTTTGCGTAAAATGGCGTTCCGGTAGGGATGGTTTTGAATTCATCCGATTTCATCAGTTCATCCACGGCATAAAACCTCAGGTTGGCGCTGTGCATATCCTTTGCAATGGAATAATTCGAAAAGTCGGTCAGCACCGAGCAGACAAAAAAGCCAATGACAAAAATTCCAGTGACTCCATGCTTGACAAATTTGCTGAAGTTGAACAGGTTCATTACGGAGCTCAGCAAAAGGGTGATCAGGAGCAGCGTGCCGAAAAAGGAGAAGAAGGTGGTCACATAGCCGATCATGGTTCCGAGCCCTGCATAGGCCATATATTTTTCGGTGAGCGCCAGCGGGATCTGGGGAAGGAAGATCAGCAGCATGGCGATCAGCACGCCCGACAAAAGGCCCTTTATTTTCAAGGATGGAGTGTTCATCAGCAACTTGTAACCGATAAAGGCGACCAGGAGCCCCTTGATGATCCATTCGACCCGGGCGGT
Source organism: Bacteroidota bacterium (assembly GCA_037128705.1). GTDB lineage: Bacteria > Bacteroidota > Bacteroidia > Bacteroidales > FEN-979 > CAIVAT01. The sequence continues at coordinate 12,376 of JBAXVX010000027.1, read as the reverse complement.
TAAAAGCAATTTCAACACCACCGGTGAATACCCGTTGATCAGCTCCGATTTGTCCCAGAACAAATTGTGGGTTGTTTCATACACGGTCAGGGGGAAGGAGGAGTAGGCCAGGTGCCATAAAACCATGAAAAAGTTGCCCGGCGTCAGGTTCTTGAACTCGAAATTGGTGCCGGGGTACTGCGAAGGATAAACCTTCCTGAATACAAAGTAAGCGGCCAGGTAAATCAGCCCGACGATCAGGAAAGGCAGGAATTGTACGAACGATTTTTTTATCCCTTCCCCGTAGGCACCCTTCTCCTTCAGGTTGTAAAAAACAAGGGTGAGGGCTGCAAACAGGAGGAAGAAAATATAGGTTTCATAAAACAGCAGTCCGAGGGCGAAAACCAGGGCGGAGACCAGGAGCAGGTATTTTTTTCCCTCTCCGATATAGCGCAACAGGAGCAGGTATGAGATTAACAGCAGGGAGAATGAAAAGGTGAAATAGAAGGGGTAGGCCACGAAGAGGCTTGTGTGCTGCGAGATCTGCATCGTCATCAGGAAAACCAGGAGGAAAAGCCACGCCATCTCTTTTGATTTCGTCATCACCGAGACAATTTTCGCAAACAGGAGAAAGGAGATCATCAGGGGGACATACTGGAAAAGCTTTACGATCACCATGCTGTCGCCGAAAATATAGGGCAGGCTGTAGACCGGCCGTACGATATAAAAATAAAACCGGCCGGCGATCTTTGCAAAGAAGGTGGTATCGGCCATGATCTCGCCCCGCCTGGTGATCAGGTAATAGTGAAGATCATCGGCTGTGACGAACCCGGTGAAAAAAAGCGGGAAGAAGGTGATGATCGCCACCAGGATCATTCCCAGGTAAAAAAAACCTTTGTTTTTTGAGATAAAATCGGCCTTCATGGTTGATCGCAGTTAATTTGAATTAAAATCTGAAATAGATAAAGGGGCTGAATCCCGAGGAGGTGATGGTCGCCTCGCACAGGATAAACAAAAGTATGGCCAGGATGGAGCAGGTGATCATCAGCACATTTCCCGGGTTAAAATAAAGTTTCTGGATCCAGGCTTCTATCTTCCGGAACCCGCCCCAGAAGGAGAAGAGGACCGCCACCGTCAGCATGGTCCAGAATTTCGGGTTCAGCCATACCATGTTTTCTCCTCCCTGGAAAAGGAAGAGCCGGCGGATGAGGAACCATGCCTCATCAAGCGTTTGTGACCTGAAGATCAGCCATCCGGTCATCAGCAGGAAAAAGGTGAGGATGATCGACGGAATCTTCCCGGCCTTTTTCAGGTATTTCAGGAGGAACAGCCGGTCGATGATGAGGAAAAGTCCCATGTAGCCGCCCCACACGATGAATGTCCATGCGGCACCGTGCCAGAAACCGCACAGCAGGAAGGTCACCGAGGTGGCAATGAGGTAGATCACCTTGTCGCTGCGTATCCCGAGGTAATGCTCTTTCGGCAGTTTGCGCGAGGTGGCGTAGGCCAGCGGCAGAAAGATATAGTCGCGGAACCAGAACGACAGCGTCATGTGCCACCGGCGCCAGAATTCGGTGATGCTTTGCGAGATGTAGGGAGAGTCGAAATTTTCAGGCAGCCTGAAGCCGAGCATGCGGGCCAGCCCGATGGCCATGTCGGTGTACCCCGAAAAATCAAAATAGATCTGGAAGGTATAGGCGATCGCCCCGATCCAGACGATCCCGCTCGACATTTCAACCGAGGAGAGGGCGAAAATTTCATGGACGGTCACCCCCAGCACATCGGCGATCAGCACCTTCTTGGCAAGCCCGAGGATAAACCGGTAAAAGCCGGTAAGACGGTAGTCCAGGTTCTCCTGTCCCGACCGGTCGGTGATCTGGCCGGCAATCTGTCCGGGTCGCACAATGGGGCCCGACAGCAATTGCGGGAACATCAGGATGTACAGGGCATAATCCTGCAGTTTTTGAAAAACCGGGTGCTGCTTTTTATAAACGTCGAGGGTATAGGAGAGTTTCTGGAAGGTAATGAATGAAATTCCTACCGGGAGCACAATGCCCGTCCATGCTTCCGGTTTGGATCCGAACCAGCCCAGCATCACCTGGAACTGGTCGGCGAAGAAATTCATGTACTTGAAATAGAGGAGCAGGAAAAGGTTCAGGGCAACGGAGATCCAGAAAAGGGTCCGGCGGCCCGACCCGGTTTTCAGGCTCATCTGCCGGATAAGGACAAAATCGACCAGGATGGATCCGGCCACGAAAAAGACAAATTTCGGGGCTCCCCAGGCATAAAAACAGAGGCTGGCGACAAGGATCACCCAATTTCTCAATCTCCTGCCTGCCAGATAATAGATGATCAGGAAGGCGGGCAAAAAATAGAGTAAAAACAAACTGCTGCTGAAAACCATGGTCAGTTATGTGTTGAAATCCGTTTCAATTCATTGTTGTAAACATAAATCGCATCCGTACGCATCACGGCATCCAGCGGGAGGTTCTGTTCCCCGGCTTTTTTCCTCAGGAGATCCATCATTTCGGGATTGGCCCTGAAGCCCGCCTCGAGCTGCTTTATCCTTGTTTTCCCGGGATAATAATACTCATAAGCCCGGTCAATGAACCCAAATCCGGGGTTCCCGTACCCTGCATTGGTCTCCAGGAGAATGATCACATCCTGCCGGCCGACGGCCTGGTCGAGGTCAATCAAAGCCGTATTGGTATGCCTGATCCGCTGCATCGGGTAAACCTCCTTGTCGTAATACCACATCTCCTCGCGCCTGAAGGTGTTTTTAATGATCCCGTTGTCATGCCAGTTCCAGTAAAAACTATCGCTGATAAACAGGGCTGCAGGTTTCGGAAGTGAACCGGTGTATTCATGATGAAATACCGGGTAGGTCATGACAGGCCCGCCAATCGCACACATCAGGTTCATCACGCGGTACATGTCATTGTCACTCCGCCGCGTCACCGGATCATGCACCAGGCTGTCGAGGACCAGGTGCGGAACGGTCCGGCCAAGTTTTACCTCCAGGTATTTGGTGAGTGAATCGGCACACAGAAAAGCGCCGTACGTACTCCAGTGCACCCCTGTTTTCGGGTAGAGGATGTTGCGCGAGGTGTCTTTCAGACTGACCATCCAACGGTTGAAATCGATCAGGTTGATCCCGTTTTCCATCATGCGCTGCGCGTAGTAGTCGTTGTTGGTGATCCCCCTATTCCCCTTCAGGAACCGGCCTGGAATGGTCTCAGGGTAATAAAATCCTTTGCCGGGCGCCATAATGACCAGCAGGCGGACCCCCTTCTTTTTCCAAAACCAATCCTGCAGGAATTTTAACCGGGCGACTTTGTCATCGATAAACCTTTTCCCGATGAAATCTCTTCCGAGATAGGCATCAATATGATAATCGGCCTGGAGGCAGTTGTCCTTTCCAACAACGATGCGGGCTGCATGGGGAATGGAAAAAAAAGAAAAATCACACTGGTTGAAGAGCCGGGTGAGTTCGTTGTGAAAGCCGATGGTGCGATCCAGGTGCGGGGTCATCTTCTGCTGGTATTCGCCGGTGCTGAATGAAGCCAGGGAAAAAACCGGCCGGGAACTGGGAACGAAATAACCTTCAAGCGCGGTTGTGGGAAATATTTTAAACGCCTTTTGCACCGCAGGAAGGGAAAGCATGGCCAGTACCAGAATGAAAACCGTGCTTTTTATCCATGCCATCGAAAGCTCATTTAACGAAAAAAATAACCAAAAGGGAATGATGGCGCAAAGTTAACAGAAATTGAATTAGAGAAAATATTCCAATTCCGGTATCCTGAAAAGTCAAAAAGTAACTATATTTGGAGTTATGAAAGCAATTCAGCTTCTGGTAATGCTTGGTTTGTTGTCATTCAACACCAGCATGTACGCCCAATTTATCAGGGCCGGGATGGTCGGGACTGACGATCTTTATCATGATATCATTCCCGACACCAGCCTCTGTTGCTCCGCTTTTAATCCTAACTTTCCAAGTTATCGCAAATACTTTGATCTTGATCATGATGGGACCAATGACCTTGCGATCCATGTGTTCGGTGGCGGTAGTTTGAGTGGCGGATCAACCAATTGTGAGGTTGACAAGCTTACGGCCCAGACCTCAATCATCGCGACGTACATCTCATCCTATGGATATACTGTTCCTGTGGCAGATACGCTAAACCTGGGAGATTCAATATCACCGGCGGATACCTTTATCCATGGCAATTGTTATATCTGGTCTTTGAATTGGGGCGGGGCAGTGGGTACCGGTCCGCAGGTTTCTCGATGGAGCGGGGAACATTACATCGGGGTAAGGCTGGTTCAGCCACGTGAGACGTTGTATGGCTGGATCAGGGTGACCGTTGCGGGTGATTGCATTACCCTGATGGATTATGCCTGCAATAAAGGGGTATATACCGGTATTCCCGGGCCGTTGGTATCGGAATCTCCGGTCGTGTTTCCAAACCCTGCAAGTTCCACTGTAAGGTTAAATTGGAATGGGAGCTGCGGGCAGGAACGAGAAATATCGGTTTATTCATCTTCCGGAATGTTGATGTACCAGGCCCATGATCCCTCCGGACAGGCAATCACAACCCTCGACGTTGCCTCCTGGCCCACCGGTTTGTATCTTATAAAAACAATGTCGGGTAATCAGATTTCAACCCGGCGGCTGGAGATCATTCATTAGGCTCAAAAAGCCGGATCTCAAAATTATCCACCAGGATCTCCTTGTCCCCGCGGCACCAGAAATAGGCCTGGAGGGTGTTGGTTTTATCATCGAAATAGGGGGTCATGTAATCTACGGTCACCCTGTTCCACATACCGGTTTTCAGGTTTGCCTTTTCCAGTTCAAGCTGCCGGTATTTATAGGCTTTCCCGTTCCGGTTACAGGTTATGACCAACCCGCAGGCAGCCTCTTCGGGCTTGCAGGTAAAATAGATCCAGGCACTGGCCCTGATCCATGCAAAATCTTTCTTTGTCAGCTCCCCGTATGGAGCGTTAATGCCCGGCGAGAATTCCATCTTCCGGCTCATCCTCAGGGAATAACTCCCTGCATAGGCGGTGTCCCTGCAAAAATTTCCGGGATTCGCCTGATCCGGTTGTTCAAAATCATAAAAAACGATGACCTTCGGGGTGTAGCCTGCTGTATCTGAAAGAAATTCACGTTCACTGTTGAGGTCCGATGGTTCAAGGAAAAGCTGCTCTCTGGCGCTCACATGGGTCTTTCCGAAGGTTGCCCAATAATAGGCCTTGGTCATCCTCGAGGGATCCAGCACGTAATTCATGTACTGCCAGGTCTGAAAAAGGTTCAGGAAGACAAGCAGTGCAAAGAGCGTTAGAAATGAAAAACGGAGACCGGCACGCTGCTTCAGGATCCACTGAACCAGGGCTCCCATCGGGAATGCCAGGAGGGCATATGATTCCATCATGGTCCGCTGGCTGAAACTGCCGCCATACCACCAGATGGGCCAGCTGGCGATGATCACCAGGTGAATGATGAAAAAGACAAACACGGCCAGGAAAATTGAACGGTTTTTCCGGAACAGGGAGATGAAGCCGGCCAGGGCAAAAATCATCAGCGGGGTATAGAGCAGCCACCCCTTGCGGTAGGAAAAAAGAACCTTCTGAAGATAGGGGGCGATCCATTCGAGGCCTACTTCATAACTGTAGTAGATCCACGACCCGGCATGGAGCTTCCAGTAGATCATCTGCAGCGAAACCACCAGGATTGCCGCAACGGCCATGGCCAGCACCTGTGCCCAGTGACGAATCACGAGGGTGATCTTTTTACGCCAGGAGTCTCCGTCCCACAATCCCCACAGGATGGTAACCAGTACGATGATGATCGCGGTTGGCCTTACCAGGGCAACCAGTCCGAAGCCCAATCCCAGCATGATGGCATAACTCCAGCGGGGATTTTCATGCCAGCGTATGGTGAGCCACACGATCACGGCAAAAAGGGTAAAGAGGTAGTTGTGCGGCATGGAGCCGTCAAAGGCGGTGAGCTGAAAATAGTTGGTGCCGGCCACGATCAGCACCATCGTGATGGCCACCACCCCGTCGGTGAAAAAATGCAGCAGGATCTTTCGCAGGAACCATAGCCCGATCGCGGTGTAGACCAATCCGCCGATGGCGATGGAGAGCTGGTAGGGAAGGGTGAAACCGTCGGGCGAATAGCCGGTAAGATGGGCCGCTACATGGCCGATCAGGAAAAAGGGGCTGTACATGAGGGCCATGCCAACCGGGTATTTCATCACATACTCCCCTGCCGGGCCCATGTAGGCCTGGTAAAACCCAATGGTGGGGTTGTAGGTATCCATCACCTGCTGAAGCCAGCCGAAATTCCTGATCCCCAGGTCGTGGTGAATGAAGGTGGCCGGCAGGTAAAGATAGTAACCGAAAACATCCCAGCTGAGGATGGCGAAAATATTGTGTGTGTCAAACCGGTTGAACAGCAACCGGTTGAAGATGATGACCAGGGCCAGAAGACAAAAAATCGCCAGGGAAATCCGTTGCTTGCTGCTGTGTTTCATCAGGATCAGGTTTGGGGGTGCTTACTGATTACGCAAACGACCGATAAACCGACTTTACGGCAAAGAAGCCGGTCAATCACTTTATTGATGGGAACCAGGTAATTGAACAGCTTTACCTCGTTGGTTGGCAGAATTTTGTTTCCCAACAGCTTCCCGCTGACAAACCAACCAAAAATACCGACGAAATTAAAATTAAAAACCCGGATCAGGGTGCCATGTTTTGACATCAGGCTGACCAGGGTTTGCCTGTTATACCGGCGGTAATGTTCGAGGGTCACATCAAAATGGTTGTACAGCGCCTGGTAGGCCGGCACCAGCACCGTCAGCTTCCCGCCGGGTTTCAGCAATTTCACCATGTTGTCAATGGCTGCATGGTCCTCTTTGATGTGTTCGACCACATTCAGACAAAAAACACTGTCAAATTTGCCCAGCAATGCAGCATAGACATCATTGAAATCCGGACGGACGATGTCAATGTCGAGCACCCTTTGATCGTCCAGGCCGAACTTGTCCTTCACTATTTCCCGGTAATTCATCCGGATATCCGACAGGTAAATCTCTTTTTTCTCCCGGATAAAAAACTGAGAAATATTCCCGATTCCGCTCCCGATCTCCAGGATGGTTCCCTGGCAAAAAGGAGTGATGGCATCATAGATCCACTTGTTGAACTTATCGGCCGAAGATATGGCATCCAGGGTGACTAAACCCTCCTGATCAACATCCCTGTATTGAAACTGCATCGTATCGTTTATCCTGTGAATACTGCTGTAAGCCTTGCGGTTGCAATATTAGCAAAGATTGGCAAGACTGCCAAACCAGGCCCCCACTTTCTGGTTTAACGGATTGGGGTCATGTAGATCTTCTGAACGGCGGAATCCGCGGCCAGGTAGTCCGGGACAAGACTGTCGCACAGGGCAGCCATCGGAATCCCTTTTGACTTGAGCAATTGATACTGCTCCCGGGTGGGATAATTTGGATAGGCCGTGCCTCCGCTGTAAAACATGAGCATGACGGCATTCTCCCTGCCGGCGTTGAAAACGACTGCATCCTTCGGTGACAGCTTCATGACCACCTGCCTGTCGACGATGGCAGTAATATTCCTGGTTTTCCACATGAGCAATTTGTCCGAATGCCAGTCATCCAGCTGGTTGATATTCAATATCCTGAAGGCGACATATGCCAGGAACAGGGCCGTGACCCAGACAGAAACCCGGGGCGGGATGAATTTCCGGAGAAATGTCAATCCCTTATCCAGGATGGCTCCCAGGGCCAGGAACAGGATGGGGCTGACCATGGTACAAAACATGGGCGCTTTCGTGGCTGCGATTGTAAAAAACAGGTAAACAAGAATGAGGAAGGTCATCATCGCCACGATGCAGGTCTTGTTGCTCATGGATTTGAAAAGGAAGAACAGTCCCGGCAAAATCAGGAAATAGACCAGCACGCCGCCATATTGCTCAGATAACAGGGAAAAGTGATAGTACCAGGTCTCTCCATGATTTTCGAGGGGTGTAAGAAAATGCAACCGGTTGAAAAGATATTCCTGCCGGCTTTCGAGGGGATAGGCGATGAGAATAAATATCTGCCAGGGAAGAAAAACCATAAATGTCACAACCAGGGAGACTCCCATCTTCGTGAACTCTCGCAGCCATTCGCTTTTTCTCCGGAGAAAAAAGATCGCCATCGACCATCCCGAATATACCAGCAACCCGGGCAGCCATTTATTCAGGATGGCCATCCCGGAGAAGAGACCAATCAGGAAAATCCAGTACCGCCTGTCCGAATACAGGTACTCGACCCACGCCCAGATGCTCAGGGTGACATAAAAGATAAAGGCGCTGTCGTTGTGATCGGTGAATTTGAATCCCGAGACATACTGCACAAAATAGAATGAAAAGGTGTAGATGAAGGCGCCGTACCAGGCAATGGCCGCGGTGGAGGTCAGCTTTCCGATCCGGTAGATCAGCAGGATCATCCCCGACATCATGAGCACTGTAGGCAGCCTCAAAACAAATTCATTCACCCCGAACAATTTGAAAAAGAGGGCGATCTGCCAGAGAAAAAGGGGCTGTTTGTGAACCCAGATGTGATTTTCACTCCAGCTTCTGTAATCATATTCCAGGACCGGGTGGCTGATCAGCATGGGTTTAAAGGGATGCCCCATCATGTTTTTCGCCACCAGGGCGTGGAACTGCTCATCCCAGGTCCATAAAAAGGGATCGAGTGAGGCAATGACGAGCCGCAGGATCAGCCCGGCCAGAAAAAGAAACAGCAGGCTGTATCCCTCTTTTCCCCGCAAAAACAGGATGATGCTCATCAGTCCGAAAGCAAATGCACAGATGATCCAGGCAAGCTGCGGATCCGAGAAATGGGTCTGGATTATCCGGGTCAGTTCCATTGATAGCGATATCGGAGTTTCAGATCATCAAAGAATATCATCGCCCTCCGCGGATTGTGAATGAAGATCCTGATCTGCAGCGAGGAATCGTTCACATCGGGGATGATGAAGGTTTTGGTTGTTTTCGACCAGGTCAGCGGGTTTTTCACCAGGGTGTCGACCGGCTGGCTGTCGCTGAAAATCACTTTGGATCCCTTGCTCAGAGAATAGCCCAGCGACGCCCCGGTAGTCCGCTTCCCGGGCTTCAGTCCCCACACCTCAACCTCCATCATCTTCGGGGTGGGATAGCCGAATTCCTCGAGCGTGGTTGAGAACAGGGGGGTATCTCCTCCCTTTTCACGTGCGGAAATGCTGACCCGTCCCGACCGGGTAAAGAGGAACGAGGGTTTATAAACCGGCGACAGCGCCAGGTTCTCGAAATCATTCTCATACGATTGAACCTGCTGAACCGGGGGGATGATCCCGGCCCGCCCCAGGGAGGTCCGGTAATGTTCCCAATCCCAGGTGGAACCGTAGTAACATCGCTCGAACCGGTAAAGCGAAACGGTCATCCGCAGGTTGACATAGGTAAAGAGGAAGATGAAAAAGAGAAGGATCGCTTTAAGCCAGAAACTGCGGGAATTGAACAAACCGGTGATCAGATAGCCGAAGGGAACGGCCAGGATGGTAAAGTATTCGATGTAGGACCGCTGACCGTAGCAGCATCCGAAATACCACATGTACCAGGAGGCAACGATCAGCGTGACCAGGGCGAAAACCGCTGCAATCAGTCCCCCGTTCTGTAGTTTTCTGAACAACATCACCAGGTTCCCGATGAGAAAGAAAACCACCAGCGGAGCATAGATCAGCAACCCGTTCACCGGCGAGAACAGCACCTCCCCGACCCTCGGATGGGCCCAGTTGGTGAATCCCTCGTTGCGGTAGGAGAAATGGATCCAGTTTCCGGAGAGGTATTTCCAGTAGATGAGCTGCGGCAGGAAGATGATGAACAGGATGGCCAGGAAACACAGGATGTACGATGGTTTCAGGAACTGTTTGATGCGTTTCAGCCAAGCGGCGGGGCCTGCAGCATCCCACCCAAAGAAAAGCAGCCCCAGGATGATGTTGGTGGGGCGGATCAGGATGACCAGTGAAAAGGTGAGGCAAAGCAGGATAAACCAGCTCTTGGAGGCAGACAGCTGGAACTTTTTCAGCGCAAACAGGAACAGGGCGAAGAGGAAAAAGGAATAGACATGTGACATCATCCCGTCGATGAGTGCATAGTAAAAGAGATTGGTCCCCAGGAAGATCAGGGTGATGACGAACAAACTGACTGCCGGACTGAAATAGTGGTCCAGGAATTTCTTCAGGAACCACAATCCAAGGATAAGGTAGATGACGGCCGCCAGGCTCAGCATGCGCATGAACAGCATCGAGAAACCGTTTTCGCTGTCATATCCGGTTAACCGGGAGATCAGGGCGGAGGCAAAAAAGAAGGGCGCGTTCATCAGGGCCACGCCATAGGTGTACTTGGTGTCAATTTTATTGTGAACCGTGTCGGTGCTGAAGCCTCCGCCCGTCTGAATATCCAGGTCGGCCGGCATTTTCCGGGCATCGAAGTGATAGTAGAATGTGGCCGGCAGATAGATGTAATAGCCGGCGCGGTCCGACCACATTTCGGTCCGGTCGTTAAACCGCGTGGCCTCCTTGTGAAAGTACCAGGTAAGCGCCAGCGACCCGCAAAAGAGCAGGTAAAAAAAATAGCTTTCGAATTTCCTGTTGTACTCCATGAAGTGTTAGCAATTATGGCACCTTCGCCGGCCTGCTATGTTCTTTTTTTCGGTTTAAACAGCGTGACCTCCACATCATCCACCAGCAACTCCCCCTGTCCCCGGTACCAGAAATAGGCCTGAACCACATCTTCTGGGTCGGGTGCCGGCGGAACACGGTAATCGATGCTGATCCTGTTCCAGCAGTCCGGTTTCAGGTTCTCTTTCTCCAGCGCCACAAACATATACTTGAAATTGACCCCCTGGTGGTTGCAGGTGGCCACCAGGCAGCATTTTGCATCGGCGGGCGAACCGGAAAACCATACATAACCCGTAGCCCGTATCCAGCAGGAATCACCGGGATTGAGATCTTTGAACCTGATCCAGAGGCCGGGTGAAAAGATCACCCTTGCATTCATCTTCAGCGATTGTTTCCCCGAATGTCCCTTGAAGGCGAGATGGGAAGCCGTGTCGGCGGCATTGCCCGTTTCAAAGTCATAAAAAGCCAGGCGGGTTCCCTGGTTTTCAAGCCCTGCGGGGAGGTGATCACGCTCCACCCCTGCCTGGTCAACGACGGATTTGTCCGCATCCCTGAAAGTAAGGTAATAATTCACTGAAACGAAAACCCCAAGCAGGATGATCGCCGTTAAACCGGCAAAGATCGCTTTCCTGGACACACCCGATTCAAAAATGGTCTGCGTTGTTTTCATCGCCTGCAATCACGCATTTTCTGCATTGCCTGCATTACTTAAGATATTTCCTGTCCCAGAGATTAAATTTAACCAGGCACCACAGTACCCGGAAGGCATCTTTCATCCTGATCTTTTTCCCCTCTTCGTAAGTGCGGCCATAGTATGAAATACCCACCTCGTAGATCCTGATTCTGGGAAAACGGGCAATCTTCAGGGTAACCTCCGGTTCAAAGCCAAACCGTTGTTCCTTGAAGTGGATCTTTTTCAGGTATTCGGCGCGGAAAAGTTTGTAACAGGTCTCCATGTCGGTCATGTTCAGGTTGGTGAACATGTTGGAGATCAATGTAAGCAGGTTGTTCCCTAAGGAGTGCCAGAAGAAGAGGATGCGATGCGGCTTCCCGCCCATGAAACGCGAGCCGTAAACGACATCGGCAAAACCATCCAGGATGGGCTTCAGCAACACATTGTATTCTTCGGGGTCATATTCAAGGTCGGCATCCTGCACGATGATAAAATCGCCGGTGGCCACCTCAATCCCGCGATGCAGCGCGGCACCTTTGCCCATGTTTACAGGCTGGCTCACCAGGCGGATATCCGCCTGTGGATGGCCTGAAATGTATTGTTCGACCACACCGGGCGTATTGTCGGTGCTGAAATCATTGATAACGATGATCTCTTTATGAACCTCTTCAATCAGCTGAACGGCCAGCACCTTATCCAGGATGCGGTGGATGGTCGCCGCTTCATTGTATGCGGGAATTAAAATACTTAGTTTTCGGGATGCCATAAATACCGGATCAGTGAGCAAAAATAAAAGAATTTATTCAGGAAAAGACTATTCGTAGTAATAGATGCGCTTGACCCGCCTCGAAATCCCGGTCAGCACCTCGTACGGGATGGTGCCGATCGCCTCCGCCAGCTCCGTCACCGGATGCTGGTCGCTGAATATGATCACCTCGTCGCCCTCCTGACACGTGACGCGTGACGCGTGACCGTCCTCGTCGTGACACGTGACGCGTGACG
>JBAXVX010000026.1:0-55822 GCA_037128705.1 Bacteroidota bacterium | reverse complement strand
TTAATCAGGGATAGTTTAAAAGGTGATATGGTTGTTAATAACTTTTTCCGGGCAAGGCGGCGTCAACAATATAAGGACAATGTAATGTTGCAAAAGGTGACATCTGAAAAAAAATATTTTTTTGGATTTTTGACTGACTGTCTTCAATATTTAAAGTAAATTTATCGCCCTCACCGGATATAATTATTTCAATACCCAACTGAATGGAGAAAAAGACTAAAAGCGTTACGATCACTCAATTTGACTATGTAATCAGGAATGTCAACGATGAAGAACTTGACATCCAGGGGCACCCAAACCATTACACCGAGTTCGACCTTGAAGGGCGACCTTTGATGGAGATCAGGTACAGCAGGTCCGGGGATTTCGAAGAGAAAATTGAATATCGTTACGACCCTCAGGGCCATCTCATCCGTGAATCCTACTATTCCGAAGAGAATGTTCTGGCTGAGGAGAAAACATTTGAGTTGAATGACGCAGGCAGGTTAATGCGTGCCTTTCAGCACTACCAGGATGGATCGGTTGACACCATTGACTTTGAATACAATGCGTTGAATCAGCTGATAAAAAAAACCACAACCACCGACGAGGGAGAAATCGAACAGGTGGAGTCATTTGAATGGGAAAATGATAAAATCGTAGACCTTAAGATCCTTGATGGGGATGGTGAAGATATGGGTGAGCGATACGAAACCCAAATTAAACCTAACGAGACCCGTTATACCTATAACGAGAAGGAGCAGGTAATAACCGAGGAGGAGTTGGATGAGCATGGTGAGGTTTACATGACGGTTCACCGTACCTACAACGATGACAGCCAGCCCGATGAGGTTGAAGTGTTCATCGATGGCCGCGGAAATGCCTTCAGCAGGCATTATTTCCTCAAATATGCCTACAGCTACTTTGAATAATCACCAAGCACGGCTTCGCTGACCAGGTTGGGCAAGGTCACATTCAACCTGGGTTCCTGCACCATGGCGCGTTTTATGGCAAAAATGGCTTCGTCATTGCGGGCCCAGGCGCGACGGGCAATTCCATTGTTCACATCCCAATGAAGCATCATTTTTAATTTCCGCGCCGCATCTGCAGTCCCATCGAGCAACATACCAAAACCTCCGTTGATCACCTCTCCCCAGCCAACGCCTCCCCCATTGTGGATGGAAACCCAGGTGGCACCCCTGAATCCGTCACCGATCACGTTCTGGATGGCCATGTCGGCGGTGTAAGCTGATCCGTCATAAATATTTGATGTTTCACGATAGGGGGAGTCGGTTCCTGATACATCATGATGATCGCGTCCCAGGACGACTGGTGCTGAAATCCGTCCTGAAGCAATGGCATCATTAAATGCGGTGGCAATTTTGGTTCTTCCTTCACAATCGGCATAAAGAATGCGGGCCTGTGAACCTACTACCAGCTTGTTTTTTCCAGCTTCGCGGATCCAATGAACGTTATCGCGCATCTGCATTTCAATTTCCCGGGGTGAAGTCAAAGCAATCCCTTCAAGAACGGATGCAGCAATTTCGTCTGTAACAGCCAGGTCCTCTGGTCGCCCCGAGGTGCAAACCCACCTGAAGGGACCAAAGCCATAATCAAAAAAGAGTGGTCCCATGATATCCTGAACATAGGATGGATAGATAAAGGTTCCGTCTGATTTCATCACATCAGCCCCGGCGCGGGAGGCTTCGAGCAGAAAGGCATTTCCGTAATCCCAGAAATACATACCCAGCCCGGTTAGTTTATTGATGGCGGCAACCTGCCGGCGCAAAGATTCCTGTACGGCGAGCTTGAATTTATCAGGGTCTTTCACCATCAGCACATTCGACTCTTCAAAGGTGAGGCCTGCGGGATAATATCCGCCAGACCATGGATTATGCAAAGAGGTCTGATCAGAACCCAGGTCAATCTTCAGCTTTACTGCTGCCAGATGCTCCCACAGATCAACCACATTACCCTGGTAGGCCAGCGACACTGCCTCTTTTTTGTTCACAGCCTGCAACAGGCGGCTAACCAGTTCATCGAGGCTCGTAAACACCTCATCCACCCAGTCTTGCTGATGACGCTTTTTCACCACGGCCGGATTGATTTCTGCCACAATGGCAATGGCACCGGCAATAACGGCCGCTTTAGCCTGTGCTCCTGACATCCCACCCAACCCAGACGTAACGAAAACTGTCCCTGCAATGGCATCGGGTGTCACCTTGCGTGCGGCATTCAAAATGGTGATGGTTGTTCCATGTACGATCCCCTGCGGACCGATGTACATATAAGAACCTGCCGTCATTTGTCCATACTGGGTGACCCCGAGTGCATTGAAACGCTCCCAGTCATCCGGTTTGGAGTAGTTGGGGATCATCATCCCGTTGGTAACGACCACGCGCGGTGAATCAGGATTTGAAGGAAAAAGTCCCATCGGGTGGCCGGAATACATCGCCAGGGTCTGCTCATCAGTCATGTTGGCCAGGTATTTCATGGTAAGCAGGTACTGCGCCCAGTTTTGAAACACTGCCCCATTTCCACCATAGGTGATGAGTTCGTAAGGATGCTGGGCCACTGAAGGATCCAGGTTATTCTGAATCATGAGCATGATCGCGGCGGCGTGGATTGAACGATGGGGATATTCTAGTATGTTTCTCGCATACATCTTATAAACCGGCCTGAAACGTAACATATAGATCCGTCCGTACCTCTTCAGCTCACCGGCAAATTCAGGGGCCAGCTTTGCATGATGTTTTGGATCAAAATAGCGCAGGGCATTTTTTAATGCAAGTTTTTTTTCATCGGGCGAAAGGATATCTTTCCGCACCGGGGCGTGGTTTGCCAGAGAATCATAGGGAGGCATGTCAGGCAATTCATCCGGGATCCCCCGGAGAATGGTTTGTTTAAAATCGTGTGAATTCATATTTTTTCCTGTGATGTTCGTAATATCTGATAGAGAAATTCCCTCGCCCTGAACAGCTGGGCTTTCACAGTACCCAGGGGCAGGTCCAGCTCTGTGGCGATCTCTTCATAAGACCATTCCTTGAAATAACGTAATTCAATTAACTGGCGGTAATGCGGTTTGAGCTTGTCCACCACGTCATGCATGAGCTGGATCTTTTGTTTTTCAATGATTTTTTCTTCAGGGTCAAGACCATCTGATGGAATGTTGGAAGGGGCATCGGTGTACTCCCCGTCATCATCAAAATAATTATCAGCAAACTGAATCCTTTTATTCTTGCGCAAAAAATCGATGCAGTTATTGGCCGCAATCTTGAAAAGCCAGGTACTGAAAGCAAAGTCGGTGGTATATTGCCTGAGGTTTTTAAACGCTTTCCCGAAAGCTTCGATGGTGAGATCATCGGCATCGGTGGCATTGCTGGTCATCTTCAGCATCATGAAATAGAGCGAATCGCGGTACTTGTTCAGCAGTTCGGCGTAAGCCTGCTGATCTCCCAAATCGAGAGCCCGCTGCACCAGCCTGTAATCATGCTGTGCTTTCTCGGTGAGATGATCAACTACTTCCATCGAACTGGTTTATAAAACAAATTGGAAATCCAGGTTCCTGCATTGAATACCAGAAGAAAAATCTCAAAAACGGGGATGAAAGCCACGAGGTCTTTTTCATCAAGTTGCTTCATGCATCTTCCCATTACGAGGTACTGCAAAGCCATCCTGGCCAGGAAAATTCCGCAAACGGGTATAACCGACCAGTTGAGCGATAAAAGTAAGATAAAAAGCCCATAAAATAATACCAGGGCGAGCGCATACATCCCCAGGAGAAGTTTATGTTTGAACCTGTAATGCTGACTTGTGGAAAGATGCTTTTTTTTCTGGGTGATCCATGTCCCGAATGATTCCCTGGGATCTGAAAGGGTATAACTGCCGGGATCAACCATGATGGCGGTATTCGACTTGCGTGCCACCCTGTTGACAAAGAGGTCGTCAGCACCGGAACGAATGCGGTAATGTGAAATGAAACCATTGTTTTTATAGAAAACCTGCTTCCGGTACGAAAGGTTACGTCCAACGCCCATGTAGGGAAAACCGGCGAGGGCATAGGATAGATACTGAATGGCAATGTGAGCGGTATCAAACCGGATCAGCTTGTTCAGCAGGCCCGGGCTTTGGCGATAGGGACCATAGCCCAGCACCACCTCGACTTTCGGGGTAAAGCCTGATTGCATGCTTCTGATCCACCCTTTGGATGCCGGTTTACAATCAGGGTCGGTAAGCAGCACCAGGTCGTACTTTGCTGATTTGATGCCAATGGAAAGAGGGAATTTTTTTCCGGAGAAAAAGTTCAGATCCTCCTTGATTGAAATGGTTTTGAGATTTGGGAATCTTTCCTCCAGGTCGGCCAGCAGATAACGCGTTTCATCGTCGGAGGAGTGATCAACAACCACTACCTCGAAGTCGGGATAATCCTGTTCAAGAATGATCGGCAGGCTCTCTTTCAGGTGATGGTATTCGTTATGGGCACATATCACAACAGAAACACCCGGATGTCCTTTATCATCTGCCGGCTGCCGATAGCGGGCAA
The DNA here is from genome assembly GCA_037128705.1 of Bacteroidota bacterium. Taxonomy (GTDB): domain Bacteria; phylum Bacteroidota; class Bacteroidia; order Bacteroidales; family FEN-979; genus CAIVAT01. The sequence goes on along the minus strand of JBAXVX010000026.1, from coordinate 51,300 downwards.
GACGCCAGAAAAAAAGACGATAAAACAGGAGAAGCAAAATGAAGATGAAGGTAAACACGCCCAGCAACACAAGTGGCAAAAACTGCGTATTTATCAGTATTTCAATCATTTATAATTTTCGCTTGATGAATGGGGCAAAGTTATTGATTCTCTCCTTACAATGGTAAGGAATGTGTAAAAATAAACCGGATGGTTGAAAAGAGAGTGTGCAATAAAATACAATAACGATTACCTTTGCCGGAATTTTCTAATCCTCACCTGATTGCAGTTCGACATATTACATCGTGAAACCGGATCCTCGGCCCGCGCCGGTTTGCTTACCACCGACCATGGATCCATTGAATCTCCCTTTTTCATGCCAGTCGGCACGGCGGGCGCCGTAAAGGCATTGCATGTCAAGGATCTGCGTGATGAAGTTCATGCGCAGATCATGCTTTCAAACACCTACCACCTTTACCTGAGGCCCGGGGTCGATATCATCTCCAGGGCAGGCGGACTGCATAAGTTCAACGGATGGTCGAAGCCCATTCTCACCGACAGTGGCGGTTACCAGATCTATTCGCTGGGCGACATCCGTAAATTCACTGATGACGGCGTTATTTTTCAATCACATATTGACGGCTCAAGACACACATTTACGCCAGAAATAGCCATCGATGTTCAGCGTGAACTTGGCGCAGACATCATCATGGCATTCGACGAATGCACGCCTTATCCATGTGATGCAGCCTATGCGCGAAAGTCGATGAAACGAACTCATTACTGGCTTACCCGCTGTGTTTCCCACTTTGAAAAGACGAGATGTCCGCACGGCTATTCCCAAAATTTGTTCCCCATCGTGCAGGGCAGTGTTTACCCCGACCTGCGTGTTGAATCAGCCAGGTTCATCGCTGACCAGGGGGCATCGGGAAACGCCATCGGAGGACTTTCAGTGGGTGAACCGGCAGCCATGATGTATGAGATGACCGGGCTGGTATGCGGAATTCTTCCCGCCGACAAGCCGCGTTACCTGATGGGCGTTGGAACCCCGGCAAATATTCTTGAAAGCATTGCCCTGGGCATTGACATGTTCGATTGCGTGATCCCGACCCGCAATGGCCGGAACGGAATGCTGTATACCCGCAACGGAATCATCAACATCAAAAATGAAAAGTGGAAGGATGATTTCTCCCCGCTTGAAGCTGACGGAGAGGTCTTTGCAGATCTGCAATATTCCAAAGCCTTTCTCAGGCATATGTTTGTTTCAAATGAAATCCTCAGTGCCATGATCGCCACCATGCACAATCTTGGTTTTTATATGTGGCTGATGAAAGAGGCGCGCAAACAGATTTCACAGGGAACTTTTTCACCCTGGAAGGAGAAGATGGTGAAACAGCTGATGCAACGTCTGTAAAGAGCCAGGTGGCTCGGTTGGAGAACAAAGAAAAAATGCCAGGGAACATATTTATGGCCATAGACAACACAAAAGACCTTTCCGTCAGGCAAAAACATGTATTGCCCATACTGATCATCCTTGGCAGTTGGTTTATCATTAACCTTGTGCAGTCTGTTTTTACTGGTTTGTTTGATGACGAAGCCCTGTTCTGGATGTATGGCGAACGGCTCGACTGGGGTTTTTACGAACACCCCCCGATGGTGGGGCTCATGATAAAAATGGGATATTCCATCTTCCACAACGAACTGGGGGTCCGCCTCTTTTTCGTCATGGCCTCAACGCTCTCCCTCTATCTGCTCATGATACTTTCTGATGTCAGAAACTATCTTTTGTTTGCTGCACTTTGCCTGTCAATCGGCATTATACAGGCGGGAGGCTTTATTGCTGCCCCTGATGTGGCCCTGGTATTATTCACCCTGCTGTTTTTCCTGGTTTACCGCAATCTGATTGAACGTGATACCATCCCGCTTGCCCTGCTGTGGGGAGTGATCATGGCTGCCATGATTTACAGCAAATACAATGGCATCCTGGTGATCTTTTTCACCCTGCTCTCTAATCTGAAACTGCTGCGGAAAAAATCGTTTTACCTTGCTGCCCTCGTGGCCATTCTTTGCTTTGCTCCCCATATTATCTGGTCGTTCCGGCATGGCCATCCTACAATTTATTACCACCTGATTGAGCGCAATTTTGAACAATACAAATACTTCAAATATTTCTTTTCTTTCATTATCGGGCAATTTATCATCTATGGCCCCTTTATGGCTGCTTTTCTCTTTTGGTTCTCCTTTACGCATAAACCAGCCGATCAATTTGAACGCAGCCTTAAATTCACAGCGATCGGGATCGTGGTGTTTTTTCTTCTTTTCACTTTTCAGGGGCAGGTCGAACCAAACTGGACTGTTCCGGCCTTTCTGCCCATGCTGATCCTTACCTATAAAGGGATTGAAAAGCGATTGAACCTTCATAAACTGATCTATATCCTTGCAGCAGTCGGCTTTGTGCTGATGTTATTCTTAAGGATCTACCTTGTGTATGACTTTCTGAAATTGCCCCGGAAATTCGTTAACCTGTCTGAATTATATTACTGGAGGGATTGGGCAAAAGAGATGGAGAAGAGGGCCAATGGTCGCCCGGTTTTGTTCATCAGTTCATACCAGCGAGCCGCAAAATATTCATTTTATACAGGTAAAACGGCACATTCCGTCGATGGATTTGACGGGCACCGTACGCAATATTATTATTGGGAGGACCTTGAAAAGAACCTCCAGGGGAAAGAGGTGCTGGTTGCCGGTTACACTGACTGGATGTATATTCCAGGCAAACAGAGTTATAAAGCCAAAAATGGGGTGGTGACCTTTTGGGGTATCGCTGAAAATTTCAGATCAAACTATAACGTGACCCTTGAAACAAGGATCAGTTCATTAAAATTTCCTGCATCAACGTACGTGAAGATCCCGGTAAGAATATTCAACCCGGGACACGATACGCTGCGCTTTGACCAGGATATGGACCAGCCGTCAAACCTTGTCTATCACATTCATCTAAAAGACAAATACGTTGTTTACCAGGAAACAGCAGTAAATATTTCCCACCTGCTGATACCAGGTGCCAGCTCCGATACGTTAATGACCGTTAAAACGCCCGATGAACCCGGAAAGTATTATTTTTGGGTTTCCATTCAAACCGGCTGGATGATGGCAGGGAGGAACCAGAACTATCAGATCATGGAAATTTACTGATGCGAACAATTGATATCTACATAATAAAGAAATTTCTGGGTACCTTTTTCTTTACCCTGATATTGTTGATTTTCATTGTCATTGTCTTTGATATCTCTGAAAAAATCGATGATTTTCTCCGGCACGATGCCCCGATAAAAGCCATTATTTTCGATTACTACCTCAACTTCGTTCCCTATTTCATTAACCTCTTCAGCTATCTGTTAACCTTCATTGCCGTCATCTTTTTTACATCGCGCATGGCTTCCGATTCCGAAATCGTAGCGATCCTCAGCAGCGGCATAAGTTTCAGGAGGATGATGTTTCCCTATTTTATTTCCGCCCTGACGCTTGGGGTGTTTTCATTTTTCCTGGCCAATTTTATCATTCCCTATACCAACAGGAGCATGCTGGCTTTTGAAAAAAAATACATCAATGATCCAAAAGAATTCAGCGACCAGAATATTCACAAACAAGTCAGTCCGGGAACCTTTATTTATCTCGAAAATTATAATACACGCACCAATTCAGGCTGGAAATTCTCTCTTGAGAAATTTGAAAAAAAGGAGCTGGTCTATAAGCTGAAGGCCGACCGCATTGAATGGGACAGTTTGCGATTGCGCTGGAAGATCTCAAATTATTACGTCAGGCACATCAGCGAGATGAGTGAATCGATTAAAAAGGGGGCAAAGCTTGATACCCTGCTGCCTTTTATACCTGGTGATTTTACAGAGGATATTGAAGATGTCAAGATCATGAATTATTTCGTCCTCAGGGCCCATATAAAAGACAAGGAGTTGCGGGGCGACCCCGATGTAATTAAATACAAGGTGAAAAAATATGAGCGGATTGCATTTCCTTTTGCGACAATCATTCTTACGGTAATCGGAGTTGCGGTATCAAGCCGGAAAGTGCGTGGCGGCATTGGGTTTCACCTCGGGCTTGGGTTGGCGCTTACCTTTATCTACATCCTCTTTATGCAGATATTTACCGTATTTGCAACGTTTGGCGACCTCCCCCCCTTGATTGCCGTTTGGGTTCCCAACATTATTTTTGGCTTTATTGCATTCTTCCTTTTCCGAATAGCTCCGAAGTAAAGGGAGGCAAGGCTGTTATTGAAAAACCTCACTGCAAGCAGCGGGGAGTGCGCTCGTGGGGATTCATAGAGAAAAGGAGAGGGTATGGATTCCTGTGAAGATGTCCCCTGTTGCGGGTGATCCGCCGAAAAGACCATAAACCGCCGATCCGCTGCCGCTCATGGAAGCATAAACAGCTCCGGCATCATACATTTTCTGCTTGATTTCTTTAATTTCCGGGTGTTTTTTAAATACAGGCTCCTCAAAATCATTCTTTACCCGTTCCTTCCATTGTTCAGGGGGCAGCTGTACCAAATTCTTCAATGAAATTTCCGGGATGGCAGCAGTCACCGATGAATAAGCTTCAGCTGTGCTCACATGAATTTCAGGTAAAGCCAGCAGAAGGGTGAATCCGGATAGATCAATCAAAACAGGTTCAAACTGATCGCCCCTTTCCCGGGCAAATACCGGCCGGTTTTCAATAAAGAAGGAACAATCGCTTCCCAGTAAACGGGCGTGAGATTTAAGCTGGTCAATATCCAGCGCAAGATTGAAAAGGTTGCTGATCAGTTTCAATGCGGCTGCCCCATCTGATGAACCGCCTCCGAGTCCTGCTCCCATGGGAATCACCTTATGAAGATGCATTTTCACCTCCGGCAGGTTATGTTCGGATTGCAACAGGCGAAATGCCTTTACGCTCAGGTTTTCTTCAACCCCGCCGGGAATGTTCAGGCCCGACGATTGAAAGGCAAAGACTCCATCGGCTGCAGGAATTACTTCAAGTGCATCCGATAAAGGCAGAGGGACAAAGATGGTTTCGATGTTATGATATCCATCGGTTCGTTTACCAATGATATTCAGCCCAAGGTTGATTTTACAGTTTGGAAGGCAAATCATCGCTTAAAGGTAGTCATTTTTATCCTGTTGTTCTCATTTGGAGAAAAGAATGGCCCGGATAAATGGCCGGATCATTCTCTTCTATTTTCCGGGCAGACTTGCCGGTCTGGAAAATGCAGGGTTTGTAACAAATGAACTGTCGGTCAGGGTCAGCAGGAATGATTTCAGATCAAGCAGCTGTGCCGGGGCCAGGCGGATTCCCCGGGTCCCGATATGATGCATCAACGGGCTGATGTAAGGAGACCACACCAGGCCTGAATTGTAAAATGCCAGAACTTCATCGAGTGTTTTAAAACGCCCATCGTGCATATAGGGTGCCGTGAAGGCCAGGTTCCTTAAAGTCGGGGCCTTATAGCCGCCCATTTCCGCCTGATTCCCTGTGATAGAAAAACGGTCGCCCGGAATGGGATACACTGAATCCTTACCGTTGTTATAAAATTGTGCCGTCGTGAATAGCGGGTTTCCGTCACCTCCATGACAATGAAAGCAATCTCCTCCCTGTTCCGTCATAAAAAGCACATACCCATTCCGTTCGTTGCTGCTGAGGTTTGTCTCACCCCTCAGAAACCGGTCGAATTTTGAACCGGATGAAATCAGGGTACGGACAAACTGTGCTATGGCCCGGCCAATGTTTTTCACAGTCACCTTTTCGGATCCAAAGGCCTTTCTGAAGAGTTCTGGGTAGCCGGGGATTGACTGGAACAGTGCAGCAACCCTGTTGGTATCGCCGTGAATTTCATGAGGTGCCACAATGGCCATCCAGGCCATATCCTCAAGGTTCCTCATCTGAACAGATGGATTTTCATCTGAAACTTTACCGTTCCACAAGTATCCATGCGTTGACCAAACAAGGTTGATCATCGGCATCATGTAATCGGGCGTCGGAATACCAGTCAAACCAAACGGATGTCCGCCCAGGTATTTTGGATGGTCAATCCCGCACTCAAACGAACGGGTTTGCAGATGACATGTTGAACAACTCATCAGTGAGTCGGGGTCGGTGCGACCTGAAAGACGGCCATCGTAAAACAGGATTCTCCCCAGTTCAACTCCTTCAACGGTCATCGGATTATCCTTCGGGATATTTAAATCGGTTGGAAAAAACCGCGGAATGGCGATCGTGTAAGGGGTTGGCGAACTCACCGGATCATCGGGTTGAGACTTACTGCAACCTGCACACAGGAAAATCAGGGTACACAAACCCAGAGGGAGAACAAACTTCCCGGCCATAAAGAATCCGATGGCCGATATGATCCCCCGCAACCGCTTCCCGAAGATTATTATTTCCTGTTTCATTCCAAACGCCAATCTATCTCCTGAACGTTATTCTGATGCAATAAATTGTTGATTTGCGAAAAGTGCCTGCACCCGAAGAAGCCACGGTAGGCCGACAGGGGTGAAGGATGCACCGCAGTGAGAATATGATGCCTGGAGGGGTCGATCAGCAACTTTTTTGCCATGGCATAACTTCCCCAAAGCACAAAGATCAGTCCTTCCCGGCGCTGTGACAATTGTTTAATGGCAGCGTCGGTAAATGTTTCCCAACCATGATTCTGGTGTGATCCAGCCTGGTTTTCCCTGACCGTAAGGGTGGCATTCAGGAGCAGAACGCCCTGGTCGGCCCATTTTGTCAAATCACCGTGCGCCGGGATCCCTGTGCTGGTATCACTCTGCAATTCCTTGAAAATATTGATGAGCGAAGGAGGCTTCGGCACTCCGGGCGGGACAGAAAAACACAATCCATGAGCCTGACCGTAGCCATGATAAGGGTCCTGCCCAAGTAAAACCACCTTCACCTTCATAAACGGGGTATGGTTGAAGGCATTAAAGATCATCTTCCCCGGAGGAAATACCCGGAACTTTTTCTTCTCTTCAAGCAAAAAAGCCTTCAGCTCACTGAAATATGGTTTATCAAATTCATCCCCCAACACCTGCTTCCAACTCTCTTCAATAACAGGGGCAACCTTCTCCATAACTTTATAAACTTTTGACCGTTAATAACTTTACACAATAAATATCGAAAATACTTGTTACTTATGATACGATGACGTAATTTTGCACATCCAATTTATCGAAAATCAGGAGTTACCACCATGAAAAAAGCCCTTTTTGTTATCCTGGCCACCGTTCTTTTAGGCATCGTTTCATCATGCACTTCAAACCAGCATTGTGCGGCATACGGTGAAAAGCAAAGATACCAAATTGAACGTCGTTAAAATAAACTTTTCCATTTCCTTAATATCAATAATGGGGGGCCCTGGCTTCCCATTTCTTTTTTCTTTCGTACATTTGTTTCCTTCCAGATTTTGTCTTCGACAATGAAACGAATTATCCATTTCCTTCTCATAATTTTTCTTTCCACCGGAGGATTTTTGGCACAGGCGCAGTACCAATCACTCCCGGATTCAACCTCTGATAATGTCCTGTTGGAAAATCAATGGAGCCTTGGGGTGATGCTTCACACCAATGGCTGGGGCCTGAAATTCCGTAAAGGGCATAATGTGGCTGCCCTCCGGCAATTCATGTGGGAGATCGAATTTTCCACCTATAAATCATCCAAGGAGGTGCGTACAATTAACCCCTATTTCTCCGATTCCAGATCCTATTTCTACGGAAAGCTAAATTATGTCTGGTTTTTTCGCGGCGGAGTCGGGCAGCAGCACATTCTGAACAGGAAACCATACTGGGGTGGCATTCAGCTGAGCTGGCTCTATTATGGCGGGTTTTCCCTTGCCGTAACCAAACCTATTTACCTGTATATCATTCATTTCAACAGCGGATTTACCGATTACGAAGTCAAGGAGGAAAAGTACGATCCTGAAGTTCATTTTATTGATAACATTTACGGACGAGGGTCGTTCCTTGCCGGAATCACCAACCTGGGGCTTCATCCGGGGGTGTATGTAAAATCGGGGCTGGATTTTGAATTTGGTGTAAAGAACAGACAAATCAGTTCACTGGAAATCGGTGGCATCTTTGACTATTCACCGATTCCCGTTCCAATCATGGCCTATAATCCGAAGCAATCGTTTTTTCTCACACTCTATGTCAGCGTGATGTTTGGGAAAAGGTATAATAAGTGACAGGGTAACAGGGTGACAGGGTGATAAAGTGATGGAGTAATGAAGTAAAAATTGGTCATTGGTCATTGGTGATTTATTTCTCCAAAAGGTATTCAACTTCCCCATGGTTGAAATACAGTACTTTGCCGGTGCGTGTCTCCATCAGAAGCCGGCCCAGATCATCAACCCCGCCAATTTTGCCTTCCAATATTTCCCCGTTACAGGTAAAATTTCGCCACTGACCAAAACCCAGTAAGGCACCACGGTAGTCCCGGTCCAGCAAATCGCCTCCTTTGGTCCGGAGCGTCCTGTATCGAGCATCAAGGTGTTTGCAGATATCCGCCAAGGCATTTTTTAGATTGATTTCGGCACCGAGAATCTGAAAAAGTGAAACTGGGTTTGGCAGTTCTGACGGGAACGACGTTTGATTGATATTTATTCCAATGCCAGCCAGGGTTGATTCAATGGATAGTCCCATTATTTTATGTTCAATCAGGATTCCCCCGACTTTTTTATTCCCGATGTAAATGTCATTTGGCCATTTGATGCTAATCTCCGGAGTTGAGATTGGGATTGCTGAATCAGCCAGGGAATTCCGGATAAAATCAAGGACACCCAGCGAAACAGCTTTATTCAGCAGGAACTGCTGATCTGGCTTGAGAAATCCGGGCTTAAGGACGACCGTGAAGGTGAGATTCCTGCCTGGTTCGCTGATCCATTGGTGGTGTTGCTGTCCCCGACCCGCATATTGTTCGTGCGCCCAAACAACCATTCCTTCCTCCAACCCCTCCCCGGAAAACAGTCTGTCCGCATACCCATTGGTTGAGTCAACGCGGTCGAGTTCAAGAATGGTTTTACCGATCATGGATATCCGGATATATGGAATTCAGACTTGCTGACCTGTCAGTTCAGCTTCTTGATATAACGGATAACTCAGCGTATTTAGTGTTGCTGGCGTTGCAATTATAGATGAAAATAAAATCCTCCATGGCCTTACCTTTTGACCATTTGTCCGATTAAGCAGAAAAGAAATCATGGAAACTTACTCAAACCACACAACGATCAGGGACTGGGCTGAGGATGACCGCCCACGCGAAAAAATGATGCTGAAAGGCAGGCAAAGCATGAGTGATGCTGAATTGCTTGCCATACTCATCGGTTCAGGAACAAAGAATGATTCAGCAGTCGACCTTGCAAAAGAGATCCTGCACCGGGCGCACGACAACCTGACTGAGCTGTCAAAAATGAATCTGAATGACCTTGTCGCAGTAAGGGGAATCGGTGAGGCCAGGGCCACGATCATCCTGGCAGCCCTTGAGCTGAGTCGCCGGAGAAATGAATCCTGTGCGCTGGAACGGGATAAAATCAAAACGAGCAGGGATGCTTATGAGATCTTCAAAAGCGTTTTGGGCGATCAACCCTATGAAGAGTTCTGGATCATCCTGCTTAACAAAGCCAACAAAGTGTTGAAAAGGTGTAACATCAGCGAAGGAGGCATCTCAGGAACAGTCGTCGATCCCAAAAAAATCTTTAAAATCAGCCTTGATCATCATGCCTCCTCCATCATCCTGGGTCATAATCACCCGTCAGGCGTCGTTACTCCCAGTGAGGCCGATCAGCGCATTACAAAAAAGATTCGTGAAGCCGGCGCCATGCTGGAGGTTATGGTACTCGACCACCTGATCATCGGGGAAAACGGGTACTATAGTTTTGCTGATGATGGCGCGATGTGAATCACTTCTTCCTGAATTCCTTCAAACCGGTATCCCAACTCTGAAAAGTGTTCAAGAAATCGCGGCAAGGCATACCTGACCTTTTCAATGGCCTTCACACTGTCGTGGAAAACAACGATCGAACCGCTGCCGGTGTGGTCCAGGGCATTCGCCAGACATTGCTCCGGGGTGGTATGCCGGTGGTAGTCGGATGAAAGTACCGACCAAAGTATAAAACGGAAATCTTTCCTGAGAAGAAGATATTGTGACGGGGTGAACCGTCCGTAGGGAGGCCTGAAGAGCCGGGAATCGGCAAATTCCCGGCAACGGTATACATCATCTATGTAGGCACCTGGTGCCGTATGCCAGCCGTTGAGATGATGGAAGGTATGGTTCCCGATGGCATGTCCGGCCTGCACGACAAGGTCAAAAACCCCCGGATGCCTGCGCACATTATCACCCACTACGAAAAAGGTGGCTTTTGCGTCGTATTTTGTAAGAATTTCAAGTACCTCCGGGGTTGCTTCCGGAATAGGGCCATCGTCAAACGTCAAGTATATGACCTTCCTTTCCGAAGTAAGGTCACAGAGAAGATATTTCGGGCTTAACCAGTTGAAAAAAAAGGGTGGCCTGATTGAACTCATTGACTTGAAGGCTGATAAACCTTTTCAACATACAAATCGTAATACTTTTTAAAGGTAGCTTCGGTATCGGCAGCCAGTTTTTCCTGTTTTGCTTCATGCGTGACCATACCAAGGCGTTGCAAGGTAAATACATCTTCCTGAATGGCCATATCCATTGATTTGAGTTCCTTTTCCGGGAATGAAAAGAGATAATTCAGGTCGGCGGCAATACTTTTTTCAAGTTTTATGGCTAGTTCATTGGCTTTGGCTGACTCACCTGTTCTGTAGTAGCAACTGATGAGCGGCACTGTGAAGAAATCATACGGGACTACCGTTTCGGGCATAATCTCAAAGCAACGATCCAGAACACGCCGGGCTGAATCCTTTTTTCCCTCGCTGATAAGGGCATCGGCTAACCGGCCAAAAAGGCTACGCATGTTCATCACCATCCGGGCATTGGTTTCATCAATATAAACACCCTTTTTATTCATGTTCCCCCATTTGAAACGGTTCATCAGGTTGTCGTACATCACTTTTGTGTTCACCTCCCCAATCTGCCCCTCCATGGTTTTTGCCTTGACGGGAAGTAACCGGTAAGCAAGTCCTTCGAGATGAAAATATTTCTCCAGTCCGATATAGGTATCCGTCCCGGTGGTCATAACGAAATAGACCGGGCGTTTCCAGTTGTTTGTAGCAAGCAGATCCATGATCATCAGGTTGGCCTTCTCAATACCCTGGCCTTTTATCTCCCACCTTACTGTATCAAGCCTGTTGGCCATTTCAGCCGGGACCGTGCCCGTATTAATCAGGGTAGCAGAATCATGGGTCACCATGAACTTTCTGGTAGGGAGGTAGTCTATCATCCCGATCTGGGACGTATTCATCTTCAGTTTACTGTCATCCTGCAAGAGGATGCTGAAGAGTGCCTTCACATCGACATAAGTGTTTTTCAGCCCTTCATCTTCAACAAAATAGGTCACATCATGGGAACCCTGACGATATTTATCCTTCGTAAGCGAAAATGGAACCGGATCTGAATCATACGCTTTTCGTTTCATCTGGTCAATATACCATTCCGTATTAAGCAGGCTGAGATTGACCACGCGCACATCGGTCCGGATACCCTCCACCTCCTGGGCGTACCAAAGCGGGAAGGTATCGTTGTCTCCATTGGTAAAAAGGATGGCATCTGGTGCACAGGAATTCAAATAATCTTCGGCAATGGCCAGTGCGGTATAACGGCCTGAACGGTCATGATCATCCCATCCCTGCTGTGCCATCAGTGAAACAACACCCATCCCCAGGATGACAGAAAGGGCGGTGGCGATATTTCTGCCGGTTAGCCTGCCAAACCATTTTTCAAGCTGAATGACACCAAGGCCGATCCAGATGGCAAAGGCATAAAAGGAGCCGGCAAAGGAATAGTCACGTTCGCGGGGCTGAGGCGAATGAGAATTGAGATACAGCACAATGGCGATCCCGGTCATGAGGAAAAGGAGGAAAACGACCCATGCACTGTTTTTATCTTTGCGGAGTGTGTAATATACTCCGATTAAGCCAAGAAGGAGCGGCAGGAAATAGAAACTGTTGTCCCCTTTGCCTTTTCTGGTTTCGGGGATATCCTGCGGGCCAAGTCTCATTTTATCGATGAATGAAATCCCGCTTTTCCAGTTTCCATCCAGCTTGTTGCCTATTCCCTGGGTGTCATTTTGCTTACCGACAAAATTCCACATGAAATAGCGGTAATACATATGGACAAACTGGTAATTCCAGAAAAAGGCAAAGTTCTCGCCGAAGGTAGGGACATTCAGCGTTTCACTCCGTTCGCCATACTGAACCTGGACAGGAACGCCTTTTACATTACCCCAACGGATATACTCTGACTCAAATCGCGACTCCGACTGATCCCACATCCTGGGAAAAATGGTCGTAAACCGGTCATCGTAAACAGGGATCACCCGTTCGCGTTTATCGGTCACAACGTATTTGCCCGATTTTGTATCCTTTACGTACACCGGGTTCCCATTGGCCCGGTCAACAACGGGGGCATTGTAATATTGACCCTTCAGCAAGGGCCAGTCGCCATATTGCTCACGGTTCAGGTAGGCCAGAAGATACATGGCGTTTTCCGGATTATTCTCATCAATGGGCGTATCGGCATTGCTGCGGATAACCAGCATCAGGAATGAGGAATACCCGATCACGATGAAGGTAAGGGCAAGAACGATCGCATTCCAAACCGGCTTTCCTTTTTTCTTTGTATAATAAATACCCCAGATGATGAGGCCGATCAGCAGCAGGAAATAAATAACCGATCCCGAATTGAACGGCAGGCCTATGGAGTTGATGAAGAATAGTTCGAAAAGTCCTGCAAGCTTGATGATCCAGGGGATGATGAGATACATCACGATGGCAAGGATCAGGATTGAAAGGATCAGGGTGATGACCATTCCCTTCCATCCCGGGTTAGGGTATTTTTTAAAATAGTAGACGAAGGTGATTGCAGGAATAGCCAGCAGGTTGAGCAGATGGACCCCAATTGACAGCCCCATCAGGTAGGCAATCAGGATGAGCCAGCGATAGGCATGTTTTTCGTCGGCATGTTCCTCCCATTTAAAGATGGCCCATACGACGATGGCTGTAAAGAAAGAGGACATCGCGTACACTTCGCCTTCGACAGCTGAAAACCAGAAAGAATCGGTGAAGGTGTAAGCCAGCGAACCAACAAGTGCAGCTCCCATGGTCGTCCACATTTTCTGGCTGGTCATTTCGCCTTCCCGCAGAATGATTTTTTTTGCGATCATGGTGATAGTCCAGAAAAGGAAAAGGATGGTAAATCCGCTGGCCAGAGCCGACATCGTGTTGACCATACGTGCCACATGGGTCACGTCACCGAATGCAAAAAGGGAGAAAAACCGGCCGATCAATTGAAACAGCGGTGCTCCCGGGGGATGGCCAACTTCAAGTTTGAATGCGGTGGAGATGTACTCCCCGCAATCCCAGAAACTCATGGTGGGTTCGGAAGTAATAATGTAGACAGCTGAGGCAATTGAAAACACAATCCAGCCGAGGATGTTGTTGATCTTTTTATAACTGTTCATGTGGAGGTTGGTTGTACCGAAGCAAAGGTAGGAAAAATAGAGACATTTTTGTAATTTTGCCGGGAAACGAAAAACTACTGATCATGAACAAACTCGTATTGATTCGCCACGGTGAAAGCACCTGGAACAAGGAAAACCGTTTTACCGGATGGACCGATGTTGACCTTTCCGAACGTGGGGTGAAAGAGGCCATTGAAGCCGGAAAAGTTTTAAAAAAGGAGGGCTTCGAGTTTAAAGTTGCCTATACCAGTTACCTTACCCGCGCACTGCGTACCTTATGGCTTATCCTGGAGCAGATGGACCTTCAATGGATCCCGGTTGAAAAAACCTGGCGCCTGAATGAAAAACACTACGGGGTTCTGCAGGGACTTAACAAATCGGAAATGGCCGAAAAATACGGAGATGAACAGGTTCTGATATGGCGGCGGAGTTATGATGTGCGTCCACCGGCGCTGGATATGGATGATCCGCGTCATCCGTGTTTCGACCATCGTTATCGCGACCTGAACCCCAAAGATGTTCCTGCGACAGAGGCCCTGAAAGATACCGTCGAACGCATTGTTCCCTATTGGAAAGAGGTCATGGCCCCAGCCCTGGCAGTGCATAAACAGGTTATCGTCGCAGCGCACGGCAACAGCCTTCGCGGCATCCTGAAATACCTGAAAAACATCTCAGACCAGGATATTGTAGGCATCAACCTGCCAACCGGTATTCCATACGTTTTTGAGTTCGATGAGCATATGGTGCTTCAGAAAGACTATTTTCTTGGCGATCCCGAAGTCATTCAGAAGCTGATGGATGAGGTAGCCAACCAGGGCAAAAAGAAATAGGCCCAACCTCGTTATTCTTCCATGATATAGGACCTGATTTGGGTTTCATCAACTTTGGTCAGCAGATTGACTGCGAGATTTTCATTTGATCCGAAGTATCCCTGCACCTTCTCCTTTGCAACAAGCGTCGGACTGGTGGTGACCGTCGCCCTAAAGGAAGAAAACCGGTAGCTGGCCGGATACTCGGTAACGCCATGCCGCCAGGGGTTCTGGTTTACGTACCTGATCATTTCAAAAAAACTGGGAAGATTCCTGATTTCCGTCCGCTTGAGCTTGAATTTAAAGACTCTTCCCTCCTTCCCGTTGTGCAGGTTATAACCCTTTGAATAGGCGTTGAACAGCAGGGCGAAAGGTTTAAACAGACTTCCGGTTGCATCCTCCCTGATCCGGATGAGCAGGTGCAGGTGATCGCTCAGCAGGCAATAGGCATACGTTTCCGCAATCGGATAGATATGCACCTGGTATAACTTCATGAAGAAACGGTAAGCCTCTTCATTTTCAAACAGCGGATCGCCGTTTTTTGCCCGGTTGTATACGTGGTAATACTTTCCCGGTTCCAATAATGTTTTCATAAGCAGTTTTTCTGCTTAATCAAAAAAAAGGAAAAAGGTAGTAGCGTTGTTAATAACTTTTAAACCTTGGAAAATTCCGTCACGCGTCACCTGTCACGGTTTAAACACCACCCCGAAGCTCTTTTTCCCGTCGATCTCAATGCGGATGGGTTTCTCGAAGTGGATGTGCCGGATAAAATCATCCTCATAGCTGGATGGCTGGGCATTCAGGTAATCCAGGTCATAAAAGCCCTCGTTGATATATGGATTGATCGTAAAATAGCCAACCCTGAAAGAGGTCAGGTTTTGAAAAAAGTGGGTGCCCTGGCTGGGATCGATGCGGTAATGTTCAAGCCCCGATTCAACAATTAACCTTGCGGCGCTGATCTGCGGCCATTTTACAGGGATACCAAGCCACGGATCGCTCGATCCCCAGCGTCCCGGTCCGACCAGGACATAATACTTTTTGTTACTGATGAAGGTATCATTCAGCTTCTCCAGAAGTTGGGCAATCTCCAGGCTTTTTGAAGCATTGAAGGTGTTGGGCTTGATATAAACAAGATCGCGGATCTCCTTAATGATCCCATTCCCCAGGGCCGTGTGGGAAATCATCAGTGTATCTTCCTTCCGGATGGTTTCCGGTCGGATGTCGATGGTCAAATCGCGGCCTGCAATCGGGCGGATCTGAAGAAGGCTGAAAACCTTCGGTTGTCCTTTCGGCAAATCCAGGTTCACTGCAAATTCTATTTCGACAGGCTTGTTCATTTCCCGCTGCCCGATTTCAAGGACTTCAGTCAAAATTTCAGCCAGGGGGAAGGATCCATGATTCAGCAACTGGGAGAAGGTAATGATTCGTTTTCCATCACCCATGGTGCCCTCCCTCAACTGGTTGCTGTCGTAATCAAAGGTCGAAGCCACCAGCCGCAACACGTTGTCCGATCCGGCATCACTGATGCGCAGTTTCATCAGGTTCACGGTTTCATCAATATCGGGTGTGAAACTTTCAGGCCGGAGATCAAGGGCATAGAAAAACTTTTGCGTTTCACTCAGGGCAAGCTCAGGTGTTGAAAGCTGAAGAATTTTTTTGGGGTATTTCGGCGAAAACCTGATTCCGTTTCCGCCATCCACAATATATTTTCCAAGTCCGAAAGCGATGTTCGCGATGCCGTCCTCCGATTTTTCAGGGGCGATCGGGTAAAAATTAATCGACCGGGCTACCCCCGAGATGGCCGGGTAAAAACGGTTGTCGTACTGACGCCCCGTTACCTCCTGTAAAACAACCCCCATTTTCTCCTCATCGATCATGTTGAGCGTGGCGGCCATGTAAGATTTGCTGTCCTTGAAATAGGCCGAGGCATACACGCTTTTTATGGCTTCACTCAGCTTATCGATCATGACCCGTTCATTGAATTTGATGTTTGGGATCATGTAGGTTGAATAAATACCGGCAAATGGCTGATAATGTGAGTCTTCCAACAGACTCGACGATCGGATGGCGATCGGGTTGTTGATACAGGATATAAAGCGGTACAAATCCTCATGAATGCGGAAAGGAAGCCTGGCTTTTACAAAACGGGTGAGTATCTCTTTATCGCTGCGGTCGGAAAGTGCGATTTCATAGAGGTTGTTTTCCTCCATGAATTCATCGAAGATATCGGTTCCCAGGACAACAGTCCTTGGAATGGTGATCATGATATCTTCATATTTATCGGTCAGCCTGTTACGTTTGATGAGTGAATCCAGGAACGCAAGTCCCCTGGCCTTTCCCCCGATGGAGCCCTCACCAATGCGGGCAAACTGTAGGTACTCGTCATACCGGTCGCGATCAAAATCGGCAATCACTCCCTTGGCTTTATTGATGCGGAAAGCGGTGATGGCATCAAAAAGATATCGCTTGGCCTGGTCCATGTCGTCGGCGAAGGCGGTAACAGACACCTCCCTGAACATCTCGGCAATGGGAAACAGGGCCCGGGCATTCAGCCATTTCGAAAAATGATTGCGCTGCATGTGGTAGAGCAGCGAATCGTCGGGGATCTCAAAAATCTTATCCTGCAGCGATTTCAGGTCAACGGCCCGGGTTATCTCCCTCCCGTTCTTTGGGTCTATGAAAATAAAATCCCCGAATGAAAAATATTCGGTGATGTAATTCCTGAGTTCGATGGCCAGGGTCTTGGAATTCTTGTTCAGGAAGCCGACTTTCAGGTCATTTGCCAGCACCTCGTATTCGGTGTCGGTCGACTGAAAAAGGATGGGCATATATTCATCCTCAGCCCTCACCTTTTCCACGAATTTGATCCCGGCCGTTTTATCCGTTTCCCCGGCACGCATGAAACAAATATCGGTGATGATGCCGAGGAGATTATTTTTATATTTCTCCCACATCTTCACCGCCTCTTCATAATTGGTCGCCAGGAGTATCTTTGTACGCCCCCGCATCCTGAGCATTTTATTATGCTCGTTCAGCCCTTCAGTCATGAAGGTTTTCGATTGTTTAAGCAGGATTTTATAGATGTTCGGCAGGTAGGATGAATAGAAACGGATGGAATCTTCAACAAGCAAAATGGCCTGTACTCCCTGTTTTACATCCTGTTCAATGTTCATCTTGTCCTCGATGAGCTTGATGATGGCCAGCAGGATTCCCGCATTGCCAAGCCAGCTGAACACATAGTCGATGGCGCTGAGATCCTTTTCCGCCAGTTTGAGGTTGACTTCGCGCGAAAATGGCGTCAGCACCACAATGGGGATCTTGGGATACTGCTTTTTTATGCGCATGGCCAGGTCGAAGGTGTCGGTCTTTTCAATGTTCAGCATCGAAATAACCAGCTCGATCCGTTTGTCCTCCAGCACTTCAAATGCCTCCTCTTCCGAAGTTACCTTAAGAAATTGCGGCGGGTAACGCAGGTTCAGGGAGACATACTCCATAAAAATGGTCTCGTCAATACGACCGTCCTCCTCCAGCATAAAGGAATCGTAGGTGCTCGAAATAAGCAGGATCTGGTAGATCCTCCGTTTCATCAGCAGATTGAACGAGGTATCGATGAAATAATACTTCTTCGGATCAAGGGCGTTTTGCGACACGGATATCGGATTTAATTTTCTTTCAGAATGAAATCATCATATTCAATCTCAAAGCGCAGTTTATGTTTTGACTCTTCCTGGGCCAGATTCAGAAACGTATTTTTCACAGAAGGATCCGTTGCTTTTTCGGCCAGTGCGGAATACATCCGGAAAGCGGCCTTTTCCTTTTTCATGGCCAGGATGAGTGCATCCTGGTAGGTCATGTTTGGTGAAGGCTTCACATCAACGAGGTATTCGGTGATCTTGAGGTCCCTCACCTTTTCATCGGCCAGCTGAAAACTGCCACTCTCCTTTACTGCCAGGAGGTGGGCCTTATGCCGCATCTCCTCTTCAGCGTATTCCTGGAAAATCTTACTTGTTTGCCGGTTCTTTGATCCGGCGGCCAGCTGCAGATAAAAATCAACGGCCGACTGCTCCTCCCCGATTGCAAAATCAAGGATCTCATTTATGTTGTTGAACTCTTTCATTAACTTACGATTTGCGTATTACGGTATTAAATTCTTCTTCAAAGCGCTTGCTGACTGCATCACATCCATGTTCATAGGATCGTTTGTCGTTGTCTCCCTTGGTCGGACGCAAAAGCAATTTTCCGGTTTCGCGCTCCGGGGGCAATAAAGAGATGATCTCCATGAGAAGGTCGCGGGAATTATCGGGCGTGCTGATCCCAAACTCCTGCAATATACCGGAAATTTGCTGAAGCGAATTCTTTTCCGGTCCGGACTTCATGACCTTTTCGAAATTCTGAATTACCTTTTGGGCGTTTGTAAAGGTTCCGCCCATCTCGATCGGGAATGATGCAGGAAGTATGAGGTCGGCGACCCTGGCCGTTTCTGTTAAAAAATAATCCTGTACCATCCTGAAGGATGTCTGGGAGAAGGTCTTGTCAATTGATTCCCTGTCAATGGCACAGCCAACCGGATCTTCCCCGAAAATAAAGAGGTTACGGATCACGCCTTCTTTCATCACGCCGCTCAGGCATTCTGTTTCGTCGGATGCGATCTTTTCAACGCCCCATTTTTTCATGAGCCTCGCGTTATATTCCATATCAGAAATTTCCTGCCCGCCGATTCCCATATGCGGACTGATCCCCATGTCAAACAATCCCTGGGAATTATTTTTCTCCTTGAGTGCAATCAGTCCATTGGCAGTTTTTCCAAGTTTTCCGGTAATATTGGCCAGGTTGAACAGCTCTTTGGATGTATTGCCTGAAGTCTCCTTTTCAGAAAAGATGAGGATCGCGTTGATCTCCCTGTTATAGGCATCGGCGAAGCTGGCAACAGCTTCGGCCGCAACTCCTGCAGATGAAACCAGGGAATAAAAATCTTCCTTGAGCAACATGGTTTTATATCCCTCAAGACCCTCGACCCTGTCGCGTAGAAAGAGGGCGTTTTCCAACCCATGCGACAGCAGATAATAATTCACTGCCTTGATAAAATGATAGTACGATTTGACAACAATCTGCTGATCCACCTTATGCGACATGGCGTTTACGGCTTTGTTGCTGACCAGCACCACCGGGATTTTTTTCAGGTATCGGGCATTCTGGACCATGAAACCAACCACGGGATGATCGAGGTTAATTTCTGTTCCGACGATATAGACGGCGCTTGCATCGGTGATTTGTGCCATCGGGGCGTTCATTTCGCAGTTGTTCCGGTAACCCTCTCCCCTTCCCATGTAATGAAAACTGCCTACATTGTTCGTTTTCGCAGCTGCCCTGGCCAGTTTATGGACCATGTACAACTCTTCATTCATTAACCGTGCGCCGGCAAAAAAAGCATTCTCAATCGGGGTTACCGATTTGATTTTTTCTCCGATCAATTTGAATGCCCGCTCATAGGTTATCTCTTCAAATTTTCCATTGACCTTCAACATCGGTTTGGTGATACGGCCGACATCATTCAGGTATTGGTAACCGAACTTCGGATATTTGCAAATGTTGCCGTCGGAGTTGATGAGGCCATTCAACCCGGTTACGCCAACCACAAATCCATTTTTGTGATGCAGGCTGATGGCGCACCCTACGGAACAGTAGTTGCAAATCGCTTCAACAGAATCGAACTTCACCGGGCCTGGTTTGAACGACACATTTTCCGAAATCGCCCCGGTCGGGCAGGTGGAGATGCACATCCCGCACGATTCGCAGTGGGTATCCTGCAGTGCTTCACCCATACTGGGCGCCACATAGGTATCGAACCCGCGGTTGATCAGCCCCAGGGCATTGGCCCCGACAACTTCGCGGCATATCCGCACGCAGCGTGCACACAGGATGCATTTATTGTTGTCAATCTCAATATAGGGATGGCGGAAATCGACCCGGTATTCGTTGAAATCACCTTCGAATGATTTCTGCTGTGCATTGTATTCGCTTGAATACTTCTGAAGGTCACAATCAAGAAAGGAAGCACAGCCGCATTCAAGGCAGCGCTGTGCCTCATGGCGGGCCACCGCTTCGCCGGCGTATCCCAGCTCAACTTCACTGAAATTAAAACGGGCATCCGCAGCAAGTGTCGGCATCTCTTCTCGAACCTGAGATTCAAAAGCACCTGTATAAGCCTCTTTCAGCTGCTTTTTAAAATTATCACGTTTGCTGGTAAAGGGCTTTTTGGCAGGCCTGATCGGCAAGCCCATCAGGAACTGGTGTGCGCTGGTGGAGGCAATTTTTGCCTGTGCAATGGCTTCAATAATTGTGGCCGGACCCGTAACCCCATCACCTGCGGCAAACATCGAAGGAATTCCGGTTTGCAGCGTCGCCTTATCCGCATCAATGTCGCCCCATTTATTGATCTTCAGTTCGCCGTCCCCGGCGCAGGCATTGATGTCGTCAATGAAATTCACCTCGGTCTTCTGGCCGATGGCGGCAAGGATAAAATCAACCCTGAGCTCAAAATCAGAACCATCGACCGGGACAGGCCGGCGACGTCCGGAAGCATCGGGTTCACCAAGTTCCATTTTTATGCAGGTGACCGATTTAACCTCACCCTTCTCATTTTTATTGATCTTTTTTGGCAATGTCAGGAAAAGATATTCCACCCCTTCGAGTTTCGATTCATGGATTTCGATCGGGTTTGCCGGCATCTCCTTTTCAGTGCGGCGATAAATCACATAGACCTTGTCAGCCTTGCAACGGATGGAGGTGCGGCAGCAGTCCATGGCTGTATTTCCTCCTCCCACCACGGCGATGGTCTTACCCCGGAAATCGTAGCGCTGGCCCGTAATTTCCATGTTTTTGAGGAAATCAATCCCTGAGAAAACATTGCCGGCATCGTCGCCTTCACATCCAACGCCGGTTCCCTTCTGAGAACCGATGGTAAGGATTGTGGCATCATAGGCTGCTTTCAGTTCCCTGTAACTCAGGTTTTCACCCAGCTTTTTGTTATACGAAATGGTAACGCCCAGGTCTGTTATGTTTTTAACCTCCTGGTCGAGAATGTCGTTTGGCAGCCTGTATTCCGGGATGCCATACCGCAGCCAGCCGCCCGATTTGGGAGCTGCTTCAAAAATATCTGCCTGATGTCCTTCAATCTGGAGAAAATGGGCAACGGATAAACCTCCTGGTCCTGCCCCAATCACGGCCACTTTCTTCCCGGTGGTCGGCTTTACCGCCGGAACATATTTGGTGGGCGATGCAAGATCGTAATCAGCTGCAAACCGCTTCAGGTAATCGATCCCGACAGGAGCGCCTTCATCAAGCAGGTTACGCCTGCATTCACTTTCGCAGGGCCTGACGCACACCCGGCCGCAAATGGCCGGCAATGGATTGGTTTCCTTGATCAAGGAAATGGCTTCGCTGTACTGACCTTTGTCGATGAGCGAGATATAGCCCTGTACATCAACGCCTGCCGGACAGGTTTGCTTACAGGGGCCAATGCAGTCGGCATAGTGATTGCTGAGCATCAGTTCCAGCGCAATTTTCCTCGACTTCCTGATCCCTTCGCTGTTGGTTGTGATCTTCATCCCTTCGGTGAGTTTGGTCGAGCACGAAGGCTGGTGGCCCCGCATTCCTTCAACCTCCACAACGCAAACGTAACAGGAGGTAAAAGGTTCAAGGCGGTCGTCGTTACAAAGGGTGGGGATTTCAATCCCGTGTCGTTTTGCCAGTGTCAGAATGGTTTCACCCGGAATACCTTTTACTATATTTCCGTCAAGAATGATATTTAATGAATTGTCAGACATTTTTAAGAATGATTTCAGATTTACGATTTCAGATTTACGATTTTTTTGTCACGCGTCACGCCTCACGTGTCACGGTTTCTTCGTCACGTGTCACGAAAGCAATATAGACTCAAATTTACATTTTGAATAACAAACCCCGCATTTGGTACATAGTTCCTGGTTGATGAAATGTGTTTGTTTCCGCTCACCCGTGATGGCTTTCACCGGGCAATTCCGCAAACACACCATGCAACCGGTGCATTTTTCTTCATCCACTTTATAGGTTAACAGCGGCCGGCAAACTTTGGCAGGGCATTTTTTGTGGTTGATGTGGGCTTCATATTCATCCCTGAAATACCTGATGGTCGTAAGAACCGGGTTTGGGGCGGTTTGACCGAGTCCGCACAACGAATTATCCTTGATCTGGTAGGCCAGCTCTTCAAGTTTTTCAAGATCTCCTTCTTTGCCGTGCCCGTGAGTGATGCGCTCGAGAATCTCGAGCATGCGCTTGGTCCCCATGCGGCAGAAGGTGCATTTTCCGCAACTTTCCTTGCAGGTGAAATCGAGGAAGAACTTAGCCACATCCACCATGCAGGTGGTCTCATCCATGACGACCATCCCGCCTGAGCCCATGATGGCCCCGGTGGCATTTACCGAATCATAATCAACGATGGTATCGGATAAGAATTCGGGGATGCAGCCTCCCGAGGGGCCGCCCATCTGGACCGCCTTGAATTTTTTATTGTTCTTTATGCCGCCGCCAAGCTTGAAGATCACATCCCGGATGGTCATCCCCATAGGAACTTCAACCAGCCCCGAATGACGAACCTTGCCGGCTAGTGCAAAGACCTTGGTTCCCTTGCTCTTTTCAGTTCCGTATTTTGAATAGGCCTCCGCTCCGTGAATGATGATCCACGGGATATTGGCAAAGGTTTCGACATTGTTGATGTTGGTCGGCTTCTTCCACAATCCTGAAACAGCCGGGAACGGCGGACGTTTACGTGGCATCCCGCGTTCCCCTTCAATCGAGGCGATCAGCGCCGTCTCTTCACCGCACACAAAAGCCCCTGCACCCTCCTTGATGTAGATGTCGAGGTTAAAGCCTTCTATGCCAAAAATATTTTTCCCCAGATAGCCCCGGGCATGTGCCTGTTTGATGGCGATGTTCAGCCGTTTGATGGCCAGCGGATATTCAGCCCTGCAGTAGATCACGCCTCCGGTAGCTTCAATTGCATAAGCTGCAATGATCATCCCTTCGAGCACCGAATGCGGGTCGCCTTCAAGCACCGACCGGTCCATAAAGGCACCGGGGTCACCCTCATCGGCATTACAAATCACATATTTATCGCTCGATTTATTTGCGTTGGCAAATTTCCACTTCATGCCGGTCGGGAAACCTCCGCCGCCACGACCACGCAATCCCGATTTCAGAACTGTATCAATCACCACTTCACGGCTGATCTGGTCGGCCGCAATCTTTTTTATAGCCTCATACCCCTCCCTTGATTCATATTCGTCAATGGATTCAGGATCCATGTAGCCGCAATTGCGCAATACAATTTTTACCTGGGCGCCGATAAATTCATTTTCCGGAGCATCAAACAGGTCGGTATACACAATGTAATCGCGGATGGGATCCTGCTGGTTGATGTGTTTTTCGATAACCTCAACCGCCCGGTCGGCATCAACCTCTCCATAAAGATAGGTTCCTGTTTCATCGGTAATTTCGACCAAAGGTTCACGGTAACACATGCCGACACAACTTGTTTTCTTAAGTGTGAAATCAAGTTTATCGGACTCTTTTATTGCTTTTATCTTCTCATAGGTCTTATTGGCTCCTGCAGCGATCCCGCAACTTCCAAGTCCGACAGTTACAATGGTAGGCATGTTGATTTACGATTTACGATTTACGAATGACGATTTACGAATGACGATTTACGAATGACAAATCCTAATTACTTTCGGCCAGCCTGATGTTTTTAACGATCTTGACAGCTTCATTCCCGGTCAGTTTTCCATAGGTCTGGTCGCCGATCATCATCACCGGAGCAAGCGAACAACAGCCAAGGCAGGCTACCGATTCGAGGGTAAAGATCCTATCCTCGGTCGTTTCACCATCTTTCACCTTCAGCATCTCTTCAAGTGATTCGGTTATTTCCACGGCATTCTGAACATGACAGGCCGTGCCATGGCATACCTTGATGATGTTTTTCCCGACCGGGCTGAGGCGAAACTGGGCATAAAAAGTAGCCACCCCATACATATCGCTCAGAGGAATGCCTGTTTCGCGGGCGAGTTTATCAAAGGCAGCCCTGGAGATAAATCCAAACATTTCCTGAGCTCCCTGCAGCAGTGGAATCAGGTTTCCTTTCTTTCCCTTGTGTTTGGCGATCAAAGGATCCAGCAGGCTGAGATCCTGGTCATCGCCGTTGGCAGGCTTCATGGTGGTGTTGATTCGTGCGATACGCATAATTCAAATTTTGTTGTATGTTATAAATGAAACTAAAATCTCAAACTTATTCGGCCCATGTCACCACAGAAATCCGTTTCTTCCCGTCCATCCTCACCGACAGGGGTTTTTCAAACCTGACAATGGAGAAATACTCCGTCTTCCGCAGATTTTCCCTCGATTTCAACACATCATAACGGATATAACTGTCAGAAAGTTCAGGCTGAACACAAAAATATCCAACATTCATGGAGGTGACATTATGGAAGAAATGGGATCCCGAGGAAGCATCGAGCGGGAAGCCCTCCAGGCTTGTTTCAACAATGACCTTGGCATTGCTGATCTGAGGCCATACAACCGGGATCCCGATCCAGCGGTCGCGGGTTCCCCATCGTCCGGGGCCGATGAGTATATACTTCTTCCCTTCCCTCCCCATCTCGGCGTTGATCTGATCGATCTCCGCCGCCATCTCAACTGTTTTGCCCTTGTCAAAGGTGTCAGGATCGACAAATACCACCTCATCAATGGTATCGATCAATCCGTTGCCCATCTCCTTCTCCGAATAAAGCAGGATCTCTTCAGGGTTAATTTTCGCCATATCTACGTCATAATCCGCCACATTTCCAATCAAAGGTTTGATCTGGAGCAGGTAAAACGAGGCTTTGTAATCATCATCCTTGTTCAGGTCGATGGCAAATTCAATTTCAACCGGCGAACCGAGCGCCTCTTTCACCACGTCAAGAACCACTTCAATGGTTTTGGCCATGGGGATGTAGTTGTACTTGAGGATATCAGCAAAATTAACCACCCTCGGACCGGCATCACGCAGCCCGGCCGAGATGCGTTCGTTTTCAAGAGAATATACCGATGCCAGGTGCTTCAGGGTTCCATGCATCTCCGCATCGTAGATGTCAAGTTTTCTTAGCCCGGCATCCTCGCCATCAAGCAGATTCACATTCTTTTTCTTCAGGTCCACCGCATAAAAGTATACCTGGGAACCTTTATACTGATCCTTGGCGGAATTGATTTCAAGATTCGGATACATCGGTGCAAAGCGAAAAGCCTTTTCACCCTCCACTACATAACGGCCAAGACCAAGGGCCACGACTGCAAAACCCTCTTCGGGCTTCATATGCGCAAATGGATAATAGTTGTATGATTGTGCCACACCGCTGATGTGCGGATAGTATACATCGTCGTATTGATGACCGACCACCTCCTGGATGACAACAGCCATCTTTTCCTGCTCAATACGGTAATTGACTGCTTCGATGTACCCTTTCGCAGTGGGTGAATAGACGGATGCGTAAACAAGTTTGATCGCATCCATCAGTTGTTCAAGCCTTTCGGCGGGATCGGGATGGTTGTTCGGGATCAGGTAGGTTTCAAATATCCCGGCGAAAGGCTGATTCTGCGAATCTTCAAAAAGACCGGATGACCGGATGGCCATCGGTTTGGTGATGTGCTTTATGATCAGTTTCAGCTTCTTGATCAGTGTTTCAGTCAGCTTGCCTTCAATAAACAGGCGCTTGATCAGGTTATAATCGGTTTCGTGAACCGCCCGTTCGCGCAGTTTGTTGCGGTCGAGAAAATATTCAAATTCATCTGTCCCGACAATGGAGGTCTTCGGTGTGCGGATGTTGATGTTGGGGACGTGCTGCGAAAAGTCGTAATTGTAGATCAGGGTATTGACGAAAGCCAGTCCGCGCCCCTTGCCTCCCAGGGCGCCTTCGGTCAGGGCAAGAATGTTGTGTTCATCTTTGATGGCTGACTCTTCAAAGGGGATCACCTTTCCGATATTCTGCTCGTTCCTGAAATTCTGTATGACATTGAAAAGGTAATCCCTCAGGGCCGACGGGTCTTTGAAATCAGTGACCTTGGCCGGGTTGAGAATTTTGGCAACCTGGATCTCCCCGCGGGCCATCAGCCAGAGTGAAAAATGATCCTTCCTCGCATGATATAACAATGACTCTTCAGGTATTGTTTTCAGAAGATCTTCAAACTCTTTCAACGACTTGGCAACAGCAATCTGTCCACCCTCTTTATCCCTGTAAATAAAATTACCGAATCCAAGATAATGGGTAATGAAACTCCTGAAATCAACGAGCAGCGTTTCGGAATTTTTATTGATAAAGGAGGCCTTTAATTCATAGGCCTTCTGGGCATTTTCCTCATCCGACGATTGCAAAACAATCGGAAGGTCGTACAGCTCTTTCCTGGTTTGCATCACGAGGCTGAATCCGGCATTATCGTTCAGCTTCCCATCTTTTTTAAACTTCACATCCGAGATAAGGCAAAGAATGTTGTCGCGGTATTTGTTGAAAATGTAAATGGCCTCTTCGTAGGTTGAAGCCAGCAGAATCTTCGGCCGTGCTTTCAACCGCAATATCCGGTAAAGCTCATCGGTTGTCACATCTTCGATGATATTTTTTGTCTGTTCCAGCACAATGTTATACAGCATCGGAAGGTACAGCGAATAGTACTTCGATGAGTCTTCGACAAGCAGGATTACCCTGACCATCCCGATGGTAGTATCATTCTCCACATTGATTTTATCTTCCAGATAATTGATCATTGCAAAGAAAATCTTTGAATCTCCGTTCCATACAAATATCCGGTCGATCCAAACCATTTTTTCAGGTTCTTCCTCGTATTTTGCAATTTCGGTATTGCTGTTCAGCAGCAGGAACACCGGGATGTATTGATACTGTTCCTTGACTGTTTTGCTTAATTCCAGGGGAAAATGCTTATCGGAACCAATCATTACGATGATGAGGTCATAATGTTTTGTATTGAGCTGTTCCATCACCTCCTCAATGGTTGAAACCCCTGTGATGCGCGGCATGGTGCTCAGGCTCAGCGAATAAAACTCTCCTAGTACATGTTCCGAAAACCGCCCCTCCTTTTCAATGCTGTAGGCATCATATAAATTGGCAACCAGCAGGATCTCCTTGACTTTAAAAGGCATCAGGTCGTGATAAAGATCGCGGTTGTAATTTGTCCTGTTGAGGAAGGTCTGCAACAGCTGCCTGCTGTATTTAACTGGCAGGGAGGGGTCGGGCAGTTGCTCCCGGCCGTCCTTCTGGCTCGTTTTCCGCAGGATTGCTTTACCTTTTACCGAGTTCAGGTATCCTGCGATGATATTGGCCAGGTTGATGATCAGGTGGCGTTCTTCCTCAAGGAAGGGACCTTCGAACGATGACTGAAATGCTTTCAGATAACAAATCTGAATATATCCCTGCTGGTTATCGATGGTTTCGAACCCCTGTTTTTGCGACCACTCCGTTTCACGGAAAGCAGGGGTTTTCACCTCAACATTTCCATATTTGATACGGCATGCGGTATATTCAGGAAACTGCCATGCTTTCGGCAGGATCAGGCAGATCTGGTGCAGGGATTCTTCGATGGGCTTGCCGGTACGGAGAATGGCCGTGGTTTGGTTGATCGCTGTAAGTTCTTTGAGCCTTTCGCGGGTAATATATCGGCCTTCACGACCCTTAACCCCGTTCAGGTAACCTTCGATCAGGCTTGCCAGGTTTAGAAGAAGATTACGCTCTTCTTTCAGGAACGGGCCCTCCTCATTGTCTGGAAATTGCCGCAGATAAAAAATTTCGAGCGTTCCCGAAAGGTTATCAATCGTTTCAAAACCCTGTTCCTGTTTCCAGGATGATTCCCTGAATCCCGGACTGACAAACTCCATGTCTTCAAAACGGATCCTGGCTACGGTATGATCGGCGTGTTGCCAGGCCTTTGGAAGGATCCGGCAAATTTCGTCAAGCGTTTCGGGGATTGGCTTTCCGGCCTTGATGATGGCCGTGGTTTCATTAATTGCAGATAACTCCTTGAGTCGTTCCTGGTTGTCGTGTACCAGTTGTTTCAAATCAACCTCATCGGGAAGGATATTCCCGGGTTTCTGATTGTCGTCGGAGAGCTGCATGAGAATAAATAAGTGAGGCTTCAAAATTAGAACAAACTTTTCATCTTTCAAACATCCTCAAACCTATTTTTCAATCACGATCTTTCGCGTTAACTGTTCATTCTCAAGTTGCAGGATCAGCGAATAGATCCCTCCCGGAAAGGCCCCCAGGTCCACCTCCTGCCTGACTTCGCCGGAAACCATTTGTGCCGGCATGCTGAATATCTCCCTGCCCAGCAGATCAATTACCCTGACCGACAAATCTTTATTCCGGCCATCCGTCACCATCCGGATTGTGAATTTTCCGCCTCCCGGGTTTGGATAAATAGATAGATATGCATTCATTTTTTCATTGACTCCGACCGCCATAGCATAAATGATGTTGGAGGTATCTGAGATACAACCCGACGGATTTACCAGTACAAAATAATGTCCGCTGTTATTTACACCCTGCCGCTGACTGGTTGCTCCCGGAATAACCTGATTTTCGAAGTACCACTGGTTCCCGGTTGGAGCAGAGGAAACCAGCGTATCGGGAGGGGCAAGGGTAATGACCGGAACAGGGGGATATGGGTTAACGGTGATCGCCAACGATGGGGAGAAGGGCCCGGGACCACAGGAATTTGCACAAACGACTGATATTTCTCCCGATTGGGCTCCCGAACCATAGTTCACGGTGATGACCGGGGTATTGGCCCCGTTGGTGATTACGGTTCCCGGTGGCAGGTTCCAGAAGTAACCTGTGGCAAGGGGAACCGGTGCTACACTGTAAACAACCCCATACCTGGGCTTACAGATCTGCGTTTCT
Organism: Bacteroidota bacterium; assembly: GCA_037128705.1. Taxonomy (GTDB): domain Bacteria; phylum Bacteroidota; class Bacteroidia; order Bacteroidales; family FEN-979; genus CAIVAT01. Next base: position 21,889 of record JBAXVX010000026.1, on the reverse strand, counting down.
CCGGTCACTGAACCCGGAGCACCAGGGGCAGCGCTGACGGTGACATTAAGCGTCCCCGGAATGGCTGAAGCACAACCATTGGAAGAGGTGCAATTAACGATGACTGTATGGACCCCTGCTGTTGTCCAGTTTACCTGAATTTCACTGGTGCCCTGTCCGCTTGCGATGACCCCTCCTGATGTAACACTCCAGGTATACGAAATCATCCCCGATTGAGTTATATAGGTATACGGTTCCGGGGTGTTGCATGCCACTGTATTTCCAGAAACCGAAGGCAACGGGAGTACATTGACAGTCACCGCCAATGTGCCGGGAGCCGGGGCGGAACATCCGAAGCTGTTCGAATAGTTCACCGAAATGGACTGGGCGCCGGGCGTGTTCCAGGTAACATGAATGCTGTTGGTTCCGGCGCCGGAGGTGATAACTCCCCCTGATGTAACTGTCCACGAATAAGTTGACATCCCGGTCTGGGTTGTATAAACAACTCCGGCAGTGCCGGCGCAAACGGTTGATACACCTGTTATGGTAGGGTTCAGCAACCTCACAAAAACATTTTTCAAGCCGGGCACTGCTGAAGCACAACCATTCGGATCGGTGTAATGTACGGTGATCACCTTTGTTCCGACAGTGCTCCATGAAACCTGGATGAAGTTGGTGCCTGCTCCGGAAATGATGGTTCCGCCATTCCCTACTGTCCACTGGTAGCCGGTCATGCCTGCCTCGGTCAGATACCATGAAAGCTGATTGACGCATACCGTATCGTAACCGGCAACAGCAGGAACCGGCAACGGATTTACCACCACATTTTTGATGGTTGGGTTTGTTGCGGTACATCCCGAAGGATTGATATAGTTTACGCTCACGGTCTGATTTCCGATGGCATTCCAGGTCACCATGATGGCATTGGTCCCGGCACCGGACGTTATGAATCCCCCGCTTGAAATATTCCAGGTGTAGGCCGACATTCCCGTTTCGGTTGTATAAACCTGGCTGACAGCGCCGATGCAGGCTGAGCCCGCTCCATTAATGCCGGGTACCGGCGGAACCACCACGGTTATAATTTTGACCGCTGGATTCGATGCCGTGCATCCGTTTGAATTCTGATAATTAACTGTAATTGTTTGCGGGCCTGTATTGGTCCAGCTTACAGTCACCATTGAAGTATTATTTCCCGAAATGATCGTACATCCCGGCGTGACGGTCCAGTTGTATGCCGTCATGCCATTCTCTGTCGAAAAAATCGAGGTAGAATTCAAACATCCTGCGGCGGTGCCCGAAATTGTTGGGATTGGGAGTGGATTAACCGTAACCGTTTTCACAGTCGGGGTTGTTGCAACACACCCGTTGGCCCCGGTGTATGAAACACTGACAAACTGGGTACCAGGCATATTCCACGAAACAAGTATTGAATTCGTTGTGCCGCCTGAAGTGATGGAGCCCCCGGCTGAAACGGTCCATACGTAGTTGGACATCCCGCTCTCGGTAGAATAAGGAACATTGGTGACGCCAGCGCAAAATGTACTGCTTCCGGTGATGGTGGGGGTTGGCCTGGTTTTCACCGATACCTGAAAGGAGGGTGAAACAGGATTGTTGCTGCAGGCATTGACGCCCCTGACAGTGAGAATCCCTGAAACTGCGGTTGCCGATGCCTCCAGGGTAATTGAATTGGTGTTCTGCCCCGAAGTTGGAGAAAATCCGGCAGGGTATGTCCATATATAACCGGTTGCACCTGTAATCGCCGGGACGGTATAAACATGGCCTGTTGTTCCCTGGCAAACGGATGAAGGACCTGTAATGGCATTGGGAGCAGGTAATCCTGTAAAATTAACCTGTCCGCCCAGGTAATAGGTTGACGCAGGAAAATCGATCATCACGTTGCCACTTTCATCTTTATATTCACAGTCGGACGAATTTCCCGAGGTCGTATTGAAGGTGAGCGGGACGGAATTCAACACATTGGTAAAAACCAGTTTGGCCAGGGTATCGCTTGCTGAAAGCGATTTTGGGGCAGCATTGGACCACTGGATCATGATCTTGTTCAAAGCCGATCCTCCGCCTACCGGTGAAGCGGTTATCTGCATACCCGGCAGGACCGCAGGTTTGGCAGCAGAACCTGAAACAAAAGTAATGAGTGCCGGATCATATTCAATGCGGAGTGAAGCGGAGGTGATATTGGAAAAACCGTTTACCAGCACCGGGATGAAAATCTGATTCCCGGGACAGGCATTCACCGCGGGAATCGATGTGATTGGGGCATTGCGCATGTTGCAAAAATCGGCAGGCATCGTAACTCCCGGAATTGTGCACAGCCTCAGGCGGAATGCCTGTTGCGCTGCCCCTGGCGGCACCATAAGCACATAATCCATGGCAACTTTGGCATCGAACTGGCTTTGGGTGGTTTCGGCCGTGGTAACCCAGGTTTCGGCCGGCACTTCGGGAGGGATCACATAATGACCATTCTAGTTGAGGTTGATCAGCGAGTTATGTGTTCCAATTCCATTGTAGGTTTTCCCGGCAACGCCCGTCGCTGTAATTGAAACGATGGACTGGTCAGCACTGACCAACAGCGAATTGTTATAAAAGCGGTAGGATGAAGGGATGGGGCCTGAATAGGTTATTTTCAATACGGAACCTGTTAACTGGGTATTCACTGTGATGGCATCCTTGATCAGCAGGTAATCGAGAACCTCCTCCTCCGTTGCCATCCAGATATTATCCAGCCCGTTTTTACCGTACGTATTTGCCACATTGTTCATGACCGACTGAAAGGTGGAAAAATCATATCCATAGTTTGCATTGTTCACCGCATGTGTAAAATGAACACCCCAGTGCCGGGCAGTGCCCGTACTTGCCGCTGCCATGGCATTCACAAGTGACAACACATAGTTGCTGCTGTTGCCGACTCCCCGGCGTCCCATCATGATCTGGTTGTGATTCCAGTTTGAAGTAACGTTAAGGCTTGGATCACCAAGAGTATATCCTTCCCTGTAACATACCAGCGATCCCTGAGCAAACGCGACCGGGGTATAGGCCTCAGCACCGTTGGGATTTACAAAAATGCTCAAAGATATACCGCCGCTTGTGGCCGATTGCGTCTTGAGTTTTACATAACTGTGATTGCGTGCAACATCGTAGGACAAATTGCCCGAAGAGGAGGAGGTAAGACCGTGATTCGAAACACCCCAGTTATGCTGGTACAGTTCATTTACTTCAGGCCATGTAACGTTTAGCAACGCATATCCGCCGTTTGGATCATGCATATCCGTCTCATTACCTCCATAGGTACTAAACGAAAACAGCGAGGTGCTCATTTTAAAATTGAGATCATTTCCACATCCATCGGTGAATTTCAGCCCCGGGAAAGTCGTACCGGCAACCGTTCCTCCTTCAAAAAAGGGATAGCCGTGTGAATAAATATCCTTCCCGCCATCGTCGATCTGAAAACTGTACGCAAATGACTTATTATAACGCAACGGAGCTTTCGTGACAGAGAATGTTGAGGGGGGCGAAGCAAAAGTTACCTGGATGACTATATTCTGCAGGCTGTCGATTTGCTGTGCCGAAGAGCTGATTTCAAAAAATACAGGAAGGAACAATACCAGAAGAATGTATGATCTCATAGATTTTGATTTCAAACGATAACGCTAAGATAAAGATAAATTGGTGATTCCTGTCATACATAATTTATCAGGCCCAAATTGAATACAAAGAGCATTTAATCATTAAGTAACCGCCTTACAGGGTCTTAAGTATTTTACGTATAAACCATACGTACATTTCTTATTTAATTGAATCAGAAATATTTAACAAAAAAAACTTAGTGGTTTGTATTTTTACTGTCAAAATAATTCATAATATTGTGAAATATTTCACACAATATTTTAATACTACATTAAACATTAATTTAAACTTTCTACTATGAACAAGGACATGTTAAAAAAGTTGCTCGACGAATTCATGGCAAAGGTAATTGCCAAAAATCCGGGAGAAAAAGAATTTCATCAGGCTGTAATGGAAGTTGCAGAATCTTTGATTCCTTTCATTGAAGAAAATCCCAAGTACAAGCAAGCAAAAATCATGGAACGGATGGCAGAAGCAGAACGTACCATCATTTTCCGCATTCCCTGGCTGGATGACAAAGGCGAAATCCAGATCAACAGGGGTTTCCGTATTGAAATGAACAGCGCAATCGGACCTTATAAAGGTGGTATGCGTTTTCACCCGACCGTTAACCTCGGCATTTTGAAATTCCTTGCTTTCGAGCAGGTATTGAAAAACAGTCTGACCACATTGCCCATGGGCGGTGGAAAAGGCGGCAGCGATTTCGATCCCAAGGGAAAGAGCGACAACGAAGTCATGCGTTTCTGCCAGAGTCTGATGACAGAATTACAACGCCATATCGGTCCGGATACTGACGTTCCTGCCGGTGATATCGGTGTTGGCGGCCGCGAAATCGGCTTTATGTTCGGACAGTACAAGCGCCTCCGCAATGAGTTCACCGGAGTTCTTACCGGTAAAGGACTTGAGTGGGGTGGATCACTGATCCGTCCGGAAGCAACAGGTTATGGCCAGGTCTATTTTGCTGAAGAAATGCTCAAGACCCGCGGTCTTGACTTCAAAGGCAAAATCGTTTGTGTTTCCGGTTCAGGAAACGTTGCACAATATGCAACACAGAAGGCTACCCTACTTGGCGGCAAGGTTGTTACCTTATCCGATTCCGAAGGTTACATTTACGATCCCAAGGGCATCGATGCCGACAAACTGGCATTCGTCATGCAACTGAAGAATGTAAAGCGTGGCCGTATCAAGGAATATTGCGATAAATATTCCGAAGCTACCTTCATCGCCGGAAAACGCCCATGGGAGGTAAAATGCGATATTGCCCTGCCAAGCGCCACCCAGAATGAAATTGATGCGAACGATGCAAAAGCACTTATGGCCAATGGTTGTTTCTGCGTGTCTGAAGGCGCCAATATGCCATCAACACCCGAAGCCATCGAAGTGTATCTCGAAAAGAAGATCCTTTATGGTCCTGGCAAAGCTGCCAATGCAGGTGGTGTTGCTACCTCCGGCCTCGAAATGTCACAGAACTCCATGCGTATGTCATGGTCACGTGAAGAGGTCGACAGCAAGCTTCACAACATCATGATCAACATTCATAAAAATTGTGTGAAGTACGGCACTGAGCCCGATGGATTCATCAACTACGTAAAAGGCGCAAATATCGGCGGCTTTGTAAAAGTTGCCGACGCCATGATGGCACAAGGTCTTGTTTAATTTGAACTGACCAGTTCTATTGATTCAGACGGGGTCCCGGTTTATCGGGCCCCGTTTTTTTTTATCAGGAATATTTGGTTCTCAGATGGAAGAAATTTTCCTGCAGGGTGCCGGTTCAGGAATACCGCCTCTTCCCGATGTAAAAAGGATCATGTTGAAAAAGGCATAAAATATCACCCCCTGTTGAATCTCCAGCATGGATTCAAAAAGGATGTTCAGCGAAAATATCACCAGGAAGATGAGGTAGAGATCCTGCTTCATGCGCAAGGCCCTGACGGCAGGGAAAACAAGTGTGGCCAGCAACAGCAGAAATCCGACCAGCCCCAGGGTGATAAAGGTCTGAAGGTACTGGCTGTGTGCATTGAATTTATGTTCGAGGGCCGGGATGAAGTTGTGCTTGCGGTAACCCGCCATCAGGGCATCCTTCACATCGCCTGTCCCCACACCGAAGATCAGGTTGTTTTTTATAATTTCCCGGGCTGTGAACCAAACGGCCATCCGGTCGGCATTGCTTTCGGCATGTATCCTCAGTCCTGCCTTGTTCGTTACAACCTCCTCCGCCTTTGCCATCCGGGAGAAAGCTTCGGGTGTGATAAAGTATTCGATGCCAAAGACGACAATGGCTGCAGCAACGATAACCCCTGCCAGCCTTAACCTCTTCAACCGGATCAAGGCATATCCTGCCAATAATACTGTATTGATGCCCAGGATGATGATCCCGGCTTTGGAGGCAAGTAAAAATATCATGTGAACCAGGAACAGCGCAACAGCCAGGACCGCCCCGGGCCTCCAGGATTTCATGTTTTTGCCGGTGACAAGCATCAGGATCAAAAAGGCAACGGCAAAATTGTAATACATTGACAAATAACTGGTATGAAAAAACCAGGCCAGCTTCATATAGGAAAAGGAGTTGGAAATCCCGAATGAAAATTTATTCATCCATGCATGTCCCAGAAGTATGATGGTTCCAACAGCACATCCGGCTGCGAAAGCCCAAAGGATATACCTTGTTTGTCGTTCCGAAAACAAAGGCCAGCCGTTGGTGGCGAAGATCAAAGGAAAGACAAAAAGGGATAATTTCACCTCCAGGTCAAACCATCCGTAGTCAAAATTCGTGGTATAAAGGAGCCCGGCCAGGTAAAGAAGATAAAAGGAGGCGAAACTAAAAGTCCAACCCCGCTGTTTTTCACTGAAGAGATGTGTGAAATTTCTGATAAAACGCCCGTCTATCAACCAATTCAAAAACATGATCCCAATAACGGGAGGCACCACTCTACCAAAAACAGGAAGAAAGAAAGCGATGGCAATGGATGAATACCAAAAGATCTGGTCATGAATCCGTTTAGTGGAATTGTTCATCCGGCCTGCAGTTTTTTACTTGAAATTAAGGCGACCAAAACCATAAATCCCGCATAAAGCAAAGAGGTGAGCAAAAGAATAATACTTGAAGCCACAAGTCCATGTCGCGGGACAAAAATAAGATTTAACACAATATTCAGGATCACACATACACCCATGGCAATCAATATCCTGGATGACTTGAACACCAGTTCCAGGAATCGCTGGAAAAGCAACGCCACCTGCCATAAAAATGAAGCCATCAGTACCGGCAGATAGATCAGCCAGAAATTCAACTCTGGAATTTTCAGAAGGTTATCAAACAGCATGGGTTTGACCACCATGAAAACGATAAATACGATGATAAAAATAAGTATCTCAAAACTGATGGCCTCCTTGATCGTTTTCCAGGCTTCCGACTGGTGATGGGCATTCCACTGATCGGAGATTTTAGATTGATACGATATGTAAATAGGAAAACTTGCAAATGTCACCAGTTTGAACAGGAGGTCTTTTAATCCCGCATACATCCCCGCATCATGGTAACCGAAATACTCCATGATAATAAAACGGTCTGCGGCCATTAAAAGGTGTGAGAAGAAAAGCCACAAGGCAATTCCATAACCAAATTCAATTACCTTGCCCGAAAAACGAGAATCCCAGTAAAGATGTTTCAGGTCAATGGTTAGCAAGCCCCTCACCCGGATGAGCACCCGGAGAAACAGAACACCGGCCAAACCAAAAACCAGTGAACCAAAAATGAGCGTAAAGGTCCTCAGTTCGAAAAAGAACAGGCCTGCCAGCAGGGCGATCAGGACAAGTACCTGGTCCGTTCCTTCAAGGATGGCCGTGCGAACTGAACAGTGATAGGCCTCCAGGATCGCCTGGTGAAAAAGATAAAAATGAGTCAGAAAGGTGAAAAGTGCCACGAGCACTACCTCCACCAGTCCCAGGTGAAAATAAAACAACCCGATGAGGATGACGATGATTGTTGAAAACAGGGCATTTAATGTAGTGAGATCGAAAAAACGGCTCATCACCACATTGGTTTCACGGGGCATCCCGCCAAGGAACCGGAGTATGCTTACCTGGACCCAGTGAAAATCCAGGGTTATGACCAGCAAGGCCATATAAAGAAGCAGTGAATATCTGCCGTATTCAACAGGCCCAAGATACCTGATCGCCAGTACGATGAGTGCAAGGCTGACCAGGGCAGGGATCAGGCGTCCGGCAAGATATTTCAAGACTTCTTTTTTCATACTAACGGGAAGGTTATCTTCCGATGGAGTTTACCTTTTCAGATATTTTTCCTTGAGAAAAAAAGGTTTGGGTCGCAGCACCTTATCGAAACTAAAATACTGGATGAGTGTAAAATCCTTTCCGTCATTCACCAGGGCATACAACCTGTCAAGATCATACGGAACCGGTCGGCCTTGCTGATCAGTCTCTCCATCCGTACTCTTTTTGCGGTAGGTTTTCATTGCTTTGGTCACACCCGAAGTATCGGTAACCGTGATGATAATGAATGGCCGGGAGGCAAGGATGGAGTCTTTACGCACCTTGTCCATCTCGTTGAGCAGGGTTTCAAAACTCAGGTTCCTGAATCCGGATAAAAAATTCAGCAGTTTCAGGGTGTCATAATCAGGGATCTCCTTGTTGTCGGAAAGGGAGACCAGGGAGAAGCGGTTTTTCCCGTTGTTCCTTACTTCGAACGAATAATCGGGGGTCTCGGGAACCTCCACCCTGACGGTGGCAATCTCAGGAATGGTTGTCCTGAATACGTTGTAATCTCTCCAGTATTTTTCGAAGGGGCTGTACCTTGGTGAAACGAATCCCCGGAATCCGGGTAAAAAGATCATGAAGGGTTCCGATGAATTCTCCATCAGCATAAAGCTGGATTCATTGCTTTGGGTTGCCCCTCCCACGTAATAAACTTTTGTAAGTTTTTCATGCGGGAACCAATGGATGACCCCAAACAGATCGATCCGGTAAACATACTGGTAAATCTCAACCTTAACAGCGTTGACTGCAAGCTCCTTTACGATGTTGTCGTGCGCTGCGTTGGCAACTGGCTGCTGTACCTGGATTGCAACCATGGTGTTCAGCAGTAATTCAACATTCTGTTTCTGCGCCGGATATTTATCATTTACTGTCCACCGACCGGGAGCAAGCTTGATCAGTTTCACAGAGTTGTTGTTTTTATCCGACATGTAAATCATGGTTACATTCGACGAATCATCAAGCGAAAAATCACTCAGCGAACGCCTGAAGGTAGTCCTTGATTGGGTAAGCCACAGCATCAGTGCGATCAGCGCCAGGACAATGCATGCAATCAATATGGATTTGTTTTTTTTCATGGTTGATGCTTTCGCACGGGGCGTGCATAGGTATATTTACGGAAACGGTATTTCCCAATCCCGAAAAGGATGATCACAAAAACGGGAAGCAGGATGTTGAGCAGTTGCCAGTAGAGACGATGGCTTTCAACTTTAGAGTTATCAAGCATTCTGAGTTTCAACTCACGCGAACGTACCGATATCAGACCGGAATCATCGCACAAATAATTTACCACATTCAGCATCAGGTCTTTATTCCCAAATGTCTGTTTCGTATACTGGTCATAGCCGAGGGGCAGAACATAACCCTGTGAGAATTGGAACTGGTTTTTGGCGATATCTCCGTCGGCCAGGATGATCATCTTGGTGGGCTTGCTCTTTACACGAAATCCGAGGGAAGGATTGTCAGCCAGTTCAGGGGGAATCCGGTATTGAAAAGAGGATATGAACTCACCTTCAAGCAAAACAGCTACCGGCAGCGGACCGCTCCTGAACATCCGTTCATCCGGTTGCTGCCTCAGGATTTCCAGGTCAATCAGCGCAGGTACGTTGATGGTACGTGAATAGGGCGAGGTTTCCAGCAAAAAGGTCTTCCTGACTCCTGGCGCCGATACTGTGTCGAGGGTACTGAGGAATTCGGTTTTGATAGCATTCAGCCCATTCACGACCGGATGATTGATGGTCGGGATCAGAACCGGGAAAAAATACCATTTAAAGTAATCGAATTGCGGCTGGTTCCCCAGCTGGCCTGTTTTAACCGGTATTGGCAAAGCATTGAGATCCTGCACTAAATTCACATTCAGACGAACCCCGTAATTGAACAGGATGTCCTCCAGGTTGATATCATTCGGGATCCCCATGGTGGTATTGTATTTCTGCAAACTGTCCATGCTTGCGAAAACAGGATCAATGAGCCACAATACCCTTCCGCCACGCATGATGAACTGGTCAATCAGAAATTTATCCCTTTCGTCGAAAGGCTTTGTAGGCTTGGCAATGATGATTGCACGGTATTTATTGATCAGGATATCGTGTGTCGAATCGGTCTTAAGCCGGAGCGCGAGACTGTTGATTTTATTATGAAGGACCACGCGGTCAACGTTGTAGAACTCCGACAGGGCGTTCTGCAGGTCGTAGGTCTCGGTGTTGTCAAGTTCCCCCTGTCCGTCAATGAAGGCAATCCTGGGTTTGATCGAAGTGGTCAGGATCTTGATGGCACTCGCGAGGTTGTACTCCAGCGATTGGATGGAGTTGTTCAGCACCTTGTTATTATCCTGCTGCAACTGTGCCATGAGCAGTTGAACCGGGATTTCCTTTCCATGGTAGGAGGCCATCGCACCCGGGAAAATGATAAGCTGGGAAGAGGTTCCCTTCTTGTTAACCCGGAGATCGGTTGGTTGCAATCCGCGCTCAACAAGCAGGCGATAGGCTTCATTCCGATCCTTTGCATTGGGGTTGTCCGAGGGATTGACAAATTCATACTGGATGTTGTTGCTGTAGGCCCTGAATTCATCGAGCATCTCCCTGGTCTCATTTGAAAGCCGTTGAAATCCCGGCGGAAGATCTCCCATCAGGTACACCTTGAAAAACACAACATCATCCAATTTCTTCAGTAGTTTTTTAGTGGCCGGGGCAAGGGAATACCGCTTCTCTGCTGTAAGATCGAATCGTGTGAAAACAAAGGCAGAGATGATGTTAAGCAGGATGATGATCGCAACACTAAGGATGAGCCAGGTGATGTTCCCCCATTTGATATTTTTCTTCTGATCAGCCATTTGCTTTTTTCCGCTATCTGTAACTTTCATATTAAAAACCTCCGTTGTTTACCACTTCCTGCTTTCCAGCGATAATTTTGTCAGCAGGATGAAGATGACGGTCACACTGGCGAAATAGATCAGATCGCGGGTATCGACCACTCCACGGCTCATTGAGGTATAATGGGCGTTCAGCCCGAGGGATTCAATAATCAGTCCGGCTTTTCCTGAAACAACAAAGGTATATACCAATTCGAAACCCATATAAAGCAGGAAACTGATAAAAACTGCAAGGATAAATGATACGATCTGGTTGTCGGTGAGAGAGGAGGCAAAAATGCCAATGGATACGAAACTGGCTCCGAGAAAAAACAGACCGATGTAGGAACCCCAGATGCTCCCCGAATCAAGGTTTCCCGGAGGGAGGCCCAAACGGTAGACCGAAAAATAGTATATCAGGGTCGGTAAAAGGGAAATGATGACCAAAACAACCCCGGCAAAATATTTTGCCAGGATCACCTGCACATCGGTGAGCGGCTGGGTCATGAGTAATTCGATGGTCCCGCTTTTTTTCTCATCGGCAAACGAACGCATGGTGATGGCCGGGATAAGAAAAAGAAAGACAAAGGGAGCCAGGATGAACAGCCCGTCGAGCCCCGCAAAACCAAAATCGAGCACATTGAATTCCATCTTGAAAACCCACAGGAAAAGACCGGTGATCAAAAGAAAAACGATCATCACGATATACCCGATGAGCGCGTTTAAAAAACCGTTGATCTCTTTAATAAACAGGGTGAACATAAATGCATTTGTTAAAGGCGTGCAAAATTAGCATTTTTCACGCACCAAATTGCATCAATCAGGAACATTTCCGGGGATCGGCCTGGCAACATAGCCCGAGTAATCAACCAGGCGTGGCTCGTAGGGTTCCTTCAGCAGGTGGGATGAAATCATGAAATCGGCCGTAGAACGATTGCAGGCCGTCGGAATGTTATAAACCACGGTAATCCGCAAAAGTGCCTTGACGTCTACATCGTGCGGCTGCGGCTGCATGGGATCCCAGAAAAAGATGAGCAGGTCGATCTTCCCTTCTGCGATCATGGCGCCCAGTTGCTGGTCGCCACCAAGCGGGCCCGATTTCAGTTTTACTATGTCAAAGGTGATCTTCTCCTCCTCCTCCAGTTTGTTCAGGATCGTTTCCTCAACCAGTTTCCCCGTGGTGCCTGTACAGATCAGATGATGTCCAAGCAGGGTTTTGTAATTAAATTCCACCCACTCCACGAGATCCTTCTTACGGTTATCGTGTCCTACAAGCGCTATGTTTTTTGATTTTTCCATTGTAATTAGGCATTAGCCACTAGCCATTAGGCATTAGGCATTAGGCATTAGGCATTAGGCATTGGTCATTCGTCACTCGTCATTCGTCACTCGTAATTCGTAATTCGTCATTATCACAATATTTCCACCGTCACCAGCTGGTCCATCTTCAGTCCGAGCAAACTGCTGGCCTTACCTTCGCGGATGGCAATTTCGAGATACCCGCTGCTGGAAAACAGGGCTAGCATAACTCCCTGGTTCACATCTTTGTATGATTTACTGATTTCGCTGATGCTGTAGTTCGCGGTTCGGAATGTAATGGCGAATTTTTGATGCTTGACAATCGAATTAAAAAGGGTTTCGGTGATGTTGACAAAGACATTTTCATAATTATCAACATAGATAACCTTACCCTTGATCATATCTCCCTGAATTACAGGCTGGAACGCCATCTTCTGCAGAACCTTGTCCTTGGGATGACCAAGCGCTTCGATGGGATTTCCATTGGCAATGTGACAGGCAACTTTTACAAACACATCGCGGGTCGGAAAGGTGAAATAATCCGAATCCTGAATGACATCCAGCTCGATGATTTTGGAAGGTTTATCATCGAACAGCAGGGAAAAAATCCCGTTATCGGCCCCGATAAAATAATATCCGTGATGGTAAACCAGGGTATGGGGTGTTTCTATGGCCGCCTCGGTATTAATCGCCAGGATGTGAATGGTTCCCTCGGGAAAATTCCTGTAAAAGTTTCGTACAATAAATGCAGCCTGATTCAGATCAAAAGCAGGAATCTGATGGGATATATCTACAATGTTGGCCCCGGGTAACTGCCGCAGGATAGCGCCTTTGACAGCACCCGCGTAATGGTCTTTAACTCCCCAGTCGCTGGTAAGCGTGATGATAGCCATGGATTTATTCGTACTTTTGCGTATTCAAAGGTACAAATAATTCATGAGTGAAATAACAATAAACATTGAAACCATTCACCCGCTTGACATTTTCGGGGCAAATGATCAAAATCTGGAGGTGGTGCGGAATTTTTTTCCCAAACTGAAAATCGTTTCCCGTGACAATTATATCAAAGCTTACGGGGAGGAGACAGACCTTGTCGATTTTGAAGCGAAATTCAACACGCTGATCCTTCATTTTGAGAAATTTGGCCGGTTAACCAAAGCTGACATCACCCTCCTGCTCGGGGTCGATTCAAATGGCACCCAGACCTCTCCCGAAGTTCAGCCGGATGTCCTTGTTCACGGTAAAAATGGCATGCTGATCCGCGCCAGGACAACCAACCAGTTAAAACTCGTCGAGAGTAGCAGGAAAAATGATCTGATCTTTGCCATCGGCCCGGCCGGTACCGGAAAGACCTATACCGCCGTAGCCCTTGCCGTCAGGGCCCTGAAAAACAAAGAAATTCAGCGGATCATCCTGACGCGGCCTGCCGTGGAAGCCGGCGAAAACCTGGGATTCCTTCCGGGCGACCTGAAGGAAAAACTCGACCCTTACATGCAGCCTCTTTACGATGCGCTTGGCGACATGCTGCCGACCCAAAAACTCCTCCAATATATCGAAGACAGGGTGATCGAAATCGCGCCGCTTGCATTCATGCGCGGCCGCACACTGAACAACGCTTTTGCCATTCTCGACGAAGCCCAGAACACAACCCCCAGCCAGCTTAAGATGTTCCTCACCAGGATGGGGGTTTCAGCAAAATTCATCGTCACCGGTGATGTCACCCAAATTGATCTCCCCAGGAACCAGGTGAGCGGACTGATCCATTCACAGGAGATCCTGAAGAACATTCCCGGCATTGACTTCGTATACCTTGACAAATCAGATATCATTCGCCATAAGCTGGTGAGCAGGGTGATCGAAGCCTACAGCAATGAAAAATAGCCTGACCTGCCAGCTGGACGGTAATATATTTATTTTGGACATGTCAATTCCGGCATATCCAAAATCCCTAATTTTGTATATCAATTGATCATCATGGAAACAAAATTCAGCAACAGGTTATCGGACATTCACCTCCATTATAAAATCTGGATGTCAGATGTGAAGGAGAGTGGAATCATGGGTGATGGCAAATGGCAGATGCTCAAGTTGATCGAAGAAAAGGGATCAATGAAGGCGGCCTGCGATGAATTGGGCTACACCTACCGGCGCACGTGGGGCAACCTGAAAAAAATTGAAAAATTTTTCGGCTTTCCCCTTCTTGAAAAGCAACGCGGCGGAACCGACGGTGGACATACCACGCTGACAGAGGAGGGCAAACGCCTGGTCAGGGCCTTCGACACATTTCACCAAAACGTGGACAATCACATCCAGCAAGGTTTCCAAAAATTCCTGGAGGAACTGAATAAGTAAAATCGTAAATCGTACATCGTACATCGTAAATCAACATGATTTTATTCGAGGATGCCTTAAAAACAGTCTTGTCGCAGGAAATGCATCCTGCCTCTGAACGTGTTTCCCTCTCTGATTCTTTGGGGCGGATTCTCGCAGAGGATATTTTTTCAGATTCAGACATGCCTCCTTTTGACAAATCGGCGGTAGACGGATATGCCTGCATGATTTCGGACTTTCCGGAGCCTGTAGCCGGAGTGCAAAATGTTGTTGAACTAGACATCTCAGAAACCATTGCAGCCGGATCAGTTCCGAAAAATATCGTCAGCCGGGGCCGGTGTTCAAAAATAATGACAGGGGCCATGATTCCCCCCGGGGCCGATTGTGTTATCATGGTTGAGGATACAGAACAGATCGGCGAATCACGGGTAAGGATCAGCCGGAAACAGATCGTAAAGAACATCTGCTACCGTGCAGAAGATATCAAGATGGGCGACCGGGTACTTCAGAAAGGAATGCAGGTCACACCGGCGCACATTGCAGTCCTTGCCGGGGTGGGCGCTGTGAATCCCCTTGTGGCAAAGCAGCCCCGGGTGGGAATCATCTCCACCGGCGATGAACTGGTTGAGCCTGGAATCACACCCGGACCCGCCCAGATAAGGAATTCAAACGCCTGGCAGCTTGAAGCCCAGGTGAAGGCATTGCCAGCCCGGCCCTCCTATTACGGAATCGTCGGGGACAACGGGCCCGGGATGAGGAAAACCATAGACCTGGCCCTTGATGAAAATGACGTGGTCCTGCTTACCGGCGGCGTTTCGATGGGTGACTTCGATTTTGTCCCGGCGGTCATGCAGGAGGCCGGGGTGGAGATTCTGTTTAAAAGCATTGCCATTCAACCTGGCAAACCTACCGTTTTTGGCCGTCGCAACAAAACCTTCATCTTTGGATTACCAGGTAACCCGGTATCTTCCTATGTGCTGTTTGAGATGATGGTGAAACCTTTCCTGCTCCGGATGATGGGTTGTTCCGTGGATCCTGTCACCCTGACGCTTCCCATCGGAACCGACTATTCACGGCGGAAATCAGGAAGGAAGTCCATGATCCCGGTGATTATCAGAAACGAAGCTGCATTCCCGGTTGAATATCATGGATCAGCCCACATCAATGCCTATTCCGTTGCAAACGGAATTATGATCCTGGAAATCGGGACAACCACCATCAAAAAGGGAGAACAGGTTCATGTACGACCGCTTTAACCGACGGATCACTTACCTGCGTGTCTCCATAACCGACCGTTGCAACCTCCGCTGCACCTATTGCATGCCGGCCGAAGGGGTCAGGCTCATGGAGCATAAGGATATCCTGAGTTTTGAAGAGATCGAAGAGGTGATCCGCACGGCCGTTACAATGGGCATTGCCAAAGTGCGGATTACAGGCGGAGAGCCATTGGTTCGCAAAGGGGTCCTGTCGCTGGTTGAAAAAATTGCGGTCATTCCCGGGATCAGTGATTTTGGCCTTACGACAAACGGGATTCTCCTATCGGAATTTGCACGCAAACTGGCCGATGCAGGGCTCCACCGCATCAACATCAGCCTGGATACCCTGGATCCCGAAAAGTACAAGATCATCACAAGGGGTGGAGATATTCAGAAGGTTTTCGAAGGAATCGAAGCAGCAAAGCTGGCTGGACTCATCCCGGTGAAAATCAACTGTGTGGTTCGCAATTCCTCGGATGAGCCCGATGCACAGGCCGTGCGGGAATATTGCCGGGAAAACGGGCTCGAAGCGCGGTACATCCATGAAATGAGCCTGGCCGATGGGTGCTTCACCATCGTTGAAAATGGCCATGGCGGAGACTGCGCGAATTGCAACCGTCTCAGGATCACCGCCAATGGCATGATCAGGCCCTGCCTCTTCAGCAACGTCGGGTTCAGCGTCCGTGAACTGGGTATCCGTGAAGCGCTCGAAAAGGCAGTAGAGCTGAAACCTGAAAAAGGAAGTATCAATGTTAACGGGGGTTTTCATAATATCGGAGGTTAAACCCTGAATAATTGTAATCTTTAGGATAACTATGGCTGATCGTAAAAAACAAATCCTGAGTCATGTAGATGAATCCGGAAAGGCGAACATGGTGGATGTCGGATCCAAACCCATGCAACAGCGCACGGCAGCAGCCTGTGGCCACATCAACCTTGGTCCGGAAACCCTGAAGCTCATCAGGGAAAATAAAATGAAAAAAGGAGATGTGCTCACCATCGCTGAAATTGCCGGGATCCAGGGAGGAAAACGGACCAGTGAATTAATCCCGCTTTGTCATCCGCTGCAAATCACCAAACTTGATGTGAAAGCAACGTTGGATAGCACCGGCGTTAAAGTTGAAAGTACAGCCCGCTGCCATGGGCAGACCGGCATCGAAATGGAAGCGCTCACCGCTGTTTCCGTCGCCCTGCTGACCATTTACGACATGTGTAAGGCCGTTGATAAAACCATGGTTATCGGGGAGACTCGTTTGATCTCGAAGACAAAGGAAAACATTGAATAGAATTTCTGCCGGAGAAAAAAACATAGAAATGCAACAGATAAAAATAATCTCAGTCAACACCTCTGACCAGAAGGGCACCATCAAAAAACCGGTTGAGCAGATCACGCTGACAAACAATGGAATCATGGACGATGCCCATGCCGGGCACTGGAACAGGCAGGTGAGCCTTCTTGGAACGGAGAGTATCGAAAAATTTGAAACGGATGCAAAAAGAAAAGTTGCTTTTGGGGAATTTGCTGAAAACCTGACCACCACCGGCATGAATTTATGGTCGGCCCACCCGCTTGACCGTTTTACCTCTGGCGAGATCGAACTGGAAGTAACGCAGATTGGCAAGGAGTGCCACGGAACAAGTTGTGCCATTTTCAAAGAGGTTGGTACTTGCGTGATGCCCAAAGAGGGAATTTTCTGCCGGGTACTCAGCCCGGGGATCCTGAAAGCGGGAATGGATCTGGATTTTCATCCGAAAATGTTCAGGGTATTGGTAATTACCCTGAGCGACAGGGCCTTTGCCGGCGAGTACGATGATCGTTCCGGAGCCCGGATCCAGGAGCTGGTCAGCGAGTTTTTTAATTCTCGAGGCGTCAACTGCTTTGTTCATTATTCCCTGATCCCCGATGATCCCTCAAAACTGGAAACGCTCCTGAATAAAGCCAAAGAAGAACTTGTTGACCTGGTGATCACCACCGGGGGAACAGGAATCGGTCCGCGTGATTTTACGCCGGATGTTGTTAAACCGATGCTTGACAAGGAGATCCCCGGAATTATGGAGATGATCAGGATGAAATACGGAACCTTAAAACCCGCCGCATTGGTAAGCAGATCGGTGGCCGGTGTAATGGGCAAATCGCTGGTGTTCACTCTCCCCGGAAGCGTCAGGGCCGTTAATGAGTACATGGCTGAAATTACAGGGTCGCTCATGCACCTGTTTTACATGCTTCATGGATTGGATATGCACTGACCCGCATTCATCGGGATCCGTCCACATAAAGGCTAAAGGTAGGCTTTCAATTTCAGGGCTATCTGCCTGGAAAACTCTCTCGCTCCATCGTCGTTCAGATGGTGGATATCATTGAAAAAACCGGGATGACTTCTGAAAAAGGGATCCCCGGTGTAATCGATCACCGGAATGCCAAATGCACGACCGATTTCACTGATTTTCTCAGCGGAGGGGTTCCCCTCTGTTTTTGTACCCCAGTAATCAGGTGAATAGACCATGACCACTTTGATCTTCAGCGAAAGGGCATTCTGAAGGAACCTCTTCAATGCGTTTTCGTAAACCGTGTCAATAGTCTTTGGTTTCATGCCAATGAATCTGATCGAATCCGCTTTGCGTTGTTCCTCGAAATCCTGTGGTGTCATAAAATGCAACAAGGGTACATAACCATCAACATCCAGCTGCGGTTTAAGACGGTAATAAATGATATGCACAATCGTGGAGTTGTACTGGTAGGCAATGGAGTGGAGCCACAGTTTCTGAAGATGCGACTGGAGCGACAGTACCGGGCCGATAATATCAGGATACCCGAAATAGAACGGGCGCAATTCACTCAGGTTATCGTTGGCTTCTGACGATTGATACATCCAGTCGGGGGCCACATCCAGTACAAGCAGTTTCGGATGAATCCGTTCCAGGATGATCTTCTGGACGGTTGTTTGAAACAGGATTTGCTGGCCCTGGGCGCCAACATTGTAACTGGTCAAACCCAGCTCTTTATTCAGCACTTCGGGGTGATAATGGTGATTTGACCGGCTGCTTCCAAAGATAAAGACATCGGCTTTGGCCTTATGAAAAGTCCGGTTCATCCGGTAAAATTTACCCGAACTCTGTGTAAAAAACAGCATTCGTACAGCCATCCCCAGACCAAGGTCAAGAATGACCAGAATGACCACAAATTTCAGCGCTTTCAGGAGAAGGATTTTCAGTTGTCTGTTCATGACGGGTTAAAATTTAACATACATGAACTGGCTGGCATCAAAAACCCCCAGGTAAAGGATCAGGAAGATGATCACACCGTACGAGGCCATCCGGATGTACTCGTTTTTATTTCCGCTCAGTGAGAAGCTGGAATTGAAAAATTCCCTCTTCACCTCGACCAGGAGCATGATAAATATTCCCAGAACAGCATAGACGGGCGCAACCACATCGCTGTCGAATGGAATGTAGAGTGATCCCGGGTGGGTTAAAATGGCTTTTATGATGGTTATTGACTGGTGCACATTTTCGGAGCGGAAGAAAATCCATGCAAACAGCACCAGGATATAGGTGATGATGATATTCACGACCTTGTTCCCTCCCTTTTTGTTGATGGCCCGGTCAACGATCAGGTAAATCCCGTGAAGAATTCCCCAGATGATGAAGGTGAAATTTGCCCCGTGCCAGATGCCACACATCAGGAAGGTGATGGAGGTAGCAATGCCATAAGTCAGCAGCTCGGGGCGGATGAATTTCAGGTATCGCTCCTTTTGCAACTTTCGCATAAAATAATAGGAAAGCGGGCTGAAAAGGTAATTTCTCAACCAGGTCGAGAGGGAAATATGCCACCGCGTCCAGAATTCCCTGATAGACTGGGAGAAATAGGGACGGTTGAAATTATGCAGCACATCGAATCCCATCAGCCGGGCTGATCCTATGGCAATGCACGAATAACCCGCAAAGTCGGAATAGATCTGAAAACTGTACAAAATGATGGCGGCAATGAATGTTATTCCCCCGTGCCGGTCCACATTGCTAAAAACCGAATCAACGTATATGGAAGTCCGGTCGGCAACCACCAGCTTCAGAAAATATCCCCAGATGATCAGCTTGATCCCCTCTTCGATGTTTGATGATTTTAGTTTCGCCCGTTCCCGGTCCCTGAACTGGGGCAGCAAATGGGTGGACTGTTCAATTGGACCGGAAAGGATAAGCGGGAAAAATGCCACATACAAAGCAAATATCCCCGGATGTTTTTCGGGTTCGCGCAAATTATAATAGGTGTCGAAAACATAGGTAAGCGACTGCAGGGTGAAATAGGATATCCCGACAGGTGCAATCAGGTATAGCAAAGGAGAAGTCGGAGCCGGCGTGATGTTAAATAATTCGTGAAAAAAATCATTGATAAATCCAAGGTATTTGAGGATGATCAGCATCCCCAGGTTGATGACCAGGGCGATCACCAGGAAGATCTTCTTCTTTCGTTTGTCCTGCTTGTTTCGGGCGATCAGGATGGCCGAAAAATAATTCACCATGGTTGAGAAAATGATCACAACCATGAATTCCGCTCTCCAGCAAACATAGAAATAATAACTTGCCGCCAAAAGGAGCAGCCATCGGAAACGAAATGGGGTCAGGTAGAATAGAATTACGACGAGGGGAAGGAACAGAATATATTGAGTCGTATTAAAATACATCCAGATCTGGTTAAAATATAATCCGTTTTTATCCTGTACTTATGTCAGTTTTCGCTGGATCGTATCGCAGAGATCCCCGATATTCCTGCATGCCTGAATTTCAAAAGTATTAAAATTCAGTTGAAACTGTTTTTCCATGGTCAGTATCAGTTTGATGTTTGTGAAAGAATCCCATCCCTCCACATTGGTGATCACCGATTCCCTGGTTAGTGTAAGCCGTTGGTTTTCAAGAACCAATGCAAATATATTGTTGATTTTATTCAATATTTCTATTGATTCCATCCCTCCTTGCGTTTATAAAAACAGACCCTGTCATCACGTAAATGAAAGGGTAAAATTAAACATTAAAATACTACCACACCTAAAATGTTATCAAAATGGCAGCGTAAAACAGAAAGTGCTTCCCTTCCCTTCCTCGCTTTCGACCCAAATCTTCCCACCATGCTTTTCAACGAAGTCTTTGCAAAGGAGCAATCCCAAACCGCTGCTGGGTTCACCATCTGTACCTTTGCGGTTTGTTTGAACATCGAGCCGGAATAAATCATCAACCATTTCAGGAGTCATGCCAATGCCCGTGTCCCTGACTGATATTTCAACTGAATGGCCGGGTACAAGTTTTGCAGTTATTGTAACTTTCCCACCTTTGGGCGTATATTTTACAGCATTGGAGGTTAGATTGCGGAGGGTTGAGGCAAGCATATTTTCATCGGCAAACACTTCCAGATCGCCGGGGATTTCATAGCTGATCTCAATCTCCTTTTTGTTTGCGGAATCCATTACCGGGCGCATACTTTCAGTCATCATACACATCAGCAAGAACGACTCAGGCTCAAAGGGGGTAATGTCCCTTTGCAGACGCGACCACTCCAGCAGGTTTTCGAGCAGCCTGAAGAGATTTGTTGCGGAGTCTCTCATGCCCGATGCCATCTTTTGGACCTGTTCTAAGGTTAAGGCGGGCAAATCTTCAGCCATCATTTTAGACAATCCTAAAAATCCATTGAAAGGGCCGCGCAGATCGTGGGCAATGATGGAGAAGAATTTGTCTTTTTCGGCATTTACCTGGAACAATTGTTCGTTTTTACGTTTGATTTCTTCTTCAACTGTGATATCTTCAAAAACTGTGAAAACCATATAAGGGGCAGACTTTCCCTCACTGAACAAGGGAGATGCACTAACCTTTATCCAGTGAACTATTTCATCAATGGGGTTAAACACTCCCATAATTACATTTTGAATAACTTTTCTGGTTCTTAGTGACACTATTGCCGGGTGTTCTTCGCCGGGAAAATCAGAACCATCCTCTTTCATTGCACGCCAGTCTGGGTGAAAAGAAGTTCTGCCTTGCATTTGGTCAAGCGTTAACCCGAGTATTCTCTGAGCTGCAGGATTCGCATTCACGATTTTTCCTTCGGAATCTTGATGAACTATACCTTGTAATGAAATTTCAAACAGAGAACGATGTGTTTCTTCACTTATACGCAATTTTTTTTCTGCCTGCTTAAGCTTTGTGATGTCTCGGGCCGCAGCAAAAACGCCCAGTATTTTTCCATGCTCGTCCTTGAAAACGTTTGCATTGTATA
>JBAXVX010000025.1:0-60057 GCA_037128705.1 Bacteroidota bacterium | reverse complement strand
GTCATTCGTCATTCGTCATTCGTCATTCGTCATTCGTCATTCGTCATTCGTCATTTGTCATTCGTCACTCGTCACTCGTCACTCGTCATTCGTCACTCGTCATTGGTAATTGGCCAACATCCTTCCACAACTCACCCTTTTCCAGATATCCCGTGATCTTCTGGGATGCGGCCAGGCGAAGATAGAAGGTGGTAAGAGAAAACCTGCCCGTTTCGGAGATCAGGGGAAATATCTGAGGGTTCAACACCTGGATGCCACTGAACGCAAAGGGCTGCAGTGGGTCATATCCGACGCTGTTTTCAATGGCTGCCTGGGGTGTTACCGCAGATGCCGGGCCCCTGACCAGCATACGTTCTCCGGTTTTTCGGTTTTCCCAGCCACAAAGCTGCATCTGCCCATCAAAAAGAAAATACCTGGAGGTTTCGCGGCTCCGGATGGCAAGGGTTGCAAGTGACCCGGATGAATGATGATCGTCGATGATTTCAGAAAGGTCAAGGTCTGACAGGATATCCACATTTCTGACAATAAAACTCCCGCAATCCTGAAAAAACCAGGCTGCTTTTTTAACTCCTCCCCCTGTTTCCAGCAATTCGCCTGATTCATCAGAGATGGTGACCTGCATGCCGAACTGATCATGCTGGTCCAGGTAATCGCTGATCTGGCGGGAAAAATGGTGCACATTGATGATCACCTCCCTGATTCCCCACGATTTGAGATGATCTATGGCGTGCTCAAGCAGGGTTTTGCCATTGATAATAAAAAGTGCCTTTGGATGCGACTCGGTAAAGGGTTTAAGCCGTGTTCCAAGTCCGGCCGCAAGGATCATTGCTTTCATAGATTTGAATGAACGGTTTTAACCTGGATGTCATATTTACTTTTCAGGTATTCCGACAGTGCCCCGGCGCAGTAAACCGACCGGTGACGCCCGCCTGTGCAGCCATATGAGATCATCAGGTGTTCAAACCCCCGTTCTATATATTTCCTGACGCTTTGATCGACCAGTGAAAAAGTATGGTGAAGAAATTCATCTACATCGGGCTCCTTCTTCAGAAAATCGATCACCGCCGAATCCATGCCATTCAATTGCTTGAATTCGTCGTACCGGCCCGGGTTGGGAAGGGCGCGGCAATCGAAAACAAATCCCCCGCCGTTGCCGCTTTCATCGAGAGGAATCGTCTTTTTATATGAGAAACTCCGGATGGAGACAGCCAGGTTTTTACCAGGCATCGTTTGTGGGGCCAGGTTAATGAATGCACTGGCCGCCTGACCGGCTGGCTTATTCACATCTATAGATTGCTGATTGTATAGGTCCTGATTGGCGACCATGCCATCAATCACCGACATCAGGGTTTCGAGTCCGAAGTCGATCAGGTTGTTTTCGCGCAGATATCGCAGATTGCGAAGTGCAAACGGAATGCTCAGCAAAAAATGGGACTTGTTTTCATAGTAACCTCTGAAACCGTAGGCTCCCAGCGCCTGCAATATCCTGATCAAAGCAAACCCGTAGTAGGTACCCAAAAATTTTGCCTGATCTACCGGGTAAATCTCAGCGAGTTTATCGAGGTAATACTGGAGCAACTCTTCACGCACCAGCATCGGGATACCAGCTTTCCCATCGGTGAGCAATGAAGCCACATCATATTGGAGGGCCCCCTTCCGTCCGCCCTGGTAATCGATAAACCAGGGTTCATTGTTCACGACCATGATGTTGCGCGACTGAAAATCACGAAACAGGAAGAAATCCGAATCAACCTGCAGCAGGAGATCGCAAAGAGAAGAAAAATCATCCTCCAGTGCCTGTTCATCAAAAGGGATCTTTGCCAGTTTAAGGAAATAGTATTTGAAATAGTTCAGATCCCACATCATCGACTGACGGTCGAATGCAGCCCTCGGATAGCAAACGGAATAATCGAGATCGGCGGAGCCCTTTACCTGAAAGAGCGGAAGCCATGACAAGGCCTTTTTATAGATATCAAGAACTTCATTGGGAAAAATATCGGTGGCGCCTGAAGGACGATGAAGGGTCAGCAGTTGAAAAAGGGTCATGTCCCCCAGGTCAGAAAGGAGGTAAACACGGTTTTCGGGATCGTCGGCGAGGATTTCGGGAACAGGCAATCCCTGGCTGCGGAAATGGTTCGAAAAGGTTACAAAGGCCTTGTTCTCCCTCATATCTTCGTTGTGTGCTGCGATAACCGAGCCCTTTTTTCCATGAATCCGGTAGTAACTCCTGTAGGATCCCGATCTGGGCATTGGCATGATCAGCCCGGGTAATTCTCCGCTCCATTTCTGGTACAAACGCGATATATTTACTTCAGTTTTTGTCATAAATCATAATTTAAACCTCAACTACCCGTACCTCCGGTTCCAGGTATACGAGGGTGCGTTTTATATGCTGATAGCCCATTTTCCCGATGTAACCTGCATAAGTAATAAGCTGATCCGCATGGCTTTCCTTTTGCTTGCCGCTTTTATAATCAAGGATGGTCACGCTGTCACCATCAAATACGACGCGGTCGGGTCGATAAAATGAACCCTCAGGGACCAGAATTTCGGCTTCGGTTTTCACCTGGACATCTTCACAAAAAAACCTTTCAAGCTGTGGATTACGGATTACCGACCAAAGTAATTTCCCGAGGTTATCGCCGTCCTCCTGCTCAACCAATCCCATCAGGATGCCCTTTTGCAAGGCCGATGGCACATCCCTGCCGGTTTTGATCCACGACAGCAAGGTATGGATCCTGTTTCCCCATTGCGATTTCAGCACCGGCTGATCAATGTCCCACATTTGCGGGGCCCTTAGCCGGATCTCAATTTTATCATGCCAGTCAGAGCTGATCATATTTTCGGGTGACACCATCCCCTTTTCTTCCCGTTCAACCTTAGCAACATGAGTCTCTTTTGTTCCAAATTCATACAAGGACTGATCTTCAATCCAGACACCTTCGTTTTTCATGAAAAAATCAAAAAAGGCTGGCATGGAATCAGGCTCTTCTTTCTTTTTTGGCGGAAATTTTGTCAGGATGTACAGCCGCTCTTCAGGCCGGGTCATGGCAACATAGAGCACATTGACCAGATCGAGCATCGACTTTTGCTGCTCATCAACGAAGAGGGATTTATAAATTGTTGATTCCATCTCTCTGTCACTTCTCAGGATCGCTGTTTCCAGGCCGGGAGCTACCTTTTCATCCAGGTCGACCCAAAGATACCTTTTGGTGTTTTTACGTGTTTCCTGTGCAAAGGGAAGGATCACCAGCGGGAATTGCAGTCCTTTGGCTTTATGGATTGTCATGACGCGCACCGCATCGACCCCTTCAGAAACAATGATGGAAAGTTTTCTCCGGTTTTTTCCCCACCATTCGATGAATTCAACCACGCCGGTCGAAATCTTGATCGAAAATCCAAGAACAGCATCCAGGAAAAACTGCAGGTATATATCCGGCTTCGGGCTGAGATTGAATTTTCGGATCAGCTCTTCGCATAAATCATAAACCGGCAGCCTGGTGAGTTCATGTCGTTTGGATTGCCATTCGTCCGGGCCTTTCGACAATGATTGATTCAGGTACATGCGGATCTCTGCAATGACAACGTCGTTGGGCGGTTCAAAAAGGAAACGCAGGAAGGCAATGATAAACCGCACCTTCGGTGAATTGGCGATCAGCAATGATTCGGAAGATATCACATCGATCCCCTGCTCCAGCAGGAACCGGGCGATCGCACTGGCATTCTGGTTGCTCCGGCAAAGGATGGCCATGTCGCTCAAACTGAACTTATCAGCCAGGGATTCCCTGATGACGGCGAGGATCCCTGACATCGTCACCTCTTCGTAATTCTGTGTCTCCTCCTCTTCGCCTTCAAGAAATTCCAGACGGATATACCCTCCCGGCTTTCCAGGATCCGCGACCTGTTCCAATCCTTCAAATATTTTTTCTTTTCCGGCTGTAAGGACACGATCGGCGATCACCCTGAAAAACCGGTTGTTAAAGCCGACGATCTCGGTCTTCGACCGGTAGTTCTGTGCAAGACTCACCGTCTCAAAATTGCGGGTCAGCACCTCTTCGCGCTGTTGCAGGATAGGGTTGTCGCGGCTTCCGGGAATAGAGGGAAGTGCATTGAACTGTTCAACATCGCCGCCGCGCCAACGGTATATGGCCTGTTTTCCATCTCCCACCACCAGGTTAAAAAAACCTCCCGCCAGTGCATTCTCAACCAGGGGGATAAAATTCATCCACTGGAGTACCGAAGTGTCCTGGAACTCATCGATGAGTATGTGCTGGTACTTCTCTCCCAGCCTTTCATAAATGAATGGCACCGGTTCGTTCATAACAATCCCTGCAATACGGGAATTGAATTCCGAAATGTGAACAAGGTTATTCTGCCGCTTGAAATCGTGAAGCACCTTTTCAATTTCATTCAGCACCGACAAGGGATAGATCGTTTTCGACAGCAGCCGGCGTAGAACATAGTCCGATTTATGGGTTGCCAGCTCAAACTGAAGTTTTTCGTAAATGTCGAGCAAAGCAGGTTTGATGGTTACAATGCCGGCACGGGCCTGGGCCGACACTTTTCCCGAACACCATTTGTCCTCCTCCACCGTTGTTACCACATACGAATTGGCTTCCAGCTTATCCATTCTTCCGGCAGCCAGGTTTTCAAAATATTTTCCGATCCCGCTGGTGCCATGAAAGAAGGCATCAGCCGGAATATCCTGTTCCTGAATCAGACTGGTCGCCTCTTTTCCGATTCCGCTGATATTTTTCTCGAATTCGGCCATCCGGCGGTGAAGCACCAGGGATATGGATTGAAACTTCTCCAGTGTAATATGCTTCAATTTGCCAATCCTTGCCTGGCCATCTTCATCGAGCAGCAAATGGGCAAAATTTGCCAGTATTTCATCAATATTCCAGCCCAGGTCATCATCCATACGGGCTTCAAGAAATTTAACCAGGAGGTTGGTCAGTTCCGGATCATCTCCTACCCTGTCCAGTAAAAGGTCAACTGAGGTAGCGAGGATTTCATCCCCATCAAGCTCCACATTGAAATTTACCGGCAAGCCAAAGTCATGGGCAAAGGTGCGGATGAGCTTATGGGAGAAACTGTCGATGGTCCCGATTGAAAAATCGGCATAATTGTGCAGGATCATTTCGAGGGCCAGGGAGGCATTGAGGGCAATTTCGTGGGTGGTCATCCCTGTTTCCTGTAACAGCAGGGGCAGCAGTGTTCCCCTGGCGGATGGATCGGCTGACTGGTCTACCTTCGCGAGTGAAGTCAGTGCTTTCAGAACCCGTTCTTTCATCTCGCTGGCTGCCTTGTTGGTAAAGGTGATCGCCAGGATGTGCCTGAAATCAGCAGGTTCAAGCAGGAGTATTTTCAGGTACTCCTTGACCAGCGTGAAGGTTTTCCCGGAACCGGCAGAGGAGCGATAAACAGTGAAGGAGGTCATTTGATAATTTCTACTATACCGGAATAAACCTCGTTTTCGGTTATCACCCGGATAAAATGAATTCCGCCAGGCAGGCCGGAGAGATCAGCATCGAATTTGCCGTTGGATGGAGATGCAAGAAATTCACTTTCTGTTCTTCCTTGTGGGGTCAAAACCTGGATCGTCGCCTTTGTGCCGCCTCCGGGCATGGTGATCCTCACGCGGCCCCGCGTGGGATTCGGATAAACTTTTACCCTTTTCCCCAGATGTTCCTCCACCCCGGGTGCATATTTCACACTAACCACCTTTTGGGCGGTTCCGATATTCTGCAGGGCATCTACCACAATCACGCTGTAAGTGCGTGTATTCTGAACAGTGATGTGAATGGAATCGGTGGTTTCCATGGTGCTCCAGAAAACCTGGTATGGGGGTGTGCCATTGTTTATCGCCGCATGAAGCGTGATGGTGGTCCCTTTCAATACCGCGGTATCAGGACCCAGTGAAACAGACAACCGGTTCGCCGGGAACCGGAAAATATCACGGTAGATGGCCGTAACAAGCGCCCCCTCCTCACTGATCTGAAGCATTGGAATTCCTTGTCCCTTTGCCAGCCATTTGTATTCTGTGATGTTCCGTATGATCGGAAAGCCAATTTTCAGCGAATCAATATAAACACTGTCATGGATCATGAGGGTTGATTTCACCCGCACGGTTTCAAAGGTTCCAAACGGGGTAGTCAGTGTTCCCCACCCGTCGACAAGGTTTGAACGAATCCGTTCTGTTGTGTATGAGGCCAGGCCAGGCAGCGCAATGGAAAAGTATGCGTCTGATGACCAGGTCTTACCAGGTAAAAGCGGGAACTCATAGTATTTGTCGGGGTTATTGTATTTGGCCGGGAAAGGAAGTCCCTGGATGGTGTAAGCCGAACCCAGATCGCTGAAGGAAGCCGCACTGTTCTTATAAAAAGAAAAACCCTGTGACAGCGGCAAACCCGGGATGAGGTTCCCGTTTCGTGGAGAGGCCAGGTTCGCGCCTCCAAGCAAAACGAAGAACAACTGGTAACCCGAAGGGGTTGACGTGGCGGCTACGAAGGTGTCAACCCGTTGACTCAGGGCCTCCAGTGCGGCAAAATTCCAGGAGGTGTCCATCGCTGTTTTCGAAAATCCTGCAGGAACCACATTTGACACACTCACCCTCAAAGTGTCACCCGGGGAGGGCATGTCGGACTGATCAATGACAACCTGAGCATGGAGCGTGGCTCCAAGCCAAAAAGTCACCAGGTAAAATACGAATATGTGTTTTACAAAATTTTTCATATTTCATTTTTTTAGCCGGCATTCACCTCAAATTACAATTTAGCCGTTCTATTCCTTCTTCTTTTTACTCGAGGAGAACAATTCCCTGAAGGTCGTGAAATCACGCTGAAATTTAAGCCCGACTCCCTGTGTGTAGGGCGCATTGTTGTTCAGGATATTTAAAGTATTGGTGCGGTTAAAGGCATGCACACGCCATCTCCGGTTCTTGGTAAGCACATATTCCACATTGATATCACCCACAATGGTGCTCGATTGTTTTATGGCGGAATTGCTGTATGAATTCATCCCGAATGTTCCGTCAATCAGCAGGCGGTCATCGAAAAGTTGCGTGGAAATCCCGACATCAAATTCCTGGTTGGTGGTGCTTGATCCCGGTTTATAATTCATATTCACATTGACATTCGAAGATATCTGGGACAGCATGCTGTTGATCTGATTGGTGACCAGCGACATGGATGTTGCACCGACATCAACCGTGCTGGACGTTGCTACAACCGGCTTGAACTGGTTCAGAACCATGAGATAGACAACCTGTTCCGTCATCGTGGTTGCATTGTTTGTATCAATGCTGGAGTAGACCAGGTTTCGTATACTCTCCTCAACATTTGGCAAACTGATGGCAAATGACATCTCAGGATTCATTAGTTTTCCGCCCAGCCTTACAATGCAATCCACCGGGATCCGGACACCCTCTTCTTCCGGGCTGGTGGTAAGCCCCTTCAAGGGGGCTTTGGTTTTGTAAACAGCGCTGATGGCAATATTTGCATCCGTAGGATTCCCGCTCCAGCTGATGGTGCTTCCCTCCTTGATCGACATTGGCAACCTCAGCAGATTTTTAAACTGAAAAAGGAAAAATCCTTTTGAAAGTGAATACCTGCCTGATAAGGTGAAGGGTGTTGTCGGAGTCATTCCCAATAAAAAATTACCGGTACCGGATGCCTTCAGATTTCCTAACTGGTCCGGAAAAAACACCTCAACTTCAGCATCCTGCGTTACCCTCAAACCAAGATCCAGCGACAGGCCCGTTGTATTTAATGGAGGTTTTTCCTTTACAGTTCCGACCGAATCCACATTGGGATTGACAAATATGATATAGTCGTTTTGCCCCACCGACTGTGTCAGGTCGATCGGGATCACCACATGGGTTTTGCCGCCGTTTGAGGCCTTAACGGTGATATTGATATTCTCGAATGGTCCTGTTACCGTTGCATTTCCTGTCGCACGTGCATTACCGTAAAAAACGCTGTTCTGTGACCGTGTGTTGTTAAAGGCAGCAAAATCATTCATCTCAACATTTAAACCCAGCCGGAGATTGCGGAAGTAGTTGTGCGTGATTTGCCCGTTGAGCACCGCCTTATGACCCAATGAATCGAAGATGGTGATATTTTTAAAGAAGAAGCCATTGGTGTCAATGGTCACTACATCGGCAAAAGAATAGGGAACATTCAGGTAATTGATTTTAAACTCAGTACGCATCAGTTTAAGCTGACCGGTAATGGAGGGCTTTTCAAATGACCCCTTGATTTTAACCTGTCCTGATGCCAATCCGTTGACTCCGGACATAATGTCGGAAACAAAAGGACCAAGCATTCGTAAATTCAGGTTTTTCAGGGCCAGATCAAAATCAAAATGAGGATTTTTCTTATCTAAAAAATAACTACCAATAAGGGAAAATGGGATGTTTGTGCCGATGTTGCCGGTATAGTAGATTTGAGATTTAACATCAAATCTGGAGGTCTCTGAATCAAACATAATATCAAAAGTGGCATCGCCCAATAACTCCTTGTTGAATTTGAATTTGTCGATACGCAGGTCCGACAGAACGGCGATATTGGCATAAGGTTTGGCAATCCTCACATGCCCGCTCAGGATGCCATCCACATCTACCTGGGAACTGCCGATCAACTGATCGAGCCGCGAGATGTCTACCTTGTTAAAATCAATGTTCAAGGTATCGGCCCTGGAAGTGGATAGTTTCCCATTTATTTTGAGATACTGATCCCCGGAATTAAACCCGATTTTAGACAGCAAGACAGAGGATGTATCAATGCTGGCGAAATTTTCCGGATCAACGCCCCAGTATTTTTCATTCAGGAATACGTGGCAGCGTTCCAACTTCACTTTAATAACAGGACTGTCACGGAAACTCGCAAATCCAGCCAGTTCGCTCTTCCTGGCATTGCCGACCCAATTCATGGAATAAAGGATACTGTCATGCCTTAAATTCGAAACTAACTGGAATGAGTCAATTTTCACCTCCAGCGAATCCTTTTTGTCAGCCTTCTTGAAGTAAACGGTGGATGCCCCTGTAGTAATGGTCATGTCATTCATCTTATTCTCGGCATCCAGGTACCAGTTGTTCAATTCGATATTATTGATGAAAAGTGCAGGAGAACTACCCTTCATCACCAGAGATCCCTTCTCTTCGTTGTAATACCCATGCAACATCGAGTTGGGTGCTATCCGGAGAAAAGGTAAAAAGACATTCGTAATCTCGTCCGAGTTCCTGAAGCGCAGTTCGTAGTTCATCTTTTGATTCGACTGCGCCTCACTCAGCGCGATCAACGAATCGTTCATATTGAAGGAGGCCAGGTAATTCTGAATGAAGGTGCTTAATGACGGAACCAGCGCCTTGAATGAAAAGGCACCTGTTATGTCTGCATCCACGAAATCGGACTGAAGATGGTAACTTTTTCCGGCTGCGGTATCCTGCCTGGTCAGAAGCGAAAAGTTATGCATGGTGACAACCTTGGTTCCCTCGGCATAGATCGTATTGTCGATGAGGATCGACCCATCGATGTTATCTAAATTGGTCCCTTTAAAATTCACCTTCAGAAAGGCAGCAAGGTTTTCAACGGAATCACGCTTAAGCAGGTGAAGTTCAAATAATTGGGCGTGATGAATCTGCGCCTTGAAATCAAATTCAGGCAGGCTGTCTCCCATATTGACAAGCCCGTTGAAATCGAGATGCAGATTTGGATCGTCGACATTAAGTAACCCGGTAAATTGTTTGTCAACCAAAGATCCGGAAATATCCAGGTTCTTGAAATTGTAATTATTCAGGTAAGCCGAATCGATGCGGACATTCATTTTAAGGTCGGCTTCATCCAGTTTGAAACCCTTCCCGTTTATATCCGACTTCATGGTGATGATGCCAAGGTATTTCTGGTTGCCGGTCAGTTTCCCGATATCAAAGGAGATGACATTCAACTGGCCTGTGTATCCAATAAGTTTGCTCCCCTTCTGTTTTTTCAGCGAAAGATCCGCTCCAATGCTCCCCAGGTTGGTATTGACATGCGCATTGGCCACAAAATCATTGTAAAAACCGGTGAAGACCCCCCTCAGGTTCACTACGCCTATGTTGGCGAGCATTCCGGGTAATTCAACATGGCGCATGTCGCCCGGGATCAGCATCGATTCGATATCCTCCTTATTGGTATTCATCGCTTTGACATTCAAATCAATGAATGTTTCTTCCACATCGGGCAACCCCAGGGCACTGACATTCCCGTAAAAAAAGGTGTTCTTCCCGAAAGCAAAGCGAAAATCGCGGGCCTTGAAATTGCTGACCGTTCCTTTGATACTGCCCGACAATCGAATCCTGTCCTTCATCACCAGCAGCTCCGGCGCAAAATATCCGATATCCTGAAGGTCAAGATAGGATGGTTCGATCTGGGTCTGAATGGTAACTTTGTTGAGAAAATCGTTGTAGGCGTTCCAGCGGTCATACAAAAAATCAAAGGTCAGAGCCAGGTCAGAGTGATCTGTGAGGATCTTCAGATTATGTGCCTTGAGAAATTTCGGGCCGACCTGGAATTCGCCGCTTAAGTTGTGAAGGACAAACCCACTGCGTTCCCTGGCCGACAGGTGTTTGATATTTGCATGAATGGTATCTGCATCGAACGCAATATCAGTCAGTTCAAGGTTGATTTCCGATACATCTATGTTCGTATAATCCATTCCTTCAGGAGAGAGAGGTTCATTTTGATCCTGCAAATGAAATTTTGTGTCTGAAAGGTCGACGGCTGAGATTGAAATCCCCCAGGGGGAGGAGGCCGTAGTATCTGTTTTGGTTATCGTATCTGTCGACGAGAAATAATCCACGATAAACTGCAGGTTAAGCGTGCTGTCTCCGCGATGGGTAATGAGCTGAACATTTCCCTTCTCAATAAAAACCTTGTCAAGATTAACATGGTGGTTCTTCAGGGATATTTGTCCCGGCCTGAGCCCCAGTGTGTTGGCTGAAAAAAGAATTTCATGGTGAAGATCACGGACTGATATCCCCTCGATCAGAAGTCCATTCTTGAATGACAGACCCAATCCGCTGATCCTGATCTCGGTTTTCATCTCCTTCGAAAGATAATCAGCGGCCAGGCGCACCAACATGGTTTGCACGTCATCGCTCCGGAAAACCGAATAGAGGGTGGTCCCCAGTGCCAAAATCACCGTGACAAGATAAAGCAGTATTTTTGAACCCGTTTTTATGGTAATTTCGCCTTTAATTATGCAAACTTATATTCTCGGCATCGAATCCTCCTGTGATGATACGGCAGCAGCTGTTATCATGGATGATGTCATCATTTCAAATATCACTGCCGGCCAGGATGTTCATAAAAATTTCGGGGGCGTCGTCCCTGAACTGGCTTCGCGTGCGCATCAGCAAAACATTATCCCTGTTATTGAAACTGCCATACAAAAAGCAAATATAGGTAAAAATCAACTTTCTGCCATCGCATTTACGCGGGGTCCCGGTCTTCTGGGATCACTGCTGGTCGGGACCTCCTTTGCCAAGGCTCTTTCTCTTGGATTGAAGATCCCGCTCATCGAGGTGGATCACCTGCAAGCCCACGTCCTGAGCCATTTTATCAGAAATACCGGCAGGACAAATCCCATCCCACGGTTTCCGTTCCTTTGTTTGACCGTATCCGGCGGGCATACGCAATTTGTCCTGCTCCGCGATTATTTTGACATGGAGGTGATCGGGCAAACCATTGATGATGCAGCCGGTGAAGCATTTGATAAATCAGCCAAGATCATGGGCATTCCCTATCCCGGGGGCCCATTGATCGACCAGTATGCCCAACTGGGTGATCCCGGGCGTTTCACCTTCTCAAAACCCCACATTCCCGGGCTCAATTTCAGCTTCAGCGGGCTAAAGACCTCCATCCTCTATTTTCTTCGCGACAGGTTAAAAGAAGACCCGGACTTCATTGAAAAGAATAAAAATGATCTTTGTGCCTCCATCCAGGCTACCATTGTCGACATGCTTATGGTAAAACTTTGTGTGGCGATGGAAAAAATGCGAAACCTCAACCCTGATCATGAATGGCCTGATGTGGCCATTGCCGGCGGTGTCTCAGCCAACTCCGGATTGCGCAGGGCCCTTGAAAATGCCCGCGACCAATACGGATGGAACATCTTTGTCCCTCCCCTGCAATATTCAACGGATAATGCTGCCATGATTGCCATTGCCGGGTATTTCAAATACCTGAAAGGTGATTTTGGCAGCCAGGCCGATGTTCCTTATGCAAGGGCGAAATGAAAAGGGTGACAGGGGGACAGGGTAACAAGGTGACAGGGTAAGAAGTAATAAAGTAATGGAGTAATGAAGTAATGGAGTAAAAATTGGTAATTGGTAATTGGTAATTGAGCAAGGTTCTGTTTTACTTCGGTCCCAGGATATCGAACCGTTCTTCGTAGGCAGGGGCGAAGGTTTTACGGTTCCGGTCATAGTGGTAATAATCCATCATTTTCATGCCTTCGGGCAAATGTTTGGCAATGTATTGATTCATAAAATAATCATACATATAGTCTGCATGCTTCTTCCCAAGATAGGTTGCCATGGCATATACATCCTTCAGGTTCAATGTATCAATGGTGTATTTATAGCGTACAGCGCCTGTAAAGGGGTCGTTAAAAAATCGTCCGTCGAATGAATCGTAGGATGTACTGGAGGAATAAAGCACCATTTTTTTTACATTCTCCGCATTGGCCTTATGAAGCTCAAACCAGGAGCTGAAATCAACGGCATTGAGGTTGATTTTTTTGTAATAGGTCGTATCCATGAAATCCTCCTGGTCGAGAAGCGGATAAAAATATTCATCTACCTGGATCTGCGCGATATCCACAATATAAGATTGGGGTTTCCCGGTCATAAACGAATCGATGTCGCTTGCCAGGTAAACATTAAATCCCAGGTCGCGGAGCTCGGTTATAAATTTGTTCATATAGGTTTCAAGGACAATGCTGTCGTTAAGATACTGAACGAAGATGCTGGACGACCAAAGAGCCGAATCTTGTTTTGATTCGGACAATGAGTCGAATCCTTCGACAATTTCACCCTTGTGGTTGTATTTAAAAACAAATTCGGGCGGATTAACCAGCAGATTCAACACATGCTGCGATTGAATAAAATCATTCGCGATTTTACGTTCAGGCAGGCAGGATGAAAGGATCAGTATGCCTGACACAATCCAGATGGAAAATATGATTGGACGAATTCCGAATTTCACCTTTGAAGCCAATTCTTTATTCTCAATATAACTTTGAATTTACAAATTTAGTATTTGTTTTCATACAGGATTGATCTGTCCCGAGCCGAATGAATTCAACCCGGCAAAGTTCAAGTTCCCTGAAGCAGTTTCAATCCAAACCGATGACCGTATTCGATGCATTTGTCCTTTACCTCGCTATGGGGCGTGAATTTGATCATCAAACCTTCATCCACCACATTGAGCTTTAATGAATTCATTGCTGAGACCATTATTTTCGCCCCCTCCCCGCTCCATCCGTAGGAACCAAACGCAGCAGCCAGTTTATTGCGGTCGCGAATCGGATTAATCAGTGCAAAAACCTGGTAAATTGGAAGCAGGATATTCTGGTTGAATGTGGGACATCCTAAAACGATGGCAGATGCCCGGATGAGCTTATGCTCGACCGTTGCCATGTCCATGTGTTCGAGATCGCAGAGGTCGACTTCAATATCGCCGGCCTTTTTAATCCCTTCAGCAATCATCGCGGCAATGGCTCCAGTATTCCGGTATGCCGAAACATAACCCAGGAAAACCCGGTTCTTCTGCTGGTCATGCATTGCTTCGCTGGCGTAAAGTTCTGAAAGGTCGACATACTTTTTCCAGTTTTTCCTCAACACCGCGCCGTGACCCGGACAGATAACAGAAATATCAAAGGTCCTTATCCGCTCAATCGCCTGAAGCATGAACCTGCTGTATGGCTTCATGATCACATCGAAATAATACCTGAAAGCATCGTCAAAGTCACCAACCAGATCATCGAAAACTGCCACATTACAATAGTGTGCTCCAAAAATATCGCAGGTAAACAAAATGTTGTCCCCGCGGAGATAGGTCATGATGGTATCCGGCCAGTGCAGATTTGCAGCAGCAACAAACTGAAGCGTTTTATTTCCAAGATCCAGCGTTTGTCCATCCTTTACGATCTGGTGCTGAAATTCGAATCCAAGCAAATCTTTGAGATACCTGATGGCATTCCCGCTGCCGACCACCCGGGCGTTCGGGGCGATTTCAAGCAACCGGGCCACACATCCTGAATGGTCAGGTTCGGTATGATTTAAGATGATGTATTCGATCTCTTCCGGGTTTACACATTTTTTCAACTTGGCAAGATAGGTTTCCCAGAATTTCTCTTTGACCGTGTCGACCACGGTTTTTTTCGCGGCATTGATAAAATAGGAATTGTAGGTGGTTCCGAATTTCGTCTCCATCACAACATCAAAGGTGACAATGTCACGATCAAGAACACCAATCCAACTGACATCTTCTGAAATTTGCAATACTTTATCGTCAACCATTTTTAAAATTTTTATTCTACTTCATCAAAAGGGATTTTCAACCGTTCACTACAAGGGCAGTTCCATCTGTATAATATCCCCAGAATCTGCCCCCTCTTTAGACTGTTCTGCCCCTGGTTCCTGTTTCTTTTTTCTGCCCCTTTTCTTAGGAACAGCAGTCTTCTCCGGAATCTCTGCCCGGTTTTCCTGCACCGCTCTCATCGTATCCGAAGGGGAAGGCTCTGTTGATGTATGAGGCCGATCACCCTCTTCGGGTGCCGGGTCCCGCGTAGTAAGGTCATCAACTGACTGAGACACCTCGTCAGAAAGCAGCATAGAATCTGCCGGTCCGGCCTCTTCATCCTTCGTGGCAAATCCACTGTCAATGGCCGGCTCCTCAATGATCAAGGGCTCAAGCCATGTGAGCTTCTTTATGGCATGAATGGATAACCGCTTCCCTTTGGCCTTTAACCCCTTGACTCCGATAAACTCATGTACAATGATCTCCTCCTGTTCATCCCCTTTGGTCTTTAATTTCATGTCGAACAACAGCTCAATTCTCGGATGGGGATCAGCGGAGAAGAGAATAAGCCGGTCGGCATTCTCGACAAATTCAACTTTTTTCTCTGTCAGCTCGGCTTTAAATCGCTTTACAAAGTAGTGTTTTGTTTGATTTTCATGGTAAACAGCAGTATAAACCCTGCCGGGATGGTATTTCTCAATGCGCATCATCTCCTCATCAAAGTGGGTGGACAAATCGAAGGAGGTGATTCGATAATAACCTGACTGCATGAATGTGATAATCCGATCAGCGCCCGAAAAAGCGCCCAGGAGCATACCACGGTCATCGGTATTGAGACGTTGAACAGTCTCATCATACCAGATATTCAGGGAACCCAGGGTAGAGATTCCCTCCTGCCGCTGTTCGATTTTCCTGACAGCATACTTTGAAAGCGTATTGCCGATGGAACTTCGCCCTTTAATGACAATTTCGGCGAAGTTAAAATCAAACGAGCTCTTTTTAAGGCGGGGTTTGGGCTTCAGGTCAACCCTTACCACTTCAGCCTCCCCATTCGGATTGGCCGTGAAATATAACACCTTTGAACCCGGTGTCCCTTTGGTAACGGCATATTCCTTGTCCCTGGTCACCCCAAGCACGCTGAACCGCTTGACCATGATCTTGCCGTTCTTTCCATCCCGGTATATCAGGTTATAAACAGTACGGTTGTCATTCTTGTTGAAGATGGCAATGTGAATGATATTCTGGCCAACGAACATCTTGTCGGCAACCTTAACGACAAGAAAGGTTCCGTCGTCACGAAAAACAATGATGTCGTCGATATCGGAGCAATCGCACACGAATTCATTCTTCTTTAAACCGGTCCCGGCAAAACCCTCCTCGCGGTTCACATAAAGCTTTTCGTTGGCAGCCGCGACCTTGGCTGCCTCGATGTTGTCGAAACTTCTGATTTCGGTCCGCCGGTCGCGGTTTTTACCATATTTTTTCCGGATCTGCCTGAAATATTCAATGGCATAATCGATCAGGTGTGCAAGATGATTTTCAACCTCGTCCATCTCCACCTTGATCGTCGCCATTACCTCATCAGCCCTGGCGGCATTGTAACGGGAAATCCGTTCGATGGGTATTTTCCGCAGTTTATGAACGTCCTCTTCGGAAACCGGCCGGATGATCAGCTTTGCAAAGGGTTTCAGCCCCCTGAAAATGGCAGCATCAATTTCCTCGGTCGTCTTGCATTTTTTGATCCCCTCGTATACCTCGTTTTCAATGAATATTTTCTCCAGCGAATTGTAGTGGAGCTGATCGAGCAATTCCTGCCGCCTGATATCCAGTTCCATCTTCAGAAGGTCAACCGTACGTTGTGTATTCACCCTGAGTATTTCGGAAACTCCCATGAAACGGGGTTTTCCGTTCTCAATCACACAGGCGTTGGGTGAAATGGAAACTTCACATTCGGTAAAGGCATACAGCGCATCCATGGTGGTATCGGGTGAAACCCCCGGCGCCAGGTGGATCAGGATCTCCACATCGGCAGCAGTATTGTCATCTATTTTCCTGATCTTGATCTTTCCTTTGTCATTGGCAGTCAGGATGGAATCGATGATGGACCCCGTGGTGGTGCCATAAGGAATTTCGCGGATGACCAGTGTTTTTTTATCTTCGAGAATGATCTTTGCCCGCAGGCGGATCTTGCCTCCCCTGAGGCCGTCGTTGTATCGCGATACATCGACCATCCCTCCGGTAAGAAAATCGGGAAAGAGTTCAAATTCCTTATCCTGGAGAATTTTTACCGAAGCGTCAATCAGTTCATTAAAGTTATGCGGAAGAATTTTTGAGGCAAGTCCGACGGCGATGCCCTCCACTCCCTGAGCCAGCAGAAGTGGGAATTTGGCCGGCAGGGCAACCGGCTCCTTGTTCCTGCCATCATAAGAGGCCTGCCAGAGAGTTGTTTTGGCATTGAATAGAACCTCGTGTGCAAATTTCGAAGGACGCGCTTCAATGTAACGGGGAGCCGCGGCACTGTCGCCGGTAAGGATGTTGCCCCAGTTCCCCTGGCAGTCGATCAGCAGGTCCTTCTGTCCAAGCTGCACCAGGGCGTCCCCGATGGATGCATCCCCGTGAGGATGATACTTCATCGTATGGCCAATGATGTTGGCAACCTTGTTGTAACGGCCGTCATCCAACTCCTTCATGGCATGAAGGATTCTTCTCTGCACAGGTTTCAAACCATCGGTTATCTCAGGGACGGCCCGCTCCAGTATGACATACGAGGCATAATCAAGGAACCAATTCTGATACATCTCCGAAAGGTGAACCG
This sequence comes from Bacteroidota bacterium, assembly GCA_037128705.1. GTDB lineage: Bacteria > Bacteroidota > Bacteroidia > Bacteroidales > FEN-979 > CAIVAT01. Next base: position 42,678 of record JBAXVX010000025.1, on the reverse strand, counting down.
CTTCCTGCAATGTTCCCGTTTCAAGTTCGGGGTGGTCACCATTACCGTTGGTCAATTCTTCAGTGGACATAAGTAAACTCAAAAATCAAATCTCAAATCATTTTATTTCACCAGCCTTGAAATCGCCTTGAAGGTGTCGCCGCCGGAGTACCGGAGCAGTTCAAACAGGATGGCTTCATAGGTTGTAATGATCACCCCCTCCTGCCTCATACGTTCCAGTGCAATCCTTTTATCGTTTTCCTTCCGGGAGGAGATGCAGTCCTCAACCACGATGGAATGATACCCGTTTCGCTGGAGATCAATCACCGTTTGAAGTACACAAACATGGCTTTCTATTCCCGAAACAATCACATAATCCTTACCAGATGAGGCCAGTCCCATCATAAAACCCGGCTCGTCGCAACAGCTGAAGGATGCTTTTTCAATCCTTACGATTCCCTCGATGGTTTCGGCAATCACCGGCACGGTAGGTCCAAGTCCCTTGACATACTGTTCAGTCACCATCAGGGGAATCCCGAGCGCCTTCAGTCCTGAGATCAGGATGGGAACATTTTTTTCCAGCTTTTCATATTCCCAGATGGCCGGGAAAATCCGTTCCTGAAAATCAATGACAACCCCGATAACACTATCACGTAATATACGCATGTGATATAGTTTTTAAACAAAGAATGTGTTTTACAAAATTAAGATTTCCCGTGAAAGCCCCGATCATTTGTTCAAAACTTAATATTTGTTACTTTTGCAGTCCAATTGGGGTCCCGTAGCTCAGTTGGATAGAGCAACAGCCTTCTAAGCTGTGGGTCGCGCGTTCGAATCGCGCCGGGATCACAAAACACCTTCTAAAATAAGGGATCACTACTTAACGGATATCACCGTCAATGACAAATGATCACCTTCCGGGTGAAGACCAATCCCCCGTATGACACTTTAACAAAATAAACGCCATCCGGGACTAACCGGAGGTCAATGGCTGCATCTGTCACAGCGACATCAGAGGACCGGAAAATTTCCCCGCCGAGCACATTATAAACGGAGATGGTCTTTATTTCCTGACCTGAAAAACCACTGGCTGTTACAACAAATTTTCCGGCAGTTGGATTCGGTGAAATGTTTACGGACCCAACTTTGTTTTGGCTTTCGGGAATGGCACCTGAAACATCCACACATCCGCTGTCGGCAGTCTGGAGGATATCTGAAACGGGAACGTTGATATGACTCAGATTACCTGCACTCAGTGATGTAAAAACAACAGGCTGAAGTTCGGCAAAAAATGGATTGACAACCACACTCCTTGTCCCTCCGCACAGGATCATGATCCCAAGAGAATCGGTCTTGATAATCCCTATCTGCTGATCGAAGTAGGCCGGTTCCTTTTTTACACCGATCAAAGGCCCGTTCCCGATCACGAGGTAACCATTGTCAAAGGATTCCACCGCATCCATCGGGGCCATGAAAAGTTCCTGCTGCCAAAGCGGATCCCCGGTGGAATCGACTTTCACCAGGCCACCCGCCATAAACTCAGAACCATAGGTAAAAACAAAACCGTCATCGGAGGTCTGCCGAAGCCGGGGTTTTGGACCCAGATTGGAATCCCAGAATAAAGGATAGCTTCTGGCCCACAAAAAGTTGCCTGCAAAATCAGTCTTCATCAACACAGGTCCCTCATACCCGGCATTGAAATAACTCATAATCCCATCTTCAACAATCCCGACGTCATATCCGTTGGCAACATACTGCGGAGCTGAAACCTGTCGTTTTCCCCATAATATTTCACCTGAGGCGCTCAGTTTCAGGAGGAACATGCCAATATCGGGGGGCGGATGATTTTCATATAATCCGGTTACAACAAACCCCGAGTCGGGCGTTTGAGTTATCCCTGTGGCCATGTTTTCAAGGCTTCCAGCGGTGAAGAGCTTACTCCATGCCAGATTTCCTGCCGAATCAAGCTTCATCACAAAGATCTTCGACATGTCGCAGTCCCCCGTGAGAATGAATCCATGATCAAAGGTTTGTTTGACCGAATAGGCCTGTTCTTCCCCATAACCCAGATCAAAAGAGCGCGACCAAAGCGTATCCCCATCCGAATTTATTTTCACGCAAAAAACATCAGATAAACCTCCGGGATTACTTATATAGCCTACCAGGATGAAGCAGGAATCATGGGTGGCCGCCAGCGATAAGAAACCGCTGTAGATGCTGCCCATCGTTTTACTCCACACCACTGAACCATCGGGGTTTAATTTTATCACAAGTGCATTTTCGTTACGCTTACCTGTAACCAGGTAATGCTGATCCCATGTTTTTTCAACACAATAGCCTTGCGCCATATGGATGACCTTGCTAAACAGCGGTTGCTGTGCAAACAGGGATAACAATCCCTGGAAAAACAAAAAGCTGAGGAACAAAATCCGGAACATCGTGTTTTTTTTTAATTCACTAAATATCTTTCCAAAGATAATTTAAAGTGTATCGAAAAATCCAGGTTCCCTGAAAAATAATGTCAGGGTGTTTTCGAAATTTCAGGGCGTTTCTTGGTCTAAACCAAGAATTCCTGATTTTTTTTCGTATCTTTGCACAAATACAATCAGTCCAGATGGATTCACTTAAAAATCAAAGTGAAACATCAAACACCTCCTGGATAAAAATCGTAAGGAAGTACAATCGCCCTGATGCCCTAAAAAGCTGGTTGCAACTTTCCGTCAACTTCTTCCTCTATTCTCTTGCCTGGTTTTTGATGTTTGAAAGTCTTTCCATATCCTGGTGGATAACCTTGGGACTTTCGGTGCCGGCTGCAGGCATGCTGGTGCGGCTGTTTATCATCTTTCATGATTGCGGTCATGGTTCATTTTTTAAATCGGTAAAACTGAATGATTCCGTAGGATTTATCATCGGAATTCTTTCTTTTACCCCTTATTTCAGTTGGACCCGCAACCACTATATCCATCATGAAACTGCCGGGAATCTTGATAAGCGTGGCGTCGGGGATGTTTGGACGATGACAGTATCAGAATACAAGGAAAGTTCAAAATGGAGAAGGATCACATACCGGTTTTACCGTCATCCGGTGACCATGTTCGGGATCGGAGCCTTTTATGTTTTCCTGATCGGAAACCGTTTTACCAAAAAGGGTATGAATAAAAAGAGCAGGCTGGGCGTTTACGCCACCAATGCAGGACTGTTGCTTTTTGCTGTTTCAATGAGCCTTTTAATAGGGATCAAGGCTTTTATCCTGATTCAATTTCCCATCATTCTGCTGGCGGGCATTTTTGGATTCTGGCTCTTTTATATTCAGCACCAGTTTGATCGCACTTACTGGTCGCGCAACGAAACATGGGATTACCAGAAAACAGCACTGGTAGGCAGTTCATATTACAAACTCCCTCTGATCCTCCGATATTTTTCCGGCAATATCGGATTCCATCATATTCATCATCTCAGTCCAATGATTCCCAATTACAAACTGTCACGCTGTCATCGTGAGAATTCACTGTTCCTGGATGTTAAACCGGTCACAGTGTGGGCCAGTTTCAGGGCGCTCACTTTCCGTTTGTGGGATGAAAAAACAAAAGTGTTGATTGGATTCAGAAAACTTAGGCTAACCTAAGAAAATCACAAATCCGACATTTTTGTCTACAGTTACGAATCAACCATCCACACATGCTTATTTCCGATTGAAATGCTTCCACTGGCATGGTACTTTTGTATATTCAGCCAGTGTAAAATGCGCGATATTCAGTCCATTGAAATTCCCGAAATCAAAATTCCCACCATCACGATGGTGAGAAGAGAGGTTGATTTTTCCCGGCTTAAACAATTAATACTGGAATTCGCCACCAGCATTGATTTCGATCTTTCCTATCAGAATTTCCTGCTTGAACTGTCAACCATAAATGATGTTTACAGCCCTCCCAGCGGCATCGCTTACATTTTAAGCCAGGATAACAATACCATTGGATGCGTGGGTATTCAAATCCTTAACCCTGGTGTTTGTGTGGTGAAGCGGCTCTTTATCCGGTCTGATTTCAAGGCGCCTCACTTTGGGAAACAACTCCTGAAGGTGGCCATTGATTGGGCAACGCAAAAGGGGATGAGAAAATTACTCATGGATTCAGCCGATATCATGCATTGCATATCAAAATTATGCAAGGATGAAGGGTTCTTTGAAGTCTCCAACTTCAATGATGACAATATGGGCAGTCAGAAATGCTACGAAATGAGATTAACCCCGAAATCAGTCCTTAACCTCCAGGCAGCCTCCTGATTTTTATAAGCGGACTGTAAGCCAGTTGATCCTGGTTATTTGATCACCACCAGTTTACGAACCATCAGCTCCCGGTCAGTTTTTATTATAATATGGTATCCTCCCCTGGGCGCCCCCGACAGGTCGATCTGATATTCTTTCTCACCTTTGAACTGCTTTTTCATGATCACCTTCCCGGTCAGATCCTGGACACTGACATCCAGTGTTCCGGTACCAAGGACGCCTGGCTGGATCATGAAAATGCCCTTGGTGGGATTGGGATAGATTACGAGTTCCTTGCTGGCCACTTCCTCGACCCCGATGGTTGACTTAGCCTGGATTACTGTCACCTTCTGCACAGGCAGACTGGCAACGGTAACCTGGATGTTCGCGGTGCGAACCTGATAGGAGGTATTTACAGAATAATCAGCTACAATGGTCCCATTGCCGGAACCTGAGGCCGGAACCGTACACCAGGATGCATCACTCACAATGGTCCACGATGTATTTGAAGTCACCTCAAAAGCGGTACTTCCCGCCTGCGACGGTACATTTTGGGTAAGAGGCGTGACTGCAAGTGAAGGCAATTCACCAGCCTGGGTTACGGTAACTATCTGTGGAACGACCCCCAGGGCAGATACAGTAACATTGCATGTCCGTGGATTCACCGAGGTGTTTACTTCATAGGATGCATCGATGACTCCAATGCCCGAACCGGCCGGGGTAACCGTACACCAGGATGCGTCACTGACAACGGTCCATAATGTATTTGAGGTTACCGTGAACTGAGTTGCACCAACCGGTGGTGTCACATTCTGGTTCAATGGGGTAACGGAAAGCATCGGAGGAGCCGCTGCCTGTGTAACCGTGACAATTTGCGAAGGCACCCCGGTTCCGGAAACCGTGATCTGGGCAACACGGGTAGTTACAGTCGTATTCTCCGCGTATACAGCCCAGATGGTATCACTGCCAGTACCCGAAGATGTTACGGTGCACCATTCTGCATCGCTTTGAACAGTCCAATCGGTGTTGGAAAATACCAGGAATGAGGTATCTCCTGCCATGGTTCCTACAATCTGTTCGGGAGGTGAAACATTGAGAAAAGGCGCAACTGCTGTATTAAAAGACACAGTCATACCAGAGGCTGTTCCACCAACATTCACCCCGATGATCTTGTAACAATATGTTGTATCAGGAAGCAGGTCGGCAAGATCTGCACTTACCTGGTGGGTCGTTGTATCGGGATCCACCGCTACGACCGGGGTTGAATTAATCATGGTCATGGGTGAGTGGCCGTAAATGAAATGATATTCTGTAGCCAATCCATTGGGATTAACCGTTCCGTTCAGGGTAGCAGAGGAATGGGAAACTGCGGATGGTTGCAGGGTGGCTACCATAGGGCCCATGTTAAATTTAAAGGAGGCAATTTTCGTTTTCCTGGCGCCGCCGCTGCCTATATATTGAGTTGTATACCAGAATGTTTTATCATCCGTCGGGTCAACTGAAAGCTGGGAGTAATCCCCCCAGCGGTTGACACCCGATTGCGAATTTGCACCTAAATGAATGGTATCTTCCGCAATATCAAGTATCCCTGAAGCAGCATCGTAAGCTTCGGAAGATTGACCACAATAAAAAATACTCGGATACATGGTCAGGCTTGAAACAGAATAACCGAGGCCAATTTCATTGTTTCCATTCAGCATGATGCTGCCCATCCACCGGCTGTGGATATCAGGGGCATAGGTACCCCACTGCCTGACCCCCCAATCTCCCGTGGTTTTCCGGAGCTCATACCAGCGAATGCCTGCATGATGAACACCATCTATGTTGATTGTATGGCAACAGACAATGGTTTGGTACGATCCGAAATTCCGGTATTGCGGAACATTCATGATAACCTGGGGGATGCCATCCACCCGCTGACTGGTCCCTTTTTGTTCAATGTTGTTCCAGTTATTCCCGAAACTGCTGTTGAAAGGCTGAACATTCACCTGCTGGGTTCGCACAAAGGAAGAATTGGAAGGAGTTGTCCAGTCAACCGTTAAATTATACAGCCACAATTGGTCCTGACCGCCACCCAATGCATCATCGTTAAAGGCAATAAACATTCCCGGAGATCCTGCGGGAGCAAACTGGCCATCATTGTCGATCGGGGGTACACACATGAAACCATCAATCGAGGTAGGCCGCCATGCATTGTTAAATCCCACCATCTGAGCCGTCTCACCCAGCAACATTTTTTCGCGCTGGAAAACATAAATATCATTTCCTGATGTATTGTTATCGCCCATGTAATAACCGTCCTGCCAAACGCTGAATTTGGGATAGTCGGGCATGGTCGCCACAGGGAAGGAATATTTATGCCAGGTTCCTGTAGGGTCGTTGGTTGTGGAAACAGCCATCAGCATATAATCGGTCGATCCACTAAAGGAAAATTCGGTAACAAGCCAGCGGTCGGCCTGCTCATCATACAAGATGATCGGGTCTCCATCGTTGTAATTTGCCCCGGGGACACCTGAGAACAACTGATTCAAATTCGTAGGACCGGCAAGCTTTACACCTGTTTTATCATAGATGGCATAGACACAGTTAATGGTTTGCATAAAATGATTGGGTCCTGCAGTTCCATTGCAATCGGGAGGATAATAGGGAGATGTCTGTCCATCGAAATTCGCGACTGGAGACTTATTCCCAATCGTTTTCCCCATGAAGTTCTGGTATACCTGATCAGCTCCCTTGGGCAAAGCACTGCCTGCATAAGGAAAAATACGGTTCTTAAGGCTCTTATTTAAAGTCCGTTTAAGTCCTCTGAGTTCCAACTGATGAAATTCTTCGGCTGACATTGCGGGAATGTCGCGCAACGGTTTACTCAGGCCAAGATAGGTCCCTGTTCTTACTTCGGTAGGATGAACGGGGATATTTTGGGCATGTATAGAGAAAAACAGGGTGCAGAAAACTGCAGAAAGAATAAAGTTTAGATGTTTCATGTTATTTCTGTTGTTTATTTTACAAATTTAGCACATTTTTTCAGACACCTGAAATTTTCAAAACCAATTTATGATTAATCCGGATAAAGAAATAAAGTACACTTTTTGCCGCATTTGTGAAGTGTTATGCGGACTTGAAATTTCCACTTCGGGGAACAAAATCACAAGCATCACTCCGGACAAGGAACACCTGGCGACAAAGGGATTTGCCTGTCCGAAGGGGTTAAAGCAACACCTGATATATGACTCCCCCGACCGCTTGAAATATCCTATGAAACGCGAAGGGAAGGAATGGAAACGGATTACCTGGCAGCAGGCACTTGAAGAGATCGGTTCAAAAATCAAATCGATACGCCATGAATACCATCCCAATGCGGTTGGCATGTATGTGGGGACGGCAGCCGGTTTCAGTACATTGCATCCTGTCTTCGGCCAGGGATTTATGACGGGTGTAGGTTCAGTAAACATGTTTTCGTCCTCCACCCAGGACTGCAGCAATAAATTTTTTGTTGCCAATGAGATGTACGGATTTCCTTTTACCCAGTCTTTTCCCGATCTTCCGAATATTCAATGCCTGATCATTGTTGGTGCAAATCCTGTGATCTCAAAATGGAGTTTTCTGCAGGTGCCCAATCCAGTGGAAAAGCTCAGGAATATTACTGCACGGGGAGGGAAAATTTATATTGTAGATCCCCGCAAAACTGAGACGGCTAAAATCACCGGAGAACATCTGTTCATCCGTCCGGGGACAGACATCTTTTTCTATCTCTCGTTTTTAAATGAGGTGATCAAGCAAAACGGGGTCAAAAAAGAACATGTTGAGAAATTCATGACCGGTTTTGATGAGATCTCGGCAATGGCTTCAGGCTGGCCGACTGAAAAGACCGCCGGGGTTACCGGTATTAAAGCCGGACAATTGAAGCAGATGGTTGCCGATTATCTTTCGGCGGACGGGGCTGCACTTTACTGCTCAACCGGGGTCAATATGGGAAAACATGGCAGCCTGGCTTTCTGGATCCAGGAGTGCATCAATGCCGTAACCGGGAACCTGGACCGCATCGGGGGAACCCTGGTAAGCAAAGGGATCATCGACTTTCCAAAATTCGGAAAGAAAAAGGGTCTTTTAACACGCACGCTGCGCTCCCGGGTTGGTCAATGCCGTTCGGTGAATGATGCTTTCCCCGGTGGGATCCTGGCCGATGAAATCCTCACTCCCGGCAGAGAGAAGATCAGGGCGCTTTTTATCAGCGGCGGGAATCCACTGATCACCATGCCCGATTCAAACCATCTCAGGGATGCATTTGAACAGCTTGATTTACTGGTCGCCCTGGATATTCTGCCCACTGAGACCGCTTCACTGGCCCATTATGTACTGCCCTGCACAACACCGCTGGAACGGCCCGATCTTCCGTTTATTTTCCCCCTGATGCTGGGATTACAGGTCAAACCCTACCAACAGGCCACCCGGGCCGTCATCACCCCCGACGGTGAACAGCGCGACGAGGCTTCAATCTACCTTGATCTTTGTAAATACAGCGGGATCAACCTGTTTGGGTCAGGGGTGGCTCAGCAGTTGCTGCAGTTTTTTTCAAAAAAACGATCCTATGGTGCACACCTTCATCGGGATGTTCCCCAGGAGGGTCTTCTCAATATCCTGCTCAGGATTTGCAGTCAGCCGGGATTCAAAAAATTACTTGGATATCCTCACGGCCGGTTGCGCCCGGGGCATCAAACCAATTTTATGTCCCAACGGATGGTCACCCATGATAAAAAGGTTCACCTCGCCCCGGAGACCCTGCTCGCCGAATCCAGGAAACTGGACCAGAAATTCCAGGAAGAGATCGACAGTGCTTCAGGTTTTAAGCTGATCACCAAGCGCGCCGTTAAAACCCACAACAGCTGGACGCACAACTACGCTGATTTCGTCAAGGAGCCTGATCATACAAACTACCTGTACATGGCGCCTTCGGATGCATTGGAACTGGAAATGCAGGATGGCGACCTGGTTGATGTTACCAGCGATACGTCATCGGTGCGGCTGCCCCTGCAGATTTGCGAGGAGCTGGGCCCGAAAACCGTAGCGCTGCCGCATGGCTGGGGGCACCAGCATTCAGGTTTGAATGTGGCGAAAAAGACCCTTGGTGTGAATGTAAATATCCTGGCACCCAGCGGTCCCGGCAGGATCGATCCGCTGAGCGGCATGGCCCTGTTAACGGGGATCAGGGTCACCATCACCAAGGCTGCTGACAAACAAAACCACGAAAGTTGGAGCGGGATATGAGGAAAATTTGAATTCTTTCCGAATCCGTTTAATTTTGCCCAAACAAAAAAAACAGATATGAAAATATTGAAGGATTTTAAAGAATTTGCCGTGAGAGGCAATGTGATTGACCTGGCAGTCGGTATCATTATCGGTGCAGCGTTTGGGAAGATTATCTCCTCTGTTGTTAATGACATCATCATGCCCCCGATCGGACTCCTTGTCGGAGGCATTGATTTCAAGGACATTGCGGTTACCATGAAAAACGCTGTAGTTGATCCTGCTACCGGGAAAATCCTCAAGGAGGCCGTAACGCTCAAAGTCGGGAATTTTATTCAGACAGTGGTTGATTTCCTCATTGTTGCATTCGCCATCTTTATGATGATCAAGGGGATATCTAACCTAAACCGAAAAAAAGCTGAGAAAACTCCCGATGCTCCTCCCGCGCCATCAAAAGACCAGGAACTGCTCACCGAGATCCGTGATCTTCTGAAAAAATAATTCAATTATAAACGTTAAAAAAAAGATGATGAAGCAGTTAACACTATTTCTTGTACTCATTTTCCTTTCGGGCTCCATTTCAGCACAGGAAATCCAAAAAGTTGCCAAAGCAAAAGCTGAAGTTCTTTCAGATATTCCGGCCGACACGGCACCCAGGCACTGGTTGATTCGTGGAAGCGGATCGATCGCATTTACACAGGCCTCCTTTTCGAACTGGGCATCGGGGGGACAGAATTCAATCGGGCTCACGACCTTCCTTAACTTTAAGGCCAATTACCGGAAGGGGAAACATGTTTGGGGCAACACCGTGGACCTGGGTTATGGATTCAATCTCCAGGGGAAAGGAAGTACGGCAGTGTTTAACAAGACCAACGACAAGATTGAACTCACAACGGCCTATGGCTTTGAATTGCATAAGAACAAAAAATGGTACCTGACGGTGCTTGCCAACTTCAGGAGCCAGTTTGCGCCCGGATATAATTACCCCGATGACAGCACGGTCATCTCAAAATTCCTGGCTCCCGGTTACTTGGTCGTTGGCCTGGGGATCACCTATTCACCGGCAAACTGGTTTTATCTTTACCTGTCGCCTGTATCCGGGCGCTTCACTTTTGTCAATGACTCCGCGTTGTCCGCTGCAGGGGCCTTCGGTGTTGATAAGGGAAAGAAACTCCGGAAGGAACTTGGAGCATACCTGCGTACTGATTTGAACAAGGACCTTGCAAAAAACATCAACCTCTCCACTACCCTCGAACTTTTCACCGATTATTTTCATAACTTTGGAAGCATTGATGTAAACTGGAGTTTTCTTCTCAGCATGAAGGTAAACAAATGGCTGGCAGCCTCAATTCAAACACAGCTGATCTATGATGACGATATCATGATTCAAACCGATCCGACCGAGCCTGCCGGTCCCCGGACCCAGTTCAAGGAATTGCTTGGCATTGGACTAACCTATAATTTAAATTAAAATGGCGCACCACGAAGATCACAATGAACATCTGACGCATGAACAGCTCAAGTTCAGGGAACACACAGAACGGGCCGCAAACTTTATTAAAATAGACCTATTCAGGTCGGCGCGCGAAGAATTCAGGGCGGCCCTGCAGTATAAACCCGGCGATGAGGAGTGCCTGGCTAAGATCGACCTGATGAATGAGCACATAAGCCGCGACCGGAAAACGATTCTTATAGTTGTGCCGCTTGTAATTATCGTTATCGTGGCAATCGCCCTGCTGGTTTAAGATTCTTTAAACCCGGAGAACAATTCCGTCATCGTGGCGGCGATGGTCGCTTTATCAAAAGGTTTGGGTAGATAGCCGTTAAACCCGATGTTGGTAAACCTTTCATGATCGCCGATTGATGCGTATCCCGTAACAGCGAGAATTGGGGTATCCCGATATTCCGGTCTTTTCCTGATTTCGAGCATCGCCTGAATACCATCCAAGCCAGGCCCGAGGTTGATGTCCATCAGGATGGCATCAAATTTCCGTTCCCTGGTCAGTTCGATCGCTGACTTTGCATCCAGAGTCGTGTAAATATTGCAGTATCTCCGGATATAAATCATCAATAACTGGATATTCACCAGGTTATCTTCAACGATGAGGACATCCGGAAGTTTTTTTCCCCCGCGGGGATGAATTTTCGGTGTCAGAATATCCTTACGGCTTATGGCATCTTCGGGTTTCGCTATCGCTGCCGGGACAAGTAAAACCCTGAATTCAGATCCCACATTTACCTCACTGGTCAGTGTTATCTCTCCCTGCATGAGATCCACAATCCGCTTACAGATGGTGAGCCCGAGGCCGCTGCCTTCAAATTGCCGGCCATACCCTTCGCTCACCTGCCTGAATGCGTCAAAGATCATCTGGTAATGGTCTTTTTGAATACCGATACCGGTATCCTTCACGATCAGGGAGACCATCGGCTTTTCATCATCAGCGACAAGGGCTGCCGTGATGGTGATGCTCCCTGCATCGGTAAATTTAACCGCATTGTCAACCAGTCCTTTAACTACATGCTGAAAGAGATGGTCGTCACCCAGAATGACCAGGTCGTCCGGAATATTGATCTCTACCTCCAGCTGTTTTTTCTTGATGGTCTGTTCATAATTCCTCACTACCTTCCTGACGGTTTTACCGAGCAATACCGGCTTGAATTTCTGCGAAACCTTATCCGATTCAAGGTATGACAGGTCCATGATTGCATCCAGCGTATCCATCAAACGGCGACCTGAGATCAGTATGTTTTCAGCTTTTCCCCTGGGTTCGGGATCTCTGAGCTCTGACATCAGTATCTCGGCAAATCCAAGAATCCCGTTCATTGGCGTACGGAGTTCATGGTTCATGTTTGCCAGCAAGGCGGAGGTCAGTTTGCTTGAAACCTCAGCTTTCTGTTTGGCCTCAACAAGTTCCTGCTGCATTTTTTTACGGTAGATCGAAAGGGCGATTTGTTCCGAAACAAAAAGAAGGATATCTTTTTCATGGTCCCCGTAGCTGATCTTAGGTGTATAACTCTGAATGACCAGGGCTCCAACCGTCTCTTTCTCAATTTTCAAAGGAACGCCAAGCCAGTCATTGGCTGAAACTTCGTCAGGATCAACGATGCCTCGGTCAATAAAATTTTGCGTATCCTCTGGTTTTGCCAGCAAAGGTTTCCCTGTCCGTAACACATATTCGACAAGCCCGGTTGCCATAGGATGCGTAGGCGGCTGAAGGTTTTTTTCATCCACAAAGTACGGGAAGGTGATCATTTTGCTTTCCGGATCAACCAGGGCGATGAAGAGGTTCCTGGCATCGATGAGTTCGCCGATTACCACATGGATCGATGCATACAAATCGTCCAGGTCACGGGAAACGAGCGCCAGTTCAGAAATCCTGTAAACAGCGTTCTTGGCCTTTTCCAGCTGAACGACCTCCGAGATGTCTTTATTTATGGTTATGATTCCAAGCAGGTTACCTGCCTCATCGTGAAGGTAGGATGTTGAAGATAAAAGATAGATACTCGACCCATCCTTTTTTTTGTGTATCACCTCCCCTTTCCATGCTCCTGTTTTCTCAAGTTCAATAAAGATCGATTCACGGTCATTCCCTGGGAACCCCACGCGCAGTGAGCCGCCTCCGAATTTCCCGACAACCTCTTCCGCCTTCCACCCATAGATCTGCTCAGCTCCGTGGTTCCAGCTTTGAATCATCATATCCTTATCAAAGGTGATAATGGCATCATTCACCCCTTCAAGCAGCGCATCCATGAAATGGATCCGTTCCTCTGCCTTGTTGGTTTTCAACTGGAGTTGAAGCTGCTGCCTGAAATATTGCAACTGCTGATTCTTCCACAAAAGGATCACGATGATAAAAGCGATGAAAAGAAAGATGAAAAAGTAAACAAGCATACAGATCGTTCTAGGTAGAACTATTGAAGTTTGCGCCAACCCAAGTTTTTACAATTCAACATTCAAAGATAAGAAAACAATTTTGGCTAAACATTACAGGGACCCTGATAAATTGTTAAATTTGTCGTTACTGTCAGTAATTGCAGTCATGGCCCATGAAAGATAAAAGAATAAAACAACTCGCCCTGGTTCGGAACGATCCCTGGCTGAAACCGGTAACTGATGAAATTAATGCACGTTACGAACGCTATCAGGATACCCTGAAGGAAATTGAGCTGAACTGGGGCAGCCTGACCGAATTTGCAAATGCATATAACTATTATGGATTTCATTACGACCGGCTGAAGAAAGGCTGGTACTACCGTGAATGGGTCCCCAAGGCGCAGGATGTGTATCTTTTTGGCGATTTCAACGACTGGCAGAGATATTCCCACAGGCTGACGCCCAACAAATATGGTCAATGGGAAATTTTTCTTCCCGATGAGCAATTCAAGGACCGGTTTACGCATCAAAGCAGGGTAAAGATCATGGTTCATTCTGATGCCGGCTGGCAGGAAAAAATCCCGGCTTACATTCACCGGGTTGTTCAGGATATAGCTTCACTCGATTTCTCGGGTCAGCACTGGGACCCTCCCAACGCATTCGATTGGGAGGGCGACCATTTTGATATCCGTCAGCTGAACGAGCTGCTGATTTATGAATGCCATGTGGGAATGGCGCAGGAGCGGGAAGCGGTTGGCACATTTGCTGAATTTGCCGATTACATCATCCCCTACATAAAAAATTCCGGGTATAACACCATTCAATTGATGGCCATAGCCGAACACCCCTACTACGGATCATTCGGATACCATGTCACCAATTTTTTTGCTGCTTCATCACGGTTCGGGACCCCGGAAGAGTTAAAGTACCTGATCCACAAAGCCCATGAACAGGGGTTAGCCGTTCTGATGGATGTTGTTCATTCCCACTCGGCCAAGAATACCCACGAAGGTTTGAACCAGTTCAACGGCACAGACGACCAGTACTTTCATCCCGGCGAGCGTGGAAACCATCCGCATTGGGATTCCAAATGTTTCAATTATGGAAAACGGGAGGTTTTACAATTCCTGTTATCCAACCTTAAATACTGGCTGCGCGAATTTCATTTCGACGGTTTTCGTTTCGACGGGGTCACCTCCATGATGTATTTTGACCATGGCTATCGCGAAGTATGGGATCTTGACGGATATTTCAAGGATGGGGTAGAATGGGACGCACTCACCTACCTCCAACTCGCCAACACCTTGATCCACAAAGTTAAACCACACGCCGTCACCATCGCTGAAGATGTAACCGGTATGCCGGGACTATGCCGGCCGATCCGCGAAGGAGGCATCGGTTTTGATTACAGGCTCGGGATGGCGATCCCCGATTACTGGATCAAGATTTTAAAGGAGAAAAAGGACGAGGAGTGGAATATCCATGAGTTGTGGTCGCTCATGACCAACCGGCTGCCCGATGTAAAAACCGTGGCCTATTGCGAATCGCACGACCAGGCGCTTGTAGGAGATCAGACCATTGCATTCAGGCTCATGCAGAGCGAAATCTATTTTAAAATGAGTGTGAAGGACGAAAGCCTGGTCATCGACCGGGGAATGGCTCTTCATAAAATGATCAGGCTCATCACGATCAGTTTAGGCGGCCAGGCCTATCTCAATTTTATCGGCAACGAGTTTGGCCATCCCGACTGGATTGATTTCCCCCGTGAGGGAAACAGGTGGAGTTACCAATATGCACGCCGCCAGTGGTCGCTGATCGAAAATCCCAACCTCAAATACCATTTCCTGCAGGCGTTTGACCGTAAAATGCTTGAAATGGTTAAAAAACACCGGCTTTTCGACCAGGGATATGGGGACCAGATAAACATGGACGGAGAAAATCAGACGATGATATTCTCACGCCAGAAACTGATCTTTGTCTTTAATTTCCACGTCAGCAACTCTGTCCCCGATTACAGATTTCCAGTTCATGAACCGGGTGACTACCGGATCATTCTCAACACCGATCGCAGGGAATTCGGCGGCCATGGCAGGGTGGACGACAGTTTGGTTTATACCACCCTCTTCGCCGACGAAGACCAGACCCACTATCTCATGGTATACAATACCAACCGCACCGCATTGGTGTTTGAACGGATTATATAACCTCCGATATTTTCGTATCTTTGCTGCTCAATCCTGAGCAAAATTTACCACTATATGTATTCCTGCAATCGTTCTGCCATTATCCGGAAAATCATGCTGATGATGGTCCTTGTTCCTTCTGTATTTATCCTCCTTTCCCTCGGGAAAACAGCATCGGCCCACACTGACACCACCTGGTCGGTTTCATTCCGGCTGAACATGACCAAAGCGGTCGACCAGCATATTTTTCGCCCTGATTCTGATTATGTCTATGTCATCATGGACCACGGAATTGAACCGTTCAGGCTTGTTCCGGGACCAAGTTACACCTATACCGGATTGCTTTACGACCAGCTTGATTCGGGGATTACGTACAACTATAAATTCAGGATCAACGACAATGTTTTGGAAACGGTAAACCGCACGGTTACTGCCCAGCAGGGGGTGGTCAATGTTTCGGCCTGGTGGAATAACGACCCGCTCAACTATACCAGTTTCACGGTCGACATGAAATATGCCGTGCTGAGCGGCCGCTTCAACCCCGATGCCGACACGGTTTGTATTGTCGGGACCATGAACAACATGCAGGGTTCCCCGAGGATGCAGCGGGTCGACACGACCTTGAGTTACAACTATGTTTACAGCCTCGATCCGGGTACCATCGTTGGATATAAATACCGCATAAACGCTGATTCGAGCGGACTGGAACTGCTGAACAAGCCGCAAAGAATGTTACGGGTTCCGGATACGCTGCTCGAAATAACCAATGATTTCGACAACTACAATCCGGCCAAACGGCTCATGACCTTTAAGTGTGATATGAACTATTATATCAGCGCCCACCATTTTTATCCTTCAACCGACTACCTTGAGGTGTTCGGTAATTTTAATGAATCGAATGCACATGATGTGCTTTTCGACATGGCGGGTGATTCTATTTATTCCCTTGATTTATACCTGGATACTACCTGGTTTACGAAGGGTCCGCTCGAATTTAAATTTTTAATAAACGGCGACTGGGATAAAGCTGAATTAGATGGAAAGCCGTACAGAAGTTATACCTTCCACGACACCATCCATCAGGATCCAAACATTTTCAGCTGCTTTTACAATAATCTTGATCCATCCATTCTTACCCGCCCATGGGTATTTAATTTGGAAATTCAGGGGGACCTGATCCATAAGAAATTCCTGAGCGGAAGTTACTCCTATGAAAATGTGAATGGCATCCCCGAAGGGATTTCCACTTACAGGTGGCTTCGCAGCGACAATGCCGAAGGAACCGATGCTGTTCCGATTGATACGGCAGTAAGAGTCACCTATACGGTAGATACCCTGGATATCGGCAAATGGCTTGTTTTTGAAGTCACCCCTGTGGCTGCAAGCGGCGATTCAGCTACCGGCTATCCCGTCCAGGTCGTTTCGTCAAACAGCATTTCGGCATGGGATGTTGGAATTGGAGAACACGAAGGTTTAATCACGCTGATCTATCCAAACCCTGCGGTTGATCTCATCACCATCCAAACAAGAAAAGAGGTTGAACGCCTGGAACTTGTGAACCAGATGGGACAAATTATCCTGAAGATTGACGGGATCCGTTCAAGGTCAGTCAGGATGAATATCAAACAAATACCTGGTGGATTTTATTTCCTGCGGGCTTTCACCTCAAACAATGAATCGGGATCGATCAAGCTGATCAAACAATAGTTACTTCAGCAGGAAATCAAGATTCTCATTTTCCTGAAACTCCTGGCCCTCCATTCCATAGCGGAACACCCTCAGTGAGCGATTTCCGACAAGGTTCATGGTATCGCCCTCCACCTTCAGGAGGCATCCTTCGCGAAGGCCGACCACAGTAGCTTCGCGGTTCACAGATAAAAATTCAACGATTCGCTGCTCCCTGGTCTCCCCGGCATGACCGGCGGGATTCACATCCAGATAATGCGGATTGATCTGAAAAGGAATCAGCTTCAAACAATTGAACGAAGGGGGTTCACTGATCGGCATGTCATTGGTCGTCTTCATCGTCGGACAGGTCACGTTGGCGCCGGCGCTCCATCCAACAAACGGGATTCCCCTCAGAACTTTCCGGCGGATAGGTTCCATAATGCCATATTCCTGCATCAGCAGTGCAAGATGGAAAGTATTGCCACCTCCGATCACAATTGATTCAGCCTCATTGACTGCTACAACCGGATTTTGCTCCCGGTGAATGGAATGAAGAACAAAACCCATTTCCTTAAATATTTTCTTCACCCGGTCTTCGTACAGGTCAAAGGATTTTTCAATGCCGGCCGGTGTCAGGTTCACCCCGGCATAGGGGATGAACAAAACTTTTCGCACCCCGAATTTTGAAAGAAAGTCCTTGATATGGGTGCGGGGCCAGGCCAGATAATCTTCGCCGGCATTGGTGGAATTACTGATCAACAAAAGATTTCGAATCATAATCTGGAATTGGGCCATAAAAGTAATAGAAAGTTCTTATTTTTGAACACTGGATTAAAAAAATCTCCGCCCGATGAAGGAAAAACCAACTATGCGGTTCTGGCAGGTCTGGAACATGAGCTTCGGATTTCTCGGAATACAGTTCGGTTTTGCACTGCAGAATGGGAACGCTTCGCGAATCTTAATGACCTTTGGTGCCGATGTGCACAATCTGAGCTGGTTTTGGCTGGTGGCCCCGATTACCGGGATGATCATTCAGCCGATCGTAGGATATTTGAGTGATAAAACCTGGTGCAGACTGGGTCGCCGCAGGCCCTATTTCCTGGTAGGCGCCGTGATGACGAGCATCGCTCTGATCCTTATGCCCAATGCACCGCACCTTGCAAACTTCATAGCCCCCATGTTTATTGGCGGAGGCCTGCTCATGATCATGGATGCATCCATTAACATTTCTATGGAACCATTCAGGGCTCTTGTAGCCGACAAACTGCCTGAAAAGCAGCATACCCTTGGTTTTTCTGTTCAGACACTCCTCATCGGGATCGGGGCCATTATTGGCTCGTGGCTTCCCTATATTTTAGGGAACTGGATGGGGGTCTCGAAAAATGCAGAGAGCCATGGGTTGATTCCTGATAATGTCACCTACTCGTTTTATTTCGGGGCCTTTGTGCTTCTGGCAACGATTGTATGGACGGTTGTCTCTACTTCAGAATATCCTCCCGAACAACTGGCTCAAAGCCAGCAGGAGGAGAAACCACGAAAGTTTGTCATCCCCCCGATCATGCTCAAACTGTTACTTGTCCAGTTTTTTTCATGGTTCGCCCTGTTTTCCATGTGGGTATATACCACGCCGGCGGTCGCCCTCAGGTTTTATGGCACCTCCGATGCCAATTCGGCAGTATTCCAGAGTGCAGGCGACTGGGTTGGGATCCTGTTTGGCGTGTACAACGGGGTGTCGGCAGTGATTGCCATGCTGCTTCCCGTCGTTGCAAAAAGACTTTCAAAAAAAGGCACCCATGCCATCGCCCTGGCCATCGGCGGCATTTCGCTGCTCTCCTTCCTCCTTTTTAAAGATCCGAACTGGCTGATCATTCCGATGATCGGTATCGGTATAGCCTGGGGCAGCATCCTTGCCATGCCCTATGCCATGCTTGCAAGCTCAATTCCGCCCAAGAAGATGGGAGTCTATATGGGATTGTTCAATATGTCCATCACCATTCCCCAGATCGTAAGCGGAATTTTAAGCGGACTCATTCTGAAATACTTCTTTGCCAACAATCCTATTCTTTGTATTGTCATGGCCGGGGTGAGCATGATCCTTGGGGCGGGTTGCGCCTTGTTTATAAAGGAGAAACATGTGTAGACAAAAGCATACAATGCAATCAAATTAAAAATTTATAAATAAACCTGTACAATGTTGAAAGAAAGATTGAGCGGAATTTTACTTCACCCCACTTCACTTCCGGGGAAATATGGCATCGGATCCCTGGGGAAGGCGGCATTTGATTTTATTGATTTTTTAGTAAGGGCTAAACAACACTACTGGCAAATATTACCGCTCGGACCAACCGGGTATGCGGATTCACCATACCAGTGTTTTTCATCACACGCAGGAAATCCGAACCTGATCGACCTGGATATTCTTGTGAAGAACAGATTACTTCATGCCGAGGATCTGGCGGATTATCCCCGTTTTGATGAAAGCAAAATAGATTATGATGCCATACAGCAAACCCGTTTGCCTTTGCTGAAGAAAGCCTTCCAGACATTTACACTGCATGCTGATAACGTTGAAAAGCTTGCCTACCGTAATTTCCTGAAGGACCAGGCCAAATGGATCAATGATTATGGAATTTTCAGGGCCATTAAGGCCAACCGCCACCAGAAACCATGGTACCAGTGGGAAGATCCCTTGAAAAAAAGGGAACCTGAGGCAATCAGAGCCATTCAGACCACGATGCACGAAGAGATCGATTTTCACAAATTCCTGCAGTTCCTGTTTTTCAGGCAATGGATGGCTGTCAAGGAATATGCGCATAATCATAAAATAAAAATTATCGGGGACATTCCCCTCTATGTGGCGCTCGACAGTGCTGATGCGTGGGCCAATACTGAACTTTTTGAATTCGACCAGGACCTTACCCCGATCCGTGTCGGCGGAGTCCCTCCCGATTATTTCAGTGAAACCGGCCAGTTGTGGGGGAACCCGCTTTTCCGGTGGGATGTGCTGAAGGAAACCGGGTACCGCTGGTGGATCGACCGTATCAAAACCAGCCTGTTCCTTTACGACATCATACGCATCGATCACTTCAGGGGATTCGCCGCTTACTGGGCCGTTCCCTATTCTGAAAAAACTGCCGTCAAAGGTGAGTGGATTCCCTGCCCCGGTAAAGATTTTTTTGATGTTTTGCACACTGAATTCGGCGATCTGCCTATTATTGCCGAAGATCTTGGGATCATCACCCCGGATGTTGAAGAGCTTCGTGACGGGTTCAACCTGCCTGGCATGAAAATCCTGCAATTCGCCTTTGATTCATCCGAAGCGAACGATTACATTCCCCACAATTATATTAAGAACTGTGTTGTCTATACCGGGACCCACGACAACGACACCGTGGTCGGCTGGTTCAATACGGCAACGCCGGATGACCGCAAATATGTGATGGACTACATGCATACCCATGAAACGGATATTCACTGGTCATTCATCCGGCTTGCCTGGGCCTCTGTTGCATACACAGCCATCGTTCCGATGCAGGACATTCTAGGGCTGGACAATTCAGCACGCATGAACCTGCCGGGAACAACGCAGAACAACTGGCTTTGGCGGGCCAGAAGCAATGATTTTACTGATGCGCTGACCGAACGGCTTGCGCATCTCACCGTATTATATGGAAGAGCAAAGAAATTAAAAATTCACTGATGAAACGTCTTACACTCATAATCCTCATCCTCTGGCCACTGAGCATATTTTCGCAGGAGACAACGCTTACCCGTATTGAGCCTCCATTCTGGTGGATTGGATTTAAAAAGGCCGACCTCCAGTTGATGGTGTATGGGAAAAACATTGCCTCAACCACGGTGGCCATCGATTATCCTGGCCTGGTGATAAAGAAGATCAACAAAGTGACCAATCCGAATTATCTGTTCCTTGATCTGACGATCGGCCAGGGAACCAGGGCCGGAATTGCCACCATTCTTTTCAAATCAAAGGATAAGATTGTCGGAAAATACCTGTACGAATTGAAAGCGCGCAGGAAGGGCTCGGCAGAACGCAGGGGTTTTTCAACGGCCGATGTGATTTACCTGCTGATGCCCGACCGTTTTGCCAATGGAGATGTGTCAAACGACAATGTTCCGGGGATGGTCGAAGCGGTCAATCTGGCCAACCAGGATGGCCGGCACGGAGGCGACCTCAAGGGTATTTCAGATCACCTTGATTACATCAGTGATCTGGGTGTGACTGCCATTTGGATCAACCCGCTGCTGGAGAATAACCAGCCCAAATATTCCTACCATGGATATTCCACGACAGACTATTATAAAATTGATCCGCGGTTCGGCACAAACGAAGATTATGTGAAACTGGGCGAGGCAGTGCATCAGCGTGGCATGAAACTGATCATGGACATGATATTCAACCACTGCGGAAGTGAACATTGGTGGATGAAGGATTTACCTTCGGCCGACTGGCTGAATGAATGGCCTGAATTTACCCGGTCTAATTACAGGGCAGGTACTGCTACCGATCCCTATGCCTCACAGGCCGACTCCATTCAGTTCGTCCGCGGCTGGTTTGACAAAACCATGCCCGACCTGAACCAGCACAACCTGTTTCTTAAGAATTATCTTATTCAGAACAGCCTGTGGTGGATCGAATACGCCGGACTCGACGGCATCAGGCAGGACACCCATCCATACGCATACAGGGATATGATGGCCGAGTGGGGAAAACGTGTCCTGGAGGAATATCCCAATTTCAACATCGTGGGGGAATGCTGGATGAATTATCCGGCGTCGGTGGCCTATTGGCAAAAAGATGCACACAACAGGGACGGGTACAACTCGTGGCTGCCCTCGGTATTTGATTTTCCGCTCTATGACGCCATGACTAAAGCATTTAATGAAACCGAAGGTTGGAACAGCGGGATCACCAAGTTGTTTGATATCTTATCGCAGGATTTTTCCTATCCCAATCCATCCAATGTTGTTGTGTTTGCTGAGAACCACGATGTGAACCGCTACCTCGACATACAGAACGACGACGTAAGGAAACTTAAAATGGCGATGGCTTTTATATTGACCACGCGCGGGATTCCACAGATATATTACGGGTCGGAAAGCCTGATGACCACCGGTGCCGACAAGGGCGACGGTATGAAACGTAAGGATTTTCCTGGCGGCTGGCCGGGAGATTCCCGCAATGCATTTACTGCCCAGGGCCGGACCGATAAAGAAAATGACATGTACAACTATCTCACCCGGTTGCTGAAATACCGCAAATCAAGTGAAGTTCTGAAAACCGGGAGGTTCAGACATTTTATCCCTAGAGATGGGATCTACACCTACTTCAGGTATACCGCAAAAAACACCGTCATGGTGGTGATGAATAACAATGAAGATACAAAGACCATCACAACAAACCGCTTTGATGAATTTTTAAGCAAGCACAAATCCGGGACTGAGATCATCTCCGGTGATATCCTGAACAATATTTCAAAATTGACCATTCCGGGAAAATCGGTGATGATCGTGGAACTTAAATAGGTAACAGGGTAACAGGGTAACAGGGTAAAAAGATACGGGGTAATGGAGTAATGGAGTGATGGAAATAAAAAAATCGTAAATCAAAAATCGTAATTTCAAAAACATGTTAGCAATCCAAAAGCGTCTCAGCAACATTTTCTACGTCATCCTTGGCCTTCCAAGTACCGCCATGGGTTTTGCCCTTTCGATCCAGATTGCGGTGTTAAGCTGGATTTTACGGACAAAATACAACCTTGAAATCGACCAGATCGGGATCGTCTGGGCCGCAGGGCCCATTGCGGGGATCCTGGGTCAGCCGATCATCGGGTTGATCAGTGACAAGGTATGGTTCTGGGGAGGCAGGCGCAAACCTTTTATTATCATAGGTGGAATCCTGGCCGCCCTGATGATCTTTGCCCTTCCAAACATTGACAAGATCAGCAATTTTTTCGGAATTGCCAGCATCATGGCCGTGGCCATTACCATTGCCCTCACCCTCGATCTCTCCATAAACATCAGCTTCAACCCCACCCGGTCGATCATCGCCGACGTAACCCCCGACGGGCAGCCCCGCACCAAGGGATACACCTGGATGCAATCGATTTCAAATCTATTCGGAAGCGGGGCCTACCTTATGGGGGCCCTCATCGGCAACTATTTCCTGATCTACGCCGGGGTGGTGATCGTCCTGATCTTCTCGATCGGACCGCTCTTCTTTATTGAAGAACCCCGTTACCTCCATGAAAATGCTGAAAAATCAAAAAAAACCTCCGGTGTTTCATCCTGGACTCGTTTCGGGAACTGGCTCAGTCTCAATTTCTGCTCCTGGTCTGCCTTCAGAACATTTGGAACAAAATTATCCAAAGGACTGAAAATCAACCTGCTTCAGTACAACCAGCTCTACCGCATCTACGTGGCCCATGCCTTCTCATGGCTGGGAATCCAGACCATGTTTGTTTATATGTTTGCCTTTCTCGAGCAAAAATTACCAGCGATGGGCAACATGGCAGTCGCCGACAGGAATCAGCGGCTCGGTCAAATGATCGGCTGGTCATTCTTTATCCTCAACGCCGTGGGATCCATCTGGCCGGTGCTCCTGCTTGAGCCGTTAAGCAAAAAGATCGGACGGGTTAAAACCCATGCCCTCATGGTTGCCATGATGTCGCTGGGCTATTTTGGCATTGTATTCCTGGCCAAGAGCGAGATCCTGCTTTATTCAATGATGTGTGTCTTAACGCTGGGCTGGGCTGCAGTCGTGAGTTTGCCCTTTGCCATCATGTCAGAAAAAGTCGATAAGGCCCGCATGGGATTTTTTATGGGGATCTTCAATCTTTCGGTGGTGCTGCCGCAACTTGTGGCCAGTTCGGTGATTGGCACCTTTATTAAAAACTCTGCGGATAAATCGCTCATTTTCATCATCAGTGGGGTTTCTCTTGCCGCCTCAGCGGCTTTGTGGTTATTTGTTTCGGAAAAGAAAAAAAACTGATTCCATTCCAGCAGATTATGAGAAAGAGCCTGATCACAATTTTTATCATTTTTGCAGCTGTTCAGCTTTGCGGACAATCCTTTGATCATCTGATCACCCGGATGAACTTGGTTCCGGAATTACAACGTCAGGCTATTACCGACAGTTTCATGAATGCAGGACATTCTTTCCCATACACCGAAAATGACACCCTGGTCCATTTCGTTTACAATGCCCCGGCGCAATCTGTTTCCATGGCCGGCGATGCGACCGGATGGAATCCTGATAAGGATCTGACCCACATCGCGGGGTGTAACTTCTGGTATTACACGACAACATACGAATCGGATGCCCGCCTCGATTACAAATTTGTCATCAATGGCTCCGGCTGGATTCTTGACCCAAAAAATCCAAACACCTGTGCCGGGGGCTATGGCGCCAATTCCGAACTGAGGATGCCGCTATATGTTGTTCCCCCTGAAATCAGCTACTACAGCAACATCCCGCACGGACTGGTCAGCGATACGGTTTTCCAGAGCGCTTTGCTTGGGAACAGCCGCCCCGTGCGGATCTATCTGCCCCCCAATTATTCGTCGGGAAATGCCTCCTACCCGGTTATTCTGTTTCATGACGGCCTCGAATACCTCAGTCTTTGCAACGCCGGCAACATCCTTGATTACCTGATCGAACACCATGTGATTGTTCCTGTGATCGGGGTATTTGTACCTCCGGTTGACCGTGAAGCGGAATATGCCGGAAGTAAAATTGATAATTTTACCAATTTCATCATCCAGGAGCTGATGCCGGTAATCGATGCAAAATTCAGGACAAGCACCGAACCTTCAAAACGAGCCATGGTCGGCGCCTCCAACGGAGGAAATATCGCACTCTACATCGGCATGAGACACCCGGAGAAATTCGGAAAAATTGCAGCCCAATCGAGCAATGTTCAAAGCAACATCGCCTCTGCATTTTCGACCGGGCCGAAACTGAATCTCGAGTTTTACCTTGATATCGGGACATACGACATCGCGGTTCTGATTCCAATGGTGCATGGCCTTCGGGATATTCTGCAGGCAAAGGGATACACCCATCAATTCAGGGAATGGCATGAAGGCCATAGCTGGGGAAACTGGAAAGGACATCTGCGCCTTGCGCTTGAACAGTTTTTTCCATTTTCGAGCAACCTGAATTTTCTGCCTGAAAAGCATGGGTTCAAACTTGAACAAAACCGGCCCAATCCTTTTCGCGATTATACCATGATCCCCTTCTCCGCGCCTGTTGGGTCCAGTGTAATGCTTACCCTCTGCGATATTTCAGGACGACAGCTCGAAACACTTTTTTCCGGTGCCCCGAATCAATCAGAGAACCAGATTGGTTTCAGGAACATCCGTTATAAACCGGGAAATTATTTGTATACGCTCCGGGCTCAGGGATACCAGGAGAGCAGGATGATTACCATTGACCAATGACCAATTACCAATTCCCAATGATTTTTGAATTCTTCAAACTTAATATCCGGATAAAATGAAACAGCTATTACTTTTTCTGACAACTATGAGTATGTTGGCCCTGCTTCAGGGTTGTTCATCCAACAACGACATCCCGGTTTCAAAAGAGCCGCAAATGTTGAAACTGGCAGCTCCAATCCTGGTCAATGCCGATTCAACGGTGATCGAATTGGCCGATTACCTGGTTAAACCAACCTGGATTGATTCGTTGAAAATTGATCCGGCCCTGAGCGCTGTGATTTCAGCCGATTCAACCATCATGGTTATCAAGCCGCTTGACCGGGATTTTCCGAAACTTTCAGTGCTGAAAATATGGTCAAAGGGGTTCTCCTATTCCCTGCTGCTGGAAAAATCAAATAAACTGAAATTCAGGTTCACCTTCGATCCCCGGAACAAGAAGTATAAACGCGTTCAGATCAAGGGCCAGATGAATGAATGGACTGCATCTGCCGGATATCTTTTTGAAAAAGATGGCAAATGGCATATTGACTTTCAGCTTTTTCCCGGGAAGTACCAGTATAAGCTGATCCTTGACGGCAGAGAAAAATCGGATCCGAATAACCGTGATTCGGTTTCGAACTACATGGGGTCCTACAATTCCCTTCTTACGCTTGGGAACCTGAATCCGGCCGGATTGCCCGCTCTTTTCACCTCCGTTGCAGAAAAAAGAAAAATCGTCATCGGCCTGAAAAATAAAGCTGATTCCATTTTTGTCTTCTGGGAAAATTACAGCCTTGATAAAAAATTCTGGAAAACAGACAGTTCGGGCATCACCATTGATATTCCAAAAAAAGCCAGGGAGTCCGAGCGTAGTTTTATCCGTGTCTGGGCAATGAACAAGGTGGGCATTTCGAATGAGATCCTGGTTCCGCTTCAGGATGGAAAGGTACTTACTGATCCGCAAAAATTAACCCGCTCCGACAGGGAGGCCATGATCATGTATTTCATCATGGTTGACCGTTTTAAAAATGGCAGAAAAGACAATGATGCACCCGTGAAGGACAAGGATATTGATCCAAAAGTAAACTACATGGGTGGAGACCTGGCCGGAATTGTACGGGCGCTGGAAGATGGTTATTTTTCGAATCTCGGTGTGAATACGCTTTGGATCTCGCCAATCACGCAAAATCCGTTGGGTGGTTATAACGAATATCCTGCCCCTCATCGTAAATTTTCGGGATACCACGGCTACTGGCCCATTACCCTGACAACGGTCGACACACGCTTCGGAACCGGGGATGAGTTCCATAAACTGGTTAGTGAAGCCCATGGAAAGAACATCAATGTCATCCTTGATTTTGTTTCCCACCATGTTCACCAGGAATACGCGGTGCTCAAAGCTCATCCCGACTGGATCACGCAAATCGATCTCCCTGGGAAGCGGAAAAATTTACGGTTATGGGATGAACAGCGGCTTACAACCTGGTTCGACGTCTTCCTTCCGACATTTGACCTTACCAAACCCGAGGTGGCCAATATGGTCTCCGATTCTGCGGCCTTCTGGATCAAAGAATACAAGCTCGACGGGTTCCGTCACGATGCAGCCAAGCATGTTCCCGAAAGCTACTGGAGAATGCTGACCCATAAACTTACCCAGCAGGTCGTCATCCCTGAAAACAGGGGGATCTACCAGATTGGCGAGACCTTCGGCAGCCGCGAACTGATTGGCAGCTATGTCAATCCCGGGATGCTCGACGCTCAGTTCGAATTCAATCTTTACTGGGATGTCAAGTCGGCCTTCGCCATTGACAATGTATCGTTCAGGGACCTGAACTATTCGCTGCAACAGAGTTTCAGCTATTACGGAGAGCACAACCTGATGGGCAACATCACCGGGAACCAGGATATGGCGCGGTTTATTTCCTACGCCAGCGGAGCCCTTGGTTTGAACGAAGATGCTTCTGAAGCTGGCTGGAAGCGTGATATCGAAGTGAAAGACACGGTTGGATATCTGAAACTGGCATCCCTCCAGGCTTTCAATATGACCATTCCCGGCATTCCCGTCATTTATTACGGAGATGAATTTGGTATGCCCGGCGCCGGTGACCCCGACAACCGCCGGATGATGAAGTTTGACAGCCTCAGCAGGTTTGAACAGACATTGAAGATTACAACAGCCAAACTCGCCCATCAAAGGAATTCAAACATGGCGCTGGTCTATGGGGACTTCGCTACCCTGAAGGTGAACGAGAAAACATATGTCTACCTACGATCCTATTTCGATAAAGCTGTGGTTGTCATTTTCAATAAGGATAAATCAACGAAAAAAATAGAATTCAATTTACCCGACCGTTATATGGCGAGCCTGCTCGTTGCCCAGTTTGGCAATAAGTTCACTGTTGAAAAAGGGAAGGTAACCCTGGAGTTAAATGGAAATTCATTTGAAATATTATCGAACTGATATTCACATTAAACTTCTGAAGCATGAAGAAACTGTCAATTCTTTTAATCGCGTCCTTTATGGGTCTATTTGGCTGCAAACCGAAACAGGAATCTGCAAAATTAGGTCCCTCTCCGCATGTGGACTGGAGCAGGAATGCCACCATTTACGAAGTGAACATCAGGCAGTATACACCCCAGGGGACATTCAAGGCATTTGAGCAGGAACTGCCCCGGCTGAAAAAGATGGGTGTTGAAATCCTCTGGCTGATGCCGATCAACCCCCTGGGACAGAAAAACCGGAAGGGAAGCCTTGGAAGCTACTATTCAGTTGCAGACTACTTTGCTGTAAATCCTGAATACGGGACCAAGCAGGATTTCATTGATCTGGTGAAAAAGGTGCACGAACTCGGCATGAAGGTGATCATTGATTGGGTAGCCAACCACACTTCATGGGATAATCCGCTTATCAACAAACACCCGGAGTGGTATAAAAAGGACTCAGCAGGGACGATCATTGCCCCGGTGTCCGACTGGACCGATGTTGCAGCCCTCGATTACAGTCAGCCCGGATTGCGGGAGTATATGACCGATGCCCTCGCCTATTGGATCAAAGAGGCCGACATCGATGGTTACCGCTGTGATGTTGCCGGAATGTTGCCCGTTGACTTTTGGAACAAAGCAGTTCCTGAGATCAGGAAAATAAAGCCAATTTTCATGCTGGCCGAAGAAGAACAGCCTAAAATGCACGATACTGCCTTTGATGCAACCTATTCATGGGACCTTTTCCGCGCGATGAATCATATTGCAGCAGGCAAAAAACCGGCCACTGTCATCGATTCCATTTACTCGGCGGAAGTAAAAAAATACCCGAAGGATGCCTACCGGATGCGATTTACAACCAATCATGACGAAAATTCCTGGAACGGAACTGAATTTGAACGCCTGGGCGAAGGAGCCCGCACATTCGCTGTTTTCTGTTTCACCTTCCCGGGGATCCCCTTAATCTACAGTGGCCAGGAATCTGCGATGAACCGGCGCTTGCGTTTTTTCGACAAAGACACAATTCCCTGGGGAAACTATCCGCTTGAATCGTTTTACACCACCCTGACCAGTCTTAAAACCAGGAACAACCTCCTGGATGCCGGCGATGCCGGTGGTGAATTCATCAAAGTGCCTACCTCCTGCGATAAATCAGTCTATGCTTTTATCCGCAAAACAAAAGATAACCGGATGCTTGTGTTGCTGAACCTTTCAGTCCGTGATCAGACTGCCAAACTTTCCGGCTTCGAATTCCCCGGTAAGTATGAGGAGGCTTTTACCGGGACGACTCAGGTATTCGGGAATAATGACAAGATCACCCTGAAAGCATGGGAATACCGGGTATATTCGGGTAAATAACTTCATTATAGCACTTTTATACCTGAAATTTTCCATAAAGGCTTGCAATGTATAGTATTTATACTATTTTTGCGTACCTTTTCATGATAAAACATATTCCTGCGTTTTATTTCTGATTAGGTTTTGGATCGGGGCTGCTTTATTTGCATCTGATCCAGAGTGCTGTTTGTCTCAGCATGATTTTTTATTATTTCGTGCTGACCAGGATACGGATAACAAAATGGCTTATAAAGTCTCTAATTCCATATACCTATGAAAAGAAAATTACACCTGAATCTTAAGAAATTGTTGATTGCGCTCCTATTTGTAAGTGGCGCGGTGGGACTGAACGCCCAGAACCTCGACGTTAACGGGGTCATTTCTGAGGCCGGTACCGGTGAATTACTCGTTGGAGCAACAGTATTGCAGAAAGGAACTACCAATGGGACAGTATGCGATGTGATGGGAAATTACAAAATCAGCGTCCCAAAAGGGGCCACCCTGAAATTCTCGCTGATCGGATATCTCACACAGGAAATTGTTGTAGAGAAAGCGGGGAAACTTGATGTCTCGATGGCGGTGCAGGTCACAACGCTCGACGACTTTATTGTGATCGGTTACAGCACCCAGAAAAAGACGGATAAGACCGGAGCCGTGAGCACCGTGAAAGCAGATGACCTGAATGGGGGTGTGATAACAAATCCCATTCAAGCAATGCAGGGTAAAGCTGCCGGGGTTCTTGTTACAAAAAAGGGTGGTGACCCCAGTGAAAATTTTTCAGTTCGGATACGCGGAGCGTCAGGATTTAGTTCGAACACACAACCTTTGTACGTCATCGACGGGATCCCGGGTGTTGATCCCAATATCGTTTCTTCCGACGACATTGAATCATTCAATATCCTGAAAGATGCAGCTTCAACCGCCATCTACGGATCGAGAGGTTCAAACGGGGTTATCATTATCACGACAAAAAAGGGAAAAAGGGCTGGTCCTGCAGCTGAAGGAGACAAGACCGATGGTTCATTTACCAACATTGAATTCAACAGTCAATTCTCCATTGAACAGGTTTCAAAAAAACTGAATGTCCTCTCTGCTTCGCAAATGCGTGACTTTGCCAATACCCTCTTTCAAAAAGCAGTGGTAACCCATCCTAACTGGACGGTTGACAGTGTATTCATTGATGGTGGTGCAAGCACCGACTGGCAGAATGAAATATACAGGCTTGGTGTTTCCACAACCAACAGCCTGAGCTTTTCCGGCGGAAATAAACACAATTCCTATCTGGCCTCCGTTACCAATTCCAACTGGCAGGGAACCATGAAAGGAACCGGGAAAGAACAGACTACCGCGCGCATCAGTGTAACACAAAAGGCACTCAGGGATCATCTTACCCTGTCGGCAAACATCATGGGCGCATTTGAGAAAAACGACTATGAAAATTACGGAGGATGGAATAAAGATGATATTATTTACCAGGCCATCTCCAGAAACCCCACCGATCCTGTATATAACTCAACCGGAGGCTATTATCAATCCTCACGCGTTTACAGTTATGAGAACCCGATTGCCATCATCAACGAAGTCACCAACAACAGGAACGCCAAGAAATTCCTGGGTGGTTTAAAAGCTGATTTCGAAATTATCGACGGGCTTGTAGCCAGTGTAAATGTCGGATATATCCATGATGACAACACGACCAACTATTTCAGGCCGGCGAATCTTTACTCCTCAGCCGACAATGGTTACGGTAAAAAACAGTATAACTCCAACACCCAGAAGCTGATCGAACTCACCGGTGTTTATAATAAAACCTTCAAGAAGAATCACAATTTCAATGCGCTTCTCGGTTATTCGTGGCAGGAATCGGTCTACAGCGGGTTCTATTCGCAAGGCGGAGATGCCCAGTCCACATATGCAGGTCCTGATAATCTGGCAGTCCTGAACGATGTGAAGTGGGGCGATATCGGCTCGTGGAAAGGCCAGTGGAACCTGATCGGCTTTTTCGGACGCGTGCAGTATAACTTTGCCAGCAGGTACTTTATTTCGGCCTCATTGCGCAGGGACGGTTCTTCGAAATTTGGCGCCAATAATAAATGGGGATGGTTCCCGACCACAGCCATCGGCTGGAGCCTGGATCAGGAAAAATGGCTGAAGGATGTAAAATGGCTGAATCAATTGAAATTACGTGCAAGCTATGGTATTTCAGGCAACCAGGAAATCGGCGAATACCGCAGTCTGGTCCTTTGGGAGCCGAGCGGAAAAGCGATTAACCCTGAAACCGGACAAGAGGTCATCACCTTTAAACCGGCCTGGAATTCAAACCCCGATCTTAAATGGGAATCGACATCCGAGGTGAATGTCGGCGTCGATTTTGCCTTTTTTAACAGCCGGTTAAGCGGCAGTCTTGAAGTCTACTATAAGATCACCTCAGACCTCCTGGGTGAATACACCGTTCCGGTTCCACCGAACCTTGCATCGAAAACATTTGCCAACTCAGGCTCCATGTCGAATAAAGGGATCGAGCTTTTTATCCAGGCTTATCCTATCACATCCTCCAAATTCACCTGGAAGACCAGCCTCACCGTCTCCTCCAATAAAACGGAAATTCTTGATCTTGGAGAATATTTCAATGAACAGGATGGTGTAAGAAAAGAGGGCTACATTTCGGGCCGCGGCATGGTGGGTGAAGAGTATTATGTAACCGGCATCATGGTTGGCCAGGAAGTTGGAAGTTTCTATCTCCCAACCTATGTTACCATGAAGGACGGTATTTTTATCTATAAATCGGCAACAGGCGGGTACACCGACAAGCTCAGTGAAGCTGAAAGGACTGTAGTGGCTACTGCAGCGCCCAAAGTTGAAATCGGCTGGTCAAACCTTCTTAGTCTGGGCAAGCACTGGTCCCTCGATTTTGCTCTTCGTGCATGGATCGGGAATCACATGTACAACGCCACGGAGATGTTTTTTGACAATCCCGGGAATCTCCCTTCTCTCAATGCTTTGCCGCAGGCTATCGACTGGTACAACCAGGGTCGTGTCTCCGGACCCTCCATTGCCGACATCTATGTGGAGAATGCCTCTTTCCTGAAACTGGATTATATTTCGCTCTCCTATGATTTCAACGTTTCAAAGATTTCCTGGCTCAAGAAACTTTCCTTATACGTTTCAGCGAACAACGTGTTTACCATCACAGGTTACTCGGGAGTGGATCCTGAAACAACCGTGAACGGATTGTCGTTTGGCATCGATCAATACAATGTTTATCCAAAGACCCGCGCTTATACTGCTGGTGTAAAGGTCATTTTTTAATTCCATCGAACTATGAAAACTAGATATTTTTTCCTTTTCGCTATTGCAATTGCACTTTTTTCTTGTACCAAGCTTGATGAAAAAGTGTACGATAAAATCCCGGGAGACCTCTATCCTGAGAATGCGAACCAGGTTGCCAACCTGAGTGTGGACGCCTATACCAAACTAAAGCCTTTTGCTGATGATGAAGGATGGTGGTTCCTGGCACAGGAGATCTCTTCCGACGAAATCTGCGGTCCCACAAGAGGAGCCGACTGGTATGACGGCGGAAAATGGGTGAACATGTACCAGCATACCTGGTCGAACGACGATGAAGGTGTGAACCGGATGTGGAGTGCATTCTGGACAGGGATCACCACATGCAACCAGGTTATTGACATGATGCATGAACTTCCGCAGAATGACGCCATACGGGCTAAAATGAAAGAGGTAGAGGTACTGCGTTCATTTTACTATTATGTACTGATCGACAATTATGGAGACGCCCCTTACCTGACCAGCGCGAAAAATGCACCTCCCATGCCTTACAAGGTCAAGAGAGCTGAGATATTTGACAGCCTGGTGGCTACCCTTAAATCAGCACTCCCCAGCCTGAAGGCAACTGACAATAAATTCATGGCCACAAAATATATGGCTTTTGCACTGCTGACTAAACTTTACCTCAACGCCCAGGTTTACACCGGAACCCCCATGTGGGCCGAAGCCAATACCTATTGCGACAGCATCCTGGCCGGGCCTTACTCCATGGAAACAAATTTTCTTGCACCATTTTTGACCAATAACCAGGCATCCAAGGAGATCATTTTTGCCATTCCTTATGATGAGAATAATTTCCAGGGATTCCGCCTGCACATGAGGACCCTGCATTATCAGCACAACCTGCGTTTTGATATGCCGGTGGGACCGTGGAATGGCTTTGCGATCGTCCCCACTTTCTTTGACACCTACGAGATGGCGGATAAAAGACGGGAAGGCTATAACATATTCGGTCTTCAGTACGCAAGCTCCGGCGCGGTTATCCTCGATGGCGAAACAAAACTCCCTCTGGATATTGATCCGCATCTTCCGGGGTTGATCATGGATGCCACCAATTTCACTCCGACCCAGATCAGGACCACCGGGGCCCGTGTTGGGAAATATGAGATCAAAATGGGGGCAAAGGAAAATTTAAGCAACAAGTTCCCATTATTCAGGATCACCGATTTCTACCTGATTAAAGCTGAATTGGCCATCCGGATGGGAGGAAACGGGGATGAATGGATCAACCCGATTCGTACAAGGGCCGGTGTGGAAACCTGGAGCGGAACCACACTGGTGCAATTGCTGGCTGAACGTGGACGGGAATTATATTGTGAAGGACACCGCCGGCAGGACCTGATCCGATTTGGCAAATATAAAGATGCATGGTGGCAGAAACTGGCACACGGTGATGAAAGAAACACCTTCCCTATTCCAAAGTGGGCGACAGACGCGAATCCCAATTTATTACTCAATCCATAAATAAAAGTTGTTCAGTTTACTCAATTATTAATTTAAATTAAATGTCTATGAAAAACGTAATGATGAGAATTTCTACAATTCTGGCGATGATTGTGATCTTTGCCCTTGTTGTTGGCGTCAGTTCTTGTAAAAAGAGCTCTGACCCTGTACCTGATCCCGTTATCGTGCTTGATGGTTATTACATCAAAGGCGCTGTAACTGCTTATCCTGACTTTAATGCCAATGCCATGATGAAGGTGGCCCGCAATGAAGTCACCCAAACCGATCTTGCCTCTTTGCTGGAACTCTATATTCCGATCAAAGCCGGTCAAGATGGTTTTAGTATTGTTAAGGTGGCCGGTTCAGTGCAAACTACATACGGCCCGATGATTGGATTCGGCGTTGTTACTAATCCTACAACCGACGAGCCCAAAATTCCCTTCCAGCGCGGTGCTGTTTCAGGAACAAGTACGACCAAATTCACGGTTCCTGAAGATGGATTCTATCATGTTGTTTTTGACTATGCCCTCAATGTAGTTGCTATCATGCGCGTTCATTGGGGAGTTATCGGCGCCGCCACGCCCAATGGCTGGGGTGCTTCCACCGAACTGCCGGAATCTGCTTTCAATGCCACAACAATGTCATGGACTGCTACCAACATGGTACTGACCAAGGCCGACTTTAAATTCCGCTATTCAGATGGTTGGAAAGTTGAAATCGATACTTCAGATGCTGACCCCCTCAAATGGGTGAAGGTGAACACAAACTTTGGCGGTGCCGTTGGTGCACTCGTTGCAGGTGGAGCCAACATTACCAATGCTGTTCCGGGTTATTATACCGTTAAAATGGCCTATACCTTAGGTACCGGTTATGTTGCCACCCTTACCAAAACTGGTGATCTGAATGTGACTGATTACACAAATACAGAGTTGGGCCTCGTCGGCGACGGATTATTCGTTGGTGGAGTTCAGCAAACCTGGGATGTAACCATCATGTTAAGCAAACCTGTTGTTGAAAATGTAACGAATTATACCTGGACGTACAACCAGGTTGACGTTTCAACAGTAGGCTCCTTCAAAATCAGAGAAGGTCAGGACTGGACCAAAAAGAGCATTGGATACAACGATGTGACCATGGCCGGTCTGGCTGCTGATAAATTCGGCACAAACGCTGACGGAAATTTTGTTCCCCTGGCTGATGGAAAATATGATATGGTTCTCAAAATTGATGCGGTAACCGAAAAATACACCTTCACCGTGAATCCTTCAGGTGCAGCTCCCGAAATGTATATGCTGGGTGATGGCTGTTCTGCAGGATGGGACAATACCTTAGCCCTCCCGATGACCGGAAGCAATGGTATTTATACACTGACAACAACCCTGGGCGCCTCCAAATCAATCAAATTCATCACTACATTGGGACAATGGGCCCCGATGTACGGTACGGATGCATCAGGAACAAGCACTGCCGGAAACCTGGTTTACCGTGCTACCGAATCTGATCCCGATCCAACCAGTCTTCCCACACCCGCAACTGAAGGTAAATATGTTGTAACCATCAACATCAATACCCTCACCTACACCATCTCCCCTGCCCTTTATATGCTCGGCGATGGTTGTGCTGCTGGCTGGGACAATACTGCTGCCCTTCCAATGGGCGGTGGTGCCAACGGAGTTTATACACTTACAACGACCCTGGGTGCTGCGAAATCGATAAAATTCATCACAACCCTGGGTGCATGGGCACCGATGTACGGAACAAATGCTTCAGGAACAAACACAGGTGGTCCCCTGGTTTTCCGTCCTACCGAAGCTGATCCCGATCCGACGAATATTCCTACCCCTGCAGCTGAAGGTAAATATACCGTTACGGCTGACATCACGTCACTTACTTATACCATTGTAGCCAAGTAAATACTGGCACACTATTAAGTAAAGAGGCTGTCTCGTAATTACGAGACAGCCTCTTTTTTATTATTGTTAACTGATTGCTATTACCACCCCATCGGTCAGCAAATGAAACCTTTGATCCTGTGGTTTGGTTATAGATAAGAAGCCACGTCACTGCAAATGCGACCCTGGCCGGCGCATGACTATCGCTGTTTTCGCTGCTTTCGCGGGATTGGCGGGGGTGACGGGATTGGCGGGATTGACGGGATTCGCTGTAATGACGGGCTCACCTAGCTCCGGGCGCATACGCGATGAAGTGATATGGCCGCTCCGAATGAGGACATAAAAAAGCAGGCGTCCTTTTGGGACGCCTGCATATGCTTCTGAATAATTACGAATCGATTAGAAATCTATTAAGTCAAGAATAAAGCAGGTTTACTTCGCAGTAATCTTGTATGCCTTCGTGGCCAGATTGAGCTCTATCGTATAGGTACCTGCACCCGGTGAAACAATATTGGTAGGATCGGGTACGCTTTCAGTAGGCCTGTAAACTAAAGGACCAAAATTGCTGGTGCCGGTTGCATCAGTTCCCCATTGCGGAGCCCACTGACCTGAAACTTCCAGGAATTTCATACCGCCTGCAGTCAGGGTAGTAGTCAGGCTGAAAATACCCGGAGAAACCTTGTCAAAAGGAATACCTTTGGTATTATCCCAACCTGCCGTTGTAGCATCACCCACCAGGAAGAGCTGAGAAGATGTCAGCGAGACTTCATATAACAGATTTGCCGTGTCGGCCATGATCCAGTAATCGCCTTCAACATCCGGACCTGGAATTGCAGGTGGATCGGGGTCTCCGACTAACCTGTATTTTAAGTCTCCGCCTTCCCAGGTTCCGGCAGCCCCAAGTCCCCACATTGGCTCCCAGGCACCCTGGTCTGCAATAAATTTAATAAATTTTCCCGGTCCGATCAGATGTTCTACAATCACATACTGTCCGGCATCCCCGATATGGGTCATCTCCAGTGCCTTTGTATTATCCCAGGCAATGGTTGTAGCATCTCCGAGAAGGTAAATGGGTGCAAGCACCACTACTGCAGAGTAAGGTGTAATGTCGATCGTATTGACTGCTGAGACATTGTTTGCCGACGGTGCATTATCGATCAGGGAAGCCTTCACCCTGAACTGGAAGGTTGCGAGTTTTTCGGGAATTCCCTTGAAAGCGCCGAGGATAAGGGCATTCATCGTACCAACATTCATGGTAAAGGTGGCATTTTTGGTTGTCGCAATCACAGTAGGTTTTGCAAAACTTCCGCCTGCTGTATCCATCTCCACCGTATAAGTTGGAGGAACAACATCCGTAAGATTATAGGTTGCGGGTATCCAGGTATAGATAAACAGGACAGAATCCTTTTTATCTATTGTAAGGATATACGCCGAACCTGACGCCGGTACCTGTAACTGTGCCGGTGTGAAGGAGGTCAGGACAACCTTGGTCTCATCCTTTTTGCAGGAAAACAGGCTGAACAGACCGATTGCCAGGATTAATATTGATAGTTTTTTCATAGTATCGTTGTTTTAAAATATTAATATCCGGGATTTTGGGTGAGGTTCGCGTTTGCCGAAACATCTGCAGAGGGTATCGGGAAGAGATTGTAAGTACTCGCAGTTGAAGCGCCGCTGGGAACTCCGCCCTTCCAGGGCCACAGGTAGGTACTTGTGCTGAATTCTCCGTAACGGATGAGGTCAGTCCTGCGGTGTCCTTCCCAGAAGAGTTCACGTGCTCTTTCGTCCAGGATGAAATCGGTGGTAAGCTGAGCTGAGGTGATATTGCCTGAGGCTCCGCCAAATGCACGGGTCCTGATTGCATTGACATACGTCAGTGCTGTCCCTGCATCTCCGCCTGAACCGCCTCTGAGAACGGCTTCGGCATACATCAGGTAAACATCGGCCAACCGGAACATCGGGAAGTCGGTATCTGCGTATGTTTTATCTGAGCCACCAACGCCGGTGCTGGTTACATTCTTGAATTTGGTAATGGCATAACCGTCGGTAAATGTTCCGATGTCATTGATCTCAAGATTCTGCCCATCAGTCCAGAACATCCTGCGCTGATCGCCAGCTGCAGCAAATTTGCCTACAAGTGCGCTTGTGGTGCGTGTTCCGCCCCATCCACCCGTGAAACCAAAATCAGCAGGTTTCATACTTCCGCCGATAGCAGCCTCAATAATGAATGTAGTTCCTCCCCAGGTCCGGGTTTTTGTTCCATCAAAGTTAATGGCAAAAATGACTTCGGGATTGTTTTGATTATCTGCCAAAAAGAGATCCTGATATACCGGGTCAAGTGTGTAACCCGCATTGATAATCTTGTTGCAGTATGTAATACATTCGGTATTTTTATCCTGTCCGGTATAAACACCGGCGTTAAGGTACAATTTGGCAAGCAATGTCCAGACTGCTCCCTGGTCAACGCGGCCATATTCATTTTGCCTGGCACCGGTAATCAAGGGTTCGACGGCAAGAAGTTCACTTTCAACGTAAGCGTAAAGCTTGTCGCGTTTGATCTGGGTCGGGAAGAATTTTCCAACGGGGTCATTTTCAGTAACAAACGGAACGTTGCCAAAGAGATCAAGCGCATGATAATAGCTCAGCGCCCTCATGAAACGTGCTTCCGCACGGAATTTTACAAGTTCCGCCCTGTCAGCTCCGGTGAAACCTCTCGAATCGAGCTGGTCATCGGATGATTCACGAATGAATTCATTGCATTGGGTGATCTGGAAAAATATCCTGTAATACATCGCTGCAATGAATACATCGCCTGATCCCCATGCCTGAGCATGAAAATTCTTAATTGTCTGGTCATTCCAGCCAATCACGGCTTCGTCGGTGGTTAATTCCTGGTGATACCAGTAGCCACGCAGATATTCACCAAACCCTTCGTCAATTCCGCTGATATCGGCATCTCCGGCAGGACCTTGTTGTCCTGATACAGACAAGCCAGCGTAAACTTTCGCTAACACCTGTTTGTACCCTGCAAGAGAGGTATAAACGTTGGCGGAGGTGAGTGAACGGGGATCAATGGGCAATGTGTCGAGATCTTTGACGCAGGCGCCAAGCCCCAGGGTCATTGCCAGAACCATGAATGTTATCTTATATATTCGTTTCATTTTTTAAAATTTTAAAGAGTTAGAATGTAAGATTTACACCCAGAACAAACACCCTTGACCGGGGATACATATTGTTATCAATACCCACCGATGATCCAAGGTTCACTTCAGGATCGAGTCCCTTGTACTTGGTGATGGTGAATACATTGTTCACGGTAAAGGAGAGGCGCAGGTTGGCAGTGTTCTTGATAACATTACCAAAATCGTAAGCCAGTGTGAGGTAGTCCAGTTTAAAGTAGGAGGCGTTCTGTACATAATAATCCGACAGGTACTGGTTGTTGGTAAAATTGACATCAAATACATCTGTAGTTACATTGCTCAGATAAGGGCCTTCAGGACGGTAAAGGTTTGAATAAACCCCGCGGTTGGCGGAAATGTTGTTATAAACATAATTTCCGACGGCGGCATGACCGGCTGTGGATAAACTCAGTTTTTTGTAGGATAAGGTTGTGGAGACACCAAAGGTTGCGGTTGGATTCGCGCTCTTGTAATGATAACGGTCGGCGTCAGTTATTTTTCCATCACCGTTCCTGTCAACATACATCCCCTCAATGGGTTTGTCGTTGGCATCATATACCTGTTGGTAAACATAGAATGAATACATCGGGTATCCCACACTCTGGATCTGAACAGTATTTCCCACACCTCCGCTGATACCGCCTACCAGGATCCCTGCATAATTCGGATCGTCGTTCACCGTGAGTTTTGTGATCTCATTCTTATTTAAAGTGGCATTGAAGTTAAAGTCCCATTTCCAGTCGTTGGTCACAATCGGCTTCAGACCGAGATTGAACTCCCAGCCTTTGTTCTGCATGTCGCCGATGTTGGTCCAAACATAGTTTGACAAATTGGTTCCTGCAGGAACAGGAACATAACACAACATATCGGAAGTTTTCCGGATATAATAATCAACTGACCCTGTGATCCTGTCATTGAAGAAACCGAAGTCAAGACCAATGTTTGTTGTTGCGGTGGTTTCCCATTTCAGGCCTGCATCATAGGCATTGGCACGAAGGGTATAATAATATACATTGCCGAACTGGTATTGTGCGTACTGGTCGCTCAAAGTATACACGGCCAATGAAGGATACCAGTTGTCGCCAAGATCCTGCTGACCGGTTTTACCCCAGCCCAACCTTAATTTCAGCTGGGAAACAACTTTTGAATTTCTCAGGAAAGCCTCATCGTTGATTTTCCAGGCGAGGGCGACCGAGGGGAAGAGACCCCAGCGGGTGCTCTTTGAAAATTTCGAGGATCCATCATCACGAACGGTGACCGTAAGGAGGTACCTGTTGGCGAGGGTATAGTTCAAACGACCATAGAACGAAAGGAGGTAATATTCTCTTTTAGCAGCAACATCGGAGGTGCGGGCACTGTCATGAGGGATGTTGCTGTTGTGGTTATTGGCTTCAAAATAAAAATGCTGCCATGAATAACCAGCCATTACATCAAATTTGCTCTTGATTGATTTCACATCCTTAACGTAGTTCAGGTAGAAATCCAGAACTTTATTGTTTTTCGTCTGATCGTAGGTATTGTCAGTTCCCTTATTGGCATAAACCCAGGTGGCATTTGCGGGAACATAAACGCTCCCGTTGCTCTTTGAATAGTCAATCCCGAGGTTCAACACGGCACGCATGTCGGGGAAGAAATGCAGTTTATAATCCAACTGCAGGTTCCCGAGGAAACGGTTGACTTTTGATTTATCTTCCCTCATTTGCAGTAAAGCAACCGGGTTGGCAGTAGCCTGGGATACTGGCACAGAATCACCTGCCTGGAGCCACCCCCAGTAACCGCCAAAGTCATTGTTGGCATTGACCGGTTTGGTTGGGTCAAATGCAATGGCTGAACCAATGGCTCCGTTGTCTGCAAAATGGTTCTGTTCATTCAGATATTTCGCATTCACGTTGACCTTAAAATAGTTTTTAAAGAAGGAGGGATTGAGATTTAATCCTACGGAGGTTCTCTGCATGTTATCGGTAAGAAGAATACCGTTCTGGTAGGTATAACCAACTGAAAGGCGGTAAGGCATTGTGCTAATGGCGCCTGTAACGGCCAGGTTCTGGTCGGTACTGATCGCAGACCTGAAAATTTCCTTCTGCCAGTTTGTGCTGTTTACACTGTCTAGTAAACCAAGAACTGCATTATTCCCGGCATATCTTTGTTTAACAAGGGTCCGGTATTCATCTGCTCCAAGAACGCTGATGGTTTTTGGAACTGTGGCAACAGAAACATTTCCGGTATATTCCACACCGATCTTTTTACTTCCGGCAACTCCCTTTTTCGTGGTGATAATGATGACCCCGTTCGAAGCACGCGAACCATAGATGGCAGTCGCAGAAGCATCTTTTAATACAGTGTAGGTATCGATATCATCAGGGTTGATCATACTCAGTGATCCACGGGCACCTGCCGTAGAGGTATTGTCAACAGGAACTCCGTCAATCACGACCAATGGATCATTGGAAGCGTTGAGCGAGGAGCCGCCCCTGATACGGATAACGGCATCACCACCCGGAGCACCGCCCAAAGTTGTGACCTGGACACCGGGAATTTTCCCGATGATCAATTGCTGAGGAGAAGAGATCTGCCCCTGGTTGAAACTCTTTTTATCAATGGCAGTAACAGATCCGGTTGCATCCGATTTTTTCACGGAACCATACCCGATGACCACCAATTCATTTAAACTCTGTACACCAACAGCCAAAGCAACATTGATTGTCTTCTGTCCGATGTAGGTAATTTCCTTAGTCGTATACCCAACATAGGAAAAAACCAGTACATCATTGGCTTTTACCTTTAAGGTATACTTGCCGTCAATGTCTGTAACTGCTCCGCTCGTTGTACCTTTAAGCACAACTGTAACGCCGGGAAGTGAACTCCCGTCAGATGCATCTGTCACAATTCCCGTCAATGCGATCTCCTGTCCGAAGCCAACAGATGCTGATGCAATGGCAAGAAAAAGAATCAGATAACGCAACCATAGTACACGTTTCTTCATAAATTTAATTTTAACAAGTTTAACATTCCGTTAATTGATTATATAATTGATTGAGGTGAACTGATAATAACCGAGGGACGTAAATAACCAGGAATCAACATGGTTAACAGACAATTTTCACAAACTTTTTCAAACACAAAAGTTACAAGATATCGGAGCCGCTAAGATAAATAATTTATCTCAATATTGACTTTTATTGCCTCAAATGTTTTACGGGTGTTTTATATTTACTGGATCTTTAAAAAAAAAATACCGTATATCATTTTCGCGCGTAATTTTGCCCTAAACCCTGCCAGTGAATAAAATATCTAAATAATTCTACTTTGGTAAATTGAATCGTTGTAAGAAAAGTGTTAATAATTGAGG
>JBAXVX010000024.1:0-64275 GCA_037128705.1 Bacteroidota bacterium | reverse complement strand
AAGTAAAACGAAGAACCTTAGCCAATCAAATTTCAACTAAATAATGGACAACCTCCTATTATGAGACTCATTGCTTATTGGTGTATTTTACTTTTTACTATTCTGCGAATTGATGCAACTGCTCAGGAATCAATTTCTATTGGCTCAGATAAACTTAAAGATAAGATAAAAGGTGGATGGGCAGGACAAACTATCGGTGTAACTTATGGTGCACCTGTTGAGTTTCGCTTTCAGGGAACCATGATGAATGATTACCAGAAAATAAAATGGTACGATGGTCTTTTAGAAAAATCAATGACTGAAGCTCCCGGCATTTACGACGATTTGTATTTGGATATCACTTTTGTCGAAGTTTTTGAAAGAGAAGGATTAGACGCTCCTGCCGAATCACATGCAACAGCTTTGGCAAATTCAGGATATATGCTTTGGCACGCAAATCAAGCTGCACGATATAATATTACTCATGGTTTGGTGCCACCTTCGTCGGGACATTGGTTAAATAACCCGCATGCAGATTGCATTGATTTTCAAATTGAAGCAGATTTTGCCGGACTAATGTCTCCTGATATGACCAATACGGCATCTGAAATTTGTGATAAAATAGGTCACATAATGAATTATGGAGATGGCTGGTATGGCGGTGTATTTGTTGCGGCTATGTATTCATTGGCA
This sequence comes from Bacteroidota bacterium, assembly GCA_037128705.1. Taxonomy (GTDB): domain Bacteria; phylum Bacteroidota; class Bacteroidia; order Bacteroidales; family FEN-979; genus CAIVAT01. The sequence continues at coordinate 63,603 of JBAXVX010000024.1, read as the reverse complement.
TTTAGTTCAAATGATGTTCAGCATATTGTAACGACAGCACTAAAAACCATTCCTGAAAACACAAAATATCATGAATGCATCTCAGACGTGATTAAATGGCACAAACAATATCCTGATGACTGGAAATCTACCTGGTTTGAAATTCAGAAAAAATGGACAGATGACATTGGTTGTCCAGGTGGAGTTTTTAACCCATTTAATATAGATGCAACCGTAAATTCTGCCTATGTAGTCATGGGACTTCTTTATGGGAACGGAGACTTTGCAAAAACAATTGAAATTTGCACAAGAGCCGGACAAGATGCAGATTGTAATCCTTCAACAGCCGGTGGAATACTGGGAGTAATCCTGGGTTATAAAGGTATCCCTGACTACTGGAAAATGGGGTTAAATGAAATAGAGGATATGAATTTTAAATACACAAATACATCACTCAATAAAGTTTATGAATTGAGTTATAAACAGGCGCTGGAAAATATAAAAAGAAATGGCGGAAAAGTGGATGGCAACAACATTATAATAAATAAACAGAGTCCGCGGACAGTAAAATGGGAACAGTCTTTTACAGGTACTTATCCTTTCGACAGACAATGGATTGGAAAAGAATTGACCGGAGAATATGATTTTGAATTCGAAGGAAATGCCTTTGTTATAAATGGAGAATATAAACCTAAAACCGGCAGCGCTTTTGACGAAAAAATCACTAAAATTGCAATTGTTGAAATGTACATCGATGGAATAAAAGTTGAGACTATAGAATTACCGATGAGTTTTACAACCCGCCGTCATGAAATCGCCTGGAAATATCAGTTGGAAAACAAAAAGCATCATATCAGACTAAAACTTTTAAATCCCGAGCATGAATCCATCTGCTATTTGACGGATATCATTCTTTATTCTAATTCAGCGAAAAGACAATAATCCGGTGAATATTTACCCGGAATTCACTCATGTTAAGATTAAAAAATAAATTGATATATGAAACGGTCAACTTTGATTTTTACACTTCTTCTTCAACCATTGCTTTTCCTGGATTCATGCACGAATGATCATGCACAACCACCATGTGGCGATCCCATTCCTACGAGTTTACAAATCTATCTCGTGGATAAGAATGACAGCCTGTTAATTGGCAGGAAATATAACCAGGACTCAATAAAACTAACGGTAAACAACAAAAATATTGATATTCAAATTTCACAGGGGAAAATTATTTTTGTGTATCCGGACCTGGTAGAATATAATAATATGAATTACCTGCTCTCCTTGTCAAAAAATGAAATTGACACCGTCAATCTTGTTGTTTATCACAACTATGTGGAGGATTGCGGCAACTATTACGGAGTAGGATCAATGTCGTACAATTCAAAACGAATTGAACCAGTAACCGGACTTGTTTACAAAATAATCAAGAATTAAAATTTCCCTGTCAGATGATAGATTACACCCAGTGTTCCATTGATAAAGTTTCAGTCCACCACGTTGGCAATAAAAGCAACGACGAGGATCTGCATATTTCAAAAACAAGTCTCGACACCTCCGATGTCCGGCTGCGGGATTTACTGGTGCGCTTTTTCCTGCCGCCATTTACTTCAGGTGAATTCTACAACTTCACCTTTTCGAATGAGGATTTCAAGCTGAATCCGCTTTACCAGTATGCCACCCAGGTTTTCAGCGATGCCGACCTCCACATCAACAGTATCCACATTGCCAGGCATCTGTATGAGATGTCGGGGCATCCGCAGATCAAGGCAGGCGACCTGTTCGTGGTGCGTTTTTCAAACCTGTTCATCGGGGAGGAAAAGGTGAACGCCCTGGGGATTTTCAAATCTGAAACCCGGCAGCCCTTCCTCAAACTCAATGTTGCACAGGATCATTTTTCACTGAACTATGAGGACGGCATTAACATCGAAAAGCTGGACAAGGGTTGCCTGATCTTCAATACCGGCCGGGACAGCGGATATGTGGTGAGCATCGTCGACAAGCTGAATAAATCAACAGAGGCCCAGTTCTGGAAGGATCACTTCCTGATGCTGAAACCCTGCAATGATGATTATCACCAGACCAGGGATTTTCTGACCCTCACCAGGAACTACGCGACAAAACAGCTGCCCGAAGATTTCGAGGTGGGGAGAACCGGTCAGATCGATGTTTTGAACCGCTCCCTCGATTACTTTAAAACACACGAAACTTTTGATAAGCAGGAGTTTGAACAGGTCGTGTTCCAGGATCCCGACATGATTCAATCCTTCAGGAAGTTTGATGCCGCCTACCGTGAAGAACACGATGTAGAGGTGGAGGGCAATTTCGATATATCCGTTCAGGCGGTAAAGAAACAGTCGAGGATCTTTAAAAGTGTGCTGAAGCTGGACAAAAATTTTCACATCTATATCCACGGGGACCGAGCGTTGATCGAACAGGGGATTGATCCCGATGGCCGCAAATTCTATAAGATCTTTTATCAGCATGAAGAGTAGGTGAGATAACCAGGCGCAAACCATAACAATATAAATTAACAGACCATGGAAAAGAAAAAGTGGCCCAGGATCCTTGGTGGCATTGCAGCCGCCCTTGTGATGATACTCATTATTGTTGTTCTCTACATTGTGTGGTTCCTGCCAAACATCCCGGTTAAGGAACTCAAGGCGGAACCGACCCGGCAACGCATTGAACGGGGAAAATACCTTGCCAACCATGTGATGGTATGCATTGATTGTCATTCAACCCGCGACTGGAGTAAATTTTCAGGGCCTTTAACTGCCGGTACTGAGGGGAAGGGCGGTGAAGTGTTTGATGAAAAGCTGGGATTTCCCGGGCACTTCATGTCGTCAAACATCACCCCTTTTGCCCTGGCTGACTGGACCGATGCTGAAATCTATCGCGCCATCACCAGTGGCGTCAGCAAAGACGGGCATCCCCTTTTCCCGATCATGCCCTACCCGGCTTACGGCACCCTTGACACGGAAGATATCCTGAGTGTGATCGCCTATATCCGCAGCCTTCCGGCCATCACCTTCAAACCATCGCGCTCAGCTCCGACCTTTCCGATGAATGTCATCCTGCATCTCATCCCGGCAAAAGCCGCTCCTCAAAGCAACCCCCCGGCAAACGACACCCTTCAGTATGGCGAGTACCTGGTAAGGGCCTCAGGCTGCGTGGAATGCCATACCCCGGCCGAACACGGACAAATAGTGAAAAGTCTTTCATTCTCGGGAGGAAGGGTATTCCAGATGCCGGACGGCAGCCTGCTTGTCTCTGCCAACATCACCCCGGATGAGGAGACGGGGATCGGCAAATGGACGCAGGAGGCGTTCCTCTTCCGGTTCAGGGCCTATAACCTGTCAAAGTACACCCCGCCCGTCGTTCAGCGTGGTGAAATGCAGTCGATCATGCCCTGGACAATGTATGCGGGAATGGACACCACCGATCTCGTGGCCATTTACAAATTCCTGCATGGACTGAAGCCGGTAATCAATAAGGTTGTGAAGGTGAAGACAGCCGGGTGAATCGCAAATTGTAATATCTTTGCATCCCGTTCAGGACCAGTAAAAGGGGGTATTAGCTCAGTTGGCCAGAGCGCTGCGTTCGCAATGCAGAGGTCACCGGTTCGACTCCGGTATACTCCACCCCCCTACTAAAAAACCATGAAGGAAATTTTGAAAAAAAAGCGTTATAAAGTACTTTTCTTTAGTTTCGGAATTACATTCTTAGCTATGACTTTGTATGAAGTTATAAAAACGCTGTTTTTTCCTTCGATTATGATGTTTGAATCTCACCTGATGACCATTTTATTCTCATCTATTATTGCAACCATAATATCCTATTATGTTTGGGAGAAACAATTTCTTTTACAATCAGATCTTTTAGCTGAACACAATAAATTATTAAAAAAAGAGGAGGCCCTGAAAAAAAGCGAAGTACAATTAAGTGAACTCAATTCCACAAAGGATAAATTCTTCTCCATCATTGCCCATGACTTACGCAGCCCATTCCATGGAATCATTGGGTTAAGCCAGCTGTTAAAGGATAATATAAAAAGCCTCGATGATAAAACCATCGAGAAATATGCAGGCGCCATTAACCTATCCACGCAGAACACATACAAGTTGCTGGAAAAGCTGCTGATATGGGCGAGATTGCAGCGTGGCGAAATGCCATTTAACCCGGAGATCATTAACCTGTACCAGATATCAGAAGAAATTCTTCATGGTTTGCGCCATACTGCGGGGCAAAAAAATATCGAACTGAACAATGATATTCCCTTGAATATAAATTTGATGGCCGATGAAAACATGCTTGGTATCTGCATCAGGAACCTCATCTCCAATGCCATAAAATTCACCTACGAAAATGGCAAAGTTCAGTTAAGGGCTTTTCATAAGAACGACGAAGTGGTTATTTCGGTATCCGATAACGGGACCGGCATGTCGGAAAATGATATTAAAAATCTTTTCAGGATTGAGACAAGTTTTACAAGCATTGGAACCGGACATGAAAAAGGAAGTGGCCTGGGTCTTATTCTGTGCAGGGAATTTGTTGAGAAACACGGAGGAAAGATTTGGGTTGAAAGCGAGGAAGGTAAAGGCAGTACTTTCTTTTTTACAATGCCTGGTGAAAAACAGCAAACCAGTTTGATTATTTAATTCGATTGACTGCTTTTTCCAGTTTATCACAGCTAATAACTATTGGTGTGATTTTAAACCAATAAATTTTAATCTGAAGTGCTGAATAATAAGAAAATAATTGTCGTTCTCCCTGCTTTTAATGCTGAACAAACGCTGAAACTCACCTATACTGAAATCCCCTTTGAAATTGTGGATGAGGTTATTCTTGTGGATGACTGTAGCAGTGATCAGACTGTTGAGGTTGCAAAGGAATTAGGGATCAGGCATATCATAACCCATGATAAAAATATGGGTTATGGGGGAAATCAGAAGTCATGTTATAAAAAAGCTTTGGATTTAGGGGCTGATATAATTATTATGCTTCATCCCGACTACCAGTATACCCCTAAATTGATTCCCTCAATGTCCTACCTTATCGCTCAGGATTTATATCCTGTGGTATTTGGGTCAAGGATTTTAGGGGGAGGGGCAAAAAAAGGAGGAATGCCTGTTTACAAATACTATTTTAACCGGTTTCTTACCCTTTCCCAGAACATCCTCATGCAACAAAAATTGTCAGAATATCATACGGGTTATCGCGCATTTTCGGCGGAGGTATTGAATACAATAAACTACCAGACAAACTCCGATGATTTTGTTTTTGATAACCAGGTCGTAGCCCAGATATGTTTTGCAGGTTTTGAGATTGCTGAAATTACCTGCCCGACAAAATACTTTCCCGAAGCCTCCTCCATTACTTTCAGAAGGAGCATCAGCTATGGTATGGGGGTGATGACCACCGCCATCAGTTATACTTTGCAGAGAATGGGGTTGATTAAACTACAACTATTTGAACGGAGAAATCCGGCTGGGTCTTAATCGTCCCTCTGGGATGAAAAAGCCGGCAGACACAACAAGACAACATTGCAAATGACCTCAAAAAAAACAAGACCGGCAAAACCAGCTCCGGTCGCTGCGATTGTTGAAAAAAATGATTCTGCTTATTGGCTGATTGGTGGCTTGCTGGTGATCTTTTTGATCTATTTACCCTCACTTTTTAACGGCATTACCAATTGGGACGATCCTGAATATATTCATAATCCCTTTGTATCCAACCTGTCCCTGTCGGGCATCGTGAAAATTTTTTCTGTCTATTTCGCCGGAAATTATCATCCCCTCACCTTGTTATCGCTGGGGCTTGATCAGTTGATCGGGGGCGACCGGCCTTTCATGTTTCATTTAACAAACCTCCTGCTGCATCTCTTTAACTCCCTCCTGGTTTATATCCTGGTAAAGCGGCTTACAGAGAATCACCTGCTGGCCCTGCTTACATTCATGATGTTTGGGGTTCATTCATTGCATGTTGAATCCGTGGCATGGATCTCAGAAAGAAAAGATGTTTTGTATTCATTTTTTTATCTTTTATCGCTTATTTTTTATACAAATTACACTTCAGGACACAAAAAGTCAGGGTTGATCATTTCGCTGTTATTCTTTCTTCTTTCTTTACTGGCAAAAGGACAAGCGGTAACGCTGGTAGTCCTTCTTCCTTTCATCGATTATCTGAGGGGGAGGAAATGGTTTTCAACGAAGGTTTTATTGGAAAAGGTGCCTTTTTTACTTCTTTCTCTGGTCTTCACATGGTTCGCCTTCCAGGCCCAGGAATCTGCACATGCCATTCATTTGGATCATTTTTCCCTTCCGGAGAGGCTCGCTTTTGCATCCTTTGGGCTCACACAATATTTGATCAAAAGTATTTTCCCCATTTCCCTTTCGGCCCTGTATCCTTTTCCGGTGAAACCCCCGGATGGAAGTATCCCTTCCTATTATTGGCTGTTCATGATTTTGCTGCCTCTTTATGCTACCGGAACCTATTTCCTGTTTAAATATTCTAAAATTCTTTTATTCGGGATCAGCATGTTTTTCCTGACCCTTCTTCCACTTTTGCAATTAATACCTGTCGGGCAGGCCATGATGGCCGACCGTTATTTTTATATTCCCTCGGTGGGATTGCTGCTTTGTTTTGCCTTTGCTTTTATGAAAATAAAACAGGCCAGGATCCGGTATACCCTGTTTTTATTGTTTATCGCCATGTTATCCGCTATGACCTTTCTGCGTTGCATGGTTTGGAAAGACAGTTTAACCCTTTGGAATGATGTGATCAGGAAATATGACGGTTCAGCTGTTGCATTGTGCGAACGGGGAATTGCCTACAGGGATCTGAAGCAATTGGATAAATCAATGGCCGATTTTTCCAGTGCAATCCGGGCAGATCCAGATTATTTCATCGCCTACTATAACCGCGGCCTCGGTTATTGGGACCTTGGACAACGGGACAAAGCCATCGGTGATTACTCCCGCATGATAGAGGCTGACCCGCAAAATCCTGAAGTTTATTTCAACAGGGGATTAGCCTACTTTTCAACAGGGCAGCCCGACAAGTCGATTATCGATTACACACAGGCCATCAGCCTCGACCCTGAATATTCAGATGCCTACTCCAACCGTGGCCTCGCGTTTGGGAACCTCGGACAATGGGAAAAGGCCATTGATGATTACTCCAGGGCCATCATCATTGACCCGCACAATGCAGATGCGTTTTACAATCGGGCGATTGCCTATACAAACACTGCTCAACCGGATCAATCGATCCATGACTTTTCCATCGCCATTGATATCGCCCCGGAATATGTTGAAGCCTATCTCAACCGTGGCATTACCTTTATCAGCCTTGGACAATGGGAGAATGCGATCAAAGATTTCTCAAAGGTCATTGCGATCGATCCGAAAAACACCAAAGCCTATTCCAGTCTTGGAATTGCATATGGCTACCTGGGCCAGATCAACCTTTCGGTTGACGATTACACCAGGGCCATCGAAATTGACCCGGGTTATGCTGAAGCCTATTTCGACCGCGGCATCGCCTATGGGAATCTTAAACAATGGGACAAGGCCATCGAAGATTATCTTAAAACCATCTCGATCGATCCGAAAAACATGAAGGCCTTTTCCAACCTCGGTAATGTTTTCGGGGCCCTCGGTAATTTTGATAAAGCCATCGGGTATTTCACCGCTGCAATCAGCATTGACCCGAAATATACCAATGCCTACTTCAATCGCGGAGCCGCCTACCTTAACCTTGGAAAACTGAACCAGGCCATCACCGATTTCTCTGAAGCGATTGAGATCGATCCCCAGCTTGCCCCTGCATATTATTACCGGGGAGTTGCCAAAGATAAAATGGGTAATAATACCGGCGCTTGCAACGACATGAAGAAAGCCAGCGGATTAAAATTCACCCAGGCCAATGATTTTATTGAACATCGCTGCAAATAGTACATCCGCCCCCTCATCTCACAAGCGTCACAGTTCCGTTTACTTTCTGATTGGTCTCTTCCGGATTCTGAGATGTTCCATAGGTGATCACATAAACATAGACACCCGCCTCACAGGGCCTGCCTTTGTATGTGCCATCCCAGCCATTCTCTATATTGGCGGATTCGAAAACTGTTTCACCCCAGCGGTTGTAGATGATCATTGAAAAACCGGTGATCCCGCCCGCACTGGGGAGAAACAGATCATTCAGTCCATCCCCGTTGGGAGAGAATGCATTTGGAACATTGAAATACACTGTTACGGGGCACCAGCTCACAACCATCGCATCGGTTTTGTCACAATGACCGACCACGACCTTCACCGAGAAATTGCCGGGCTGGGTGACAGTATAGGCTGAATCATGCGATCCATCCTGCCAGGTATAGGATGCATTCTGGTTCCCCTTTGCAACAAGGGATATGGTTGTCCCGGGATTCATGCAGGTATCATTGCCTAGATCCAGGATAATCTCCGGTTTTACCGTGAGATGGGTAGTAAGAACCGAATCGCATCCTTTCGAGGTGGACAGAGAGTCAATGTAGGTGCCTGAGGATGATTGCAATTTACTGCCGGCATAGTAGAACCTTCCGTAACAGATGGAGGTGTCAACGCTCACATGTGCAGCTGGATTAAGATCAAAACGGATGGCATCAGACGCAGTGCATCCGAAACGGTTGATCGCTGTTACAGAATAATTCCCTGCCTTGCCGACTGTAATCGTTCTGGTTGTTTCGCCGGTACTCCATTGGTAGGAATCGAATCCGCGGCCTGCATCAAGTGCCAGGCTCCTGCCTTCGCACAAGGAGGTATCTTTTCCCAGGTCGAGGGAGGTCGAATTCACCTCGATCTCCTTGCAAACCTGCTGTTCTGTTGGTAATCCCAGGTCAACCGTCAGTTTGATGGTATAGGTTCCCGAATCGGGAAAGATGACAGGTGAAGGATCGAATTTTGTGGACACCGGGATGGTGGCATCGTTGCAGGCACGAAAATATAAGACAGTCAGAGAGGGCAGGGCGTTGATGGCAATGCAAAAGGTGGTGTCGCCGATATTCATGGTTTCCGACAGGGCCAGGGTTTCAAACAAAGAGCCGACGTTCCCCAGCGGTATCAGTGATTTAGGGCCTGCCAGCCCGTTTTTAAAGTGAATCTGGAATAGTTGGTTTTCAATGGCATCATGGTTGGCAATGAGGATATAGGGGTGACCGCACTGGAAAAAGGAGGATATTCCGCGGTTGTCGGTGATCCAGTTCAATTTGCCAAGGTTAACCCCTGTCGGCGAATTCAACAAGGAGGTTCCGAACTTGATCTCGGCCAGGCTTGTGGTATTGGCCACATACAGGTACCATCCCGATGCATCCTGGATCAGGGCGGGCTGCATGGGCCGGGTAAGTCCGCCAACGTTTCCGATCAAACTCAGGGCAGGATCGGCGGCGAGGGTATTTCCCCAAAAAAATCTGACAATGGTGTTTGCAGGATAATTTGCACAAAAACCCACCCAGTTTATCCCATCCTTACCAATTACCAGCCCGGTGGCCGTATTCATCCAGGCGGAGCCTGCCACAGTTGAGACAGCCGGTGAAAGATTGCCAAGCGACGGTCCAAAATCAAGCCGGACGAGGGATGATCCGTTGGCAACGAATCCATACCAGCTTCCATTGTCATTCTTTACCTGTATTCCTGCTATCTTCCCGGTCAGGATTCCCGGGATGTTCAGCTTTTCAAACGTGGGCGTGTTGATCAAGCTGGTTACCCAGGCGACCCTTGTAACGGAACTGTCGGCTGCACTGGTGATGAAAGCATAGAACATGTTCCCCTCCCGTTCCAGGGAAATTCCAAAAGGAAGGCCTAATTTATTTGCAATGGATCCTGTTGAAATACCCGATGGAAAGCTCAGCGGGGTTCCGGGACAGAACTGCCAGAAATAATTTGTTGCTCCCTGTGAAAGATTGGTGATGGTAACGGGTGCGTTTTTACACACCGTATCCTGAAAGGTAAAGTCGCAGGTGACGGAGGCAGATCTGCGAACCTGGGCATGACAATCAGATACCTGGAAAACAACCAGATTAAAAAAGATGAAGAGGGCCAAAAGACAAGAACTGGCAGGATGGAAGATCCCGCGGGTGGCAGCTCGTTTTAGCTGGAGAAACATGGATGGTTTAAGATAGCCTTGATCCATTTCACGTTTGATTGACCTTACGAATGTACAGAAAAACCTGGATTTAGGACCAATGAGGCAACTTTGGAAGAGGTCCCGGGTCTTTTACAATTCCTCTTTTGCCCGGATGAATTCTGACATGATCTCGCGAACAATCTCCCCTGCAGGTTTGATCTTGTCGATGAGCGCTGCAACCTGTCCGATTTCGAGCTCGCCCTCCTCCAGGTTACCTTCAAACATGCCCGATCTTGCCCTTCCCTTTCCCAGCAATCCCCGCAGCTCCTCTGCCGAAGCGTTTGATTCTTCCATCGACTGGACCTTCCGGAAAAAAGCATTCCTGATCATTCTTACCGGGACAACTTTTTTAAGTGTCAGAAATGTTTCGCCGTCGCCCGATTCCACTACTTTTTGTTTAAATACCGGGTGGGCCGATGATTCTTCAGAAGTCACAAAACGGCTGCCAATCTGAACACCTTCGGCACCAAGGGCCATTGCAGCCAACATCCCCCGGCCGGTGCCGATACCACCCGCCGCAATCAAAGGTAATTCCGTCGACTTCCTGATCAGCGGAACCAGGGTAAAGGTAGTGGTCTCCTCTTTTCCATTGTGCCCGCCGGCTTCAAATCCCTCAGCCACGACAGCATCCACGCCGGATTGTTCGCATTTAACGGCCGATTTTACATTGGCAATGACATGAACCACGGTGATGTTGTTTTGTTTCAGCAAGGAGGTCCATGTGGCCGGATTTCCAGCCGAGGTGAAGACGATTTTCACACCCTCCCGGATGATGATTTCGAGTTGCTGTTCAATCCTTGGAAAGAGCAACGGGATATTCACTCCAAAAGGCTTATCCGTTGCAGCTTTGCATTTCCTGATATGCTCTTCAAGTATTTCGGGTGACATGGAGCCGGCCCCGATCAGCCCCAATCCGCCGGCATTGCTCACTGCAGATGCCAGCCGCCAGCCGCTGCACCAAACCATCCCGGCCTGGATGATGGGGAAGCTGATACCAAAGAGCGTTGTGATCCGGTTATTCAAGATATGAACTTAATTCCCTTTCCGATAGACGATCGACACCAGGGATTTATCATCCCCTCCCATATTCACTGTGAGTCCATAGGGCCGGTTTTCGGGAATCTCAATTTGTGAATCGCCTGCTATCCCGGTAAGTTGTTCAAGAATGGTCACAGCCTGGTGAACCCCGGTACCTCCGGTTGGATGCCCCCAGCCGATAAGGCCGCCGGTCGTGTTGACCGGAACCCGACCCTTGCGTGTCGTATTCCCTTCGAGGATAAAATCAGCGCCTTTGCCCTTTTCAGCAAAACCGATGGCTTCCATGCACATCAGTCCTGCAATGGTGAAGCAGTCGTGAATCTCGGCCGTGCCGATCTGGTCGCGGGTGATCCCGGCAGATGCCAGGGCCTCCTTGACTGCCTGTTTTGTGGTGCTGAGTTCGGTGGGATCGGAAGGCGGCTTGGTTATGTCCTCTTCGATCTGACCCCAGCCCATTACTTCGATGGCCTGGCTGGCGGGAATCCCGCAGCGTTTCAACCCCTCTTCCGAAACAATGGCGATGGACGAGGCACCATCCGATACTTTTGAGCAATCAAATACATTCAGGTTGTCGACAAATGTTTTTCCGTTGGGCTCCATCATGCCGCAGGCATCCAGGTCCTTGGTGGAGTTATGATATTCCTGTGCCGTGGGACAAAGCCGTGCATTTTCAATGGCATTGCGGAACCACCTGGCCAACGCCTGGCGGGTCTTATCCCTTCCGTATTTTTCGAAATAGGCACCGGCACGGTCGCTGAACTGGCCCGGGAAAAAGTAGGCATGACCCGTTTTGCGATTCTTGAACCAGCCGGCACCAGCCAGGTAATCGGCGCAATAAATGGCCTTTACCGTATTCTGAACCTCCACGCCGATCACCAGAACCACCTCGGCTGTTTCAGCAAGCACGCTTTTGATGCCGCTCATGAGCGCCAGTCCGCCGGTAGCACAGGCTCCTTCGACCCTGATGGCCGGTTTGTAACGCAATCCTTCATCCACAAAAGGGAAAAATGCGGCCAGGTTAGCCTGCCTGTTGAACCTGGAGGCCATGAAATTACCGATGACGCATTCATCCACATGCTGGGCACCTCCGATCAGTTTCAGCGTACCCTGACCGGCCTCCTTAATATATTCTTCCAGCCCGGGCCGTTCCTTTTTGGGGTTAAACTCCTTCCGTCCGGTTCCCATCGACAGGGTGTTGTAACCGGCGACCATATATACTTTACGTCTTAACTTTTTCATCACTGTATCTTTTATCCCTGCAATATCTCCTCCCCGACGGGAGGTGAATTGAGGCGTGATTTATCCTAAATAACTATTAATCGGACCATAGGCATGGAAAAAACCGGTCAGCAAAACGGTATTCACATCGTTTTCGTTGAAGGCCACCCCCGAGCTTACCAGCTGCAACCCGATGGTGCATGAACGGCTGGCATACGCTTTTGCCAGTTCGGCCCCCAGGCCCGTAGCAGTTTTCAACTGACCAAAATATCCATGCAAAACTTCATCCTTTGCTTTGTTGCCGACCACGTTTTTCCATGCCGGCGGAACAGGCATTGCTCCCAGTTTCCTTTCAACCTTTTCCTGGAAATCACTGATTGGTGCATAGACTTTGGCATCGGGGTCGTAAATGGCAACCGGGCGACCTTTCTCATACTTTAAAATTCCATCTTTCTGGGAGCCATCCGAAAATTGTCCTCCCCTCACACCCAGTGAAAGAAGCCTTTCAAGCAGCGGGCTGTGAAGATCCTCATTGGGAAGATAGGGATTCATTACCGACATGATGAAACTGCATACATCGACGCCAACATAATCAATCAGCTGGAAAATTCCCATCGGGCGAACCAGGTAATCCTGGCTAATTTTATTCAGGGCATAAACGGCCTCAACAAAGGAGAACTCGTTGCTGAGCTTGTCCACTTCGCCGGTTGCATGAAGGATATCACGCATAAAATGGCCATTGCCGATAAATCCGGCTTTGTCGTGTGAAGGGACAACCACTTTTCGCAGGTTTTTTGCATACTGCAAGGCAAAGGCCTCGACTTCGGGCAGGGTATGATCGGCCTTGATGATTTCAACCAATTTCTGCACAGCAGGCGGATTGTAGAAATGGAACCCGATGATCCTTCCTTCAAGTCCGGCATCCGCATCCAGCTTGGAAATCGGAATGGAAGATGTATTGGTAAAGAACCATGGCTTGTGCGGGTTATTGGAAGAAATTTTAGAAAAGATTGCGCTTTTCAGGGCAGGATCTTCCTTGATGGCCTCAAAAACCATGTTCGAATCAAAGGCTGCCTCTATCCTGGTGGATGGTCTCACGAGGCTGAGTACGTCGAAGATGTATTGATCGATGATCTCATCATTGTCGATCAGGTCGGCGCGGCCGGAATAAACTTTCCGTAATCCCACCACCTTTTTCTCGGCCATTTTCAATACCTGCGCCTTTAAATACTTCATCACGCCCATCAACGCTTCATCGGAAACATCAATGGCGTTCAGGACAAAAGGTTTCCCTTTATTCTCAGGTTTAAGACTGAGATCGGCCATCTCCACCGCGGTAAGCAGTAATATCCCGCTTCCCATTTTCCCGGCGGCGCCCAGGACCGAAACATGCTGCAATCGTTCTTCGTAAGACATATTATTTCATATTTTGGTTCAATTCTGATTAATTGATGCTATGCTCGAATGCAAACATCACCACGCTGGTTTGCGTTTTTCAAGGAACGCTTTCATCCCCTCTTTTGTCGCTTTATGGTCAAACTGTTTACCAAATTCAACCGCTTCCATTTCCGAGCCCTCCTGAAACCCAATGTTCAATCCGTGACGGATCACTCTTTTTGATGTGGATACAGCCTGGGAACCGTTATTTGCGATTTTTAAGGCCAGTTTCATCACCTCCTCCAGGAGCAATTCAGGTTCGGTCACCTTTTGAACGAGCCCGATCCTTAATGCATCGTCAGCTGTTATGGTTTCTGCGGTCAGGATAAGATAAAGGGCATTCCCAAGTCCTGTCAGCCTCGACAGCCTTTGTGTTGCGGCATACCCCGGAATCATGCCGAGGTTCATTTCAGGCTGACCGAACTTTGCCAGTTTGCTGGCAATGCGGAAATCGCATGCCATCGCCAGTTCACATCCACCGCCCAGTGCATAACCGTTCACTGCAGCAATGACGGGGATGGAAAGACGTTCCAGCCTGTCGAAGGTATGCTGGCCGTAGGTTGAGAAGGCATAACCTTCGGCGGAATTCATGGGGGCCATCTCAGCAATATCGGCACCGGCTACAAATGATTTTCCCTCCCCGGTGATGATCAGCACCTTCACATCATCGCGGGGCTCAAGATCATCAAGGAAATGGTTCAGCTCTTTCAAAAAAGCGGTATTCAGCGCATTCAATGCGGCAGGCCTGCTGATTGTCACCGTGGCAATGCGATCGGCAATCTGAATTTTTAAAATCTGATATTCCATATTTTATCAATTAAGGTGTATCTACAATTCTGGCAACCCTCATGAATCATCTGTCAATAAATGTATTTAAGATGCTGTTGCTGATTCATTTCACAACGGGCGGGTTTAAGTCCGGTACAGCGTAGCCGCGGGTTATTGAACAATAAAGCGGGCCATAGAAAACTTGTCTTCCGTTTGTAGTTTTACAAGGTACATTCCGGCCGGATAGGAACTGACATCCAGCATTCTGGTCAATGTCTGCTTTCCGGCTGCATCAATTGTGGCAGAATAAACCACCTTCCCCTCTAACCCGGTAATGGTAAGAAGAGCGGACTGATTCATCCCGGTGATGGTCATGGTCACCTTATCATGTGCAGGGTTGGGTTGAATGGCCACACCCAGCACAGAGGACCCATTTTCGGGAATGCCGGTGCATGGGTCGAGCACGATATGCCGCATGCTGCTCGCTTTTACGGAACAGGGGGCTCGTGGCCAGGCGAAGAGCGCCAGGTCGACCGATCCCGAGGTTTTATCATGGATCCCGGGAATATAGGAGGTTGTCAGCGAGGTAAGATCTGTAAAATGTCCATCACCACTGGTAACCCAGTCAAACTCAAGGTAATTGGTAGCTGTACCATTTACCGGTATTGGTGAGACATACCAGCAGACAATGGTATCATTTCCGGCAAACGCAGTCGGTGAATTTACGATGCGGACTTCGGTTGTATCCTGACGTGTTTGGGTTCCGTCGCTGGTAGCTACGAAATATTGGGTGGTTTCAAGCGGCCGCACTTTCGGATTTTTCAGGGTGGAGGTAAATCCTGCCGGGTTGGATGTCCAGGAATAGGTATAATTTCCGCTCCCCCCGTAGCCATAGGCATTGAGCTGGCTGGAATCGGGGTTTGTGCTGCAGAACATGGCCGGCATGCTGGAGGCTGCCGATGAAAACACATTGGAAAAGGTAAAAGATGCGATGCGTGTTTGCCAGCCGCTTGCTGAGGTGGTTACATAATATTCCTGGGTGTACCAGAAGGTGGTCGGGTTTGAGGGATCAATGGAAATGGCGCTGTAGTCGCCCCACCGGCTGCGTCCGCTCCAGATCCCTGTTTGCGAACCACCTCCGTTGACAATGGTCTTTTCCATCATGGTCATCTGGTTCAACGGATCGGTTTTCAGCCTTCCGGTGTAACGGATTCCGGGAAAAATATCGAGGCTTGAAACTGAATAGCCCATCGAAATGGTGCCGGCCGTGTCCTGGGCAATGCTCCCCATCCACCTGGAAGTATTGTCGGGAGCATACGTTGCCTGCTGATAGATGCTCCAGGCTGATCCGTTATTCCTTAATTCATACCACCTGATCCCGGCATAACCCCCGGCATCAACCGTATGATTCATCACCATGGATGAATATCCGTTGAATTTTCGGTACTGCAGCCGGTACATAAGCCGGTCGCCCAGGGTTTCGAGTTTTTGCGGGGATCCTTTCTGCGGAATCCCATTACCCCATCCCAGCGTACTGAATGGATTGACATTTAAATAGGTCACATTCCCAAACGTCGAATTGGCAGGCGTGGTGAAGTCGGAGTGAAATTCATACACATTCAGTCGTTGTGTTCCGCCGGTGCGGATGTAGGTAAAATAGTTTGGGGTCCCCGGTGCGGGGAATGCTCCATCACAATCAGCAGGTAATAATGAGACAAATCCGTCGCCTCCTCCCGGTAGATTGAAGGAGATCCTCATGGCACCAGGATCACCGGCAAGCATTGCATTCCGGTCGTATGAAAAAGCGCCATTTCCAACCCATCCCCCGCCACCAGCTGCAAAATTGTTGGTTGTCATATAATAGCCGTCAGTCCAGACGCCGAACTTGGGATAGTCGGGCATGTCGCTGAATTCGTAGATCCACCGGTACCAGCTGCCTGTCGGATCAGGTGTTTGCGATACCGCAATCATCTGGTAAAACGGGGCAACGGAAGAGCCATTCGGGAGGGAAAATTGGGAAAAGAGCCAGCGGTTGGCGGCTTCATCAAATAAAACTATGGCATCCCCGTCATTTGAATTATGGGGAACCCCGGCCCACACGGTGCTGTTGCCAAAGGGGCCGAATATTTTTCCTCCACTTTTATTATAGATCGCGTAAGCACAGTTCACTACCTGGAAATAATGGTTAAATCCCACATCGCCATGGGTGTCGGGAGGAACAACCCCACCAGAGGTCCCCTGACCGTCAAAATTCTGTATGGTCGTATCGGAAAGAATACTTCCGAACTGTCGCTGCAAACCCGGATCCGGAGGAAGGGGACGACCTGCTCTGCTGTCGGCCTCGCCATGAAGATTCACGTAGTTATTCACGACGCCATCCTTCCAGCTGCCATCATATTTTCCAGGCATCTCGTTGAACATATCTTTCAAGGGGGGTGAAATATCAAAGTATACGGCATGGTCACCCCTGGGAATCAGCGGCGAATCCTGTGCGACGGCCATTGTTATGGCAAACAGCAATATCTGCAGTGTCAAAATCATATGTTTCATAGGGTCGGATCGAATTGGATATAATAACAAAAGTATATATATTATCCTTCCGAAATGTTGCATTTAATAACAATTCATCAATTTATTAAATTTTGAATCATTCGTCCAAAAATCTCTTCAGGAGATTTTTATCCGGTAGTGTGAAATTTAAAAAATGTCATGTACATTTGTTAAATATAGATACTAAAAAGATAGGTTATGGTTACCAAGACATTTCACACCGATTCGGTAAAAGGATTCAGGCTGGCTTGGAGTGACAAGACCCTTGATGGGTTTAAACCCAATGCAGCTGTGATTTTTTCATCGGTTGAAGTTGACCTGAATGAATTGGTCTCATTTCTCCAAACGCTTCAGGTCAGGGTGTTTGGCTGCAGTTCCTGCGGCGAATTCCTGTATGACGAAACAAACCAGGTCATCACCGAAGGCGGGCTTGTCTGCCTGATGATGGAGCTCCTTCCCGGGAGTTTCGAGATAAAACAGTTTAACGGAGCTGAGCTGACCTCCTTCGAACTGGGCACCGTCATTGGCAAATGGGCCGGTGATTGTTTTGAAAAGCCGGCAATGATGGTCCTTGGAAGCGGCCTGGACACGGACGGTGAGCAGTTGGTGAGAGGCATCCAGCACATTGCCGGAAAACACATCAGCATGTTTGGCGGATTGGCGGGAGATGATGCACAGTTTAAAGGAACTTTTGTCTTCTCAGAAAAATCACTGGAGAGCAAAGGTTCGATCGCAATGGCTTTTGACACGAATCAATATGATGTTGAAGGAATCGCAACCAGCGGATGGGTGAGTATTGGCGCTGACAAGATCATTACCCATTCGGAGGGAAATGTGGTTTATACCATTGACGGGCAGCCGGCCCTCGATGTTTACAAGGATTACCTGAACGTTTCTGACACCGATCTTCCGGAGATCGGTGTTGAATACCCCTTGCTCATAAAAAAACCAGGATCCCAGGATGTATTGCGGGCTGTGATCAACGTGGATACTGTGAAAAAGTCCCTGATCTTTGCCGGATCCGTTCCCAACGGGGCTGTTGTCACCTTCTCAAGCTCACCCGGATTCGAGATCATTGAATCAACGAAGAACAAGGTCCAGGAATTCTATGAAAAAAACCGGGAGACGGATGTATTGATCCTGTTTTCCTGCATGGCACGGCACAATGCACTGGGGCCAACCATTTCGGAAGAAATCGATGAGGCATGGCAATTCTGGACCAAACCGCTGATCGGATTTTTCACCTATGGCGAGATCGGGAACAACTACCAGGCTGCCTGTGATTTTTACAATGAAACATTCACCATGGTTTCTTTAAAGCAAAAGCCCGATGTCTCATAAAATCCTTTCCCTGATCGATGAAATATCCAGGATTCAAAAACCGGAAGATTTTTCCGGTCAGAGAGGGCATATACTTGAAGATTTGAAGAAGATCAAATCTGAATATGATAAAATGGAATTTAAATATGAACGGGCGAATAAAGAAAAAAATATCCTCAACTCCCTCCTGACCAAGACCTCGTCGGATCTGAAGAAGTTATCCGACAGCCTGAAAATACGTGCGGAGGAACTTTCAACTTTGCTTACCACCATACCCGCTTTCGTCTATTTCAAGAATATACACCTGAAATACATGATTGTAAACAAGCAATTTGCGGAACTGGCCGGCATCTCGCCGGAACAGATCACCGGAAAGACAGTTCAGGATGTTTTC
The DNA here is from genome assembly GCA_037128705.1 of Bacteroidota bacterium. GTDB lineage: Bacteria > Bacteroidota > Bacteroidia > Bacteroidales > FEN-979 > CAIVAT01. Next base: position 44,729 of record JBAXVX010000024.1, on the reverse strand, counting down.
GCGGGTTACGACAATGTGGATTACCTGGAAAAGGAAAGGCATGTCATCCAAAGCGGGATGGCTGTTTATGACATCGAGGAGGAGATCATTTACGACAGTATAAAACGATGGGTAAACAGCAACATTGCTCCCATCCGGAATGCTGAAAATCAAATCATCGGGCTGATCGGAATTTCCTGGGATATCACCGAACGGAAATTCCATGAAGAGGTACTTAAGAAGTCGAAAGAGCAGGCTGAAGCCGGCACCCTTGCAAAAAATGAATTCATTGCCAGTGTTTCCCACGAGTTCAGGACTCCCATGAACGGCATCCTTGGTTTATCGGAAATATTGAGAAACTCACCCCTTTCGCACGAGCAGCTCGATTTGCTCAATGGCATCATCTCATCAGCCCAGAACCTGCTGGTGTTACTAAACGATGTACTCGACTTTTCAGCCATGGAAGCCGGAAAAATGGAGATGGATAACCAGCCATTTATGCTCGACCGGGTTATGGAGGATATCTCCCTGGTGATGAAAATGAAAGCGGAAGAAAAATCGCTTCAGTTCAACATTGCCATCCACCCCAACGTACCAAATCTCCTGGTCGGGGATTCACAGCGGTTGCGCCAGATCCTGATCAACCTGGCCGTCAATGCCGTAAAATTTACCGAAGAGGGAAAAGTTGAAGTACACATCAGCCGGATTTTTCAATCCGACAACAGTACCCATCTGAAGTTTGAGGTGTCAGACACCGGCATTGGCATTTCACCGGAGGCCATGAAATCACTTTTCCGCGTGTTTTCGAGAATAAAACCTGTTAAAACTAAGCAAAAACCAGGGACCGGGCTTGGACTTTCGATCTGTAAAAAGCTGACCGATCTGATGGGGGGCCATATCGGAGTAGAAAGTACGCAGGGAAAAGGATCGATGTTCTGGTTCACCCTGCCATTCACCCTTTCCAGTCTTCAGAAAAAAAAATCGGAGGTAACGTCTGTCGAAGTGTCTTCGGATTTCAGGCAAAAACTGGTGCTTGTGGCAGAAGATAATGCCATAAACCAGCGCATCGTCAGCTATCAGCTGCAGAAAATGGGGTTCGAAATCGACCTGGCTGCAGACGGACAGCAGGCCCTGGAAAAATATCATGCCAGAAGGTTTGACCTGGTCATTCTTGATATTCAGATGCCGGTCATGGATGGATACCAGGTGGCCAAATCCATCCGGGCAGAGGAAAAAGGCACCTCCCGGCATGTGTCGATCATAGCCTTAACAGCCAATGCAATGAAGGGCGACCGCGAGTCGTATCTTGAAGCCGGGATGGATGGTTATGTAAGCAAGCCCTTTACCTATGATATCCTGAGTAAGGTAATCGGCCAGGCGCTTGGGAAAAGCTCCATTGAAGGTGACGCGTGATAAAAGGTGACAGGGTGACAGGGTGAAAAGATTCCCTATAGGTTTACTTCAATTAAATTTTCCTGCTGATCGAGTTGTGCCAAAAACTGATCCACCGGTATGACAGCCCCACCCTGACGATATTTATTATTCTCGCAGGTAAATTTTACCAGTTTGCCATTGATGGAAATGGCTTTGGGACCAAAACAATTTTCCTTCACCGCATACCTGAACATAACCGTGTGCCCTTTGAACGCGAGCGAAGCCTCCAATCCATCTAAACCATACGGAATCACAGGATCGATGATTATATTTCCAAATTCAGCGCGCAGACCAAGCAACCTTGATACAATCAGGGCAATATAAATCCCCGGGCCGCTCGAATAAACCCGCCATCCTCCCCGCAGGATGATCTTCCCGGTCTTTATTTCATCGTAAAGCTCATCGGCCTCATACCGGTTTTTAAATGCGACATCCGAACTGCTGTAATAACAATTTGCCTGGCGAATATCCCCGCACGGCACAACATCCCTGTACCCGACAGGAATTGCCTGGCGAAGCGCCTTGAGAAAGGCATCAGCTCTCCCGGTCAGGGCCTGAGACTCGGCATACCGGATATGCTCATGCACATACATCAGCCCGATTTCACGACCAAAAAAGGTACTGCTTTCAGCCCGCTGAAAAAGTGTCTGAATTCCGCCCTTGTACCTGAGCGGACGGTTCATCAAACGGGCGCCATCAGGACCTTTGAGATGCTGTTCAACTAAATCCTGGTGATGCATTGCCTGCTCTTTGGTAAACATCCCGCTGATGATCCCCCGGTTCATAGGGAGGATGCTGTACCGGATGTTGGTTTTGTTGTCAGCAGGGTGAAGCAGTACACTGATCCCTCCGTCTTCTTCAACCAAACCATAACCTGCCACCACGCCATCCTTTATCAGGTATTTATTGAAATCCGATTTAATCTTTTCACAGGTTTCTTTCAGCTCAATGGCTTTTCCGGTATTGCCTGAGCGTGCATATACCTCGTGATACTGCATGAAAGCCTGGTAATTCATTTCAACGGTCCAGCTTGAAATCATGCGCTGTGCCAGTTCCCTGCTGACCGGTTGCAGGGAATCATTCCAGTCACCGCCTCCAAAGGGGACCAATGAAGTGCCTCGAATGAATGAATCAATGATCATTTTGACAAGCCTGTCAACATGTTCGCTGAGGGGTGCTGTTTCAGCATGGGAGATCCCCTTTTCATGATAGAAAGGCAGAATCTCGCCGAGGATTTTGATATCTCCTGTAACTTTGATATAGTTGCCGAGGGCAATGATGGTCCAGTAAACCACATCTCCATGCGAGTCGCCGGCCCTGATATTTGAATAGCTGTCGAACATCCACCATTGCGGCCAGCCGCCATCAGGATTCTGATTCGAGAAGATGGTGCGCAAGATCTGTTTAGCTGCATCATATTTTTCCATGCACAACAACAGGTCTAACGGGCCCTGTGATATGTCGCGCGTTCCCCAGGCAGCTCCGCTGAACTGTTCAAGTCCGTAAGGTGTTAAAAAGTGGGTCAGTGCATTCATGCCAAACCATGGCAGGATCTCCCGGAGAGCAGCAACATCTCCCTGGTCGCCTTTCAGTGCCAGGTTTAAACACAACTCCTTCCAGCCTGCCTCACCATCCCGGCAATCGGAGAGCCATTGATCCTCTGCATTATCAAAGGTGATCGCACTGGCCGAATGGGTCACTTCGCCAAGGAAGCTCATGCTGAAACCGGATGTTTCGCGGACATCGACAATGAACAGGGAACTCCCGCGGCTTTTCTGATCGCGGTACAGTACTTCATCCCCGCATGCTTTAAATCCGGAAACGGGACTCTGAATAACCATCCTGAATTGTGCCTGTGGAAATTTAGCCGCGATCATGCTGCCTGTTTCCGGCCTGGCTACGAATTCACCATCCCCTGGCCCCGGGAGGATGCTCCATCCATTCAGGAGGTCAAAGTCGTGGGTTATCATCAGGTTCACCTTATTCCCCTGCAGTACCTTGAAATCCATATTGATCTGCGGGGCGACCTTGGAGGTCCAGGTTCGTACCTGGAAACAGTGGTTGCCCTGTTTATAAATCCACCGGCAGTGATTCAGCCCGATCTCAAAAGCCGAAGGAACACCGAGAAGGTATTGCCTGCCCTCCATCTCCAGAATGATCCGCTGTCCGGTCTCTTTTTCAAGATTGAACTGACTGGTACAAATGGAAAGAAAAACGTTGAAATTGGTATTCCCCTGCGAAAGATGGGAATTGAAGATGCCGAATGCCCAGGAAGTGGTGGATACTATATTCTCATCTGGGGCAAAACCTGACCTGGCTTGCATGATGTGAGCGTGCGGCCGGTCGGCAAGTACCTCTTTGGACCGGAGGACAACATGGTTGTTCTGACCGCAGAAGAAGGATAACAACTGGCCATTTTCCTCTTCGCCATGGCGCCGCTCCTTTCCGAAAAACTGGTCCAGCTCGGCATCACTCAAATCGTCCACAGGCAAAAATCCCGATGTGGTGAAACGGTTTTTTTCAGAAACTGCCGGTTTGTTTGAATCGACGGATAGATTCTTATCCCCAAACTCAGGTATGAGTTCGGATAACCGTGTAAGATCCTCTTCAGATGTTGCCAGGGGATGATCCGGGACACAGGTTGCGACGAACACGCTTTTATGGTGATCGCCGGCTGCCAGGAAAAACGGTTTTTCCTGCAGGGCAAGAACAGAGGATTCACCGGCATATTCACCACCCAGCCTGTCGGAAAGCAGTCCTTCCGGAATTCCCGTTTCCCGGCAGGTTTTACCATAAAACTGGATACCATCCACACTTGCCGACAACCCCCCATTTTTACATGCCATCATCAGCCAGGGATTGGCGGCAGATTCCTTCATGTTCTGACGGCAGCAAATGACGGATCCATGGTTTTTATCTTCAAGTACGAGCCTTTCAAGATACTGGCTCACATAATATTCGTTGACCAGGCCGGCCGATATTGTTTTCAAGCCTGCGTCCTGCACATAAAACAGGTCCAGTTCAACCTTTTCCCCCGCGTTGTTTTTAACATCCACACTCCACTGCCAGCTGAGGCTTTTTTGCGAAAGGCGCAGGATACACAGGTAATCAAGACCAGCCCAGCTGCCTTTGGCAATATACGCGTGGTCGTTTATGGTAAACAGACTGTTGCTTTCGGGTCCCAGGATCGCCGTAAATTCAAAGGGGCTGGTTCTTTTCCTCAGGTAAAGGTTTGACCCGGATTTTGAAAAAGGTGTTGCAGTGTTGAGGCTTATCCTGACCGGGTCAACCTCAATGCTTCTGACAGACCCATTTTCAAGAAAATCAAAAGATAAACCAAGAGAATTTTTAATCTTCATAACCTGATATTCAGTATCATTTCCATTTTATGCTTATGACAGTAGTTGATTTCAACACGTTTTCCGTCACGAACCATTTGAATCGCTTCGCCATCCATGGTTGCAGATTTGACAATACCAACATTTTTCCCTTCAAACACGATCTCCCCGGCCAGGTCACGGTCTCCCGACAGGGTAATCTCAAGCTGATCCTCAAAACCTGTCACACCGAGAATATCCGAGGTACTGTGCAGAATTCTTAATCCGTCAGAGACCGCCAGGCACACCGGCGTTAAAACAGCATAAAGCGCAGGCCATAGTATTTCATTCCGGGTGTAAGGAATGGAGATTGATTCACCGCTTGCCGGATGGCTATAGGTTATATTTCCTGCCTGTTCTTCGTTGTAGTAATTTCCAATGAACAGCATGGCAGAACCCTCCTTTGTAAAACGTTCCCTTACGATGATGTTCTCATTTCCTGCCGAGGACTGCCTGAGTTTTGCACCGGATTTTCCAAGGATCGTTTCATAAACCGGTTTATCTCCTTCCGTGTCGAACCCTATCCAGGTTCCAAGGTGGATCAGCGAGCCTGATCCGAGCTCTTTGCTGAATCCGCATGCATGGCCGGAAATGTTCCGGGCGATAACCTCTGCTCCGGACAAAGATTTTTCAGCATAGATGATCTGCGGATTGGCACACTTGATATCTTTGTGGTCGTAAATATCCACCAGGGGTGAATCAATCATATCCTGTCCGGAGGGGGAGACCGCGAGTGCGTCACGAATGATGGTGCAGGGACTTTGCGACATTTCACGATCTGGCAGATAAGGAAAAAGAACGCTGTTGCCTCCGGCCCTGGTATAATCAACGATTACCTGCTGATCCCTGGCATTCATCTCGTCCGTGGCGAAAGCCCAAACCTGTTTGTAATGGCCCAGTGTATCCGGTGAAGCTTTGCTCAAATCGATCATGTCATAATCGACATTCAGTACCTGGAGGGCCTTCAGTAAACCGTCGAAAAAAGCCGGCCTGCGGATCGCGGAAGGGATGAACTGAAGGTCACATGCCGCGTCAACCGGTCGTTCCAGCTCGGTTGCATAATAGGGAGGATAGAAAAGTACGCACACTTCGGCTTTTCGTTTTGCATTAACGATGAGGCGTTCTGATGTTTTGACAATTTTATTCATCCGCTTCACCATTGGGAAGGCACTGGTTCGCTCGCCTTCGGGCGTTAGCGGGTTGAACCAGTAAAAGGTCTCCCCCGAATAGCCCTTGTGCCTTGGATTGCGACCCTGCGAGAACATATAATAGTTCCAGCCTGTAAGCCCGTTGGCTATGCTGGCTTTGTAGAAAAGTTCCAGTTCACGTGGATTTGTCACCACATGATATTCCCTGGAACCACACTGGAATTCTGCTGCAAACGCCGGTTTATTCCCCTGCATGGCATGCGTGATATCATTGATGATCCGGTCATCATGCAGATTCCGGTATGAAACGAATTCGGGAATATGATCAACCCCGAACAGGATCTCACTCCTGTCACCAAAAAGATTGTCATACATGGTGATGTTGACAGGAAATTCATAGCCGTTTCCATAAATCCAACCCGGAAGATTGTGATACAACGGAACCTTCACCCCTCTTTCCCTGGTCATTGCGGTGAGCATCTTCAGGTAGTCGCCGTAATAGGTTCTCCAGAAACAGTGCCATTCATAATCCCTGCCACGATCGCCCCTGGAGGCATAGGGAAGTCTGCCGTCGGGAGGAAGTTCAACCCCGGCAAAGTCAGGATAACCTGTCCCCCATAAATTATTCAGTTCATCAACAGAAGTATATTTCCCGGTGAGATAAGCAATAAATCGATCCTTAACCGCATTGCCATAATCGGCCTGACGGGCCAGCCAGGAAAATACGCCGATCTCGTTGCAGATCTGCATCATGATGATCGGGCCGCCAACAGATATCTCCCGTTGGCTGATGAAGGGCATGATCTGGTCATACCACAGGCCTACCTTCTCAAGATAATCACGGTTGAACAGGCTGACTCCGTCGCTTTGAACAATTTCTCCTTTCCTGCTGCGCATTTTAACCTCATCATAATACCGGTCCATAAACCAGTCGGGCAAACCAGCTCCACGGTATTCGGCCAGAATGAACGGGCCCGGTTTTACAATACAATTCAGTCCATGGGCCTGGCATCGCTGAAGCCATCCTATCAGGTCACGTTCAGGACTGCTGCTGCCGTCGAAATCAAAAACGGATTCCTCAGGTTCATGCCATGCCCACGGAACGTAGCTGCTTACAGTTGTCAACCCGGCTTCGACCGCTGCTTCCAGGTGTTTGTCCCACAGTTCACGTTTAATTCTGAAATAATGAATCTCCCCCGAATTGAGAAAAACCTTCTGGTCATCCAGATAAAAATTGTCTTCCTTAATGCTAAATTTCATTTGTCACCCTGTTACCTTGTTCCCTTGTTACCCTGTCACCCTGTTACCTTGTTACTCTTTAACTTTTTCCAAACTTCTCTGCTTCAGCAGATCTTTGATCTCATGGCTGCGCTTTTCAGTAAGAGAGTAACGAAGGAGAAAGAAAATTGAAAAGATGCTTAACAGCAGCGGAAGACCTATTTCAACCACCCGCATCATTAAAAGGGTATAAGGTGTTTGCTGAGTAAGCGGCATGATCTCCTGTTCGATGACGGCGAGTTCTTTATCGAGTGCATCCGGGGTTGAATTCATATTCAGGGCTGAGATGCGGTTGTTCACTCCCGTGATCTCCTCGATGAGTTTTTTATAATGCTCCTTGCTTTTTTTTGTGTCGATTGATTTATCTTCCAGTCGTGACATGAGTTCAAATGAGTTCATCCTGGCCTTGATGATCTTGGTTTGAATCGTAAGGGGAATGGCTTGCCTGATGACGGAGTCAATCGAAGAAGCTGATGCCCCGGACCCGGATTTTTCAATATACAACTTCAGCCGTTCGAGCTCTGCCTGGGTTGTTTTGGTTAAGGAGGCCGCATTGAACAGTTCATCATGCCTCATTTTCTGATATCCGGGAAGGTTCATGTTGGCCCCGTCCTGGCTTTTCAAAGATTCCTTTTCCAGGTAGGTTAAATATTCCTTTGACTCACTGAGTGCTTCCGAGGTCTTTGTTTTCGTTTTCTCCAGCCATTCATTGCCGGCGCCGGGAAGACCCTGGTATCCATGCCATGCCTGAACTGTGCTGCGCATCTCCCGGATGCTACCCTGGATCTTATCGACCCTGGTTACCTGGGTTTCATCGAACATGGTAAATACGATCAACACACCAGTTACAAAGCTGGCCAGGGCAGATCCCATTTTGATGAACCACCAGAATACCGAGTAATAACTGCCCTCTGCACGATACCCGGTCTTTAATTCATCTTCATCACAGATATCGCCCACCATGGAAGATCCAAGGGTGAAGAAAAACAGCATGCCGGCAGAAAGAAGAACCGTGGGGATGATGATCAGGTAAGGATGTGAAGGGTTATAGCATACAATTTTAGATAGTTGTGCAAGACACATGAGTAAAATAGCAATGGTCAGCGTATTTCTTTTACCCAGTTTCGGGCTGATCCAGTTGAGGGGAAATACGGCCAGTACCCCGGTGATGGCCCAGATCATCCCGTTGATCGCGAGCAGGTAAGCTCCGGCAACCTTATCTCCCCCGAAAACATAAAAAATAGGGATATATGATCCTATCAGTTGGACGAAATTAAAGCCCATGGCCAATGTGAAGATCGTCAGCGTCAGCATGATAAAGTTCCGGTTGCCGGTGGTACGTTTCATGTCTTGCCAGAAGGGTGTTTTTTCATGCTTTGCAGCTTTTACAAATCCCGGTTCACGTAATTTGAAAAACCACCAGAAAGAGAGCGGGATCAGAAACGCAGCGATCCCCAGGGAAACGTAACGCATGCCATCGGCTTCATTTCCTCCGGGGCCTTTGAAAATTTCCATGCTGGCGAGGGCAAAAAGCCAGGGTGTCCCCATGGCAAACAAATTGCCGACAAAACTCTTGGCGCTGAACAAACGGGTGCGTTCATGGTAATCGGTGGTCATCTCCATGCCCAGAGCGCCGTGAGGGATCTCGAAAAGATTAACGGCAGTGAAGAACAGCAGCAGGGAAAAAAGAATATAGCAAAGCTGAAACCATTGGAAGCCCGTATCCGACGGGAACCAGGTACGCACCATGTCTCCCTTTGGAATCCACCAGATGACCACAAAAAAAACTGCAACGAGTATTCCGCCAATCAGCAAATAGGGACGCCGGCGTCCCCAGCGGGTCCGGGTATTGTCAGAAAGATGGCCGATGAAAGGATCGGAAAGGGCATCCCACAAACGGGGAACGATCAAAATAGCTCCAAGCCAAAAGGCGCTCAGTCCCAAACTTATATTACCCATCAACCCAACGAGGATACCAGCTATATTGAATAGGGCAATTGGAATAATACCTCCCGCTCCATAGGCGGCCAATTGTGAAAAATGAAGGTGATCTTCTGATTTGTTAACCTTTTCCATGCTTTTTCTCTTCTTAATAGTAAATCACTACCTCGGCGGGTATGGTGGCCACTGAAATTTCCTTTTCGGTAAAACCCTTAGTCTCCGCCCCGTTCACGGTTACTTTTACCGGAAGTTTCGATCCGTTAAAGTTTTTTATCTTAATCCCATTGGCCGGAAGTTTTGCATCACCGGAAATAGAAACATGATAGGTGTTTTGAACTTTTTTTATGGCATAGGAGACCTCTCCGTAATAGGTAGGGAGGTTGTCAACAGCCATTCCATCAGGAGAATCAATCCAGTCCTGGTAAAGCGCAGAGGCTATTACCAGCGACTGATCATATTCGTTTTCATAAACGAACATGGCACGGATTGCATTGATAAAATCACTTCCGACCCAGGTATGCGGCATGTCCCCGATATAACGCGGAGTACGATAATCTTTCCAGACAACCTCGGCCCAGTGATTCCATCCCTGCGGACGCTGATCACCCAGGAAAAACTCAATCAGCTCGTGCGCCCGGTCGGGTTGATCCAGGATGATAAATGATCCTATCAGGCGATTTTCATAAGGAGTGTAATTCACCCAGTCGGATTTCCCGTCTCTCCTGTTTTTGAAGAATTCATAGTATTTATCAAAGGTGTTATAAACCTGGGGTTTCGGCAGGTTGATCAGCTCGTTGCATGGTGTTAAGGCTATGGTTGTTGAGGTGGCATCAAAGTCGCCTAACTCAACGCAGCCGGGCAGGTAATTTATTTTCCTTATTTTCATGGCGAGTTGCAATGAGTTGTAAAGGTTTTCCCTGAATGTATCGCGGACCTTTTTTATTCTTTCATATGATTCCTTTTCGCCCAGGATTTTCTGGATCTCCGTGGCATCTTTCAACCCTTTCATGGTAAAGAAATCATCCCAGTAAGAATGCATCGGTTTGGCAGAATAGCCCTCATGGCTTATCGATTCCGTTTCAAGACCATAATAGGCCCGCACACTGTCGTTGCCGTTTTTAAAATGGTCTGTCGACCGCTGTGCAATCAATGATTCGATGTATTCCACCGCCTTGATCACATTGTGATTTTTTGACCTGAGAAAAGTGGTATCCTTCGTGAAATTAAAATATTCGCGGATCAGGTAGATCATCTCCCCGTGACTGTCGTTTTCAGGAACCGGATCGGGACCCCTTGAATCAACCACGCAAGGCACTTTTCCGCTCCCATACTGATGATCGGTGTACCAGTTAATGAAATCCTTTACCTCCGGTACGATGCCTGATTTAAGCAACGCGGAAGAGGTCAGTGACCCGTCGCGTATCCAGCTCCGCTCATAGGAACGCGAACCGGGCTGAATGCCGGCCAGATCCCTGTTGATCAGGATGTAGGCGAGATTCGACCGGTAGGTATTTACAATCCTGCTGGCCGATTCAGGCAGGCGGAATTTAATGTGACTAACTTTGTCCCTCCAGAAGTCAGTTGTTTGTTCAGATTCTTTATGAATGAGTGCATCGCTCAGTTTTGCGGCATCTGTGTTTTTTCCGTAAAAAGGAACTACCACGAAAAAACCGGAATGTTCGCCCGGGTCCAGGTGCAGGGCATATTTTATCACTCCGCTTGCCAGCCCGTTTTGATCTGCAGCAAATTTCCTCTGAGGAATGTTCCCTTTGCGCAGCAGGTCAACCACATTTCCCTCATCAAAAGCAAAAGCTCCGAATGAATCATATTTTTTCAGGGAGATCACCTCCTTATCATCAGCATCTATCAATCCGTCCTTCGTCTCTTTCAGTGATTTTATCTTTCCAACGCCGCCGGTAAGGTTGAGGAACTGGTAGTAGGGATTAACCTGATACGGGCGGATCAGGAGATAAAACTCAAAATCCATCGGTTTGTCCGAATGGTTTTCAAATGAATAGCGGATATCCAGCCTGGAATCTTTATTTGCCTCTCCGCTGGCCGTAACGCCTGTGACAAATTTCAGATCATTGCATTGCCAGGTCACGGTGGGAATAAAATCAAATTCGCGCTTATCTTCAGAATAGCCCAATGACTGAACAGGTTTCACATTGTACCAGTTATACACCGTATCACCCATTTTTATCATGGGTTCGATGGAGAATTTGGCTTTATCCACCTCCACCATGCCATCCTCGTTTATCAAAGCCTCCTTAACATCATTGTTAACACCTGTGATGGTCCAGTATGAAGCCTTCTCGGAAAAGTACCTTGGATAACTTCCTGCCTGTGAATGGCCGGAGGTGTAAATTAAAAAATCATTCATCGACAAGGAGCTTTTTATATCCAGGAATTTTATATCCTCAATTCCGAACCCCTTGTCATTCTTGCTCTTTAAGAGATCGATCCGGATATAATTTGCTTCAGCTTCAGCCAGCCTGACAAAACTGACATCACTCAGGTTTGACGGCACGGAATAGGCTCTCTCCCACTTCACACCGTCTTCCGACAGGAACAGGTCAAAACTTGTCGAAAAATGATCCTTCAGCCAGTTGATCTGCAAACCGCCAAATTCCCTGCGGGTTTTAAAATCAATGACCACGTGCTGATCCTTCACTCCCTGGCTTTGCCAGTAACTTTCAGTCAGGTTGTCGACCATGAGATCTCCCTGATGGCCCTTCAATGAAGAGGAAACTGTAACTGAGGGTGTGGGATAGGATTGCGTTTCGGGCGCAAGCGGCTCAAATTTCAGGTCGTCAATCCAGATGGTCCCTTTGCCCCCTACAAATGAGGCGATGGTGAATTCAATCCGGTCAATTCGTTTTAAATTGTGATCCTGTGTTGGGCCCCATGCAAAATTAATGTGCCGTTTTTTAATCCGGATCTTTTTCCATTCTGAAGGAAAATCATAGTTCCGGTTGCTCAGCCACCAGACATTGTTTCCCGTGCTGTCAATAAATTTTATTTCAAGGTTATTGGCCGGAGATTCGGCTTTCAGATAAAAGGTGAATTCATAATTATCGGGGAGATCGATCGGGAAGAGTTTCTGTATGCCCCCATAACCAGTGCCATGGGTGAAATCATAGTCGAACCGGATCGCATTGCCCGTCAACCCTTTTTCGGTGGTTAAGTTCAGATTCACCCCATCGGACCTGATAAAAGTCCATCCCTCTTTGTTTTCAAATTCATCCAGTGTCCTGGTCTGCGCAAGGATCATGGATGTTGCCATAACCGACAGGAATAAAATGACAATACCCTGTTTGAGATGCTGTTTCATAGAAAGGCCTGTTTATTGTAAATACTGGTAGCCGAGCCTGTTCAATCCTTTCTGGATGATGGGATCTTTCATCACATAATTCCAGACAAGTCCTGTCCTGAAATTTTCTATCATCATCAGCATGGGGCCCTCATCAATTCCTAAATAATCATCGTCGATCCACTTGGCAGTCAGGTTAAAGGAATCATAATAACCATATTTCCCCCATAAACTTTTGCCAAATTTTTTATTCATTGATTGAATGGTGGGAAGAACTATTTCAGGAGTGAAAGGCAATGATGAAAGTGCTGCATAGGGGGCAATCGTGCCATCATCAAAATAATTGTTTTTGGGGCCACTCGTACCCCTTCCGGCATAACCTAAAAACTTTTTATCAGCAAAATTATATTTGTCCGGCGGACCGTCACATGCAGTCACACCCCAGCATAGCGAATCATAACCAATCCAGCCCTTGGGATTATCAATGGCATATTGCCGTTGAACAAGGGTGGCACGACGTGAGTTCTCGAAGTAGTCGATTCCTTTTTCCTTCATGTACGTATCGGCTAAACCACGAAAATCAATGAATGCCTGGGAAAACTGATGCCCGAACAGCGGAGGGAAAGCCACATGGGATAATCCCTTGTACGGGGTTTCCCATTGATAGGTTTTTAACCATGCCTTGTAACTTTGCTCTGCATTGTTCATCCCGCTGCCTGCTGCCAGAACATACAGGAACAGCGCCTCGTTATAACCGAACCACCCGTAATCCTGCAGGCCTTTTTCAGGCGTCCAGGCCATGGACAGCGTATAGGCATATTTACTTGAAGCCGGCAAGATCATAAAGTTCCAGTCAACCCGTTCAAGTAATTTTACTGCCAGGGAACGAATCTGGTTTTCAACAACATTGTCACGGTTGTAATAGTTTCGGGCGAAAATAATTCCCATCATCAGTATCCCGGTATCTACCGAAGAGAGCTCACAGTTCCATTCGCGTGTACCGGTACCCATCTTCAGAAAATGATAATAAAATCCTTTATAACCTGTGACATCCTTTGCGGTACTTTGCACAGAACCGATAAAGAATTTCATGATGCTGAGGGTGATTGCGGCAGCCTTTTCGCGGCTGATCCAGTTTCGCTCAGCGCCAATCGCCAGGGATGGGATCCCAAAACCCGTGGCGGCAATGCTACAGGGAGCGGTATTTAAAGTCCGGTCTTTTACAATTCCCCACTCAGGATGGCTTTCACCCAAAAAGAAAAGAAAAGTTTTATACTGAATTGAATCGAGCATGGTCTCATCCTCATGAGATACCGGATAATTCACCCTCCCGTTGGATTTGAAAACAACCATTTTAGATTGCGCTGCGCCCATGGAAACTGAAAACACCAGGAGCAAAAATACTGTAACGGTTTTCATAGGATTCTTCATTTAATATTTCTAAGCCTCAGCGGCAGCTGAAAGGGCGGCCGTGTTCGGATATTTTTGATTATACGTTGAACCATAAAACTGAAGCCTCTTTATAAGAGGCTTCAGTATCATGATTTCCAGGCAGCCCCCTGGCAAGGGAATGTAAATTGTTCAAGCTGAAAAATGTTCAGCTTAATACTTCATAATTTTCAGAGAATAGGCGATCCCTGATTTCGGATAGAATGTTACGAAATACAATCCGGGAGCCAAATCTGAAGTATTGGTTGTGGTTGTACCAACCGTCGGATAATCCAGGGTTACCACCCTTTGACCAATGGCTGTGGTGACAACTACTGATTTCAGTTCAACAGATGTATTGATGGTCAGGTTATTCCTGAAAGGAACGGGATATACGCTCACTTTGCCAGCCAACGCATTGTCAATAATTCCATAGGGGAATACCGATCCCCATTTGAATTTGACCGTTGTATCTTTTGCAATTGTGAGCATTCTGTTCGGATCTCCGGCCCATTCGCCACCATTCCAGCCAGCGCCTTTGAAGAATTTAAAGTTATATGTACCGGCTGCATCAAGCGCCAGGGTGATAGAGTAAATGGAGTCGGTGAGTGGTGTCTGAGCAACCAATGCATCGTTAAGATTGTCACCAGGTGCGTTCCAGGAACCATAAATGCCACCGAAATCACCGGCTACATAAATAGTTTCACCGGCAAGTTTAGATCCTTTCATATCTACGTTAAAGACAGCAGTTACTGGTTTCACGCCCCATTTGTAGGTAAAGGCGCCTGGTCCGGTAACAGTAACTTTGCGGTTCGGATCTCCGGTCCATTCGCCGCCATCCCAGCCAACACCTTTGAAGAATTTGAAGTTAAACGTTCCTGCTGCTGGCAATGCAAGATTGGCAGTGTAAATTGAGTCACCATCAAGGTCAATCAATTCACAATTGGGATTATCACCAGGTGCGTTCCAGGTGCCATAGATTCCACCGAAATCTCCTGCAAAATAAACCGGTTGACCGGCTGTGAGTTTCGATCCGTGCATATCAACATTCAGGTCGACTGCGATGCCAGGACCAATATTGTCAAGAACGATGTTGTCAAAATAGATGACAATATCTTCTGTAAGGCCAACAGGATCAATTTTGTCGGGCATGAACGCAATGATCTGATAGTCATTACCTGTTTTTGCTGAGAAGTCCCATGTGAACCCTTCCCATGCATTGATCAGGGTCTGGGCATTCATCGATTCAATTTCGAGGTTACCGGCAGCACCACCTTCAATTTTGAAGTATACAGGGCTGATGCGTGGTTTGTAAACATCAACGTGGATGAATTTGTTGGTTGTCACATCATAAGGTTGTGGTAAACGGGACCAGAATCCGCCCCAGGGCACACCGTCCTTATCACGTGTGAACTTGACAACCCAGTTACTTTCGTTGCCAACGATATCGGGATTTGGAACAACCACCATGGTGCTGGAGTCAACGGCCACATCACCAAACATGATGTTCAATGGAATCAGTTGCTCAAAATTTTCGATCACGGAAACACTTTCTGTGTTAGGGTGCGGATCGTTGTTGACCATGATATCGTCAAAATAAATAACGATGGGTTCTGTAAGTGTAAGAGGATCCTCAAAATCGGGCATAAAGGCGACGATTGGATAAGCTCCCGTGAATTCGGTGACATCGAATACGATATCTTCCCAGCCATTCACTACCGACTGATCCCGCATTGGAACAAACTCTTTAGTCCCTGACGGGCCGCCTTCCAGTTTGAATTTAATCGGGCTGAGGCGTGGTTTCCACACTTTCACATGAACGTAGTGGTTGTTTGTTACATCGATCGCTGTAGCTAAAGGGCACCAAAAACCGCCCCACGGGGTGTTGTCGGCTGCACGGTTCATTTTGCCAACCCATGCACTGTGGTTACCTGTCGTGTCGGGATTAGTCACGGCACTGTAAGTACTTTCGCCCATACCATTCATCTTAATAAGCTCAAAGTCAGCGAGAACCTGGGCCTTGGTCAGGCCAACCATGGCCAACAGCATCATAACAATAAGTAAACTTCTTTTCATAATTTTTGCGTTTAAGTGAATAATAATTTTTGTTTGCCAAATATAATACAAATAATTAAAAAGCGATTATATCCCCGCCTGAAATCTTTTTCACAAAATAATTAAATCACAACACATTGGATTAGAAGTACTTTTACGAACGGGCATACGCGGCAGGTGAACTAAAAACCTGCCGGAGAACAAATTTAAAGAAATTACAATACTAAGAAACAGGAAAAAAGGCAGAAAAATAAATTTTATTGAATGACCAGTGTCTGGATTGAATGAGGTAAACTGGTTGTCTCCGCCGCTCTTCCGGAAATCCATACCCGGTAAGGGATTTTATCATCGCTTTGGTTCATCACAATGACCACGATTTTCCCATCGGTATTTAGAAATGCCGTGGTCAGCAATTGTCCGCGGCTAGCGGCACTGGTAATTCTTTTCGCCCCGGGGCGGATAAATTTTGAGAAATGACCGATATAATAAAATGAGTTCATGTAATACAACTCCCCTGTCCTGGTATTGGCGTGCAGCGGGGCAAAGCAAAGGTTCTGAACATGGTTGGGGCCTCCCGTCTCATCGAGCAGGATGTTCCAGTCGGTCCACCCAACGGTTCCATTGTTGAAATCATTGATCATGTTGCGACCATATAATTCTCCCCATTTCCATTCATTTATCTTCCCGAAGTCAAAACTCTCGGCACAACCCTCTGTAAAAAGGAGTTGCTTGTCGGGGAAGGCCTCATTTACCCGTTTGACATTGTCGAAAATATTCCCGCCGCCGGTCCAGGTTTCATACCAGTGAAACCCAATGCCCCATACATATTTTGCAGCTTCAGGGTCCCTTAAAATGATGCTCGCACGCTGATATATCAGGTCGCGGTTGTGATCCCAGGCAATGATTTTTTTGTCACTTAACCCCTCCTTCAGCAAGGTCGGCCCGATAAATTTCTTTATGAAATCACGCTCTTCTTCTGCCGTAAAAATGCAGGATTCCCATTTCTGTTTGGCCATGGGCTCATTCTGAACACTGATGCCCCATACCGGGATACCTTCCGCTTCGTAGGCCCTGATGAACTTTACAAAATAGTCGGCCCAACTCTGATAAAATTCGGGCTTAAGCTTGCCGCCCTGCAGCATGTTGTTGTTGTCCTTCATCCAGGCCGGCGGGCTCCAGGGACTGGCAAAGAGGGTGAGTTTCCCGCCTGCGGCTGCAATCGCCTGCTGAATGAATGGAATGCGGAAATTCTGATCATGTGAGATGGTGAACGATTTTAACTCCCGGTCATTTTCATCGACATAGGTGTAACTGCCGCTGGAAAAATCGCAGCTGTGGATGTTGGTTCGTGCCAGCGTATATCCAATCCCCCTTTCCGGATCAAAATATTTCTGCAGGATCTCCTTCTGCTTTGCTTTCGACATTTTTGCGAAGGTTTCGGCAGAAGCATCGGTCAGGGCGGCACCAATGCCGATGAATGTCTGGAAAGTCTTGGCCGGATCAACAAAGACACAGGGCTGGGTTTCCAATGGCTGACCAAAATTGGCCAGTTGAATGGTGTCTGTCACAGAAATCCTGAACTTGGTATTCTCGGCAGTGGTATACACTGTCACCAGTTTCGTAGAGGGTTTACGCGGCGCGGCCAGTGGATTGCCGGCAATGGAGGAAACTGTCATGGATATAAAAATCAGGAATGAAATAAAGGACCATTTTTTCATACAATTGCAGATTAAAATTCACTAAAGAATTATTATTGAATTATCAGTTTTGCCCGGCAGATCTTCCCGGAAATCTCCAACTCAATAAAATAGAACCCTTTTTGAAGATCCCGAGTGTCAATTCTCAGAGACTCTCCCGTTTCAGTTAATTCCATTGATTTCATCACCAGACCATTCAGATTACGAAACAGCAGAATGTTATTTTTTTGACGGTTTAAGGTTGGGATTTCAAGGGTAAATTCACCAAAACAAGGATTGGGATATATTTTTATTTCCGGTTCTGTGATCTCGCTGCTGCCAAGTCCTTTTTCGGTGAATTTATACCAGTTCAGGTTGAATTCGGGCTTGAGAATTTTAACACGCAGTTTGCTCTTCCCTGCCGTCAGGGATACTTCGGCAATGACGCTTTTCCAAGTCTGCCAGCCGCCGGTAACAATCAGGTTTATGGTCGCAGAATTCAGAACCTGATCCAGGTCATTTAATTGCTGAACCAGGATGATACCGGCGCTGCTGAGACAGGCAACACGAACCTCCATGTTATACTTGCCCGTTTTCAACACGTTGATTCGGTAGTCCAGATAATCTCCTGTATTGGTATAGCCTACATCCTGCCCGCCACCGACATCACTGGTCGTTTCAAGTTGCAAGCCCTGATTGAAGCTGAAGGCCTCTGCTTCGATTTTTCCCGGAACCTGGAGGTAAACCGGCAGGTTGTTTTTCACCGGCAGGCTGCTGAAGTTTTCAAGGAGGGAGCCATCCGTGCCACTGACACTGCCATTGCTGTAATTCAATTTAATGGTATCATCATAAAATACCTGCTGAGAAAGATCCAGGATAATCTGAAAGTGATTTTCACTGTTTATCACCAGATTGGCAATGTTTACCAGAGTTCCGTTCACAGTGCAGCTGAAACCATCAGCCGTTACCGTTGAATCAACAAGCAATTTATTGAAACTGACATAGATCGACTCCCCTTGCCCCCTGGTTTCAGCGCCAACAGGTTTCATTGGCACTTCGGATAACTGCTTGCTAAGGGAAAAATCAAGAAATCCAAGGTTTATTCCTCCCTTTTCAAAACCAACCTTCAGTTTTTGTATACCCTTATAAAGGATTACATCGTTAAATTCATAGGTGCTCCAACTTTGGAATCCGCCTGAGGATGGGACCGAAGCTGTGGCGGTGACGTCAGATTCATTGGCCGAAAGCTTCATTCTTGACCCGGCAGGACCGGCATATCTTACCTGAACCTTATAAGCTGCAGTAGAATCAACATCCACCGTAAACTGCAACCACTCATTGTCAACGATCCAGCCTACATCGAATCCATTTGAACTGATGCTGGGATCGATGCTGCCCTCAATATCCACCCCGTCGTTTCGGTAACTGAAGCCGCTGTTCCATGCCGTGTAGGTCCCCGTAGTGCTCTGGTAAGTAGCTACATCCGAGTCGCTGTAGGCCTTGCCATTTCTTCCCAGGTCATAGTCCGTTGCATGCACCACGCCGGGAATTGAATGGTGGACAAATGGGATGGTGGTTGAATCATCTATTTGCCTGAACATGGCATCAATCACATCTTTATGATAGGTGCAATATTCAGGTTTTGCATTCGTGGCCATCTGCATCAGGGTATACGTTGCAAAACCTGCTGCCGGGGTGTTCCCGCCATTTTTCCAGAAATCAAGCAAGGTCTGGTATTCAGGTGTTTTCTTAATGGTCATCGGGTTGACCACCGAATTGATTTTTTTCAGGGGCCACCAGGCCCAGCCGATGTTATTCTTTTCAGCCAGCTGAATGGCTTCGGTGAACCATACATTCGAGTTTTCTCCGGATTCTCCCAGCCAAATCGGGACGTTATACTGATTTCTAAGGTTGATGATGCCCTGAATGGAGCCCTGGTCATTGTAGTTCCAATACTTATGAAAGCTCAGCGTGGTGTTGTTATCCCAAAGAGGAAAAATGCCATTGTAATTGTTGCCCCAGCAATTGCCTTCGATAATGATCATGTGCTTCTGATCTACCAGCCTGATGGCAGTGGTAATGTCAACGAGCAATTGCCGGAGGGGGGCATTTGAGGTTTCGGAACACCCGTTCTGGTTCCCTCCTGCCGTAAAACTCCAGTTTGGTTCATTGATAAGATCATATCCGCCAACCCAAGGTTCGCTGGCATACCGCTCAGCCAGCTTTTTCCATAGGGCGATGGTTTTTTGTTTGTTTGCCGTACTCTCCCAAAGGGATGGTTTGGCCGGGTTGCCGTCACAAATGGCATAATCTTTTCCCTGCCCCCCGGGTGCTGCATGCAGATCGAGGATAACATACATTTGCCTGGCTGAGCACCATTTGATCAAACTGTCGGTCAGTGCAAAGCCCTTTTCAATCCAGGTGTTTGTTCCTGCAACAGGTTCATCCTCTGTTGGCAACGTAAAAAGATTATAGTGCATCGGCAGCCTTACTGAATTGAATCCCCAGGCCGACATGGAATCAATGTCCGTTTTCGTGCAATGGTTGGCATGCCATGCATCATAAAACGCCTCTGTATTGTCATGCCCGATAAGCGACTGGATCTTTGATTTAATCTGCCATTGCGCGCTTGCGAACCCACTCATCTCCATCATGTAGGGTTCCTGAAGCATCCAGCCGCCCAGGCCCATCCCTCTTAAAAGCACTTCTGCTCCGTTCTGATTAACCATTTTCTTTCCGCTGGTCTTCAGGCCTTGCGCAGAAGCGACCATCGCTGCCATGGAAAGCAGCAACGCCAGTAACAATTTTACCCGGAAAATTCTATCTCGAATCATTAGAGTCAGTATCATATGGATAACCTTTAAGAATGAAGAAAAAGGCTGTCTTAAAAGGTCTGATTTCTCTTAAGACAGCCCATGGTCATCCTAACTGTTGTCAACAAATATAAGCATTAATATTTCGGATTCTGCACCAGTTTTGTGTTTGCGAGTTCAGCAAGGGGAATGGGCAGGATCTCATTTTTCCCCGTGGTAAATCCCTTCGAGGCCAACATCGTCGGGGCATCTCCCCAGCGAACCAGGTCGAACCATCGGTGTCCTTCGGTGGCCAGCTCCAGCCGGCGTTCCAGCTTGATATTTTCCATGGTGGCCGGTACCGGAGGAAGACCTACACGTGCACGCACCCGGTCCAGATAGCTTTGTGCCAGTCCAACATTTCCTCCGCCCCTGACCAATGCTTCTGCTTCCATCAGGTAGGTATCGGCCAGACGGATCTCCATGACATCGTTGGGATAATTCAGGACCGGGTCACCCCCGATGGTTGAATAAAATTCCTTGAGGGGAGCAAATTTCGCCACAAAATACCCGGTATTCTGATAGCTCTTTTCATAGGTACAAATGCCAGCTGTTTTCAGACTGTCAATATTGACGATGGTGTATTTGTAACGGGGATCCTTCTTCATCACGGCAACCAGTTCGGGGGTGATTGGGTTAAATCCATAGCCGGCTACATAGGTTGGACCGGTAAAGGCTCTCGGACCGCACATCTGTGTATAGACATTGCCTTCAAAGTTGGGCCATGACTCCCAGCCTGACATGGCTTTGGCAGTATGAACAATTTCGAAAACAGACTCACTGTTGAATTTATTATCCGGGCGGAAGATCATGCCAAAGTCACTTTGCAAGGCATAATTTGGCGAGGTATTGACCAGCTCAAAGAGATCGGCTGCCTCAAGCATGCGGCTTTCATTGTTCTGAAAAAGGATCACCTTTCCCAGCAATGCAATGGCAGCCAGCTTTGTAGCGCGACCATTTTCGCTCACCGGAACAGCTTCCGGAAGTATTGCAATCGCTTCATTCAGATCCGCTTCAATCTGCGCATAGACCGCTTCGGGAGAGGCTTGTGTTACATTAAAATATTCACTCGGAGCCAGAGGAGCCGTGAATAATGGTACATTTTTGAAAAGCCGTACCAAATCAAAATAGAAATAGGCTCTCAGGAATTTGCATTCGGCTACAAACCTTGCCTTCAGGGCATCATCCATGGGGACCGCCGGAAGTTTTGAAAGAAGGGTATTCGCCCTGTAAACCCCGGTAAAGTTCCTGCTCCAGAAATCAGCCTGGATTCCGGTGGCAGCATCAAGGGTGTAATTGTTCCAAACCTGCCAGGCGGGTACATCCGAGGAACTGCCTCCACCAGCATAACAGTCGTCGGAAGCTGAATTGAGGGGTCCTATCTTGTTTGAATATGTTTTTCCGCATTCAGTTCCAAGGGGATCATAGGCAGCCACCAGCCCTTTATAGGCTTCGTCAGCATTCTTATAATAATTGGTTTCAAGTGTGGTTCCCTTTGGATCCACATCCAGCCAGCTTTTTGAACAAGAGCCCAGGAGTATAACTCCCAGCAGTACACTCAGGTATATATTCAGTTTTTTCATTTTTTTCATCTTTAGACGTTATTAAAAAGTAACACTTAAACCAAGCATGAAGGCGCGCGCCTGGGGATAAACGCCCCGGTCGATTCCATAACTGCTTCCCCCGATTTCCGGATCATAACCCTGATATTTGGTAAAGGTAAAGAGGTTGTTGGCAGTTACATATACACGGAGATTCTGAATCCCCACCTTGTTGATGATCGTCTTGGGAAGTGAGTAGCCTAACTGGATGGTCTTAAACCTGAAATAGGCACCATTCGTTAAAAAGAAGGTGGAGGGCTTGCTGAAATTTCCGTTCGGATCGCCATTAACCAACCTTGGATAATCCGTGGATGTTCCTGTACCTGTCCACCGGCCCAGTGCATCGGAGGTCCAGTTTGCCGAGGCAATGTCGAGACGGCGTAATCCGTTAAAAACATCATTACCGGCAACACCCTGGCAGAACACCATCAGGTCAATTCCCTTGAAGGCTGCATTGATCGTAAAACCATAAGACCATGTAGGTGTGGGATCTCCGATAAAGGTACGGTCGCTAGCATCAATCTTTCCATCCCCGTTCAGGTCGGCAAAACGAAAATCACCGGGCTTGGCATTGGGCTGGATCATGTTCCCGTTCTTGTCAACATAGCTTTGAACTTTCGACAAGGATTGAAAGATGTCAAGGACTTCGAAACCATAAAAAGCGCCCATTGGGTGACCAACGGCCAACCGGCTTATTTCATAGGCACTTGACTGGAAAGTAGCACCTGAGATATATTCAACTGTTCCAAGGTCGGTGATCTCATTTTTAAGGTAGGAGGCATTCCCACTAAATTTCAGATCGAACTGGCCAACTTTTTTGCTGTAGCCCAATTCGACTTCAACTCCCTTGTTTGACATGGAGCCCACATTCCCTGTCGGGAATCCGGCAGAACCAACATAACCTGGTAAAATCACCGGCTGTAACATGCCCGTTGTATTCTTATTGAACCAATCAAAAACCAGGGTGAGGTTTTCAAAGAAAGTCGCCTCAAAACCCAGGTCCAGCTGGCTGGTTTGTTCCCATTTCAAATCAGGATTTGCAGGTGCGTTCGGGCTGTATCCGATTACATAATCGTCGTTGCCAAAGGTGTAATTCCGTCCTCCGCCGACTGTTGAAACATACTGGAAATCACCAATGTTGTCATTCCCGTTCACCCCGTAAGAACCACGAAGTTTTACAAAAGTCACGACTTTATTTTCAGGCCAGAAATTTTCGCGTGTTGCGACCCAGCCGACTGAAGCCGAGGGGAAAATACCATACCTGTTGTTGCTTCCAAACCTTGAAGAACCGTCACGGCGAATGATTCCGGTAAACAAATACTTTTCGTTGAAATTATAGATCAATCGTGCGAACATCGAACTGACCTTATGGTCGGGCGTTTCCCAACCGCCACCGATCCGGTCGGAAGCCACTACATTGTAATTCATAGAGGCTTCATCGAATGTATTTACCGGCAGGTTCTTGTAGGTAGCATTCACCCCGATGTAATTTTCGACATACACGCTGGTTCCGATCAGGACTGTTCCATTGTGTTTCCCAAAACTCCGGGTATAAGATGCTGTGTTTTCCCAGTTCCATATCAACCCCCTGTTGCTGGAACGGTAATAGGAATTATTGGAGGTATAAGAGGAGGCATTTAAATAGGCAACAGGTGCAAAACTCTCATCACCATAAAATGCAAGCTTGGCCCCGATATCCGATTTTACCTTTAACCCCTTGATGGGCTCGATTTCTGCATAAATGTTGCCGATCAGGTTGTCGGACCATCCGAAATTTCCCTGGTGTGTTTGGATGTATGCCAGCGGGTTTGTCATCTCCTGGCCAACATATTGAGAAATTCCGTAAGGATTTCCATTCCCATCCCTTACCACGGGGTGATCATTATAGGGGGATGAGTTAATGATTGCAGGATCTGTTATAACTTCCTGCGTGATGGGATCAAGGTTGATGGCTGAAGAGAGCGGTCCACCATATTCGCTGTTTGTATTCAGCGAGCCCTTGCTCTTGATGTGTGAATATCCAATGTTATTCCCAAACCTGAGCCAGTCTTTTACTTTATGGGCCGAGTTGAATCGCAGGTTCAGTCTGTTATAATTCGAGATGGATGTGGCCACTACCCCCTCCTGTGAAAAATATCCTATGGATGTATAGTAAGTAGACCTGTCATTTCCGCCACTGATGCTCAATTCATAATTCTGAATTTTAGCTGAATTGTTGAAAATCGTACTCTGCCAGTCGGTCCCTGTTCCCAGCGATTGGGGATTTGGGAATATTACCGGGCCTCCTCCATTCACAGAGGCCTCGTTCCTTAAGGTGGCATAATCTGTTGCATTCAACACGTCAAGTTTTTTTGCAGGGGATTGGGTGCCGTAATAGGCATTGAAACTCACCTGCATGCCGCCTGAACCAACTTTCAGACTTCCAGCTTTTCCCTTTTTAGTCGTCACAATGATTACCCCGCTTGCAGCACGAGTACCGTAAATCGCTGCTGATGCAGCATCCTTTAAAACCTCAATGGATTCAATATCATCTGAATTCAAATAATCAATTCCGCCGTTGTCAATCGGCACACCATCCACAACGTAAAGCGGATTGCTGTTGTTGATGGTGGTTGTACCACGAACCCTAACAGTCGAGGAGGCCCCGGGTTGTCCTGAGCTGGAGGCAATGGTCACCCCTGTTGCCCTTCCCTGAAGGGCTTGTTCAATCCGGACAATGGGCATGTATTCAAGATCGGTGCTTTTTACCTTTGAAATGGCACCGGTTACAACGCTTTTCTTCTGCGTGCCATAACCAATCACAACCAATTCAGAAAGACCAACCGTACTGCTGACCAGCACGACTTTCATTGGAACGCCGGCAGTAGCCTTTATTTCCTGTGTATAATATCCCACGAATGAAAATACCAGGGTCTCTGATGCATTCGCTGAGGTTACCTTGAAGGCTCCGTTAATATCGGTAGCTGCACCGTTTGTGGTTCCTTTAATAACAACGCTAACCCCGGGCAGGGTTTCACCGGTTTTATCGGCCACGGTTCCAGTGAACTGAAAGGTGGTTTGTGCGACGATCGAAGTAACGCAAAGCCAGAGGAAACCGGCTAGCAGGATCAGTCTCCTTCCAAACATGCTGTACTTTGGAAAATCAGGGTACTTTTTTTTCATGATGTTTTGGTTTAGGTAAATTTAAATGATTGGTTATCTGTAATATTTATTTAGTTGTTCCGGAATATTTATCGTCTCTTTTACCATACTATTGATGCCACTGATTGAGCAGGAATTGAATATGAAAAATACTTCACTCCCTGGCGTACACTGAAGGTTTTGACAGAGGAGCTGTAATTGCAAACGATCATTGCCTTTGAACCATCGGGATTCATAAAGGCAACCGCCCCGGTTTCCGTCAGTGCCGAGGGCAAACTGATTCCAACCCTCACCGCCCCGGGCCTGATAAATTTTGAAAAATGGGCAATGGAATAGTACTCTTCGTTAAAGGTAACCAGTCCGTTGGATGAGTTGATGGTGACCACTCCCCTGCAGTTGTTGCATCCATTGTTCGTTGGACCATAATTCTGATCAAGCGCCAGGTTCCATAGCAGTACACATTTTGACCAGTTTTGCGTTGTCCCGATAAAGATATTTTTCATGTTCCACATCAGGTTGGAGCCGAAATCGGTAGCCCAGGCTCCCCCGGATATCTCTGTAAAATACAGTCCTTTGTCAGGATGGGCATTATGCACAACGCTCATGGCAGAAACATCACCGGCATAGGCATGAAAGGCCGAACCGGCAATATATTGGCTGGCATCTGCATCATTCAAAACCGAAATCGCATAACTGGTGTTGTCCCAGTTGTGATCGTAGATAATTATTTTGGTGTCGATTCCAGCAGCTTGAAATTTGGGGCCTAAATGACTTTTTATGAACGTTGCCTGGTCACCCGCCTGCATCTCCATGCATGGATAGCCTGCAGTAGAGTAAAGCGGTTCATTTTGCGGTGTAATTGCGGTCATGGTGATACCGCGGTCTTTCATCGCCCTGATGTACCTGATGAAGTAATCGGCATAAACATCGTAGCAATCGGTTTTCAGTTTTCCACCCTTCAGGCTGCCGTTTGTTTTCATCCAGGCCGGCGGACTCCATGGGGAGCCAACCAGGCTGATACCAGGTGATAACTGGTTTATCTCCTTCAGCATGGGAATTACATCCACAGTGTCTCCTGACAGGGAAAAATGTTGCAGGGTAAAGTCAGTCTGACCTGACTGAAGGTCATCGTAGGTATAATCAGAAAGGGAAAAGTCGGAAGCGCCAATGGTCAGCCTTAAATAGGATATACCGGCGCCAATGACCGGATCAAACAACTGCCGGAGCAATGTCTGCCTTGAACCCATGCTTAATTTATTATGCAGAAGGTAGGCTGAAGAGCCGGTAAGTGCGGCACCGAATCCATCGATCGACTGAAGCACTGAAACCGTGTCCACATTGATCAATGGAGATGCGGATGAAATGGATTTCGTGACGGAAAGGTCACTCTCCTTATTCAACAGTTTCGATTTATCCCCTTTGGTAAGCCATACATGCGCTTTGCCAATTTCGTCTGAAGGTGTTGGTTCAGGTCCTGCCGATCCGTCTTTGGCTTTACAACTCATCAGGAAAAAAAAGATTGCCATCGTCAAAAACTGACGGCAGTAACCTTTGTATTTCCAGTAAAACTCATTTTGCATTATCTGAACTGCCTTGACAAAATGAACTATCATCCCATGGAATATAAAGCAGGTTAATATCCAGGATTTTGAACCAGTTTGGTGTTTTTATCCAATTCAGCCTGCGGGATAGGAAACACCAATCTGTTTTGCGTAAGATTATAACCCAGCGGAACATCGTCGGGACCAACGGCACTGTTCATCACATCAATGGCTCTTCCGGTCCGCTTCAGATCGAACCAGCGGACGCCTTCAAAGGCCAGTTCGAGCCTGCGTTCCTTTTCAATGGCAAGGCGCATGGCTGCCTGTGAATTCGCAGTGGTGTTGGCCAGTTTGGCACGGCTCCTGATCACATTCACCAGGTCGGCTGCACCAGCCAGATCGCCAGTTTCGTTCAGGGCTTCTGCCTTCAGCAATAAAATATCGGCCAGCCTGATAAATATATAATTCTGATCACTCCCCTGTTCGAAATTATGCCATTTGTTGAGAAAAGGATAATTTGTCTGAGGCCAATGTATATCCGACCATTTTCCGGTAACATCGATCCAGATGATCGAAGCATTTTTTCTCACCGTATCTTTCTCCGTGTCAAATGCCTTCACAAGATCATTGGAAGGAATGTTGAATTTTTTCCAATCAAGTCCGCGGAACATGGATGCTCCCCAGTTGCCATCGGTGCTTCCTCCGGTATAATTGATCTCAAAAATGGATTCAGTCGAATTTTTGTGAAGATTATCCCAAAGCATGTGGTAATCAGGCAACAGGCTGTATCCGCCGGCAATCACATTGTTACAGTATGTCAGCACTTTGGGCCAGTCGTGCGGATCCTGGGTGGCATATACCTTTGCAAGAATTGCATTTACAGCGCCCGTTGTGATAAATCCCTTGTTCGTGGCAGTCGGTTTAACATTGGCCAACGCGGTCTCAAGATCCAGGATGATCTGTTTGTAAACATCCGCTGCCGCCGAACGGGGTGGAAAGAGGATCGAATAAATTTCGGGCAACAGGTCAGCGCTGATGGTTTTAACCTCCTTTAACTGCAAGGGAACATCACCCCATTGCTGAACAAGCTGAAAATACATAAAAGCCCTGATAAATGAAGCTTCTCCAAGTATCTCGTTTTTCCGCTCCGGGGTCAAAGCCGGATCAGGAACGGCAGCAACATTGTTAATAACAGAGTTTGCATTTCCAATGATCGAATACAGATAGGCCCAATCGCGGCTCACATTGGAATTGGTGGCATCGATTTTAAAGTCGTCGATCTGGAAGTTTGAAGGATTGTCGGCACCCGCGTAGGCATCGTCCGATTGTGCATCGCCATTGACGAAATAATCCAGCTCAAAATATTCGTTTTTAAAACCGGAATATACCCCGGCCAGAGCGGCTTCTATTTCGCTCGCCGTTTTATAGGTAATGGAGTCAGTGGATCCCGTGGCAATGCCATTGGAGACAGGCTGCAAATCAAGAAATTTGTTGCAGGAATCGAACAGGATGGCAACAAACAATATGGTTGAAATTATGAATAACCTTTTCATAGTTTTAATTTTTAAAATTCAATATTGAGTCCAACGATAAGGGTTTTTGACTGCGGATAGGTTCCATAGTCGATTCCGAGTTCAGTGGCACTGCTGCCAAATGCATTCACCTCCGGGTCAAAACCGCTGTAATTGGTGAGTGTCAGAAGGTTTTCACCTGTGACATACACCGAAAGCTTTTTAATGGCTTTTATCTTTGGGTTGTTGTCAATGATTTTATAGGATAGGGTTACCGATTTTAACCGCACATAGGAGCCGTCTTCAATAAACCGGGTCGAATTCCGGACATTATCAACATTCCCGCCGCCAACAGCCCTTGGAATATCGGTTATGGTGTTTGTCGGGGTCCAGCGGTCAAGCACAACGATCGATTGGTTTTTGCTGTCGAACATCCCCTCCAGGTCAATCCGGGTCGCATTGAAAATATCGTTGCCATAACTTCCCTGAACAAACAGGTTGAGATCAAACCGCCAGTATTTAAAGGTGTTGGTTATCCCGAATATGTATTTTGGCTGGGCGTTCCCTATTACCGTACGGTCGCCCGGGTCAAGAATGCCGTTATTGTTGACATCTTTGAACATCATATCGCCTGTTTTCGGGTTTACCCCTTCAGCGATATATCCAAAGAAAGAGCCAAGCGGCAAGCCGGCCTTCACAATGGAGACATCCTGGTTATTGCTGTAGATCCGTCCGAAATAATATACATCCGTATACTGGAGACTGGTGACTTTATTGCGGTTGAAGGACATGTTGAAACTGGTTTCCCATCTGAGTTTTTTATTCAGGTTTACCGTATTGATGTTAAATTCAATCCCCTTGTTCTCAATGGTCCCTGCATTTGTCTGAATGCTGGTGATCGGCATTGTGTTGGGTAACTGAACATTCAGCAGCACATCGCTGGTCTTCTTCAGGTAGGCATCAATGTTGATGGTAACACGGTTGTTGAACATTGTCAGATCAAGCCCGATATTTGTCTGCGCGGTTGTTTCCCATTTCAGGTCAGGGTTTCCGTAGGAGGTCTGCACTGAACCGGGTCCGGATAACGGGTTGGTTTGAGGCCGTGTATAATAGGTGATCAGTCCGAAGCGTGCATAATTTGAGATTCCTTCCTGGTTCCCGTTTTTACCCCAGCCACCACGCAGCTTCAGGTCGTCGATGAAGGTCAGTTTCTTCATGAACTTCTCCGATGAAATTCTCCAGCCTGCAGAAAATGAGGGCATGGTTCCCCATTGATTTGCGAGTTTTGAAGAACCATCGCTGCGCAAACTTACGGTCAGGTAGTATCTGCTGTTAAAATCATAGGTTGCCCTTCCAAAGAAGGAGGCCAGTGCCCATTCCTCCTGGGTAGTGTTGCCTCTCACACTGTTGGCTGCATTAATTGTTGTAACCGATGAATTTGCCGGGAAGTCATTCCCTTCGATATAGGAATCGTTGTATTTGCTTTTCTGGATACTGCTGCCCGCGAGCGCGGTGATATTGTGTTTACCAAATGACCTGGCAAAGTTGAGGGTGTTTTCCCACAGCCAGGTAAAGGTGTTTCCCTTGTCGGAACGACCAATTCCATTCTGCTGCCGGCCATAATTTGTCCGGAACGGATCCAGGTAATAATCCCATTGGTGGCTGTTGAAATCAGCGCCAAAGTTGGTTTTAAAGCTCAACCCTTTGATGATGGTGGCCTCTGCGGTCATATTGCCAATGATATGGTTGTCAATTGATTCCTGGTCTGGTCCTTCCATATAGGCTACCGGGTTTTCCCAGGAGGGCTGAAAGGGGTTGGGATCAAACTGGTTAGGATTTGTTTTGCTGTAAACACTGAGGAATGGCGGCGTATTGAGGGCACTCATGATAACACCTCCTCTTCCCGAACTTGCATTATCCGGAGTATCTTTGGTTTGCAAGCGTAAGATGTTGATGTTTGTTCCAAACTTAAGCCATGGTCTCAACTCATTGTCAAGGTTGACCCTGACAGAATACCGGTTAAACAGGGCCGGTTTAACGATACCCTGGTCGCCCAGGTATCCGATGGAAACATAGTACTGTGATTTTTGTCCTCCACCTGAAAACGACAGTTGGTAGGATTGATTATATCCTGTGCCAAATACCATGTCAGGCCAGTTCGTATAACCAGTGGCTGTCGGATCCAGAGGGCCAATTTTAATCTCATCCATCAGGTCACGATATTTTTTCGTGGACAGCACTTCGATCTGCTTTCCCAGTTTTGAAAAACCGAAATAGGTATTAAAGCGAATAACGGGGGCGCTTTCTTTACCACGCTGTGTGGTGATCAGGACCACGCCGTTGGCTGCCCGGGCTCCGTATATGGAGGAAGATGATGCATCTTTTAATACGCTCATCGAGGCGATGTCCGATGGGTCCAACCCCCGAATATCCGTGGTGGGAACGCCGTCAACCACGTAAAGCGGTTCATTGCCTGCCAACACCGACGTTGAACCGCGTACACGTACCGAAATGCCGGCACCGGGTTTTCCTGATGGCTGGACGACCTGAACGCCGGCCGCCTTTCCCTGGAGAGCTTCCACAGCTGAAACCATGGGCCGGTCCCTGATAGCTTTCTGGTCGATCGTCGATACCGCGGTAGTCAGATCCTTCTTCATTTGCGTGCCATATCCAATGATTACCACTTCGTTGAGTGTTGTAGTCTCTTCTTTCAACACCACATTGATGGTAACCTGGTTTGTTACAGCAATCTCCTGAGTTACATATCCGATACAGCTGAATTTTATTACTTCGTTGGTAACTTTGACCTGGTACGCTCCGTTTACGTCAGTAACCGTTCCGATCGTTGTACCAACCAATTGAACTGTCACACCGGGAATCCCGAGTCCAGTGGCATCAGTAACTTTGCCGGTGATCATCCTGCCTTGTGCGAAAACAGACAGGGAAAAGATCATGAAAAAAAACAGTGCAAATAATCTGTTCATAATAAAAGTGTTAAATTAATTATTTGATAATCAGTTTATTTGTACGAATTTTTCCTTCTGACCGCAAGGCAATGCAATAAATTCCTTTAGAAAGGCCCGACACATCGATTTGTGTCGCAGGATCGTTGGCAATAAATTGAAAAACATTGTTACCATATAAATTATAGATCGTTCCCGTGGCATTTGTTCCAAACGGAAGGCTTATCTGAATTTTTCCATCGCTTGGATTTGGGAAGAGAAATGAGTGTTCAGTATCTTTTGAACCATCACCATCCAAAGGATCTTCAACCGAAGCCGGGTATTGGTATACCCTGACATACTCAACCTCCATGATAGCTGAAGAGAGTGCGGGATCAATTCCATTTTTCAAACCTCCTGTTTCATACTGAGGATCGCTCCCCATGTTTCCACCCATGGCAACATTCATGATCAGGAAAAATGGGAGGTCGAAAGGCCAGGTGGATCCGTTTCTCACGGTTGGGCTGTAAGTGTAAAATAAAACGCTGTCGATTCTGAATTCAATTTTATTGTATTTCCAGTTCATTTCGTAATTGTGAAATTCGGTCTGGCATGAAGTGATGTATTTTCCCTGGGTATTTACGGTTGCTCCATGGCTTGAAGGGGTATGCAGGGCACTGTGTACCCAGCCCGGATCCTTGCCAACATGCTCCATGACATCGACTTCGCCGCAGGCAGGCCAGCCCTTGGTGGCAAAGTTTTCACCGAGCATCCAGAGTGCCGGCCAGGTTCCGGATCCTACAGGAAGCTTGGCCCTGAATACCACACGGCCGTATTTGAATTCGTGTTTGTTGTTGGTAATCAGCCTGGCCGATGTCCATGTATTCCCCTGCTTTTTTGCTTCGATGATCAGTTTGCCATTTTCCTTCCGTGAATTCTGGGTGGAATTTGTATAGGTCTGTACCTCGTTGTTTCCCCAGCCACCGGCGCCTAAATCATGTGACCAGCTATAAGGATCAGGGGCACCTGTTCCGTCGAATTCATCACTCCAGACAAGTACTTCCGTTTGTGCAACGCAGACCCGGGCGAAGCCGAGTAATATGAATAAAATCAGGGATTTCATGTGGTACAAATTGTTTTGAAACGTACAAATGACGGCACTCAAACTATTTTATAAAAGAACAGGAGTGAGGCAAAACCGGCCCACTCCTGTTCTTTGTCAAGCAATTTTTAAAAATTAGGATTAGCGTTCCAGGATGACAGACCAGGCAGATGTTCCGTCATGGGCTGCTGTGATATCAACTGAAACAAACAAATACTCTTTTGACCCGGTATTTGCATAACCCATTACTTCATAGGTGTTGGTAGCAAAACCACCATTTGCAATAGGATATGTTCCATCTGATTTTTTAGCGTTCTCACCACCATAATATCCTTTATAGAAACCAAGAAACGCTGCGGCCGCACCTCCACCTGTAAGTGTGCCATTCGTCAGTGTAATGATTGGTCTTGTGGTTCCTGTTGCAGGGGTAAGTACATATGTGTGGGTTGCACTGCCAAATGCAGCACCGCCTGTGGTACTTCCTGCAATTTGCACATCAGACCAGCAACCGTTTGGATCGCCGAAATAGTTGTCATTGCGGGCACTTCCCATAGTATTGTATGTATATGAACCTCCTGCGCCGAAGGTAAATTCATCGTCAGGTAAACAGGTCCAGTCGTCCGCGCCTGTGCCACCCGTCATGAAACTTTTTGGCAAAGACCACCAGTCACTTTTTCCAAGTCCGGGACCTACAAAGACAGATTTATCTGAAACCTGAACTTTCCACGCAGCTCCCTGTAACATAGCATCGGTGAGGTCGGCAGTTGAAATAAAGATTACGGCAGATGCAGTGCTCGTTCCATTTGCATTGGTGCCTGACAAGGTGATAGTAAATGGTCCTCCCGTGTAAGTATGGGTTGGATTCTGTTCGGTAGAGGTTTGTCCGTCACCAAAATCCCACAGGTATGAATCTGCGCCTGATGTGGTATTATTGAATATCACAGTCTGACCACTGATTTCAGTTGTAAAGGAAACATTTGGTTTATTTCCTGGAATGGGAGGTTCATCGGCTGGGTTGTCATAATGCATGAGGACAAATCTCCAGTAACCACCTGATACGGCGGGATCCCATTTGTAAATGCCTTCAACGATCAGCGTATCAATAGGGCCATCGGTAAGGGTAACAACATTGTAGGTAACTGATTCCAGGGGAACTTTGGTTTCAGAGCCATTTCCAAGTTTAAAGAATCCGATAAAAGCGCCAAGTCCAACTGACTTGAGCGTAGAAGTCGTTCCGGTGGTCAACACAAAAGTGAAATTTCCACCACCCCATGCGGAAAGGTCTTCCCCATTGGGTCCAAGCATCTGATCAGTGGATGCGCAAATATTTTCAGGCATAAACATGCCACCTTCTGCCCAGTAATCTCCTTTAAGGTCAATTTTCAATGAGCCATCACGGCCGAAGGTCCATTCATCGTTGAGCATACAGGGACGATTGGCAATTTCATTGTTGTCTTTTCCCATGGCCCACCAAATGGTAGAGTGATCTTCAGGGCCGCATTGCAGCGGATAACGTCCGCTTGTGGTAACGCGAAGCAGTTTCCAGGTTTTGGAAGTTTCACCAACCAGTTTCGTCAATTCGGCGTTCGGATCGGCAATGGTAATTTGTTTGGTAATGACATCATTCACTCCGGAAGGTGATGTAGCTGTAAGTTTTACGGCAAAGGTTCCAACAGCGGCAAAAGTATGAACCGGGTTAGCTTCAGTGGATGAGGTTTGATCACCAAAATCCCACTTGAGCGAAGCATAATTCTGTGCAGTACTGGTAAAAGCGACTTTTTTGAAATCTGTTTTATCAACCAAATAGGTAAAGTCGGCAATGACATCAGGCTCTGTTGTCGTTTTCTTGCACGAGATGATGAGCGGGATAATCAACAAAAAGTAAATCACCCAACTGAATTTGGACACATTTTTCATTTTGGTTTGAATTTAAAGAGTTAATTACTAGGTTATTTATGGCAAATATACTATAATCGAATGCTGAAAAGAAAAAAACACCTTCGACAATTTACTTTTTTTAACTTTTTTTTGTTTTTTTGTCGGATTATGTTTGTTCTATGCAAAATAAATAAAAGGATGACAAGGATCGGTGACGATGAGGACAACAAGGTAAATTTTCATACATAATTAATAATCAACTATTTGAAATTATAAAAAAACCTTAAATTCCTGAATCTGCCCCCAATACCCTTACAAAATATACATAGTGTAATAACGACACTAAGTTATAAATAATAAAACTAATTTTCCAAGCACTTTATCTAAAAAAAATATTTTTTTTTAGATAAAGTGGGTTCATTAATTCAATAGTCTGATAATAAGTTATTTAACAAACCGGTTTTTATACTTTCAGAAATATTTGTTTCCGGTAGAGGAAATATAAAAACAGCCATTTTACCAGGATGACACTGAACTGGAAAAAAACGGGCTTAAAACTACCGAAGGAATCAGCAAACCCATGAATGAAGATATTGGCTATGATGCCAAAATCAAAAACACCCTGGGCCACATAAATGGTTATGGGATTTAACCCGATGACGATAAAAGGAAAGGCCCAGCGGTGATATCCTTTTACATCGATAATCCAGAAAAAGAGGGAGAGCAGTAAAAAGGATATCCCGCTGGTAAGTAAAACATAAGATCCGGTCCATAAATACTTGTTAACCGGAAAAACAAGGCTCCATAATAATCCGCCGGCAATAAAGCAGGCCCCTGCAATGACAAGATTTTTTACCTTTTTATTGTTTTCATCTTCACCCAGCAGCCACCGGCCGGCAAGAACACCAAACAGTACGTTCGCTATGGCCGGGAACATTGTCAGGATGCCCTCATTATCACCGTAGGTATAGCAACAAAAGGATCCCGGCAAAAATTTTCTGTCGATATAGCCGCACAGATTGCCCTGGGGAGTAAGGTCATAGGGTTGAAATCCGGGGGAAGGGATAAAAAGCAGGATAAGCCAATAAATAATGAGAATCGAACCAGCCCAGATCAACTGACCCCTGTTTTTAAAATTCATCACAATGATGGCAGCAA
The DNA here is from genome assembly GCA_037128705.1 of Bacteroidota bacterium. Taxonomy (GTDB): domain Bacteria; phylum Bacteroidota; class Bacteroidia; order Bacteroidales; family FEN-979; genus CAIVAT01. Next base: position 9,374 of record JBAXVX010000024.1, on the reverse strand, counting down.
AGAAATAGGTTACCGCGAATCGCTGCAACACGCCGGTATATCGCTGCCCGGCAAAATCAAAATTAAAAAGTCCATTATAAACAAGGCCTAGTAAAATAAGAAGGATGGTTCGCTGAAAAACATGAAGGTATAGTTTTTTCCTGGAATCACCCCGCTCAAGCCTGCGGGTAATTGACAGGGGCATAACCACCCCCATGATGAACAGAAAAAGTGGAAATATCATGTCATAAAACCGAAATCCCGCCCAGGATGGATGATCCAACTGCAATGCCATATCTTTAAAGAAGGGTGTGTTGACAAAGGTGAACAATGCGATAAAGAATGCATCACCGCTTGATATCCAGAACATATCAAAGCCTCTGAGGGCATCAATTGATTTAAGTCGTCCTTGTTTCATTTCTCAAAGTATAAATTAAACCAGGTTTAAAAGTTACACAATATAATATAGATAGTGTAATAAAAACACTAAGTTATAAAGTTTAAAATGATTTTTCTATTACTTTAGCAAAAAATGGTTTTTTTCCGAAATGGGGTTCCATTCTTTTCATATAATTTTGCCATCCCTTCAAATTGAATTTGCGATTCCTCGCACAATTATTATTGTATATGGTAGATTCAAATGCGCCCATAAATCTTAACCCGCATGTATCGGTCGATTGTGTAGTGTTTGGCTTCGAGTTCGGAAAACTCGATATTTTATTGATCGAACGTAACATGCACTTTGAAGGGAAAGAATACAATGACCTCAAATTACCAGGAGACCTGGTGCGCAAAGACGAAGACCTGGATACAGCAGCAACACGGGTCCTGAGAGAACTTACCGGGCTCAATAATATTTATCTCAAGCAATTTTCAGCGATCGGATCACCCGACAGGCTTAAGCGGCAGCCACGGGATATGGTCTGGCTTAACAGCATTGATCATCCCGAGGAGATCGTAGTCACTGTTGCCTATTATTCACTGATCAACATTGATCAGGACAAGGCTTCTCATTTTGTCCTTCAGTCAAATGCACGCTGGTATACTGTTTCAGAGGTCAATGACCTGGCCTTTGACCATCTTTCCATTTTGCACCAGGCACTGCAGGTGCTGCGTACCGACCTGATGTTAAAACCCATTGCTTATGAACTGCTGCCCCCTAAATTCACCCTCGGGCAGCTTCAGCAACTGCACGAAGTCATTTTGGGGACCAAACTTGATAAGCGCAACTTCCGAAAAAAGGTTGCCAACATGCCCTACATTACCCCGATCAATGAAAAGCAGGTTGATGTGTCGCACAAGCCTGCACGTTTCTATAGTTTTAACCGTAAAATCTATTTAAAGACTAAAAAAGATTCATTTTAAATCCGGCTTATGTTAACAGAGACGATCATCCCATTAAGAAACCTGGGTAATTCCGGGGTTAAGATCACGCCCATCGGGCTCGGATGCTGGCAATTCAGCAAGCAGGGCAACCTGGCAGGGAAATTCTGGCCCTCCCTCGAGGATGAACTGATCCGCGATGTCGTACGCATCAGCCTGGAAGGGGGCATCAACTGGTTTGATACTGCTGAGGTATATGGTCAGGGCGCTTCGGAGAAGATACTGTCTAAATCGCTGGTTGCCCTCGGGAAAAAACCGGGCGATGTTTTTATTGCTACCAAATGGTGGCCTATGTTCAGGACCGCCTCCAGTATTGTAAAAACCATCGATGACCGGCTCCAGGCCCTGAGTCCCTTCCCCATTGATCTTTATCAGGTTCACCAGCCATGGGGATTTTCATCCGAAATCAAAGAAATGGAGGCCATGGCGGAATTGCTGCGTTCAAACAAAATCCGACACATCGGGGTAAGCAATTTTTCGGCAAAGATGATGCGCAGCGCCTGGCAAACGCTCCGGAATTCGGGGATCAGCCTTGTTTCAAACCAGGTTCAGTATAGTTTGCTAAACCGGGGCATCGAGACCAACGGGATCCTCGAAACCGCAAAGGAGCTTGGAATAACCATCATTGCCTACTCTCCCCTGGCTCAGGGACTTGTTACCGGAAAATTTCATGACAACCCGGTCCTGTTGAAAAATATTGGCTGGAGAAAGTATTCTTCCGGGTTCAGGCCGAAGGGAATGGAGAAAAGCCGCCCAGTGACAGAAATGGTAAAAAAACTTGCAGTAAAATATAATGTAACCCCTTCCCAGATTTCACTCAACTGGCTGATCAATTTCAGCGGGGAGACCGTAGTGGCCATCCCAGGGGCTACCAAAGCAAACCATGCAGCTGAAAACACGGGCGCCCTGAAATTCAGGCTTTCGGATGAGGATATTCTCCTGCTCGATGAGGTGAGCAAAGGATACAAAGGTCATTGAAAAGAAAATCAGGAATAACTGTTACTATTTTAATCTAACTTCCAAATGAAAAATTTCCTGCTCAGCGGCTTGTTTGTTCTTCTTTTCTCCGGAACAGTCAGTGCGCAAAACACACTGTTTGATGATACCCGTCTCTGTTCAATCTACATTACCATTTCACCCGATTCCCTGGCTGTTATTTATGATTCAGTACTCAGTGACCATTATTACCTGGCCAGGTTTATTTTCGATGACCATATAAAAAGGGACACGCTCCAAAACGTCGGATTTCGCCTTAGGGGAAACACCTCCCGGTATTCACAAAAAAAATCGTTCAAGATCAGTTTCAACGAATATGTTTCAGGACGAAAATACCAGGGCGTAAAAAAAATCAACCTGAATGCGGAGCACAATGACCCGACGATGATCCGGGAGAAACTTTTCTACGACATTTGGAAAAAAGCAGGAATGGTTAAGCGCAGGACCAGTTTTGTGAAGATGTACATCAATGGTTCCTATTACGGACTTTACACCAACCTGGAGGAGATGGAAAAGGAGTGGCTTTCGCTGGTATACAAGAAGAACGGGGGCAACCTCTACAAATGTTCCTACCCGGCTGATCTCGTTTACCACGGCCCTGACCAGCAGACTTACAAGGATCTTGAAAATTCGACCGTAACAGGGGGCCGGGTTTACGACCTTCAAACAAATAAATCGGACGATGACTATACCCGCATTGCCCAACTTGCCGGCGCCCTAAATCAACAGCCGGGGGATGCTTTTGCATTGAATATTGCCAAAATACTGAATGTCGATCATTTTCTGAAGGCACTTGCGCTGGATGTGGCTACCGGCAATTGGGATGACTATTCCTACAATAAAAATAATTTTTACCTGTACGACAATCCTGCCGATTCAACTTTTGACTTTATCACCTATGATCCCGACAATACCTTTGGCGTTGATTGGTTTGGTATAGACTGGGGCACCCGCGACTGCCGCAACTGGATCAACAGGAACATGTCGCTTCCAATGGCTCAGAAATTGCTTGCATATCCGGCATTTTTCAACCGCTATAAATTATTTCTCGATACCATCGCCCATACCGTGATCGACCCGGATTCAATTTTCCCCAGGATAGATTCACTGAAACTATTGATCCAGCAGGCTGCGGTGGAGGACACCTATCGTACTCTGGATTATGGATACACGGTGGCTGATTTTAACAATTCATTTATTAAAGCCGTTGGCGATTCCCACACCCCATACGGGCTCAAGCCATTTTTCACCACCAGGAAACAAAAGATCATTGAACAGCTTCATCCATCGGGGATTGATCCCGATTCCGAGGGAAATCAGGGGATCACCCTGTTCCCCAATCCGGCAAACGATGTCATGACGGTTTCTTTTACTCGCATTCCATCAGAGCCAGCCAGGTTAACGATTCTTGATGTTTTTGGCAAAAAGAGGCGTGCGTTTGAGGCAAATTATGGGAAACAGGGGAATTTTACTTTTTCTGTGCAAACACTGGAACCCGGTGTGTATATTCTCCGGATGGAATCATCTGGGATCCCGGTTCAGGTTAAGTTTATCAAATTATAGGGTGAAAATTCGGACCGGAGCGTGTCATTACTTACGTCCTGCCTCCTTAGCCCAGTTGCCCCTGAAAATTATTTTTTGGTCGTGGATTCTGAAGATAAACTTACCATATTGAACCGAAATTCCTGCTGACGCGTTTACAACCCAGCAATTATCAGGGATGTTGAAGAAATTTTCGGCGGTAATTATTTTTTTATCCGACTGGTCTTTAATCGAGACGGATGCCTGTGGGCCGACTTCCCAACCAAGATGGGTATTGTAACTTACTTTTAAATCACCCAGGAGTTTAAAATTTTCTTGTGTTTCTATGGTGGTTTTTATGCTTGCTGTTTTCCCTTCATTTAAATCTTTCCCGGGAGTTACCACGATGGTCAGTTTTGGCAATTCAAAAGCAGTTTTTGAAGCCAGGATATTGATTGATTCGATCTTGATGATTCTATTGTCCTTATCGTGAAATTCGAAAGAAAGCTCCATATCTGCTATTCCAACCGGGTCAATAATCAATTGATCGGCAAAATAGCCTTCGTTGCTGATATTTTTTGAATAGATTGCCTTATCAAGGAATTTTACTGTCACTTTTTTCACCTCCTTGTCATTATAAAATTCTAAAGGAATCGAGGTGCCGGTATGAATTGAATTGTTTTTGGGGCTGATGATCAGCCCTTTCATGTATTCGCGCATGGCAAACCACACAGGGCGGGGCGAACCATATTGATCGTTCCGATCGCTGTAACCCCAGAAACCAAACCACTCTTCCGGCTGATCCAGACCATGACTGTTTTTATCGCCGCCTTTCCACCAGCCATCGGCGTAATAGAACGGGCACATACCCAAAGCCCCGGCATCAATAAGGTCGCGGTAATTTGCAATGAGTCCGTCACTTTGCTGTCTGAGGGTATTGCCTCCATAACGGCCATAACCCTTATGCGAAACCGAATAGCCAAATTCGGTGGTTATAAACGGTTTATTAAGTCCGTTCATTTCATTCAAACCTCTGACATAATCTGTGAAACCCATGGTAGCAGTCTGGGCCTCTGAATGATCGTAACAATTGTAGGCATAAACATCAAAATAATTTTCATCGAGATAATCGCTGATCATGGCATTGGCCGACAGTGTTACCGGGATTCCGGGGTGTTCTTTATGGATCACATCGATCATGGTTTTCATCAGCTCCACAAACGCCTTTCCTGTTACCTGATGTATATGGTCTGTCTGAGGTTCATTGATAACCAGGTAGGTAATGATGCAATCATATTTCTTTGCATAAGCCGTAACTTTTTTCACCTTCTCAACACATTCTTTCACAAATTCAGGATCACCATAATTTTTCTCAGGATTAACATCTATTCCCATGATCAGTTTCAGCCCCGATTCCTGTACAAGTTTCAATTGAGCTTCAGAATATTGGCTCCAGGTTCGAATGGTATTGTACCCCCCTTCCCTGATCACTTTCAGATCGAATTTCATTAAATCAAGATCCTCCTTCTTTTCACCCTCGTAAGGATGTTGTCCCGGCCGGGCGCCGATTTCATATCCGATTGCTTTAATAAAAAACTTCTGCCCGTCGAGGTAGTACCAGTTATCTTTGAGTTCAATCTGTGTCTTCGGTTGGGCATACACGGAGAGGATTGAAGCAAACAGCATTACAATGATCAGCATTATTTTGTTTTTCATGGCTTATGGGTATATTCGGGGACAAATTTAGATAGGTTATCGATACTTCCGGTTATCCGTCAGTTAAAATTCCCGGATATCTCAAATATCCATCCTAATTTTACATTTCCATAACAGAGATTTCGTAAACTATTGCTATGAAAAAGTTTCATGTGTCGTCGTGCAAACCAATTAGGGTTTCCATTGTTTAGGATGTATATTTGACTTCCAAAAAAATCATCATGGCGAAAAGGGACCTTCATCCTGATAATAAAACATTTACCTCTAATTCACCGATCTTGACACTCAAATATCACCTGATACTTGCGATATTTATTTCAACAATATTGATTCTGACAGGCTGCGCCAAGTACGGTCAAACCGGGCCTGTTTCGCCCTTAATTAATTTTCCAAATATTGAAACTACCGCAGTTTACAATATAACCCAAACTACTGCCACCAGTGGCGGAAGTATAATTTCGCAAGGAGAAGGTATAATAACAGCAAAGGGTGTTTGCTGGGACATCGTCCAAAACCCCACTCAATTTTCCTCTCCTCATACTGATAACGGCAACGGAACAGGAACTTTTACTTCCAGTATAACAGGGCTCAGCCCTAATACGCAGTATTATCTGAGGGCTTATGCCACGAGTGACAAAGGAACCGGATTTGGAGCTCAGATAACGTTCACTACAAAGTAATTGGACAACCCATCAACCATTCCGGAAAACGAATAAAAGCTGTAAACAAAATATTCACTCATCAAAATTTCAGAAAATTTACCCGTTATGAAAATAAAAACACCTATTTGGATTTACTCATTGGTCATTACGTGAGTGGTTTTAATGCTGGCCGGCAGCTGCAAGAAAAAGGAAGAAATAATTATCGTTGAACAACCTGTCAACAATTGGATTGCATTGGGTGGCGAAAGCAATGCCCTCAGACCCAATGGCCCGATTTATACCACCTGCACCGATATTTCGGGAAATGTATATGCGGCTGGTGCGTTTACCAGTGCCTCCAACAAATTTTATGTAGCCAAATGGGATGGAACAAGCTGGACAAAATTGGGTTCGGGCAACAATGCACTCAACCCGAATTATTACATCTGGTCGGTATGTACGGATGGATCAGGAAATGTATATGCAGCAGGCGTTTTTTCCAATGCCGTTGGAAAATATTGTGTGGCCAAATGGGATGAAACCAGCTGGAGTGAATTGGGGGGCACCAATAATGGCCTGAATGCCAATGATCAGATTAATTCATTATGTACTGATGCCGCAGGAAATGTTTACGCCGCAGGAGCGTTCACAAATGCCATGGGTTGTTATGTTGCGAAATACCCCTTTGATAAACACTGAAAATCCATCCAGTTCAACAACGGTTCAAAATATTCCTAACACACAGATAATCATTATGTATTTGTGACTCCGAAGGGGTCATATAGGGTTGATTGAAAATCAGGTCGATACCTTTATAACGTCCGTCAATACTACATAATATTAAATCATGTTTACTGACGTTTACCGATCGTTAATAACTTTTACTGACAAATTTGTACAAGAAGTTGACAGTTCGTACCTTTGAACTGACAAATAAAATAGTATAAATAATGGCCTCAGTAATCTTTTATCCCGACAAGGAAAAAAACGGGAAATCTCTTCTTCTTATCTCATTCACATTCAATCACAAGCGTTTGAGACTTTCCAGTGGAGTACACGTGCCAGTTGCGAAGTGGGACCAGGAAGCGCAGAAAATAAAACCAGTTAAAGATTTTGCGGATGAAAATAAGAGACTGAGGGAAACTGTCAACTTTTTTCTTGATAAATACGATGAGATTTTCCCCAAAGGAATCAAGCTGTCTGAGGAAGTAGTCAGCCAAAAGGCGGAAGAGATGAATGATGCTTTCAAGGTGTTTACTGGAAGGAAAAAGGCAAGTTTGATACCAAAAGTAACACTTTATACCTATTTCGATATTTTCAAGGAACGGTACAAGAACAAGATCACCAAAGAGCACCTTGATCATTATAGTGGTCTTAAAAACCATCTTGAAGAGTTTGAGAAAAAGCATTCATTCAGGATCGACTTTGATACCATCGGAAAAGACTTTTATATCAAGTTTACCGATTATTTGAAGGCAAAAACCTATAAACCAAACACAATAGGAAGTCACATAAAGCGGATCAAACGATTGATGAATGAAGCGAACCAGGATAACCTTACTACAAACCGTGATCACCAGAAAAGGGATTTCAAAGCCATCAAAGAGGATGCAGATAAAATATTCCTGAATGAAACTGAGATCAAAACGCTTTATGAGATGGAAATCGAGTTTCCCGGGTATAGAAGAATACGTGACATTTTTGTTTTGAACTGTTATACAGGGTTAAGGCATTCTGACTGGTCAAAAGTTTTAAAGGAAAAAATACAAGACGGAAAATTGTATGTCAAAACTCAAAAAACAAATGAACCTGTCATTATTCCGGTAAAACCTTTGGTTCTGGAAATCTTGGGAAAATATGAATCCATTTATATTCCGTCGAATCAAAAGACAAATGATTCTTTAAGATGGATAGGCAATAAAGCTCATGAGAAAAAACTTGGTAACGGCAATTTTCAAAAATGGCTTGAGATCAGAACCCATACAGCAAGGAGATCATTCGCTACTAACGCTTATCTGGCAGGAATCCCAATGCGTGATATCATGCAAATCACCGGTCATAGGACAACAGTTTCATTTCTTACGTATATACGGGTAACAAAATTGGAGACTGCGGAAAAACTGAAGGATCACCCATTCTTCAGCTAAAACTAAACCCTAAAAATACTTGAGTAATTATTTAAATTTCAGAAAAGTATTCATTCAATTCATCCCTTAAGCCATTGCTAATAATCTTCTCCTCGATATATTGTCGGGCAAATCGGCCACAACCTTTTTGCGTATGATATTGAAGAGTAGCATTAATGATCAACCTCAGAAACTCATAATAATGAACCCCTACTTTTTCAATGTGACCAAAAGCTCTCCACAGATTTACAGCAGGAATGAATAATGTATCAAACGCTCCAATATCAATTCTACAATCATTCTCATCAAAATAGATTGAGGCTGGCCATAAAATTTCATAAAGCTCATTAACTCTTAAAACACCAATAAACTTATCTCTGATTCCAGGTGATAATTGATCAACAAATACCTTATTACAAAACAACCTCGGGCCTTTACCTGCTTTTTCCAAATAGACTGCCTCTACAAGTGCCTGACCAGTCAAATTTCTAATAGGAACAATTTCATTATCAATTATCGAATTTAATCTCAGATTTGCAACTTCACCATAACTGACCCCGCCTTTGAATAATAATGGATATCGATGAATTGGCAATCTTTCATGAGACCAACCTATTGGGATTGTGGTTTCCGTAGGATCTTCGGGATTAGCTGGATCCTCAAATTGAAATCCATTAATAGAGAAAGCATGATGAAGAAAATGTGAAATTTGAGTAACAAATTTATCGGGTTGGTTTGATACAATAAAGATAGAGTCACTAAATGGCAATAATGATTCAAAACTATCAGCACACAATTTCTCGGCAATTTGAAGCAATTCAGGATGTATGTGCTGATCTGTCACCTTATTATTTACGATTGTTTGATAATCATAAATCATATCAATTGCCCCCATCAAGTCCGTGAGTGCTATTCTACCAAAACCCAAAACATCTAAATACCCAATTGTTCTCATTGTTATGAGGTTGTCCATTATTTAGTTGAAATTTGATTGGCTAAGGTTCTTCGTTTT
>JBAXVX010000023.1:0-65463 GCA_037128705.1 Bacteroidota bacterium | reverse complement strand
GGGGGTCAACTTAAAACGTACAGAGGGGGTCAATATGTGCGTATTTTCCACTTATAACGCCATGTCGAACATTATTGACAAGTTACAGCATAACGCCAATGAGCTGACCGGCATTGATCAAGGGAATGAATTAAAAAATTAGGAGCATAAAAAAAGGCGAGCCCTCTTGCAGTAAGCTCGCCTTTTGAATTTTTTAGCTCTTTCTTTCTCGTTGATTCATACAGAATAGAACTAATACTTTGAATGATTACAGACAGACAAATATACAATGAATAAGCTGAATTCCAACACTCAAGCCAGAAATAATTTCATTCCGGATGACATAATTGATCAAGTTAAAAATCTTGATATTATCGAAGCCATAGATCCATACCTTAAAATCACTAAGAACGGCTCCGGATATGAGGCAATTTGTCCATTTCATGATGACCATGATCCCAGCCTAAAAATCAATCCCGCTAGGGGTATTTACAAATGCTTCGTATGCAATGAATATGGTACCGATGCCATCAATATTGTCATGAAGGTTAAAGGGGTTCAATTTCCGGAGGCTGTGAGGATGATTGCTGGTGATCACCAGATTGAGATTCCAAAACTGGAACTTTCAGATGAAGATGAGGCAAATTATAAAAAACGGGAGGCGATATATAACATCAACCAATGGGCTGGAGGATGGTATAGTGATCAGTTGATATTGAGCCAGCATACAACCCCATGGGAGTATGTAAAATCCAGGTGGAACGACGAATCAATAAAAACTTTTGACGTTGGCTATGCCCCTGATGGATGGAGAAATTTACTAACTGCAGCTAAAAAAGAAGGATACAAAGAAGAGTTACTCCTGGATGCCGGATTGATAATGAAAAAGGAAAAGGATGGAAAGGAACACACATATGATATTTTTCGTGACAGGATCATATTCCCTATTAAGGACCGGCGTGGTATTGTCGGATTTACCGGTCGATGTTTACCTGATAAGACGGAAGAGCCAAAATATAAAAACACAGGTGAAACCTTAGTGTACCATAAAAGCAAAGTTTTATATAATCTCGCCCTGGCTTCTCGAATCATAAAGGATCAAGGAAATGTTTATCTGGTTGAAGGCCAGGCAGACGTTATCAGGCTTCACCAGATTGGGATCTGCAACTGTGTTGCCATTTCAGGAACTTCACTCAGCCAGGGGCATATAGAAGAGCTAAAAAAGATCACCCCCTGCATCACACTTATCGGTGACAACGATCAGGCTGGCCAGGCCTCGGTAAACCGATCAGCAAAGCTGATAATCAAGAATGGATTGTATTGTAAAATAATTCAGCTTCCACAGAGTGAAGAAAAACTGGATCCGGATTCACTATTCACTGACAAAGCCCGTTTTGATTTATACGATGGGAAACCAAATAAGAAGGACTATATTTATTACTTAGCCGAAAAGGAGAAAGACAGTCACCAGGAACCGGATCAAAAAGCCAGGCTAATATCAGAGATCACCTCCATGGTCTTATCCCTTCCTGATGAGACACATGATATTTATTTTACAGAACTTGGAATAATAATACCTCCTAAAACTTCGTGGAAAGGAAAAAACATCAAACCGTCAACTGCAAAAAATGAACATAAAAATCTAAAAGAGGAGAATGAAGAGCATGAAACAAAGGCGAACAATGAACAAATAAAGCATGATCATGACTTTTATTTTATTGAAAAGGATCGCGAGGGTCAGTTTAAGGATATAAAAATTGATCGCGTGAAATTCATTGAAAAGCTAAAGGAGAGTGGTTTTATTCGTTTTGATGCAGGAATAGATAGTTACCGATTCCTGAAAGCTCAAAATAATACTGTTACAGAAGTTTCAACAACATTAATAACGGATCATTTTATAACCTTTATTGAAAACATTGAGGGTTATCAGCATAAATGGGAGGGAGGGTCAAAATTTATTGATAGTACCATTCTTAAGAGAAAAATGTTTAACGGAATTGATACATTTTTTTCATCTACATTGCTGAAAAGGTTAAATCCGGAAAAACCTGTATCGATTAAAAAGGATAGCCGATATGAGAAGTTTCTTTTTTATCAAAATGGGTTTGTGTCTGTTACTAAAGACGGATATTCATTTCATAACTATTCAGAATTAGATTCCTATATCTGGTCCAACCAAATACTAAAGCGTGATTTTTGTGATAATCCAAGTATCTATGACAAGCCAGCTGTTTTTCAACGGTTCATTTGGAATATTTGCAATAAAGACGAAGATCGTTTCAAATCAATGCAGTCAATAATTGGATATGCCCTGCATAATTTCATGGAATGTAAATTGTTTGCAGTAATACTGACTGATAGTAAAATTAGCCAGGATGGTGAACCAAACGGACGTACAGGAAAAACTTTGTGGGGTAAGGGTCTAGGTCAAATGCTCAATACGGATGAACGTGGTAGTGTTTTTATGGAGTTGAATGGAAAAGATTTCAGCCCGAAAAATAAGTTTAAATATGAGGACGCCAACCTTGATACTCAGCTGATCCACATTAACGACATTTATAATAATTACAATATTGAGAACTCGTTCAATGACATCACTGAGGGTATTAAAATCGATAAGAAAAATGAAAAACCCATTGTTATCAGGCCAAAGTTTATTTTTTCTACAAACAAAACCATCATTATTGAAGGTGAGAGCGCAAAGGACCGGGTTATACAATTTGAATTTTCGGAACACTATGACAGTGAGTTTAATCCATCCAAAGAATTTGGAATAGTAAATGAGGATGGAACTTATGTTCCACACTGGTTCTTCATCGATTGGGATTCGGATGAATGGGCGCGATTTGATTATTTCATGATTTCATGTATCATACATTACTTTCAGCATGGTTTAATCAAACCAGTTGAAATCAATTTGTCGAAACGGACACTATTAGATCATACTTGTCAGGAATTCATAAGCTTCATGGATGATGCAATGTCGGAGAATGGGATCTCAACAGAGGTGCAGGAAAATTTATTAGATATCCATGTTGATTTCAATATAAAAAGATCTGAGCTGTTTTCTAAAAGACAGGCCTTTGAAATTTTCATTAAATTAAATCCTGATTTCAATAACCAACGATTTCGGCAACGTGATTTTACCAGATGGCTTAGGATGTATGCCAAATACAAGAATGTTACGAATGTAGAAAGCAGAAGTAACGGCAAGGATTACTTTCTTTATGAGTGGTAGATATATTAATTAATGGCTGAATTAATTGAATAAAAAATAATTTTACCTTTTTGGCTGTCGCATGCCATATTATCAATAATGACCCTGCCAATCTTTTGGCGGGGTTTTTTTTTGACGAATTAAAATATTCCGGAATTTTTATGTTTTTCATTTTAATTTGTTTTTTTACTACCCCTCCCCTTAATAAAGTAAAAAGAAATGCACTCTATGCACTTATGTTTGAAAACATCAATAAAATAAGGCAAAAGACTCAGTGCATAGAAAAAAAATCCTATGCACTGTCTATGCACTTGTGCACTGTTTTTAGATCAGTGCATAGAACCCTATGCACTTAGTGCATGGAAAAAACACCTCTATGTACTGTATAAAACATTATAAATCAAAGTAATAACAGTAAAAGTGCACAGAGTGCACAAAAAGCAACAAACTAATGGCGGGGGGGGGTGATAAATATTTTTTTTTTATTTTCTTATACCTGGACTATGCCAGATATAGTCAAGGTACCCAGGATCCAACCTGGAATAACCGCCAATAAGCGTAAATTAAAAATAAATTCAGATAAATGTTTTCTAATAGAAAACTATTAAGTAACTTTGCAGCATGTTTAACATCATTGCCCGAAAAACATTGCTGGATTATTGCCAAAGGTATCCTATGGCAGCGGCTGCATTACAGGAGTGGTACTTTGAACTGATTCAATGTGAATTTAAAAATTTTAACGAGCTGAAAGAAGTGTATGGCAATGCAAGCCTGGTAGCCGATGACAGGGTTGTCTTTAATATTATGGGAAACCAATATCGGCTGGTGGTAAGGATTGTATTTACATTCAGGACCATTCAGATAAAATGGTTTGGTACTCATTCTGAATATGATCGGGTGGAAGTATCAAGTACAGAATTTAAAAAGAAGAAATCATGAAGTTAAAAATCATAGGATCGGAAAAAGAATATCAACAGTGCCTTTCATGGGCAGATGAAATGTTTGATAAGAATGTAACGCCTGAATCGCCCGAAGGCGAAAAACTTCAAATTGTACTCCTGTTAATCAAGCAATATGAGGATCAGTTCTATCCTGTTCCAAAACCGGATCCCATTGATGCCATAAAAAATAAGATGGTTGATTTGGGGCTGAAGGATAAGTATCTTGTAGGAAAGGTAGGCTCAAAAGGATACGTTTCTGCAATCCTGAATAAACGTAAACCGCTAACACTTCAACTTGCCAGGTTGTTTCACCAGGAATTCGGGATCCCGGCTGATATTCTATTATCATAGTTTTAGATTTGACGAACAGTCAAGGTATCCTTTTGATTACCTTGACCGTCCTGGACTCGGTCAAGCCCTTCAGGAAATAACCGGGAATCCGGCTTTTATCATGAGCTCATTATCGGAATTCCGATAATTCAGTTACCATGCCCAGGGAGGCAACCGAAAAACGCTTATTAGCGTTTTTCAAACATCGAAAATTAATGATTCCAGATTACAACTACTTGCATTTTACACGCAGATGGATCAGATAATAAAGTGAGGATCCTCACTTTTAAATTCAATGCTAAACCGCAGATTTGCGGTTTTGATATTTAAAAAGGGAATTCCCGTTATTTATTCCACCCCCAAACACCAGGCTAATTTTTCATCAACAGAATTTTGATCGGCTTTTTTCCCGAATAGTCATCGATTTTTTTTCAAATAGTAATTTTACACCTGCCTTTCCGGGTGAAATTCTCCTCCTTAAAAAACCCAAATCCGGGTTTTTCTTCAACTCAATATTTTTTTCCTGTTCAAATTTCACCCCTCCGGAGACCTCCTGTATTACATTTTTCTTTGTGGTTTTCCGGTCGAAGTGGATCCGATTTTACCAGATTTTAAGTCAAAAGAAAATTATTTTAATTGTCATGCTCAGAAAGTCACGCCAATCAATGGTTTTAGGAAACAAAAAAAGGTGTCCTTTAATTTTCATATTTATGAGCTTATAATTATGGCATGAAAAGGTACTGAATCATAAATACGGTGATACCTGATTTTTGGCTAAAAAAAGTTGTCCTTTAAAATATGTGGGTCAGATAGTATAATTGTGAACTAAAAATAAAACCTATGCCTAAACAAAAATTTTTCGTACATCACATTTCGATCCGATTAATGGATCATGAAATGAAAAAAGTAAATCAACTCTGTCTCCGGAGAAAAAAGCCACGGTCGGTCCTGGTCCGTGAAATTATCATAAATGGAATTGATGACATGTTCAAAACCAAAAAGTACAGTCACCATGAATGAAACTCAAAACATAATCCCAAACTACCTGGAGGATTATTTAATCGGGCGACCAATCCCTGCAGGCGGGAGTTACGTCTGGCCATGGGGTAATGACAACCTTTATCCGCAAATGATACGGGAGGTCACCAGGGAAAATGGCCTGTTGCAGAATATCCTGAACAAGCATTTTGAAATGCTTTGGGGATCCGGACCGCAATTGTACGAAACCGGATTTGCCAACGGCTGGAGATACAAGCGATGGGTACAAAATAAAGATATTGAAGATTGGCTCAGTACATGGGATTGGAGGCAATACATTGAGAGGGTCACAGCTGAGTATCTATTGCTGAACGGATATTTTACGAAAGTGCATTCTAATGTAAAGCCTTTTAGCAAACTGGCTGTTGAAAAGTTGGAATTCATCGAAAGTGATTGGGCTAGGATCCAGTGGACCGGTACCGGCGAACCCATTACCGGTGTGATCACCGGCGACTTTTCACGACCGGGGCTTTTTGGGTACGACCGGTTGCCAGTGTTTGATGCAGCCAACCCACGGGCTCAGGAGATATCAATGAGTTTTGAATATTTACCTCAATCGGGTGTTGAATTTTACCCGAGGGCGCCGATCCACAGTTCACTGTCCTGGATCCAGGCAGATGAGCAATCCGCCTCCCGGGTTGAAGCATTCAACTGCAATTCAATTTCACCCAAATATCACATCGAAGTACCGGCGCTCTATTGGGTGAAGATCCGAGAAAAGCTGATAGCCGAATGCCAGGAGAAAGGAACAGTGTACACCGATGCCATATTGGATAGGGCAAAGGATCAAACGTTTGAAGAGGTTTCCAACGCATTGTCAGGAATTGAAAAAGCGGGGAAATTTCTGGTGACGGAGATATTGCATGATGAGCTGATTGGTAAATATGTCAGATGGAAGGTTATCCCGCTTGAAGCCCACACCAAAGATTATTTTGAATCGGAATTGAAAATCAACCGGGAATCACAGTTCAACATTACATCCGGATTGGGTGTACACCCTTCAATAATTGGTCTTCAAAAGGATGGTGGATTATCATCAGGATCAGAGGGGCAGGTCGCTACAAAATTGTATAAACATATTTCGGTCGACATTGCAGAAAAAATAATTATGAAAAATTTGAATGCCGCGATCGAAATAAACTTCAGCGGTTTTCGGGTTAAGATGGGATTTTGCCGCGACGAATATTGACAAACATGAAATCATTGATATCAGATGGCTTCCGCTCATATATCCGCCCATATGGGCATGGAACGTGCAAACTAAGGAGAGAGCGGGTCGCTCGAAAATAAGACACAGATATTTTATTTAAAAACTTAAATAGGACATGTTGAAATGAATGGAATTAAATATGAGTAGAAAGGATATCATTCGGTACATCCACCAGCGTGAAATTACAAGTCAAACTTGGCAGTATAAATATAAAAGTTGAAAAAAATGAACAGAAAAACGCGTCAAAATAGAAAAATCAAAAAAGAATTTCTCGCTCAAACGATTAGGCAGATAGAAACAAATTACGGTAATCGATCAGCGGGAATCATCAATAAAAGGATTGATGCAATTTCCGACACGCTAACCAGGGTTAGAGAGGAACTACAAAAACACCCGGATGATTTTATCAAAAGGGAGTTTCGTTCTGAATTGGAACGTGAAAAACAGCTACTTATAAATCTGACATTGCAGCGAGGTTGGCCGAAAACCTATCTTAAAGAGTTATTTGAAAAACGAAAACAAGGGCGGGGCAAACAAAGAAAAGTCAATCAATCAATAAAGGATGTTTCGCCGAAAGCGTATCTCACAGAATTATTTTCAAGAAAAAAATCAGAACAGTTTAAACCCCCTGGCCATGAAGAATGAACCGAAAAAATCAAGGAGGGAATCCCGGACAGAGAATGATTTGGGTTTTCTCAAGGAGGCAGTAAAAAACGGCGACCAACAGGCTGTCGAAATACTGCAGACATTAAGTGATCTCGATGACGAGTTATCTTGGCTCCAGTCAGAGATTGCAGAACGCAAATCTCAACCCGGCAGAACAGAAAGAGAACGGGCAGAATGGTACCGTTACATGATTTCAGGAATGAATCGGATCCAGGAAATACCTGTGGAAAAGGAAAGGATCATCCATGAAGCATATGGCCTGGAACGGAAAAAGATTAAGATCCTATTACAGTCAATAAAGAGAAGAAAAATTGAAGACAAACTTTTATACAATTGGCCATGAAAAAACAACCAACACCCGAGGAAGTCAACATCTTCTTTAAACTCGAGGAAAACGATTGGCAGCTTGTGAAAGAAGCATCCCTTCATGGAGATGAAAAAGCAATCATGGCCATGGCCATGGTGAGATTAATCAATGATGAGATTGAAACGCTGTGGGGCGACCATAATCAGATTTATTATTCACAAGAGCCTGAAAATCTTCCAAGTAAAATATGCCAGTGTAGACAAATCACCGACCGGATCGGTGACCTGATGAAACAACGCCGTGAAATACTTTACTCTGACTATAAAATCCAGGAACATCGTTTCCGGATTTATCGAGACTCACTTGAGAGGCAAATGCGGGGGCGGCCCCTGGATAACGTAATCAGCAACTAAATAAGCAATATCAAACTCCGCTAATCCTATGGAAAAAGAAATAGAATTGAAGTTCATAGAAACGACCCTGCAGCAATACGGGGCCAGGTTACAAAGCGCCCTGGTAAAAGCAATTTCCGATAAGGGGCTGGTTTCAAAAGAGGGCACGAACCACCTGAAGGACAGCATAAGTTATGATGTAAAGCGTACGGGTCCATTTGGATATCAGTTACAGCTATATTTCCCGGATTATGGCCGATTTATTGAGATCAGATACCACGTAGGACCGCCAAAGACAAGCGATGCGATATTTAATGGAAGCAAAAGCGGCATGTCCAAAACAAGGTGGTCAACAAGCGATAAAAAACGACCGTTTGGCCGAAAGAGTTACAAGGATGCCCGTTGGTATAGCAAAACAGCATATGGATCCCTGAATTCTCTGATCGGCCAATTGATGTACGGGCTCACAGACGCCGTACAAGAAACATTAAAAGAACAATTAAACCAACCAATATAATTATACGACCATGTTACGTACAGATGTTTTACAGATGGATCTCCGGATAAACGGAGATGAATCACGCAAAAAATTAGCTGAATTAAAGGATCAAGCCGCTGAGCTCCGTAAAGAGATGAAGGGTATCAAAGACCAGGAATTACTTGGCAAGAAACAGCAGGAACTTGATAAGCTGGATTCACAGATGGAAGATGTCAGGCACAGCATAGGCATAACCGGACTGAGCATGAAAGAGTTGTATAACCGATCCAAAACTCTTTCCAGCATGAAAATTAATATGGATCCCAACTCCGAACAATTCAAAGAAATCGACAGGGAACTTTCCCAGGTAAAGGCTCGGTATAATGAATTAAGGACGGGAGCCGCAGCGGTTAACCAAGACATGAAAAAATCCATGTCTGGATTTTCCCTGGCCGGGATAGTGGCTGGGGGCATGGCTGCATACAATGTCGTGGCTTCAGTCTTCAGTGGAATTAAAGATGGGATTGTTTCATCAATTGAAGCATACCGGCAGCAGGAGATTGCTATCCAGAAAGTGGAACAGGCAATTAAACAAACCGGTGGATCTGCAGGACTCTCCTTAAAACAATTAACCGACGAGGCAACCCGGTTGCAAAATACTACCTTGTTTGGAGATGAGGAGATTTTAAACTCAGCCACGGCCCAGCTGCTTACATTCACCAATATTGCCGGTGAAAACTTTTTGAAAGCCCAGGTAGCTGCAATGGATCTATCCACCGTATTGGATGGTGATTTGAAATCGGCCAGTATTCAACTTGGTAAGGCTTTATCAGATCCAATTACCGGTTTAACTGCTCTTCGCAAAGTTGGTGTTGTCTTCACGACAGAGCAGCGAAGCATGATTAAAGAACTTGTTGAAACAAATCGTTTGGAAGAAGCCCAGGCGGTTATCTTAAAGTCGATCAATGATCAGTATGGAGGCCAGGCTGAAGCCGTGGCCAAAGGAACCGGGGCGCTAAAAGCTGCAGGGATCCAGATTGGTGAAATTGCTGAAACCTTTGGCGGGTTTATTGGTAAACTTATTACGCCGGTTGCCTCATTGATTGGCGAGTATGCCAAAAAGCTCAATGAACTTATTACACCATCGAAGACAGCGCTGGAAACTTTTCAGGAGCACGGGCGCTCTGTGGCTTTATTGGTCAAAGACATTGACCCACTGCTTGACCGGTACGATCAGTTAAAATCAAAAACCGCTTTGAATGCCAGTGAACAGAATGAACTAAAAAAGATCATTGGCCAGGTTGCAGCAGTTATGCCCGGCGCGGCCACTGCTTTTGATCAATACGGCAATGCTATTGAAATTTCTTCGCAACGGGTAAGAGATTACATCAAAGGCCAGGTACTGTTATTGCGGTATGAGAACAGAAAGGCTATTGATCAAACCATTTCAGACCTTGCTGAAGTAAATGTGGCGATAAATCAAGAGAAACCTGTCCTTGGTGAAATTGCAAAGACCGGTACTTATAAGGTAAACGAACAGGCTGGTCAGAATTATTCAACAAGGGATGCAAACAATGCAGAAATAGCTGAAGCACAAAGAAAGTACCAGGAGATGGTCAACACTCAGATAGCCCTTAATACTAAGCTGACACAATTACGCGGCGATGCCCTGCAGCAATCGCTCAATTCTTATGCAGCCGAAAAGGATGCTGCAAAAGCTGCAGCATCTGAAACAGTGTCCTATAAAACCATGTCAGCTGAAGAGCTCAAAGCGCTGGCAGAGGATGGAACCGACACCCAGAAAAAGCTGGCAAAGGAGGAAATTAAAACGCGCGAAGATCTGAGGAAAAATGCTTCCGATTGCGCCAAATACATGATGAAAATTGCCTCTGACCTGGAGAATGCCAGGGTACAGAGCATCAAGGACGGGCGCGATAAGGAATTGAAGATCGAAGAGCTTGCATACCGTAAGAAGCTTTCTGAAATCAAAGGCAGCAGCGATCTGGAGAACCAGCTCAGGGCAGCGCTGGAGGAAGAGTATAAAACGAAAGTCTCCGGGATCAATAAGAAATATTCCGATAAGGAGAAACAGGAATCGCTGAAGCTGGAGAAAGATAAGTGGGAAGCCAAACTCAAAGGCATGATCGATGGATCCATGCAATGGTTTGATGTATCTCAAAAGATTTTAGCAGCCCAGCGCGAAGCCGAACTGAGCAATACCGAATTAACCGAACAGCAAAAATCAGAAATTGAGGAGAAGTACAGAAATCTCCGTCAAAACCTAGTCAAGCCAATCGATAATTCAAAGACACAGACCGACCTTGATGCCAGGCAAGGCGCGGAATGGGAAGCAACAAAGATGATGCTTGAGCGCACCGGCCAGATGACTATTGACAAGAAAAGAGAGATAGCCGCTCAGGAACGCGATATGGCTTTGGCTGCAGCCGCGGGAAATACCGAGCAACAAAAGCTTATCTGGGAGCAATATTATGTAAAACTGAAAGAACTCAGCACAGATTGGTACGATGTCACGATACTAGCCCTTTCATCGTTGGTTAATTCATTCTCTTCATTCGATAGCGCGTTATCTGCTTATGAACAGGCCCAACTCCAGAGGGATGAAGCGAAGAACAACACAATGAAGGAGAATCTGAAAAAACGTTTGGATTCTGGCTTAATTTCCCAAAGAGAATATGATGCCGGTGTTACCAAGATGGATCAGGACATGGCAGCCAAAAAAAGGAAGATTGCACATGATGAGGCGGTGAGACAAAAGGCTATTTCGATCGTTCAGGCTATAATTAATACAGCCCAGGCAATAACGGCAGCTATGACTGTGCCTTATGTGGGAATCGCCCTTGCTATTGTGGCTGGTATAATGGGTGCCGCTCAGATTGCCCTGATCGCTGCAACTCCCATTCCGGAGGCGGCCAAAGGCCGATATAATGTTATTGGGCAGGATGACAGAAAGCTATATCGTGACGTCCCCTATGAGGAATCTTTCACCGGGATACCCGGTAGACCTATGCTGGTGAATGAAACCGGCCGGGAAATTGTGATCGATCCTGAAACAACTAAAAGGCTGCAGAAAAACTCTCCCGAGGTCATTGATGCAATCCTTCAGGCGCGTCAACCCGGATATGAAAGTCGTATCATTATACCCCCACCCTTTGTCACCCCAGCATTTGCCCCCAATCTGGCAAATATAATTATGGGAGTGCCACAACGACAGATAGGAAATTACCCTACCACGACAATCAAAAATGAACCACCACAAATCAATATCAATACGGATAATTCAGGATTAAAAGCGACCATTGACCTGCTGAATGAGACCCTTAAACACGGGATAAGGTCATCGATATCATACGACAATCTGGAAAGGGAGACCAAATTGATAAATGATATTCGATCTGATTCAACTCTTTAATCATTATAATCTTATAGTTCAAATCATAATTCTTTAAAAATCAACTTATGTTATCATTAAAAATTGCCGGTTCCTTGGTTGAACTGCCACCTGATTTTTCGGTCACGATGAATTTTAAATCTCCCATTTTTAATGACACCGGGAGTTTTTCATACCCTTTTAATCTCCCAAATAGTCCACGGAACGCGATTCAATTTGGCTTTCGACATCGAGTTGCCGGTACTGGTAGTGTCTATCAGGAGTTCGATGCTTCCTGTTTATGGAAGGGGTCTCCTTTTTTTACCGGCACAGCAAAACTTAGAGTGCTGAATTCAAACATTTTTGAGGGATATATTCTCGAAGGTGCTGGGGATTTTAATTATCAAGTAAAAAACCTGAATTTGAGACAAATTGATTTTGGAGAATTTGCCTTTGCCAGCGATCTAGAAGCTATGCTGTTTATTAACAATGGAATAAATAAATATTATCCGGATCGACCAATGTGTTTTCCTCAAATATTCAATGAGTTCTATTTGGATCCGGCGACAGAGGATTTTGATCAGAAATTTTTAAACAGACACCTTAATGGTGTTATCAACATTAATACTCCTGCAGGAAATAAAAATCTCATTGTTCCTATGTTATATGTCAGATATGTATTACAATGTATTTTCTCTCAGGTAGGTTATACTTTTGATGATTGTCTTTTTACCTCACATCCTGATTATAACAAGCTCGTCTTATTTAACTCATTGTCGGCAAACTCGATTATGACTGATTTCTCATATTCTATCCAGCATATTTATCTTAACCTCCATGTTCCCTCCGTTTCTTTGGCCGATTTTCTAAAAGCTATATCCTCGTTCTGGAACAGTAGTTTTTTTATAAATACTGAGAAAAAAACAGTAAAACTGATCCCGACAGATTCAATCTTATTAGATGATACCTGTATGGAGTTTTCCAGAAAAATCGTCAGTATGTCCATAGAACCAGAAGACCAGGTTATGGGATTTTCGTTTAAGCAAGAATTAGACGGAGATGATAAAGTTTTTAATGAGGAAACTGCAAATGAAGACGCTAATCTAAAGATGAGAAAGGGGGCGGTTAATAACATTGATGAATTGCCCCAATTTCCAATTGCGGAAATAGGAGAAAGCAGATTTGTCATTGACTTGAATGAATATCGATGGATGTCGCCGCTAAAGACCTGGATGATAGGGGGAGGCAGTGAACAATTTATCTTTTCACGGTTTTCGCTCAAACAACCAAAAGATGAAATTTCAATAGGGTTGTCCTCGCTACTATCTGAGGGCTTTAATGAATTAGCGTGTTCGTGTGGAAACTCGTTTAGTGCCTATAAAGATATCAAACCAAGGATCTTCTTTGCAGGATACAACAATATAGATGAGCCTCATTATATGTTTGCGAGAAATCGTACTTCGGCTTTTGGATTATTCTATAATCAACCCAACAACCCGTATATTAAATACTGGAAGAACTATGCTGATTTCAAGATGTCAACAAAGCTTGTCAAGATTGTAAAACAAATGGAGTTCTCAGAGCTTAAGGATTTTGATTTCTCAAAGAAATATATGATCAACGGGATAAAATATCTAGTTAAAGACATCCAGGTTGTTCTCAAAAGGGACCGTATTATGCCGGCAATCCTTGAGTGTTATACCTGCAGTTAGAATATTACTATCAATAATTATTCAAAATTTTATGAAAAACCTGCATTTGCGGGTTTTTTGTGATCAATATGTACCATTTAGGGACATATAATTCTAGTATAAGGACCAAAAGGTGCCATTTCGAGCCATTATCGACCATTATCGCCCTTTACTCACCATTATGCACCAAATAAAAAGTCCCATGGTGCAATTTTGTAGATGTGAGGTTGAAAAAATTCAGAGAATCAGGCTGGGAGGATTAAAAGGGTCCAATTCTATTTGCTATTTATTCCAGACAGCGTTCATTTCACGAATTTTCAGAGTAGGTACAATTTTAACGTAAATCTTTGTGGTTTTGTAATCCTGATGTCCAAGTAAATCACCTACTGTGGGCATACTCATGCCGTGTGTAATACAATATGTTGCAAACGTATGTCTTGAGCTATGAAAGGTTATCTTTTTATCAATCTGACACAGGGAAACAGATTCTTTTAGGTACCTGTTTGTGGTCTGATTACTGTTTACACGAAATACTTTCTCATTTGGAAGTCCTTGACCAACGAGATCTAATGCACAATCTGGTAATGGAATTTCAACTGGATCCTTAGTCTTGTGCATTGTGACCCTGATAATAGTTTCTTCTGAACCATTATGCACTTCCTTTTTTAGATTCTTATACCGGAGTGCCTTTATATCAAGGAATCTCAAACCACAATAGCAGCAAAATAGAAAATATTTGAGTACGTTCACCTGGTAGTTCTTTAATGGGATATTCGCATAAAGTTGCTCAAGCCGGTATAATTCATTATCGGTTAGATAGGCCCGTTTCCCAGGTACTTTTTTCAATGGATATTTTCTATGAAAAACATTTTCATTAATTATTCCCTCATCCATGGCCCGATAAAGCATGGTCCGAATAAATGATAGTGACTTATGGCATGTATTTTCGCCATTTTTAAGGCTGGTTATCATATATCCATGATACTTTTTAATGAATTCCAGTGTTATTTCAGAAAACAGGAGTGAGGGCCGGAAAGCTTTGAGTTTGCTGAGGTAGCTATTATAACTCCTGACAGTTTCACTGCTTAGTTTACGATCCAAATCAATTACATTCCTGGCAAAATCAAAGAATGATGTTTTGATATCACCTTTTGCTTTGAGTAATAATTCAAACTCTTCAGCAGATATGGCCTTTTTTGCAATTTCAGAATCGAAAATAATTTGCCTGGCGCGGTTATAATTATTTTCTATCTGCAGATTATTATCCCTGAGCGCAATTATATTAACACCGGGATAACGTTTTATCTGGAAGTTAACCGGATCCCAGTACTTTTTAGGCTCAGGAAGAGAAACATTCAGGGAATAATAATTACGTTTGCGGTTGATGGTCAAACGCAAATAAACACCATACTGACCGTCTTTTCTCTGAAAATCAGTACGCGGTAAAATCTTAAAAGTAGGTTTCATTTATTTTGGCTGTTTTTAGTGTGGCACATTTGTGTACACAATTACGCCAAAATTATGAAGAAGATCATTCCAAACCTTAAACATTTCCCTCTGAAAACCCTTGATAATAGAAGAATATGTAATCTTTTATTCCAAAGCTTTTACCTAGGTCGTGGAGCTGGAGGGATTCGAACCCTCGTCCAAACAAGTAGCAAAAATGCTTTCTACATGCTTAGCCTTTGGTTGATTGTCGGGGTCAGGCCGGTCAAGGGCAAACCTATCTGATCCGTAGTCCCGGTTATTTCGCCCTGACAGCGGGACAATGCCCGGGCTATCTCAACATTTGCGATGCCTCATCCGGAACACCGTTGAGAAGGGTTTCCCGGGAGACAAGACGCACTTAATTTCTAAAATTAAGCAGCAAGTCTGTAAGAATAATTGTCGCCATTTATAGGCTGTGAGAACTGATTTTTTACGAGGTCGGCTCACGAATACTCGGCATGCTTACAATCCCACTCCCTTGCTGTCAAAACCGGTCAGCCCCGGGATGTTTAAAGCGGTGCAAAGATACAACAAATTCGTTGATGTGTCAAGATTCTGTAAGGGAATCCGCGGGAATAAATCAGGATCCTGTTTTCCGGTAGATGCCCACCAGGTAGCTGCTGATCTGTTTTGAATTGAATCTGCGCAGAAATTGCATGTTGAAGGAGAACAGGACCATCAGCACCCGGATGAAGAAATAGATTACCTGGTTTCCCGCGGTTTTTACCTCAAGCTTTTTCATGTTCAGGGGTTCAAATCCGCCAATATAGCCTGTGAACAATGGTTCAACAGGAAGTTTCTCAACAAACAGGTTCCATGTTGACAAATCCATGGACTTCATATTGTGCGTTTGTTCAACAGAGGGTGCCAGACGCTTCAGGATCCTGCGGTAAACCCCACTGTAATTGGGAACCCCCAGAAGCAAAATTCCACCCGGTTTGAGCAGATCCACATGCTTGGCCACGGCATTGACCGGTTCGTCGAAATGTTCAATAAATCCGAGGGAATAGACAATGTCGAATTTTGGCATATCACCATTGTCGGCAAACAGGTCGCGCTCAAAAACTTCTACAGGAATCCCGGCACGGTTAAAGGTTTCGAGTGTCTGCTCATTTCCAACACGTGAATAATCAAGGGAATAGGCCTTGTAACCAAACCGCCGGGTCAGGTACAGCAGGTATTCGCCATAAGCCCCGCCCACTTCAAGAATGGTCAATCCCGGGGTTGCCGGGAGTTTCTGATCGAAAACCTTAAGGATCTCCTTGATCGTCAGGCTTGTTTTCTTTTTCTTTTGCCCGGGTTTCTCCTCCCAGTAATCTTCCCAGAATGTTTGACCGGTCAGGGTCGGATCTTTCACGGCCATAGGTTATTCCTCCTTAAACGACAAAATCCTCTCGACAAACGATGCGACATCGTATTTTGTGCTGAAGATGCGATAAAGTTCAGCAATCATCGGGAAATGATCTTCAACACACATTGTTTTTGAGATCTCATGATAGAACACGTTCACGGCTGTTTTTCCTTCGAGAACCAGTTCATGGGAAACATGTTCGGTAAAGAATCCTTTGCCTATAAGCAGGCCCAGGGTCCGGTTCCGGCTGAGGTCGTTCAGTGCAGTCAGCGCAAAGTCACCATACCCGCAATAATTGAACAGGGTGTCTTCCCGGCCTCCAAACTGCCGCAGAACCCGCCGCATCTCGCGGAAAGCTTTGGTTAGGACAAGGAACCGGAGGTTGGGTGAGTTAAACTGAGCATCAACGATGCCCACAACCACGGCATAAATATTTTTTAAAATACTCAGGATCTCCACTCCGCGAAGATCATCTGAAAAATCAAAATGAATGTTGGTATGCTCAAACAGTTCAGGGATCATCGAAATTTGTTCTTCCTTCTCATACCCGAGCGTAAAGCCAGTGGGCTGCCGGTTAATAATTTCACGGGCAAAACTAGGTCCCTTCATGGTACAAACAGGGTTGGGGAATTCCGCCATCAGGCATTCAAGAATTGTTTGATAACCGCTTCCAAATCCCTTGGCCAGGTTCACCAGAAGTGCATCTGATGGCAGGTGGGCACGGATCGATTTGAGATAATCGATCATGATCACCGAAGGGATAGCCAGGAAAATGATTTTACAATGTTCAAGCTCTTTGTTGTCGGTGGTTGCATGCAATCCGGAATTCAACCGGAGTGTCGGAAAGTATTTGGAATTGATCCCCGTCAGGTTGATCTCTTTTACTACCTGTTCCTCAATTGAATGAAGAAGGATGGGCTCTCTGCCGGTTTCTGCCAGAATATTTCCCAGGGCTGTTCCAATGGTTCCGGCGCCGATGATTGCTACATTACAGGATTGATTTTCCATTTGTTATTTTTCTTGTTGGATTGAAAACAGGATCCGGAAGCTCGTTCCTCCATTCACTGTGAATTCAAGCTGAGCATCGACCTGTTCCACCAGGATCTGGACGATTTGGGTTCCCATCGATTGAGGTTTTTTCATGGAAAAATTCTCAGGCAGCCCGATGCCATCATCCCTGATGGTGATACTGTACTTTCCATCGGGCTCCTCCAGCAGTTTAACCCAGATTGTTCCGGTGTTGTTCCCCGGGAAAGCGTACTTGTAAGCATTTGTGATTAGTTCATTCACGATGAGTCCCATGGGTAATGCCAGTTCAATGGAGATCTTGCATGACCTTATATCAGTAACCACCTTAATTCGGTCATTTTTGTATGAACTGGCAATAATGAGGATTAAATTCAACAGATAATCATCAAAGGGAATGGCGGTGATATCCTGCGCACGGTATAAGTGCTCATGCACCAGCGACATGGTTCGTACCCGGAGCTGAAGGTCGGCAATCGAACGATTGAGTTCCATATTGCCTGTCTGGTCCTGCTGCATGTTCATCAGGCTGATGAGAATCGCAAAATTATTTTTAACACGGTTATGAATTTCTCTTAAAAGAAAATCCTTCTGCCTCTCATTTTCTGCAAGCTCCTCTTCATGGATTATTTGCTGCGAAATGTTGCGAACGGTGGTGATCATTTCGCTAATTGCTCCCGTTTCAGGATCGAAGATGGGATTTATATTGGATTCGGCCCAAAAGGAGGTCCCGTCTTTTCTCAGGGCTTTGTACCTGTATTGGACTGTTTTTTTTGTGCGGAACAATTCAAGCAAATGGTAATTCACCGTCACCCGGTGTGAGGGTTCAACCAGGTCAAGCAGACTGTTCATCCGCAGGATTTCAAACGGAGTATATCCATAGAATTTTTCACAGGAGGGACTGATAAACAACCTTTTCATCTTGGAATCAAGCAATGAAATAACATCGATGGTGTTTTCAGCCAGAAAACGGTATAACGCTTCACTACGCTGTAACCTTCCCTCTGCTTCGATTCGATCCTGTATCTCTGCTTTGAGTTGCGTGTTCAATGACAGCAACCTGTTTTTCCGTTTTCGGTTGGTTCTGTTCATTGTATTGATAAAAACGATGAGTCCCATCAGGAAAATAAAGACACATTCATAAAGAATGGTTTTGAGCCTCCTGTGTTTAAATTGCAGGTCCTGGATCTGGTTTTCCTGTCTCATCAGCACATTGACCGCTTCGGCCGCCCGAATGGAATGGTTGGCAGCCATCAGTCCAATTTGCGCATCATTCTGCTCGGCATTAAATTGTTTGTGGTTATCAATGCTGGCATCATAATACTTTAACGCATCCTTGAATTTTTTCTCCTCTTTTGCAAAGCCAGAGAGCTCGTCGTAGATGATCGCAATCAAATAAGTATTCTTGTTTTGTTTGGCCAGTTTAAGTGCCAGATCCATATAAAACCGGGCTGAATCTTTTTGCCCGATGAGCCAGTAAGCCTCCCCGACATTCAGGTAGGAGTTGTTGATCATCCTCTGAGTGCCCAACCTTTCCCTGATATGTAATGCGCGGAGATTATATTCAAGGTTTTGGCGGTTATCATTGATTATCTGGTAAATATGTGCAATTCGCGTGTAATTCACTGCAACTTCAAAGTCATCCGGGATCTGCTGAAAAAAAAGAGTTGATGCTTGGTAAGAATAGAAAGCCTTTTTATAAAGATTCTTTTCAAGGAAAGCATCCCCGAGAAGCCTGTAAGCCCTACCTTCATGCCAGGGCAAATTCCCCTTTTGAAAATAAAATATGGCCAGGTAAAAATTACGGATCGCCACATCTGTTTTTCCTTTTCCGAGCGAGATCTGGGCCTGATTAGAAAAGATCCATGCCTTTGAAACCGGGTTGGTTGTTTTTTTTGTAATCTCCTCCAGGACCTGCATATATTTCTCGGCAAGGTCATAGGCCTTGACTCTGATAAAAACACCGATGATCCTGATGTAGCTGTTAATTATATTTTCGTTGTCTCCCAGGCGGCTATAATCATCTGCAATCATGAAATTGTATTCAAGCACCTTCTGGAAATTTTCCTTCTGGAGGTAAACACTGACCAGGTTGTTCAGTGAATCAATTCTGTGAACAATCAAAACAGAATCAGGTGACTCTTTGACTCCGTATGAAAAGGCAAAGAATGGGATAAGGAAAAGGATCGAACAAATCCTGATGTTTTTCATCATGTTTTTTTGCGGAAATTCTTCCGTATTGCCTGTCCAATCGTTCTGATCTCCTTCTTTTGATTCGCGCATTTGATCAGGATGGATCTGAATAGATAGCAAAAATAGAAAATAATCTTAATTTTGTTGCTGGCAATACAATCATTCGACCAGGAGATATCATGGAAATTGCAAATAAAAATGTACTTGTTACCGGTGCAGGTGGATTCATCGGCAGTCATTTGGTGGAAGAATTAGTGAAGATGAACTGTCCTGTGAAGGCATTTGTACATTATAATTCCTTCAATCGCTGGGGATGGCTTGATTCCCTTCCCGTTGATGTGATGCAGCATGTCGAGGTCTTTTCAGGTGATATTCGGGATCCAAACGGCATGCTCGAAGCAATGAAAGGGACGGAGGTTGTTTTTCATCTTGCTGCCCTGATTGGCATCCCATACAGTTATCACTCCCCTGATGTTTATGTTGATACCAATGTCCGCGGGACCCTGAATGTATTACAGGCCGCCCGCCAGCTGCGAGTCCTGAAAGTCATTCATACCTCAACATCCGAAGTTTACGGCACAGCGCAATTTGTCCCGATCACGGAGGAACATCCGGTCAACCCGCAATCACCCTATGCTGCCACAAAGGCCGGGGCTGATTTTCTTGCGCTGACTTTTTACCGCTCCTTCGAATTGCCCGTCACAGTGGTACGCCCGTTCAATACCTATGGTCCGAGGCAGTCGGCCAGGGCCATTATTCCAACCATCATCACGCAGATCCTGGCCGGGAAAACAACCCTGACCTTGGGTTCTGTGACCCCGACACGCGATCTCAACTTTGTTCGTGATACAGCCATGGGATTTGTCAGGGCAGCTGAAAGCGAAAGTGCTTTGGGCGAAGTGGTCAACCTGGGCAGCAACTACGAAATAAGTATTGGTGACCTGGCTGAAAAAATTGCAGGCCAGATAGGAACATCAATCGTAATCATGAGTGCTGATGAGCGGATCCGCCCGGGGAAAAGCGAGGTGGAACGGCTCTGGGCAGAAAACAAAAAAGCAGCCAGACTTCTGAATTGGTCGCCACGGTATACCCTGGACAAGGGACTCGAGGAGACCATCGCCTGGTTCAGGAAACCAGGAAACCTGGCAATGTATAAAGCGGATATATATAATATTTAAGGCTCTGGTAAAAAAACTCTATGAAAGCTGTAATTCTGGCCGGAGGAAAAGGAACAAGGCTAAAGCCATACACGACTGTAATTCCTAAACCGCTTGTTCCGGTGGGAGAAAAGGCGATCCTTGAAATCCTGATCACACGCCTCCAGAAAGAGGGAGTTGACGAGGTGTTCATCTGTCTTAACCACTTTGCCGAGATCATCATGGCTTTTTTTGGTGATGGGAGCCGGTTTGGACTGAAGATCAACTATTCTCTTGAAGACGAGCCTTTGGGAACCGTAGCACCTGTCAAACTCATCCAAGGGCTGCCTGAAAACTTCCTGGTGATGAACGGCGACCTGCTTACCGATCTGCCATTTCATCAATTGTTCAATTACCATCTGAAAAGCCAGGCTTTACTTACGGTATCAACCTATACGCGTAAAACAAAAATTGATTTCGGCGTCATCGATGTTGATCCCGTTTCGCTCCATGCTACCGGATTCCGTGAAAAACCGGAATATACCTTCGATGTAAGTATGGGGGTATACGTGATGAAGCGTGAAGTCTTGGAATTTGTCCCCCCCCACACTCATTTTGGTTTTGATGACCTCATGCTGACCCTGCTTGACAGAAAACAGCCTGCAAAAATATTCCCTTACCAGGGCTACTGGCTCGACATCGGCCGGCCCGACGATTATGAGAAGGCAAACGAAGACATTGAAATGCTTAACAAACTGATGTGAGTACGCTCCTGGTTACCGGTTCTGCAGGCTTTATAGGAGGCACCCTGGTAAAGGCGCTGCGCCAGGCAGGGCATCTTGTCCATGAATTCGACATGCCCCAGGGCGATATTACTTCTGAGAAGGCGCTTCTTCCCTATGCTGATAAAGGGATTCAGCATGTGTTTCATTTAGCGGGAAAAACGTTCGTTCCCGACAGCTGGAAAGATCCGTTTGGCTTTTACCAGGTGAATGTAATGGGGACCGTCAATGTACTTGAATTCTGCCGGAAAACAGGGGCCTCTCTTACCTACATCAGCTCCTACCTTTATGGTGAACCTGATTACCTCCCTGTGGATGAAAATCATCCGGTTAAATCTTATAATCCTTACAGCCAGAGCAAAGTGATGGCCGATGCCACCTGCCAGTTCTATGCCCGACACTACCAGGTGCCCGTAACGGTTTTCAGACCGTTCAATGCCTACGGACCCGGCCAGCCAATCCTTTTTCTGATCAACGAGATCATTTCCAAGGTGCTGAACCCAGGTATTCCGGTGGTTGAGGTGATGGATCTTCGGCCGAAACGTGACTATATATACATTGATGACCTGGTGCGGGCCCTGATCCTCTCCATGGAAAAACCTCACGGGATATTCAACCTTGGCAGCGGCTATTCTAAAAGTGTGGAAGAAATCATCCTCCTTGTCTTGAAATATACGGGGATCCAAAAACCCTATCATTCAAAAGCAGTGATGCGCCCGAACGAGATCTTCGACCTCTATGCCGATATCCGGAAAGCGGGCAGCGTATTGGGCTGGGTACCCCAGGTCACATTCGAAGACGGGGTTGAACGGTGCATCCGGGCCTTTTCTTCCAACCACTAAGGGGCCGGAAAGATGAAGAAAATACTCTACATCAAGCATGCAAATTCATCTTTTATCCTTTCCGACCAGCGGATCCTTGAAAAAGAATATCGTGTTTTCCCTTTCCTGATTAACCAGAAAAAATCGGTCTGGCATTTTGCCGGAAGAATGATCATTCTCATCTTTTTCATCCTCCGCCATATTTCAGGAAGTGCGGCCATGGTTACATGGTTCGGCGATTATCACGCGGCTGTGATGGTATTTTTTGGCAGGCTGTTCGGGAAAAAAGTAATCATTTTTGCGGGGGGGCAGGAGGCCATCTGCTACCCTGAACTGCGCAAAGGGGTCTATTTTAAAAAGTGGAGGGGACGTATGGTGAAATATGCCCTGCGCCATGCAACGCTGATCATACCAAACCATGCATCTCTGCTGGATCATGAAAATTTTTATTATTCTGCTGAGGGTAAAAAGGATGGCATCAGGTATTATAATCCCGGAATTAAAACCCGCATGATCATCATTCCCAATGGGATTGATACCGGAAAATATTACCGTGATGAATCCATTCCAAAGGAGCCCCGCACTGTGCTCACCGTCGGGACCATGAGCAGCAATGCCGACTTTATAAACAAGGGATTCGATTTGTTTACGGAAATGGCGCGCCGGAACCCCGATCTGAATTTTACACTGATCGGAATTAAAGAGCCATTCATGCCCTGGATCGAACAGCTTTACCATATCCGTTCTGTTGCAAACCTCAATCTTATCTTTTCCTATTGCCCTGATGAAAAACTTTTTATTGAATATAACCGTGCAAGGGTTTTTGTGCAGGCCTCCATCACCGAAGGAATGCCCAATACATTGAACGAAGCCATGCTGTGCGGGTGTATCCCGGTCGGATCCAATGTCAACGGGATCCCTGATGTTATAGGCAATGCCGGCCTTGTGGTCATGAAACGGGATGTTTCAGAACTCGAAACAGCGGTCCGCAAGGCCCTCAGCCTCGACTCGGGGGCGGAGGCAAGGAGGCGGATCCTGTCGGATTTCACCCTCGAACTTCGTGAAGACCGGCTGCTCAAAGTATTCAGTGAAGTAATTTAATCTGGCCCTATAAATATTATGATGATTTATCCGTTATTTCTCTAACTTTTCCGGCATGATCTCCCGCGGTTTTTTTAAATCTTCACTCATTTATTCCATCGTAGGAGCACTGCCCTATGCTTCGGGATTTCTTTTACTGCCGTGGTTTACCAGTTATCTTACGCCCCAGCAGTTTGGGATCAATGCATTGTATATCGCCCTGATGTACCTGATCCAGATCATCTCATCCTACGGGATGGATATGTCGGTTTCCGTGCTCTATTTCGACTATAAAAATGATAAGGCCAGATTGCGGGAATTCCTGGGAACGGTTTTTATCGGCATTGCCATCCTTGGAATTATCACCTTCACGGTCTTCGCCCTGGGAGGTCTCAGGCTTTTCAACTTCGTATTTAAAAGCAGCGACTTCATTGAAC
This sequence comes from Bacteroidota bacterium, assembly GCA_037128705.1. GTDB lineage: Bacteria > Bacteroidota > Bacteroidia > Bacteroidales > FEN-979 > CAIVAT01. The sequence goes on along the minus strand of JBAXVX010000023.1, from coordinate 41,512 downwards.
TATTCCCCTTTGGACTGTTAACGATTGTTACCGGGGTTTTCAACAGTGTTTTTAAAACATACTCCAGCCTGCTGATATACCAGCAGCGCCCGGTGAGGTTTTTCTGGATCAATATCTCAAATTTCCTGCTCACCATCGGAGCCTCACTGACCATCCTCTACCTGTTCCCTTTCACGATGTACGGACCAATCCTGGGACGGCTGATCCCGGCTGTGGTGGTGGCCTCTTTTTCACTTTCGCTTGTGGGGCGTGAATACGGCCTGGCCTGGAACCCGGCCTATGTCAGGAAAATTCTTGAGTACAGTACGCCCATCGTGATCTACGCCCTGCTCACCTGGATTGTAACCTACATCGACCGGTTCCTGATCGTAAGTTTGATGGGAGATACGACCTATGTCGGTATCTACGACATTGCAGTGAAAATCGTGATCGGGCTCGAACTGGTCATGGCAGGATTGGTTAACACGGTGAATCCAAAGGTGTATTCGATATGGAAAGACAAGGGTTTACATGAAAGCACTCCCGAGATAAACCGTTACTACAATGGCATCACGGCGTTGTTCCTGATTTTGATCCCTCTTTTTGTGATCATGGCTCCCATGCTCATCCCGCTCGTGATCCATAAGGCCATCTACTACCAGGCTTTTGGTTTCCTGGCCATTCTTGCGGCAGGTTATGCTACCCGGGTTTGGTTCTACATGTTCCTGGCCCCGTTGATGTTCTTCAAAAGAACCGCCGCCCTGCCGCGGGTATTTATGATCAGCGCCGTACTCAACATCCTGGTTGGCATTTTGCTGATCAAATATTTTGGATTGATTGGCGCCGTCTGGACCAACTTCATGATCAAACCGGTACAGGCTTTTCTGATGTACCTTGAATGCCGGAAAGTCTATACCTTTAAACTTAATCCCTGGAAAATATTTTATACTCCCGTTATCTTTATTGCCATCGTTCTGATTTCAGAAACAATGGCTCCGGCGAACCTGAAATTCCAGATCGAAATCGGTCAGTTTATCGCAGCAATGGCACTGGTCTACTTTGCCTACCGGAAAGAGGTGATCCCGCTGGTCGGCAAGTACCTGAGAAAAACGTGACGCGTAGCACGTGACCAAAAATTAAGATTTTTGTAACTCCATTACTGCATTACCCTGTTACCCTGTTACCCTGTTACCCTGTCACCTACTCCGCACTCCTCCCAGCTGTCCGTATGCTGGCATTCAGTTCAAACCCCACAATCATACTGATGGAATTGATGTAGATCCACACCAGTACGATCATCAGCGTTCCCAGTGAACCATAAAGGGCGTTGTAGCTGGAGAAATTATCAACGTAAAAATTGAATCCAAGGGTGGTGATCACGATCAGGATGGTCGCCAGCATGGATCCTGCTGAAAAGAACCGGAATGATCTGTGTTTCGCAGGGGCAAGGTAGTAAATAAAGGAGATGGCCATCAGCAGCAATCCAACGATGATCAGCCAGCGCAACAGTTCGAGAAGCAGGATCACCATGGCACTGTTCTGAATAACATCCGGGAGGATCCATGATAAAAGTTCAGAGCCGAAGGTGATCAGTCCGATGGCGACAATCAGTAAAATACTGTTGATCAGGACGATGAGAATTGATGCCAGGTATTGTTTAAAACTGGATCGGGTTTCGAGGGCGTGATAGGTGTTATTGAAAGCCGCAATCAGACTGTTCACTCCATTTGTCGAAAAGTAAAGGGTCAGGACCAGGTTGAAGATCAGCAAGCTGCTTCGGGGGCGGGTTACGATATCAATAATGGTCTCTTTAACCGATTCGTAAGCCAGCCTGGGCATAAAATCCTGGATAATTCCCAGCAACGATTGTTGAAAATTCCGGATGGGAATAAATGGTATGATGGTGAACAAAAAAATCATGAAGGGAAAAATGGCCAGGAAAACAGAAAAAGAAATTGCCGCGGCCCGCGAAGTAATGTAACCTTCCGTCAGGCCCCGGATGAAAAAAGTTGCAACATCAAAGAGGGGTACTCCATCAAAACCAGGCAGGGTGATTCGTTTTGAAACTTTCAGGAGCCAGTCTACCGGGCCCAGTCCTGTCAGATGATTAAGGATTCGTTTTTTCACGGGTTTGCTTATTCACTGTTACTCGGCCTTCAGGCTCATGTCCAGGCTTTTTATCCGGTGTGTCAAAGCCCCAATCGAAATATAATCCACGCCTGTTTCAGCATAGGCACGTACATTTTCCTCCGTGATACCGCCGCTTGCTTCTGTTTCAAAACGGCCGCCTATCCGCTTTACTGCCTCCCTCATCTGTTCAAGTGAAAAATTGTCGAGCATAATCCGGTCAACCTGGCCAAAATCGAGGACCTCCTTCAACTCATCAAGGTTCCGGACTTCAATTTCAACCGGAAGATTTCTGCCGGTCTGCCTGAAATAATCGTGAACGGCCTGAATGGCCTTCACAATCCCGCCGGCAAAATCGACATGGTTGTCTTTAATCATGATCATGTCAAAAAGGCCCATCCGGTGATTTTCTCCGCCTCCGGTTTTAACGGCATATTTTTCAAGAGCACGCATCAATGGAGTGGTTTTGCGTGTATCCAATACTTTGGTTTTCAACCCTTCAAGTTTTCTGACAACCAGGTTTGTGGCTGTGGCAATCCCGCTGAGCCGTTGCATGAAATTTAAAACCAGGCGTTCTGCCTTCAGGATGGAGGCTTTCCTCCCCCGTACTTCAAACACAATATCTCCCTTTTTTATGGTGGCACCATCATATTGATAAATGTATAATTGCAGGGCCGGATCCACTGCCTGAAATACCTTTTCAGCGATGATGACGCCACAGAGGATGCCATTATCCTTAACCAGTAACTTCGCCATGCCTTGCGCATCGGGCTTTATTGTTGCCAGAGTTGTGTGGTCTCCGTCGCCGAGGTCTTCAGCCAGCGCCAGTTTAATCATTTCATCAATGGTCATCGAAAATGATAGTTATTAATTATTAATTGTCCTGGACCTGTAATTGGTGCAACAGGTTCTGGCCATTCACCGATTTGATCAGGAAATAGACCCTGAATACCTTTTTGCCCGTGTCGAGACTGCCAATTGAATAGTTGGAACCATCAGGGGATGAACCCTGCCGGGTAATTTTAAAGCTTTTCACGGGGTTTTTTGAAAAGAACTCTTTCATGATCTGTCCGGCCTGGGCTTTACTGTATGAATCATCATAACCCGGAAGCGTCAGATCGACCATCGAATTAAAGTATTTTGAAAGTTCAACTGAATTGCCCGATTGGATGGCAGAGGCAACCTGTGCCGTCGTTTCATCAGGCCCCGGACAAGCGATAAAACTCAGGCAGAGTAATGCCGGAATCAGCGATACAAAAAAATACACGGGTAAATTTCTCATCTGTCAATAATTTGATTTAATGGTCAGATTGAATATTTCTATCATTCCTTGATGGTTTGCACACAGATGATCCGATGGATCCTTTATTGCTTTTCAAGGGATCGTTCCCTTCACGCGTGGCATTTGTTTCACAAATTTATAAAAATTCGTCCGAATTTCTCATCTTTGTATCAGAATTATGAAGATCCGGCTCTTACTGATTGGAAAAACCGAGGAAGATTACCTGAAAGCGGGAATCCGTGAATATGAAACACGGATCAAACGGTATGTTCCTTTTGAGATCACAGAAATCCCCTCAATTAAAAACGCAGCGTCGCTTTCACAGGTTGAACAAACCCAACGTGAATCGGACATGATGCGTAAATATATACAGCCGGGCGATGTTGTTGTACTCCTTGATGAACGGGGGAAAGAGATGCGGTCGGTGGAGTTTTCCTCATTCCTGAACAGGCAATTTATTTCAGGCGGCAAAACCCTTTTATTTATTGTGGGCGGTCCTTTTGGATTTGACCCTGAGTTTAAAAAGCAGGCCTCGGTTATACTATCACTGTCTAAAATGACGTTTTCCCATCAGATGGTGCGTCTCTTCTTCACAGAACAGCTCTACAGGGCGCTCTCCATCTTGCGCGGAGAGTTGTACCATCATGAATGAAGCCCGGGATGCCAGATTGCTTTAACACTTTTTTAACGCAATGGTTAACAAATATTAACATCATTACTTGCTTTACATTTTTTTCATTTGATAAATTTGCACCCTCAAAATATCAAGACCATGGTTGAAACCGACATCAAAGAATTAAACGAACGGATCCAGAAAGAAAGCGCATTCGTCGATATGGTGACGATGGAAATGCACAAAGTCATCATTGGCCAGAAACAGATGATCGAACGCCTGATGATCGGATTGCTGGCCAATGGCCACATTCTGCTCGAAGGTGTGCCCGGGTTGGCAAAAACCCTCGCAATTAAATCATTGGCAAATTGCATTGATGCGAAGTTCAGCCGCATCCAGTTTACGCCTGACCTGTTGCCCGCCGACCTTTTGGGCACCCTGATCTACAGTCAGAAAAAGGAGGAATTCAAAGTTCGCAAGGGCCCAATTTTCGCCAATTTCATTCTGGCCGACGAAATAAACCGCAGTCCGGCCAAGGTTCAGAGTGCCTTGCTCGAAGCCATGCAGGAGCGCCAGGTGACCCTTGGTGATGAAACATTTATCTTACCTGAGCCTTTTCTGGTACTTGCAACCGAGAACCCGATTGAACAGGAGGGAACCTATCCGTTACCCGAAGCACAAATTGACCGTTTTATGCTCAAGGTAGTGATCGGCTACCCGGATAAAAAGGAAGAAAAGTTGATAATCCGCCAGAATATCGGGAATGAATCATTCAAAACAAGCCCGATCATTAAAACGGAGGACATCATGCGTGCAAGGGCTATTGCCCGAGAAGTTTATCTCGATGAAAAAATCGAGAATTACATCACCGATATTGTTTTTGCAAGCCGTTTCCCCGCCGATTATAAACTAAAAAAATTCGTCGGGCTTATCAGTTACGGAGGGTCCCCGCGCGCCAGCATCTACCTGGCCCTGGCAGCAAAGGCCTATGCCTTTATCAAACGGCGCGGCTACGTGATCCCCGAAGATATCCGTGCCATCGCGCATGATGTTCTCCGGCACCGCATCGGGCTAACCTATGAGGCTGAAGCCGAAAACATCACCACCGAAGATATCATCAATGAGATCCTGAATACGGTAGAAGTTCCCTAAGATTTGATTTTGCTGTTTCAGTTTTTCCAATTCACCCTATTTGATTTAAATGGATTCCGCAGAGCTTTTTAAAAAGGTACGTAAAATAGAGATCAAAACCCGTGGACTGAGCAATCAGATTTTCTCGGGGGAGTACCACTCTGTGTTCAAGGGTCGTGGAATGGCATTCTCCGAAGTTCGGGAGTACCAGCCTGGCGATGATATCCGCAACATCGACTGGAATGTCACCGCCCGTTTCAACCATCCGTTCATCAAAATATTTGATGAAGAACGTGAATTGACGGTCGTGCTGCTCATTGACGTGAGTGCTTCAAACCAGTTCGGCACGCAAAAAACGCTTAAACAGGAGGTGATCACCGAAATTGCTGCTGTGCTGGCTTTCAGCGCCATTCAGAACAACGACAAGGTGGGCGTGATTTTTTTCAGCAAAACGGTCGAAAAATTCATTCCTCCCAAAAAAGGAACGTCACATATCCTCCGCATCATTCGTGAGCTGATCGAATTCAAACCGCAGCAACAAGGGACAAACCTGACGGAACCGCTGCGATACCTCACGAATGCCATCAAGAAACGTTGCACGGCTTTCCTGCTCAGCGATTTTCTTGACAGGGGCTTCGAGGATGCCATCAAGATCGCCAACAATAAACATGATCTCATTGCGGTCCGCATATTTGATGAGCGGGAGCTGGAACTGCCTGATGTAGGATTGATCCGCGCCCGTGATCCGGAAGCAAACAAACAGATCTGGATTGATTCATCCGACCGCAGGGTGCGTCGCCAATATAATAATTGGTACCTGGCCCATAACGATTACCTTAATGAAACTTTTCTGCGGAGTGGGGTCGATGTGGCCAAAATTTCGACCAACCAGGATTATATCAAACCATTGATGGGTCTTTTCAGAAAACGATCAGCACGAAGATAAAAAATTTGACCATTCAGGATGAGGAGTGTTAAGAAATACCTATTGATTACAGTAATGGTTTCCGTGGTTTCGGCTGCTTTTGCTCAGGATGTTGCAGTAACGGCGAAACTTGATACCAATGCGATGCTGATCGGGGACCACGTGGGTTTGACCCTGAAATACACCGGCCCTGCCAAATCACAGGTACTCTGGCCCTTTTTGCCCGATACCATTCTGGGAAGCATCGCCGTGATTGGCCGTGGTAAGATTGATACAGCATACAGTGCCGATAAAAAGTCGGTTATACTTTCCCAGCAACTGAATTTTACCTGTTACGATTCCGGGTTTTATACCATTCCACAAATACCGTTCAGGTACAGGGTCCTGCCCGACACAACAAGCCGGATGATCACTTCAAGCATGATGCTGCTGGCTGTTCATACAGTGAAGGTTGACACCACACAGGCAATCAAACCCATTATTGGTCCGCTGAAGATCCCCATTACCTTTCGTGAAATGCTTCCCTGGATCCTTGCCGGCCTGGCTGTGATCGCAGTGATTCTTCTTGTGATTTGGTACATCAGGAAGCGAAAGAAGGCAGAACCGATCTTCAAACTCAGGCCCAAGGTTGTTCTTTTACCGCATGAACTTGCTTTGCAGGAGATGGAGAAACTGCGGGTGAAAAAATTGTGGCAGACCGGAATGGTAAAGGAATATTATTCGGAACTGACCGAGATCCTGCGGAGATATATTGAAAACCGTTTCCTTGTGCCGGCACTTGAACAAACCAGTGCGGAGATTATGGATAGTCTTTCGGGGAATGCGGGCTGCCCGCCAAAAGTTCTAAGCAAACTTGGGGAACTCCTTGTACTTGCCGACCTGGTTAAGTTTGCAAAAACAAAACCCGTTGGATCTGAAAATGATCAGAGCCTGACGGATGGAATTGAGTTTATATATGCCAGCACCGGAGAACCAGGATCAGCTGATGCTGATCAGGGAAGCACTACGGAGAAAATATCCGGTTGATTTTTTATTATTGAATTTTGATTTGTAATAAATATGTTTAAAACGCTGACCTTCGGCAATCCTGATTTCCTGTTTCTGCTGCTGGCAATTCCTCTGCTTGCAGCCTGGTACTTCTACCGCAAAAAGAGGTACACGGCTGATCTGCAGGTTAGTACCATTGAGGGGTTTGCAAAGGTTGGCAAGAATCTGAAATTTTACACCTATCATGGCCTGTATGTCCTGCGTTTGCTGGCCATTACGCTGCTTATCATTGCACTGGCGCGCCCCCAAACAAGTCTTAGCCGGCAGGATATCAGTGTGGAGGGCATCGACCTGGTCATTGCCCTTGATGTAAGCGGTTCCATGCTGGCCATGGATTTTAAACCCGACCGGCTTGAGGCAGCCAAAGATCTTGCCATCGAGTTCATTGACGGACGGCCAAACGACCGCATCGGACTGGTGATTTTCAGTGGCGAAACCTTCACCCAGTGTCCGCTCACCACCGACCATGCCGTACTAAAGAATCTTTTCAGGGATATCCATAGCGGAATGATCGATGATGGTACCGCCCTGGGCGACGGGCTGGCAACGGCCGTAAACCGGCTTCGTGGCAGCAAAGCCGTTAGCAAGGTGATCATCCTGCTTACCGACGGGGTCAATAACATGGGCTCGCTTGATCCCAGGTCGGCTGCGGAAATTGCGAAACTTTACGGCATCCGTATCTATACCATAGGAATCGGAAGTATTGGACAGGCGCCCTATCCGGTCCAGACGCCCTTCGGAATGCAAACCCAGATGATGCCGGTGAACATAGATGAGGCCCTGCTTCAGGAGATTGCCAGGGGGACGGATGGAAAATATTTTCGCGCTACCAACAATGCCAAGCTGCGCTCCATTTACCAGGAGATCGATAAAATGGAGAAATCCAAAATCGATGTCACTGAATTCCGCAAGAAAAATGAAGAATTTTTCCCGCTGGTACTGCTGGCTTTCATCTTTATCGGGATTGAGTTGCTTTTAAGATATCTGTACCTAAAAAACATACCCTAGTGTTTAGATTCGCTCACGCATATTATTTTTACCTTCTTGCACTGTTGCCGGTTTTTGCAGCTTTGCTGGTCCTTTTCCTTATCTGGAAGAAAAAAACACTGGCCAGATATGGTGAATGGAGTGTGATCCGCCAGTTAATGCCCGATTATTCAATATCCAAGTCCATCCTGAAATTCATCCTTCTCATGTTCGCTATTGCAAGCCTGATCGTTGCCCTGGCCGATCCTCAAACCGGTTCACGGCTCGAAAAGGTAAAACGCAAAGGCATTGACCTGATGATTTGCCTCGACGTATCCAACTCCATGCTGGCACAGGATATCAAGCCGAATCGACTCGAACGTGCCAAACAAGCCATTGTTCGTCTCATCGAAAACCTTGAAGGTGATCGGATCGGCATCATCGTTTTTGCGGGGAAAGCCTATACACAACTTCCCATCACCACCGATTATGCTGCGGCAAAAATGTTTACTGCAGCCATCAATACCAACCTTGTTCCAACCCAGGGAACAGCCATTGGGGCTGCCATTGAAACGGCAGCCAATAGTTTTGGCGATTCCAAACACAACAAGGCGATCGTGATCATCACCGATGGGGAAGATCACGAAGGGAATGTACTTGAACAGGCCGATGCTGCAGTGAAAAAAAACATCACCATTTACACGATTGGCATGGGATTGCCCGAAGGAGCGCCGATTCCTGTTTACAACGGCGACATCCAGATCGGCTACCGCAAAGACCGGGAGGGACAAACCATTATGACGAAGTTGGATGAAACACTCCTTCAGCAGATAGCCAGCGTCGGAAAGGGAATGTTCGTGAGGGCTACCACCTCCGAAACAGGGTTGAATAAAATATTTGATGACATAGGCAAAATCCAGAAATCAGAGATAGAAGAAAAACAGTTTAGCGACTATGAGGACCGGTTTCAATACTTTGTTGCACTTGCCCTTTTTCTGCTGATTCTTGATCTTTTTGTTTTTGAACGGAAAACAAAATGGATGATGCGATTTAAACCATTTGAAAAGTAAAAACAGGCTCGTTTTATAAGGAAAATGAAATACAGTTCGATCATAATCATTCTGCTCCTTGCCGGTCTTCCCGGGTTTTCCCAAAAGGAGAATGCCCTGTTACGCCAGGGAAACCGTAAATTTGACCGTGGCGAGTACAAAGAGGCTGAGAAAGATTACCGTAAGGCCCTCGAATTGAATAAGGAATCGGTCAAGGGGCAGTTCAACCTTGGTGCGGCCGTATACAAGAACAACAATTTTGAGGAATCCGCGAAGATTTATTCTAACTTAGCCGAAAAGAACACCGACCGGGAGATAAAATCAAATATTTTTCATAACCTGGGGAACTCGTTTTTACAGTCGAAGGAATATGAAAAGAGCATCATGTCCTACAAAAACGCCCTGATGAATGATCCGAAGAACCTCGATACGAAATATAACCTGGAATATGCCAAAATGATGCTGAAGAAACAACAACAGCAACAGAAACAGGATAATAAAAAGGACGATAAGAAAGATCAGAAGGACAAAAAGGACCAGAACAAGGATCAGAATAAAAATCAGGACCAGCAGAAACCGCCACAGGAACAGAAAAAGATCAGTAAAGAGGATGCCGAACGGATGCTGGAAGCCATGAAGAATGATGAAAAGAAAACGCTGCAGAAGGTGAAGAAAGAAAAAGCCAAAGTGCAGGTAACTGGAATTGAAAAAGATTGGTAACAGCGGTGTCGCGGGATACGCCTCATCCAATTGATATAGTGTTGAATATGTTAAAAAGGATTTTCTTCAGTCTGATCACGGTGTTTCTGTTCACAGCGAACATCACTGCCCAGGATGTGCAGTTTACAGCACAGGCCAAAACGGTTGTGGCAACAGGAGAGACCTTCACCCTGATTTATACGCTCAATGCACAGGGAAGTAATTTCCGCGGCCCGAACATCCAGGGGATGGACATGCTCAGTGGTCCGAATACCAGCACGAATTCAAGTATTCGCATGGTCAACGGAAGCACAAGTATGTCGATCACCTATACTTATACCTATTTGATGCAGGCAACAAGGGAGGGGACATTTACTGTTCCCGCCGCAACCGTCACCGTAAATAACCGACAGGTCAATTCAAATTCACTTTCTATCAAGGTAATTAAAAATCCCAACAGCTCCGGTGTGCAAAGCCAGGGCAATGCCAGTCCGAACCGTGGTGCGGCAAGTCAGGGTGGCGGGGTTACAGGTACCAGCAACGACGTATACGTCAAAGCATTCGCTTCAAACACAAGTCCGTTGCAAGGCGAAGGAATTGTGATTACCTATAAGATATTTACCAAGGTACCTATTGCCCAGATAAATATCAGCAAGTTGTCCTCTTTTTCCGGCTTCTGGTCGCAGAACCTGATGAAAGAGAATGATAAACTACAGCAAACGACCCAGGTGATCGACGGAGAGCAGTATGTTGTGGCCGACATTCGCAAAATTGCCCTTTTCCCTCTGAAAAGTGGCCGGCTTGTCATTGACCCTCTTGAACTGGCTTGTGTAGCCCAGGTAAGGCGACAGGGCAAGACCAAGACGGGTGATCCGTTTTTTGATGATTTTTTCAATGACTCATTCTTTAATTCGGGTGTTGCCAATGTTGAGAAAAACCTGAAGTCGAACCCGGTCGTTATATCGGTTCGCCCGCTTCCTGAAGAGGGCAAGCCTGCCGATTTCAGTGGAGCGGTTGGCGTTTTCAGCCTGCATGCGGAGGTTGATAAAACCCGCTTGAAGACCAACGAAGCGGTCACTTTGAAATGCACCATAAGCGGGAAGGGAAACATTCAACTTATCGACAAACTGAACCTGACCTTTCCACCCGATTTTGAAACATATGATCCCAAGGTAACGAGTGATATTCAAACCACTGCAGCCGGAATTTCAGGAAATCAGATTTTTGAATATCTGATGATCCCGAGGAAACCCGGCAAGTTCACTGTCAAGCCTTTGACATTCAGCTATTTCGATCTGGATAAAAAGCGCTACGTCAGCCTTACTAGTCCTGAATTTTCGCTGAATGTAGAAAAGGGAACAGGGGAGGCCGGGGCAGTCATGACCTATTCAGGAGCCAATAAGGAGGATATAAAATATATCGGCAGCGATATCCGTCACATCAAAGACAATGAAATCATCCTGTCACCGGCAGGTTCCCGGTTTTTCGCATCAGTTGGTTTCTGGCTTCTTCTGATCATACCCCTCCTGCTGTTTTTGGTTTTTCTGATTCTGTGGCGAAAATTGGCAGCCCGTCGCAGTGACACGGTATTGATGAAAAATCTCAAGGCAACCAAAATTGCACGCAAACGATTGCAAAAAGCTGAAGAGTTCCTTAAAACCGGCAAGCAGGAAGATTTTTATATTGCCATTTCCCAGGCGCTCTGGGGTTACCTGAGCGATAAATTCAGCATCCCGATGTCTGAACTCAGCATAGAATCGGTTCATGAAGCGCTGATTTTTAAAAACGTGAACGAAGCCATCATAACGCAATTCATCAGTACGTTGAATAATACCGAGTTTGCCCGTTTTGCTCCTGGTGAAAAGACGGTAAATATGGAGCGGATATACAATGAGGCGCTGGAGATTATCAGTAAAATAGAAAGGGAATTAAGATGAGCCAGATGAAACCATATCCCATTTTATTCCTCCTTTTGTTTGCCGCAATGTTAGGTTATGCTTCGCCGCAAACTGACAATATCCTTGTTGGGAACAAGGCCTATACGACAGGTGCCTATTCCAAGGCCATCGAAATGTACAAAAAGGTGGTGGATGCTGGTTTTGAATCACCGGAGCTTTTTTATAACATCGGGAATTCCTATTATAAAATGAGTGATTACGCGAGCGCCATCTTATGGTATGAAAGAGCCAGGCGTATTGATCCGGGAAATGAAGACATTGAATTTAACCTGAATGTGGCCAACACCAAGATCTCAGACAAAATAGAACCCCTTCCTGAAATGTTTTATAAAAGATGGTTTAATGCTGTGCTCCAGATGTTCTCCGTCGACATGTGGGCCTCTGTTTGCGTGGTGTTGTTCATCGCCGGAATATTATGTGGCGTCCTTTACATTTCGTCGCGTGTGCTGGTCCTGCGTAAGATTGGATTCTGGCTTGGGATCGGACTTCTTTTCCTGGCAGGTTTCTCGCTGCTTTTTGCCTGGAGCAGTTACAGTTTTACCAAGGCTACCTCCGAAGCCATCGTATTCGCACCGACCATTACGGTAAAGAGTTCTCCGGATGATAAAAGTACCGATCTTTTTGTGGTGCATGAAGGTACGAAAGTCAGACTTTTGGACAACATAAGCGGCTGGTATGAGATCCGCATCGCAAATGGAAGTGTAGGCTGGTTACCTGTCACCTCTCTTGAGAAAATCTAGCACCATCCGCTTTTTTACCGTTAGTTCAAGTAGCTTTACAGAAGAAATTCCCCTGTAAGCAAAATAATTTTGCAGGATACTATTTTTACTTTATATTTGTTCGTTTGAATGAATCGGGCTTTGCTTTTCCCTTTCTGTTGATTTTACTGGCTTTTGAAAGTATAATATAAAATATATAGGTCATTAATAAAACGAGTATTATGAAAAACAGATTTTTACCTTTTGGCTTGATCAGCGCATTTCTTGGATTCTGCCTGCTTCACTTCTCAGCCCTTACAATGGCCGGCCAACCTGGTAAGCCGGATATTAAGCAACTTAGCAAATCAAGGATGGAGACCATGAGAGCCAATCAGAACACAGGCATGGTCAATCCGCTCGACCTGGTTAAGGCACGCCAGCAGGCTCTTGCCCTGAATTTAAAAAACACAACAGGACCGATGAACCTTGAATGGCAGACCATGGGCCCGGATAATTACTCCGGCATTGTCTGGACTGTTATTTTTGACAACACGGATCCTTCCGGAATTACGCTTATTTCAGGGGGTGAAACCGGAGGAATCTGGAAATCTATCAATCTGGGTCTCACCTGGTTTCAATTGCCCGTCCAGGATAATATCGTACCCAGGGTTTCATCGATCGTTCAAACTTCGGATGGAACCATCTATGCAGCAACCGGGATTAGCTCATGCAAATCAATTGGAACCCCAGGCACCGGAATTTATCGTTCCGATAATGGCGGCACCTTTACGGTTATTGAATCAACACATACCAACCCCGATTTTTCTTCGATCATCAAATTGGTGGTCGATCCCAATTCGAACCGTATTTATGCTGCTACCTATGGCGGATTATATTACAGTGATAACGGAAATGAATGGGTAAAGGCAAAATCAGGCTATACCATGGATGTCTGTGTTGGTCCCGATGGCACGGTCATAACTGCTACCGGAGATTCAGCCTATATGGCTCCCGCGGGAAACCTGACCAACTGGGTAACACTAACTACGGGTAAGACAGATGCCCTTCCGAAGGATGGGATCGGCTGGATGGTCTTTGCCATCGCCCCCTCTAACCCGGATGTCATGTATGCAAGTTTCGCGAAAACCGATGGTAAATTGCTCAACATCTACAATTCAACAGATAAAGGGGCAACCTGGTCGGTTATTTTCCCGGCTAATCCAAGTTTTGATCCCTTTTACTTATATGGATGCTATAGCAATACGCTTGCAGTGTTCCCCGATGATCCGGATAAGATTTTCCTTGGCGGGTATAACATGTGGTATGGCCGCCGCATCCAACCGACCGGATATTTTAACTGGGAAATGGTCAGTTTCGGCTTCTATTCTCCGTGGGTCCCGAATAGCGCCCCTCAGTTTCACCACGCATACAAGTTTCGTCCGAACAATCCCAATGAATTGGCCCTGGCTACCGATGGCGGTGTCAGCATCTGCACGATCGGTGCCGACACGATTACCTTCAAGACGATCAACAAGGATATGGGAACCAGCCAGTTCAATTCGGTCGCCTTTTCGGCTCAGAAAAATTATGTAATGGGTGGAGGACCAAACGTTGGTGTGCTGGGTTTGGGCTATTTCTGTCCGACCTATACCAACAGCATTTCTGACGGCTACCCGGTGTGGTTGCCCGACGGACTTGTTTTTGCCAGTAGCGGTGGCACCTGCGAATGGTCCAGTATTGATTCACGGATTGCCGTCTTTACCGAACAGTCGGGCGTGCCTTCCACCAGACGCCGCGATTTAACGGATCTTACGTATGCCAATGACTTTATGAACGGGGTGCATCCGGTAGATTCCTCCTACATCCCAATGCGCATCTGGGAAAGTTTTAACTTTACGCAAACCCGCGACAGTGTTAAAGTATATGCACGTATTAAGCCCATCCCTGCCGATACAACCCTGATGGTCGAAAGTGCCAACAACCGCTTCCTTTTCCCTTATGTCACCACCGAACCCATTGCTCTTAAAGATAGTCTGACAATTGCAGATCCCATTGCCAACCGTTTCTTTTACTATGGCAACAGCCATGAAACAGGACAAGGTATCCACATGACCAAAGACATGATGAAATTCAGCAAAATACCTCAATATTTTATCGTTTATAAAAATGCCGTTACAACCGATCATATCTCTACGATGGCCGTCTCCGCTGATTTAAACACCCTCTGGGCTGGTACAGAAAAAGGACGGCTCATCCGCGTAACAGGTCTCCTCAATGCCTATGATTCGGCAACTGCAAACGTAACCAGTTCGCAATGCGTGCTGGTCGATTCTGTCTTTAACTATCCGGCCCTGCAGGGACGCATGGTTACCTCCATTTCAATAAACCCATCCAATTCTAATCAGGTTCTCGTTACACTGGGTAACCTTGGGAACGACTCATACATCTATTATAGCCAGGATGCCAACGCCCCGAGTCCGACTTTCACATCGAAACAAAGCAACCTTCCTCAGGCTCCCGTTTATAGCGGATTAATTGAAATGCGTAACAGCAACAGTGCCTTTGTAGGTACCGAACTTGGCGTATTCAGCACAACAAATCTGAATGCTGCCAACCCGACCTGGGGCCCAGACATGCAGAATCTCGGAGATGTTGCAGTAACTGAAATCCGCCAGCAGATTTTGACCGACTACCATATCCTGAACAAAGGAGTAATTTACGTTGCCTCTTACGGACGCGGTATCTGGATGGATACTACCTATGCGATCCCGGTTGGCATCGAACCTATTCTCGGACAGCCTGTTTCACATGGATCATTGAAACTGAACCCGAACCCCGTTGCAGATTATGTGAACATAACCTATTCATCCGAAGCAACAGGAAACCTGACGGGTACCGTTTATGACCTTGCCGGCCGTGCTGTAATGGCCAAGGACTTTGGAACACAAACCAAAGGCACCTTCAGCGGGAAGATCAACCTGAGTGGTTTGCCAAAGGGTACCTATCTCATTAAAGTGGGAAATGGGTATGGAAAAATAGTGAAGATGTAACTGCTTAATTTCAGGGGATTCTCTTCAGGGTAAAAATTACTTTATCGTTAACTAAGTAATTTCTTGAAGTTCTGTAAAATCTTTACATCAGAATCTGATATAAAACCGATCTCCACCGCTTTTTCAATAAGGTGGTCATAATCGGTAAGTGTGATCAGGTCACAATTGGCCTCCCTAAACGCTTTGTCGGCCTTGGTAAGGTTGTAGGTAAAAATGGCAACCATGCCTTTTACATTGCAACCGGCATCGCGCAAAGCCTGAACGGCACTTAAGCTTGATCCCCCTGTGGAAATGAGATCCTCTACGACAACGATACGTTGTCCCTGACGTACCTCGCCCTCAATCTGGTTGGTGAGTCCATGCTCTTTCTTCCCTGAACGGACGTAGGCAAAAGGCAGCCCCATCTCCTGCGCAACCAGGGCTCCCTGGGCAATCCCTCCTGTTGCAACGCCCGCAATGGCTTCGGGCTGAAAACTGCTTTCCTGGATTGCCTTAACAAAATGCTGGCGGATGAATGTCCTGATCTCCGGGTAAGAAAGCGTAATCCGGTTGTCGCAGTAAATAGGGGATTGAATCCCCGATGCCCATGTAAACAAATCTTTTGGGCTGAGTTTCACTGCCTTGATTTTTAAAAGTAATTCGGCCGTTGTAAATGCAATGTCTTTGTTATATATCATAGCGATATTATAAAATATTTAGGGATGCAAATCGGGTGCAAATGTAGTAAAATTCGGCCAATTTCTTTCGGTCTTCATTCATTGAAAAAACGTAATTTTACAATGCAAATTATTGAAACATGAAAATATTCCTGAATAACCGTACTGTCCAGTTCACGGCCATCGCTCCGGAAAACCAACTGCCGACCGATATGGTTGTTAAATACGAATCTGCAGAAAATTTAAAAGAGGCGTATGAGGATTTTGAGAGGTACGAGAAATATCTCAACCTGTGGATATGGCATGCTGATTCAGGATTATTCGACGGGGCCTCTGCATTCAAGGTTTTCGTCTCAATTTTTAAATTTATTCCCGCAGCAGGCGGACTGGTGAAAAACGAAAAAGGTGAATACCTGTTCATTCATCGGTTGGGACACTGGGACCTGCCAAAGGGAAAAATCGATAAAAAGGACATGAATGATCCGGCCACAGATGCCAACCGGTTTGCTGATTTGATTAACGGCAAGGCTGAATTTCCGCCGCATCCATCATCAGCAGGCACAGCTGCCATCCGCGAAGTCAGAGAGGAAACAGGTCTGAAATCAGTCAAAATCACGCGTGATCTTACCAGTACCTGGCATATATACAAGCTGAAAGACAAAAGAATACTCAAGCAAACCTGGTGGTTTGAGATGGAGGCTGACAGTGCCCAGGTGTTAAAGCCGCAGACAAGCGAGGGTATATTTCTTGTAAAATGGACCTCTCCCAATGCCATTCACTGCATTCTGACCCATACCTATGCATCCATCAGGGAACTTCTGCTGGAAGTGTTTTTTGTTTAACCATTGGCCTGTTCATTCAACAGAAACTGATTATTCAAGATCAGCCTGAAACCGGTAGCCAAGTCTTTTGCCGGTGCGGATCAACATGGAATCGAGTGTGGTTTGCATTTCAGCCACGGTAACTTCCTTGATATTGTCGTAGGGGGGAGTCAACAGGTCGAAATTCAGGGTATATAAAATGGAGGACTGAAGGATGGTCTGAATCGCCTTCCGGTCGAGATTGCTGCCCGGAAAATTATTATACAGCAACCCGATTTCACGTTTTCCTTCGGTAAAATAGTGGTTTTCACGGTTCACAAAGATTCGCCCGATACAATATCCGAGATCATTCGTGCGGTTATATCTGAATGAATCTGCTAAAAAGTTGAATATGTGAATAATGCCGCAATAGGACCGGCTTTTGTCTTCACGGATATAACTGCTTTTCATCATCAGGTGATCGCGGGGGATCTCAAAGACATTCGAGTGCATAAAAAAAATAAGGACGTCGGATCCGAACTTGAGCTGGAATTCAAACTTGCTGCGGTCACTGTATTCAAACAACAATGGGAAAGGAGCCTTTTTGAAGGCAGCAGCATTCGACTTCACAAATATTTCACTTTCATGCTTGAAGGTGTTGAAGACGTCCAGTGTTTTCAGGTATACTTCCTGCTTCAGGCTGCTCTTTTCGATGATGGCCTTCACAAGGGATTTTGATTTTGAAACGGGTTGGGACATATATATCATTTTTATCACTTTTAACCGGATTGCCTTTTTGATCGCTTATTTCCACATAAGAACTTACTTTACAAGGAGTTTTCCCGCAAACCGCTGGTTTCCCTGCGGAAGTGGATTCTGCCAGATGAAGTTCTGTGAAAGTGCAGGCGCCGATGCGAGTACTGCAGCCAATGCGATGACCACAAAGGCTTTACTTTTTAGCGAGTTTGCAGATGAGTTCATGATTTGAAATTATCTAATCCAAATATACAACAGGTTGGATTGGAATACAAATGTATATCTAACTTCACTTTATAATGAAGTTTGATGTACATTTGTGATGGTTACACCTTGATTTATTAATTTCAATAAACACTTTTCCCCTGTCAGATACCTTGTCCTGAAAGGGAAATACATTATCTCAGTTATTGAAATGACCTATCTCAGGCAATCTGATGACCGCATGAGCGCCTTTCCGACCGTGAATTCGACGTGATGTGCATGCTGGGTTCAGGAAAATCATTGATCGAAATTGGCGAAAAGCGTGGCATCAGCGACCGTACTGTCAGCACTTACCGTACCCGCATCCTTAAAAAAATGAACCTGAAAAACAATTCCGAGATCATTTATTATAGGATGGATAACGGTCTGATTTGATTTGCTAATTTTGCTTCTATGAAAAAAAATATTTTCACCCGTCAGCATATTCCTCAACGAACAAGCAGCACATTTGTTTTTCTATTCCTGATCGCGTTGGGGATGATCCTTCCGTTTTCGCACGGGAATGCGCAGACATGGCTCTATTTCCAGGACAGCCCAAATCCTGATTATTACGAATTCAGCTGGATGGAACAGTATGCTCCAAGTTCGGTTGAGATCATCCAGAGCGGAGGACCCCGTTTTCCGGTTGAATCTGTCATACCGGCCCAGCAGGGCCTCAACTCGCTCAAACTTCACTGGACTTCGGTAGCCGGGGGTAACTGGTATGCGATTGCTGCCGGACTGGACTGGACTGCAAAAGACATATCCACAGCGGATACCCTTACTTTTTTCTTCAGGTCTGAGACGGGACTGGCAAAGAATTACCTGCCGAAGGTTTTTTTTGAAGATGTCAGCAACACGAAGTCCTCGTTTTTCAGCATCTCTCCTTACACCGGTGATCTCCAGCCGGGGATCTGGACCCAGATCAAAATGCCCATGAACATTTTCCTCACTGCGGGTGATCCGGTGGATTACACCGCGATAAAAACAGTTGGTTATACGCAGGACGCAGCTGACGGAGCGGAGCACACCATTTACGTCGATGATGTAAGGGTGTACAAAGGGGGAGGTGTTTCGCCGCCCGTATCTGCACCGACAGGCGTTGTGGCAAAAGGATATGAAAATCACATTTTCCTCTCCTGGACGCCCAATCCGGAATCAAATGTAGGCGGATATGAGATTTACCGGTCGACCAACGGAGGTGCGACTTTCACGCGTGTAGGAATGGCTGACACCGACATATGCATGTTTACGGATGATGTTAAAACGATGAGTCATAATACGCCCATTGACTATTATTTAAAGGCTCTGAATGATGTCAACCAGCCATCACCTCCTTCTGATACAGTCACTGCAAGTACCCGGGTCCTGACGGATGATGAGCTGATGGATATGGTACAGGAAGCCACCTTCAGGTATTTCTGGGATTATGCTCATCCTGCATCAGGCATGATCAGGGAGAGGCTTGGTTCGGGAGATGTTGTAACGACCGGAGGGTCAGGATTTGGTGTCATGGCCATCCTCGTCGGAATTGAGCGCGGTTTCATCTCGCGCACACAGGGATCGGAACGCATGCTGAAGATCCTTAATTTTCTGAAGAATGCCGACCGGTTCCATGGTGCCTGGTCTCACTGGATCAATGGCAGCACAGGAAAAGTGATCCCTTTCGGAACAGAGGACGACGGGGGGGACCTGGTCGAAACGGCATTCATGATCCAGGGGCTATTGGCTGTCAGGCAGTATTTTGATCAGCAAAATACGCAGGAACAGCAGGTCAGGGATCTGACAACGGAGCTATGGCAGGCGGTTGAATGGAACTGGTACCGCAAGAACAACAGCAATGTACTTTACTGGCACTGGTCGCCTGATTACGGCTGGGCCATCAACATGCAGATCCGCGGATTCAATGAAGCCATGATCATTTACATCCTGGCCATTGCCTCTCCGACGCACGGAGTCCCGGCTTCTCTATGGAAAACCGGCTGGGCAGGAGCTTCCTACTACAGGAACGGGGGGACTTTTTATGGATATAAACTGGATGTGGGATGGGACTATGGCGGGCCGCTGTTCTTCACACATTACTCTTTTCTCGGATTCGATCCGCGGTATAAACGCGACGATTACACCAATTACTTTAAAAACAACAGGAACATCACGCTGGTTGACCAGGCTTACTGCAAGGATAACCCGCTGAATTACCCCGGCTACAGCGCCTCCTGCTGGGGATTGACGGCCAGTGACGACCCTGACGGGTACGCGGTTCACGAACCCATTACTTCCAGTGATAACGGAACCATCACCCCTTCGGCGGCATTATCTGCCATGCCGTATGCACCTGACGAATCAAAGGCAGCGCTGAAGCACTTTTACCGTGACCGAAGCAATAAAATCTGGGGGAATTTTGGTTTTTTCGATGCCTTTAACCTGAAGAAAAACTGGTATGCAACATCCTATCTGGCGATTGACCAGGGGCCGATCATTGACATGATCGAGAATTCCCGTACAGGGTTGCTCTGGCGGCTTTTTATGGCAAACCCGGAGATCAAGCCGGCCCTCGATGCCATTGGATTTGTTGCGGATTCATCAAGCAGCATCCAGGATCACAACCTGACAGCTCCTGTTTCATGTTTTCCTAACCCCGTTAAAGATGTGCTGAACATTGTAAATACAAAAAACGTTTCCAAAATCATCATCACCAGTTTACTTGGTCAGCAAGTAAGGATTTTTGAAAATCTCAGCCGCAATGAAATCCAGCTGCCTGTAAATGACCTGGTGAGCGGCCTGTACCATGTCAGCCTTTACGACGGGACTCAGTTGACATCCCTGAAATTTATCAAGGA
This sequence comes from Bacteroidota bacterium, assembly GCA_037128705.1. Taxonomy (GTDB): domain Bacteria; phylum Bacteroidota; class Bacteroidia; order Bacteroidales; family FEN-979; genus CAIVAT01. The sequence goes on along the minus strand of JBAXVX010000023.1, from coordinate 20,693 downwards.
ATGACGTTACATTCTCTTGTAGAAATTTGCTTTTTTGTATTTTATTTTTTTTAACTTGCAATTCGTTTTTAAAATGTGTTTGTTTTTTTCAATTAATGCAATTAATGTCAATGAATTAATTAACGAACACAGGAGCATTCAACAAATTACCTGACAACCTTAAATAAAAAAAAAGTTATGAAGAACAATCTACCACGAAAACAAGTCATGGGTTGGTTCAAGAGCATGTTTTTGCTGTTGCTGGCCATCGCTTGTACTGCAGCATTCGGGCAGGAAAGGAGCATTAGTGGTTCCGTAACTGAACGATCTACGAGTGAGTCGTTGCCTGGTGCATCGGTATTGATCAAAGGAACCTCCATTGGCGTTGTGACCGACATGGATGGTAAGTTTACCCTGAAGATTCCTTCGGGTGACAACATATTGGTGATTAGCTATGTAGGATATGAGAAACAGGAAATTCTTATTGGCAACCAATTGACTTTCCAAGTACAAATGGTTCCTTCAAAAACTTCCTTGCAGGAAGTGGTTGTCGTTGGATACGGCAGTTCAAAGGTAAAGGATCTTACTTCATCCATCGTGACGATGAAAGCCGATGAGATAAGCAAAACACCCTCCTCGCAGCCCATCAATGCCTTGCAGGGAAAAGTTGCGGGTGTGCAGGTGGTATCGGCCGGTGGTCCCGGTGATTCTCCTACGCTTCGGATCCGTGGAGTCGGCTCATTCCCCGGAAGGGAAAACGAAGCGCCCTTGTACGTGGTTGATGGAATGTTCTACGATAACATTGACTTTGTTTCTCCATCCGATATCGCTTCCATGTCTGTATTGAAGGATGCTTCCGCATCCGCTATCTATGGCGTGAGGGCTGCAAACGGGGTTGTTCTGATCGAAACAAAATCAGGAGCATACAACCAGAAACCTGAAATCACCTATAACGGATATTTCGGATACCAGGTTGCCCAGAATGTATTGAAAATGGCCAATTCCCAGCAATTTACCCAGATGGCCCTGGAATCGGGATCTGAAGCTGACAAATCGTTCATCCTGAACGCCATGCAGCGCTATGGCCGCAGCTATATTGACCCGAACATCCCGGAACCCAATACCGACTGGTACGCCGAAATTCTCAGGCCTGCGATGATTACAAACCAAAGTCTCAGTTTTACCGGTGGCAATGATAAAGCAAAGTACGCCATCGGAGGAGATTACTTCCTGCAGGATGGGATCATGAAAATGGATAACAAGTATGAAAGATTCAACGTGCGTACCAAAGTGGATTTCAAGGCCACCAAATGGCTGACCGTCGGAGGCAATTTCATCTTCAGCAATGCAATAAAATACAACAACTACGGGGGAGCCTGGAGCGATGCATATTATGCCGTACCGATCATGCCTGTGTACGATCCGTCGAATTTACTTGCGAACCCGACAGCTTACTCGAATGCGCAGGATTTGGGATACAGAAGTGGTCAGAATCCATTTCCCAACATGGATAATAATATAGACCGCATGAAAATCAAGAAGTTGCTCGCCAATTTCTATCTGGATTTCACCCTGATCCCGAAAACGCTGACCTTTAAAACGACTTACAATTACAGTTTTCAGTCAATCGATCAGAGAATGGTCAATTTACCCTGGTTCATCGGCAACAGCTTCCAGAACCCGGATGCGACCATCACACGCTTTTTTACGAATTACAATGACTGGATCTGGGACAATGTGCTCACCTTCACAAAAAGCTTTGGGAAACACAACCTGACTGTGATGGGCGGTACTTCATTCAAGAATGAGACCTTCACCATGCTTACGGCCCAGGGAAAGAATTTTCCTACAGGCATGGAACAATCCTGGTACATTAACCAGTCGACGGTCATTCCTGTTGAAGCAGTCAACGACAACGGAGGGGCTCAGTATGGCATGTCCTATTTCGGAAGGATTGCGTATAACTACAAGGAAAAATATTTGCTTTATGCCACGATGCGTGCTGATGGAAGTAATAAATACCAGCAAAAATGGGGATACTTCCCAACAGTAGGTGTGGGCTGGGTAATCACCGAAGAGAATTTTTTGAAAAACATAAAGGCATTGCCCTATTTCAAAATCAGGGGAAGCTGGGGACAACTTGGAAACGACAAGATCCAGGCCAGCGACGGAGCCTATACAACTTACGTTGTCAATACCACCATGGGTGGTGTCGTATACGGCGGAACGGTTGTAACCAACAGCTACTCGGAACTCAAATGGGAGATGACCCAGGAGTTCGATGCCGGTTTCACGGCGAAGTTTCTCAGCAACAGGCTGTCAGCTGATTTCGACTATTACAACCGTACAACAAAAAATGCGGCTATTCCGGTTCAGATTCCGCTGGTTGGCGGCAGCGTCTTAAAACCTGTCGGCTCCATCAGGAACTCAGGTATTGAGTTGGCCCTTAACTGGAGTGATCAGGCGTTAAACGGCAAATTCTCCTATAGCATTGGTGCCAATATCACCACCCTGAAAAATCAGGCGACCGATCTTTACGGGCAGGATTATATCGACGGCGGCACTGCTGAATTCCGTCAGCGTACCTATGTTGGTCAGCCGCTGATGGCCTTCTATGGCCGCCAGGTTGCCGGCGTGTACCAGAATCAGGCCGAAATTGACGCGGATCCTGTTGCTATTTCGAACGGACTCGTCCCGGGCGATTTCAAGTATGTTGACCAGAACGGTGACGGAAAGATTGACGATGATGACCGGGTAATCCTGGGCTCCTATTTCCCGAGTTTCACCTATGGTGGTGAAATCAATCTGAAGTACATGGGCATCGACCTTTCAGTCAGTGTGTATGGTCAGATAGGAAATAAAATCCTCAACCGCAAACGCGGTGAAGTCATCTGGACAAACGATGGAAACATGGATGCCGACTTAGCAGTAAATCGCTGGCATGGCGAAGGAACCTCCGACAAATATCCTTCATCAGCCGGTTTGCGCAAAGGTTGGAACCAGAAAATGAGCGATTTCTTTGTCGAAGACGGATCTTTCTTCAGGATTCAGAACATTCAGTTAGGTTATACCCTTCAGAGCAAAAGTTGGCTGAAAGGTAATTTCCCTGAAACCAGGATCTTTTTAACAGCCGAACGTCCTCTGACCATTTTCAAATACAATGGTTTTACTCCGGAAGTTGCCAACGGCTGGGATAATCAAACATATCCTGTTGCAGCAGTTTATACAGTTGGTCTGAATGTTAAATTCTAATCTTTAAATTATTTACGTATGAAAGCATATAAATATCTCATATCAAGTACCTTGGCACTATTTCTCCTGGTTGGTATAACTGGGTGTGACAAGTACCTCAATGAACCGCCTGAAAATACATCCTTCACTCAGCAAACCGATTATACCAAGAGTGATAATATGAAACTGCCGCTCATCGGGCTGTATGAAAAACAAAATATGGTCGACCTTGGTTGGTCCGATTTTCCGCTCATCTCTGTTCGCGGGGATGATGTGAATGCCGGTGGATTAGGGGACCAGCAGGATTTTTCAGAGACCGACAGGTACAATTACAACAAGGATTACTGGATGTACAATGCGTTGTGGCAGGATTATTATTCCTACATGATCACTGCCAATTCAGCCATTGAACAGATCGATCTTTACAAAGAGTATGCTCCCGATAAGGCACTGGCTGAGCAGTATAAGGCTGAGGCGAAAGTTTTAAAGGCATGGTGGATGTTCCAGCTGAGCCGTGTGTGGGGAAGTCTGCCTATACCTCCATCCTCCGACCCGTCTGAAATGCTAACCGTTCCGCTTACCAAAAAGGATGATATCATGAAGGCCATTTCAGGCTGGATGGATGAAGCAATTCCGAATTTGCCGGCCATAAGGCCCAATGAACGCGGAGATCTCCCGGGCGGGGTAACCAAGTATACGGCTTATGCGATCAAGGCACTGGCCAACCTCGAATTAAAACAATATCAGGCTGTGGCCGATGCTGCCGGTGAAATCATCAATTCCTCAAGGTTTTCACTTGAACCCGACTTTTATCAGCTTTTCAAGCTCAAAGGCAAGCTGAACAATGAAAATCTCATGGAGATGCAGTATTCCGACCTTGGACAAGGGTCAGGTGACAACTATTATTACCTGTTCGGATTCTTCGGACCCCAGGGATGGACTCCCAAAGTGGAAGGTTCAGCCGACGGATGGGGCTTCTGGGAACCCAGCATGAAGTGGATAAAATTCATGCTTGACCGGGGTGAATATATCCGGTTGCAGACCAGCGTGCTTTTCACCGACAGGGGTATTGCAGAGATCAAAAAAGATCCGAAGTATGCCACGCTGCCATCCTGGATCTCGAATATTACTCCTTCGGGGGACAAGATCAATGATTTCGCCCGCGAGATGTTCTGCAGCGGAAAGCATTATCTTCCAACCGATCAGCTGACCGCTGGCAGAGTTAATTATGGAACCAATAAAAACTTCCAGTGTATCCGCTATGCTGAAGTGCTTCTCATGTATGCCGAAGCGCTCACCCAGGGAGCTTCCGGGGCTGCCGGATCTGCAGATGAGGCAGTCAATGCCGTCAGATCAAGGGCTGGCCTGCCCCTGCTTTCAGGAGTAACCCTTGACCAGGTGATGGATGAAAAGTTCGCCGAGCTTGCCATGGAGTGGGGAACCCGCTTTTATGATATGGTCAGACTTGGCAGGATCAACGAGCTGAGTTATGAAGGAAGGACATTTACAACGGATAAAACCTTCCTTCCTTATCCTCAGAACCAGGTGGATCAGCTTCCAATCCTTCGTCAATAGCTCTCTGAATAGTTGAACATTTAAAATATATAACATGAAATCGTTAAAATATATATTGTTTGCTTGTCTGATCACAGTCTTGGCTGTGTCATGCAGAAAGGGCCTCGACCCTATAAACTATGTTGCGCCCGGTCCTGACCTGGAACCTCCGGTCGTTGAGATCACTGAGCCACTCGATGGAAAAATAGTTCTCTCCCCTGATTCAGTAGGTGTTGTTACCTTCAAATTTTCGGCTTCAGATGATATCGAACTCAAATCCGTCACCGTTACCTTGGACGGCACCGAACTGGCGAGCTACACTACCTTTACCGACTACCGGAGAATGGCCCCGAACCTGGTTTATAACCATTTGCTCGACGGAGACCATATCCTGACGGTCAATGCAGTGGATGCAACAGATAAAAGTACCACCAAGACCTCTAACTTTAAAAAAGTGACCGCTCCACCCTACGATCCGATGGAAGGAGAGGTCATTTACCTGCCATTCGACGGCACCTACCTCAATTATATTGGCTACACGGCGGCGGGTGTTGTTGGAACACCGAGTTTCGCTCCGGGTAAGAAAAATGATGCCTATGCCGGAGCAACCGATGCTTATGTAACCTACCCTTCAGATGGTGTAATTGGAGATGAATTCAGTTTTGCATTCTGGATGAAGATAAATCCTACTCCCGTCAGAGCTGGAGTTGTGGTCATTGGTCCTCCGGGTACCGGCACGGATGCCGAAAGAAAATTCGGCCTCAGGCTCTTCCGGGAAGGAACTGCTACAAAACAGAATGTCGGTCTCAACGTAGGTATCGGAACAGTGGATGCCTGGGACAATCCATTTACCACCATCACGGTGAGTGAAGATTGGGTCCATTTTGCTTTAGCCATTTCGCCAAACTATGTCAAGATCTATGTGAATGGTGATACCGTGAAGGGACTTTCACTTAAAACGAAAATTGACTGGACCGGCTGTACTTCAATTTCCATTGCTTCGGGTCAGCCGACCTTCACCATCTGGGAGCACTTCTCCGATCTCAGTCTCTATGACGAAATGCATTTCTTCAAGCGGACTATTACCGCAGAAGACGTTAAAAAGCTTTACAATGTAAAGAAGAAATAGATTCTGTTTTTTCGATTCAAAAAGAGGATGACGTTTAGGACATCCTCTTTTTTTTGGTATTTTTGGATATCACATCCCAAAACGTGCTGCCTTGAAAAAAATCACGATACTGTTTGGTACTACCTGGGCAATGCTTCTCCTGGTTCTGTCATTTTCTGCCAGGGCGCAGCAAAAAACCTATTGCAACCCGGTAAATATCGATTACGGCTACAGCCCCATTCCCAATTTCAGCGAATGGGGCAGGCACCGGGCAACAGCAGACCCTGTGATCGTGAATTACGAGGGCGATTATTTTTTATTTTCGACCAATCAAGGGGGATACTGGTGGAGCCCTGACATGTTAAAATGGAATTTCATCCCCAGGAAATTTCTGCGGCTGTGGAACGAAGGCTACGATGAACTTTGTGCCCCGGCTGTTGGAATCATTGGCGATACCATGCTTGTTTTCGGATCGACCTACACCAGCAATTTTACCATCTGGATGAGCACCAATCCGAAGGCAGATGAATGGAAGCCTTTGGTTGACTCTTTTGCAGTCGGGGGCTGGGATCCCGCCTTTTTCACGGATGACGATGGCCGGTTTTACATGTACAACGGAAGCAGCAATCAATACCCTGTTTACGGAGTTGAACTGAACCGAAAGACCATGCAGCCGCTCACGAACCGTAAGGAGATGTACATTCTTGAACCCTGGCGTTACGGGTGGCAGCGTTTTGGAGAAAACATGGACGATACCTTTCTCGATCCTTTCATTGAAGGGCCTTGGATGACAAAAAACAAGGGCCGGTATTATCTGCAATATGGTGCTCCGGGAACGGAATTCAGCGGATATGCCGATGGCGTGGTTGTGGGAGATGGTCCGCTGGGCCCATTCAAGCCCCAGTCGATGCCATTCAGCTACAAGCCCGGTGGTTTTGCGCGTGGTGCCGGGCATGGGGCCACGTTCCGGGACAAGTGGGGCAATTACTGGCATGTTTCAACCATGGCCATCTCGGTGAAAAACAATTTTGAACGCCGGATCGGCATCTGGCCCGCAGGTTTTGATGACGATGGGGTAATGTACTGCAATACGGCGTTTGGCGATTATCCGGCCTATCTGCCAACGGGCGAAGCCGATCATCTGAAAAGCTGCTTTACAGGATGGATGCTTCTCAATTATCAGAAACCGGTAACCGTATCGTCCACTTATGGCCGGTATCATGCCAATTTTGCAGTGGATGAGAGCATCAAGACTTACTGGTCTGCCGCTACTGCCAACGAAAACGAATGGATCCAATCCGACCTGGGGGATCTTTCCACGGTTATGGCTGTGCAGGTAAATTATGCTGACCAGGATGCGGCATTTCTGGGTAAATCGACCGGAGTTTTCCATCAATACAGGATCTTCGAATCTGCAGACGGGGAAAATTGGAATCTGCTTGTCGACAAAGGCTTGAATCAGACGGATGTTCCGCATGACTATGTCGAATTGGCCAGGCCGGTCAAAACCCGCTACCTGAAACTGTTGAACATCCACATGCCAACCGGGAAATTCGCCATCAGCGGATTCCGGATCTTTGGGCATGGATCGGGTAAAAAACCGGAGCCTGTCAGAGAGTTCAAAGTGCTCAGGACGAAGAAAGACAAACGCAGCGCCTGGCTGAAATGGAGTCCGGTCGACGATGCGGATGCCTATAATATTTTCATGGGAACTGAACCGGATAAGTTGTACAATTGCATCATGGTACACAGCGCCAATGAATATTGGCTTAAAACCATGGATAAAGAAAAAACCTATTATTTTACCATTGAAGCGATAAATGAAAATGGCGTGAGTGTGTTGTGTCCATTAATTACATCGGAATAATCTTGGTGCTCTCCCGGAAATATGCAAGATAAAAGATGTTTTTTCATCATCTGACCAAATGCAATCTGGCAAAAAGCTATGAAACCTGAATTGATCAAATAATTTTTCGAAACATGAGAACTGGATTCTTTTTACTGACCACCTTTCTGGTGATGAATTTCATGGTTGTGAATGCACAAAACAAGGAACTGCCAGCCAACCCGAAGATGAACCGTTTTATTGATGATCTGATGAAGAAGATGACCCTGGAAGAAAAAATCGGGCAGTTGAATTTGCACCCATCAGGGGATATCGTTACAGGGCAGGCATCCGGTTCCGAGATCGGCAAGAAGATCATCGAGGGTAAAATTGGCGGTCTGCTGAACATTAAATCGGTGCAGAAGATCCGCGACGTTCAGAAGGTGGCTGTTGAAGAGAGCCGCCTCAGGATTCCCCTCCTGTTCGGAATGGACGTAATACATGGGTATCAGACCACTTTTCCCATCCCACTGGCACTTGCGAGTTCATTCGACGTTGGTGCGATGGAGCAGACTGCCCGGATCGCAGCCATTGAAGCGAGTGCTGACGGGATTTGCTGGACCTTTTCACCCATGGTTGATATCGCCCGGGATCCGCGCTGGGGACGCATTGCCGAAGGGGCAGGTGAAGACGCTTATCTGGGTTCATGCGCCGCCGAAGCCTATGTTCATGGATTCCAGGGTGATGACCTTTCAAAGAACAACACGATCATGGCCTGTGTTAAGCACTTTGGTTTGTATGGCGCCGCAGAGGGCGGACGTGACTACAACACCATAGACATGAGCCGTTTGCGTATGTACAATGAATATTTCCCGCCTTACCGTGCCGCGGTCAAGGCAGGTGTTGGAAGTGTCATGACCTCCTTCAATGAAGTTGACGGAATCCCTGCCTCCGGAAACAAATGGCTGATGACCGATGTTTTGCGTGATCAGTGGGGTTTTAATGGTTTTGTAGTGACCGATTACACCTCGATCGGTGAGATGACCGAGCATGGAATGGGCGATCTGCAGACCGTATCCGCCCTGGCGTTAAGGGCCGGTGTTGACTTTGACATGGCGAGTGAAGGTTTCCTGAATACGCTCAAAAAATCTCTCAAAGAGGGTAAAGTTACCGGGGCGCAGATCGACCAGGCCTGTCGCCGGATTCTGGAAGCCAAATACAAGCTGGGGCTTTTTGATGATCCTTACCGCTACTGCGATGCGAACCGCGCCAAAACTGAAATTTTCACACCGGAACACAACAAGATTGCCCGCGATATTGCAACGCGGACCTTTGTCCTTTTGAAAAATGACAACCAGCTTCTGCCTTTGGCCAAAAAGGGAAAAATTGCCCTGATCGGACCCATGGCAAACAGCCCGGGTAATATGGCCGGCATGTGGAGCGTTGCTGTAGATCATAAGCAATCCGTCTCACTGCTCCAGGGATTCAGGGAGGCGGTTGGTGGCCAGGCTGAGGTCGTCTATGCAAAGGGAACAAATTTCGTGGATGATCCCAAGCTGGACGCAAGGATAAACTTTGGCGAGTCGGTCGGCGACTACACACGTACGCCGAAGGAGATGATTGAAGAGGCTGTCGCGGTCGCTTCAACATGCGATGTGATCGTTGCCGCCGTAGGAGAACCTGCGGAAATGAGCGGAGAATGCGCCTCCAGGACAGACCTGTCACTTCCCGGAAGCCAGAAAGAACTGCTGGAGGCCTTGCTGAAAACAGGCAAGCCGGTGGTCATGCTGTTGTTCACCGGAAGACCACTGACGATAAACTGGGAACAAAAGAATATTCCTGCCATCCTGAATGTCTGGTTCGGCGGAACGCAAGCAGGCCATGCCATTGCCGATGTTGTTTTCGGTGCAGTCAGTCCCTCCGGCAAGTTGCCTGTAACCTTCCCTCAGAATATCGGGCAGATCCCGCTTTATTACAACCATAAAAATACAGGACGGCCGCTTGCAGAAAAGGAGTGGTTTCACAAATATCTTTCCAATTACCTGGATGTTACCAATGATCCGCTTTATCCTTTCGGGTTTGGATTGAGTTATACGGCTTTCACCTATGGTGACCTGAAGCTGGATAAGACGAAGTTGGCCGGAGATCAGAAATTAATGGCAACCATACAGCTGACCAATTCGGGAAAATATGACGGGGCAGAGGTTGTTCAGCTGTACATCCGCGACATGGTGGGCAGTATTACAAGGCCGGTGAAGGAGTTGAAAGGTTTTCAAAGGGTTTTCCTGAAAGCAGGGGAATCCAGAGACGTCAGCTTCGCCATCACGCCTGAAGAGCTAAAGTTTTACAATTCCGAGCTGAAATATGACTGGGAGCCGGGTGAATTTACCATCATGGTTGGCGGAAATTCACGGGATGTCAAACCGGGCACAGTCGTTTGGGAAAAATAGCAGACCGATATCAATTACCTCACAAACTGTTTTTAATATACTTCAAAAACGAAAATCCGGTTTCTCCGGTATCCGGTTTTTTCATTAAGAACACTGAGTTTCTCAAAATCCTGAATTAACCGGTGGACAGTCGAAATATTGACATTTAGCACTTTGGCTAATTCAGGGGCATCTGCAATGGGCTTTGTGTATAAGTATTGAATGAGTTGCAGAGCGAGAGGGACTTTCTTTCCAAGTGTTGTTAATATATTCTCTTCTGCTTCTTTCCGTAACCTGATTATATCATGGAAGGTCTGTATTGAATTTTCTGCTGTTTCCAAAACGCCAACCAGATAGAAGGTTAACCATTGAACCGCTTTAAGGGGTAGCAATCATGTTAGCGGTTATAGGACAAATGAAAAGGCAGGGCAGCCTTCTTCCAAAATATACAGGTAAGGATTTGTAAAAAGGAGTATGGAATTGTAAAAAAGCGTAGTTTTATCCGGTTGAAGGCATGAACGCATGGCCTGCCACACCCTGATCAGACAAAAATGCCAGCAACAGCGAAAAATTACGCCGGACTCTATGCGCTGCAGGATGAAGTTTTAAATTCCCTGTCGGGCCATTTCGGACCGTTTTATCTTTCGGGTGGCGCCGCCCTCTCAAGGTACTATCTGAACCACCGCTTTGCCTACGATCTGGATCTTTCGGTTAACCTTTTACCCTGTTTTTCGAGAAAAGCTGCTCACGTAGTTGATCTGCTGAAAACCCAATTCCCTGTTTCGGATGACAATGTGGATGTTTTCACGCGAACTATTCACCTTTGGATACAAGGTAGGGATAAACTCAAGATCAGCCTGGCCAACGACATTTCTGAACAATGGGGTTTCCCGGTAATGGCCGGCCGGGTTCCGGTGGATAATATGAAGAACATGCTGGTCAAAAAGCTCAAAACTATTCTTGAGCGTGATGACCCTAAAGACCTGTTCGATATCATAAGCATTGCATCGGCTTATAGCTTTCATTGGGGTGAAATACTGAAGCATGCGCAAAAGAAGGCCATCATGGCCGAGGTCAATCTTTTTTTAAAACTGCATCGGGCCATCTTAAGATTTAATGCCGTCAGGGGCGGGAGGGAACCGAAAAATGTGTTTAATCTCCTGGGAATCCCGCCACCAATAATTTTCGACCAAAAATATTTATCTGTTCATATAGAGCAAAACGGGTTAATTCCCGGACAAGATCCCCTGATAAGCCCTGTTAATTTCAGCAACGATCCTGGTGAAGGGAAAGGAGGTGGAAAAACCTGTACAAATCTAAAAGAACTGGCACTGGAACTCCGCCGGACTGCCGCTAAACTCAAGGCATTACCTGAGCAGCATGATTTTACTGAGGCAACGGAACAACAAGGCATTCCATCATCCTTTGATCTGAACATGGGAATGGCAGCCATAAGCATCAGGAGCGCGCTGATCAGCGTAAAAGAAATGGCCGTAAAACGGTTGAACGCTTTACCTGGTGAACTTTATGAAGATAAGGAATGGATGAACAAGCCTGCATGCGCAAACGAACTTGAAGAGAAGTTCAGCCTGATCAGGGATGATCTTTCCCGGGCTGGAGAGAATTCACTTGGTGCAGGAAAAACACCCATTGAGGAGGCCAGGCCGCTCCTGTGATCCCCCCGGGTGCATTCCCCTTTGCTTGCAACGAGCCTCTTTAACTATGAGCAACCACCATCTGTTCCGCCATATGCCCCTCCACCCCCGGCGACAGTGGCCAGTTCTGCTTCGGTGAGTTCATCCTCAGCAGCATCGCCCCGAAAGGGCGGAAGTACAAGGTATACGTTGTTGCGATCTTCCTGCAGAACCCTTATGTTTAATGATTCGGGGAGTTTGATCCCTGTCTCCAGTTCTAAAATCATTTTTGGATCTTCCAGCAGTTTCTTCCGGAAAGATTCATCTTTCATCGCTTTTTCGATGATCTGCTCTTCAAGTTTTGTTCTGACACTTGACATGGCGATGCTTTTATTGAATTAATTATCATCTGTTTGTTCGCATTTGACTGTCGGGCACCATGGCTGAATCCACACTGATTTTACCGGCGAACCACCAGTTTCTTTGTCTCCATCCAGTCGGCTGCTTTAATTACAATGGTATAGATTCCCTGGGAAGCCTGGGAAAGGTCAATACTATATTCTTTTTTCCCGCTGAGCTTTTTCTCCAGGATTGTTTTGCCTGACTGATCTTCAACCATGATATTCAGTGTTAACCCGTTTTCATTTGATGGGACGATCCTGAAAATGCCCCTGGTGGGATTCGGATAGATCGACACCTGATGTCCGGAACCTTTAACACCTGCTGGAACGCCGAGAGGGTCAACTATTTTAAAGGAAGCTATCCTTGTCTTGGGTGTGCTGCTTGTGGCATACTGGTTTGTATACCAGAAAGTCTGGTCATCGGAAGGATCCACTGAGAGTGATGTATAATCACCCCAGCGTTCTGGCGATGAACCGCCGGACTGTGAGGTATTACCCACCCATATTGTATCTTCAGCAATGTCGAGGATAGAGTTACCGGCCAGGTAAGCGGTAGCTGACTGACCACAGTAACGAATCCCGGGGTATTCGCCCTCGCTGGATATCGAATATCCCAGCCCTATGGTGTTGGATCCGTTCAACATGATGCTGCCCATCCATCGGCTGTTTGTATCAGGGGCATAAGTGCCTTGCTGTCTTATGCTCCAGTCGCTGCCGGTTTTTCGCAATTCATACCATCTGACCCCGGCCCGGCCCTTCTGATCTATATTTACACTGTGGCAGCAAACAATGGTCTGGTACGATCCGAAGTTGCGGTACTGGGGCACATTCATGATAATATTGGACACGGCATCAACTTTCTGGGTGGTTCCTTTCTGCCTTATATTTTCCCAAGAACTGCCGAAGTTACTGTTAAAGGGTTCCACATTGAGCTGCTGAACACGGTTGAATGTGGATGCCGTCGTGTTGGTCCAGTCTACAGCCAGTTCATATATCCAAAGCTGGTCTATGGTTCCGCTGGAAGCATCATCGTTAATGGCAATATAAATGCCGGGAGATCCTGCCGGAGCAAAGGGTCCGTCATTATCTACAGGAGGAACAACCCTGAATCCTCCTGTTCCGCCCGGCCGGTAAGGGTTTTTAAAGGCGACCATCCGGGCAGTAGTATCTCCCACCAGCATCTTCGACCTCTCATAAACATAGGTATCCTTTCCCCCATCAGTATTATTATCCCCCATATAATACCCATCCTGCCATACTCCGAAATGCGGGTAATCGGGCATTATATCAGCCTGGAAAGAATACGGGTACCAGGTTCCGGTAGGGTCGTTTGTTGAGGATACGGCCATAAGAATATAATTCGGGGCCCCGCCTTTGGGCACCGAAAATTCTGTGGCCAGCCAGCGATCGGCCTGTTCGTCATACAGGATGACCGGATCCCCGTCGTTCCGGTTTGCTCCCGGCTTATTGCCAAACAGCAGGTTCATGGGAGTAGGCCCGGCTACAAGTCTTCCTGTTTTATCATATATAGCATATGTGTCATTCATCGTCTGCATGTAATGGTTTTTACCAACGGTCCCGTTGTCGTCGGAAGGCCGGTATCCGGACTCCTGTCCTTCAAAATTTACCTGCGGACTGCGGAAAAGTTTCTGAGTTCCCATATTTTTCTGCCAGGCCCCGTCCTCACCTTTTGGGAGGGCTGTTTCAGCAAAAGGATAGGTACGCTCCGACTCTTCCTCATTAATTGTCCGGTTGCTGTTTTTAAGTTTCAGCGCCTTGAATTCATCGGCAGTTAATGCAGGAAGGTCGCGTAAAGGCCGGGTTTCACCCAGGAAAGTCCCGGTCCCCACAAAGTCAGGGTGAACGGGTACCGTGGGTGTGAATGAGTTTTGATTTGGCTTTATCATGGAAGAAGAAGATTGGTTTTGGGCGTTGACAACCCCGGCGGAGAGCAGGATGACCAGCAACAGGATAAGGGAATAATAATTTACTGAAGGATAAAAACGTGTATTCATGGTTTTGGTTTTAAATGATTGTGTTTTTATAATGTGCAGATTGAATGAATTGAGATTTTATTATTGACAGAGCAAATATAGTGGCAGGGGAGACTGTTTTCCAAAAAAAGCACTTAAAGATTTGTAAAAAGCGATAGTCAGGCTTGTTTTTTACCTTTCCTGACGAGTAGTACCAAGGTAAAATATCTCCCGCCAGTTCTACTCAAAGACCAGTACCGATGGTATTTTTTCAGGCCAGGCCAGACGCAGCAGTTCATAACCGATACCTGAAATTCCCTGGAAAAAACCCGGGTTGAAAAAATCTTCACCGGCATTGGGGAAGAGGGAGAAAGGCGCGGCAGAGGAATTCGGTCTAGATGCTCCGCTCAATGCCATTGCGCATGTATTTCGGGTTCGTCATTTTTTTTCATGATCATTCCTTAGATCCGGGTCGAACGGAAAATGAACCTTAACTCTTTCCCTGCAAAAAGATGAATGGGGAGTTCATGGCGGTGTTTAAGCAAGAGTCGATAAAAAGCAGTAAACCCGTCAACGATCTCCTGCGAATAGGGAATGGGAGTCTGCTTTTGACCATTCAATACCGGAATATTTTCCTGATCTTTCAGTCTGGCCGGAATAACGATAAGGTTCATCCTGTCGGTATTTATGAACTCCCAATTACTCCGCTGATAGGGAGATTCGCCCTGGCCGTAGCCCCCAATCGCATTCCCCGCTGCTTGAGGAGAGGTTCTTCAATGGATCAGTCAAAACAGGCGAACGGGAATCAATGTGTTGCCTGTCCAAAGTAAAGACTCAGGGAATTAAGATGGTGAACAGGTAAACGGCAAAGATGACCAATAGAATAATGCCCTGCAGGATCGATGTTTTTCCCGTGCTGAATGAAAGGATGATCACAAAAAGCGACAGAAGGAACAGAACAGTTGATTCGACACTGATGCCCAGTGCCAGAGGCATTCCGGTAAAAACAGAAACCAGGGCAACCGTCGGCAACGTCAATCCGATGCTTGCCAGGGCGGAACCCAGCGAAATATTAAGGCTCTTTTGTAACTGGTTTTTCCGGGCAGCTTTGACTGCCGAAATTCCCTCCGGTAATAGAATAACAGAGGCAATGATCACTCCGGAAAGCGAGATGGGCGCTCCGACTGATTGGATAAACAATGTTAAATGCGGTGCAATGGATTCGGCCAGTAGTACTACCACGATCAGGTTCACCGGGAGCAGTACCCCGCTGAGAATGGTTGTTTTCAAGGCTGGTTTTTCTTCTTCAGTTTCATTCCCTTCATCCCCCGAAAGGAAATGTGACCGGTGACGGATATTCTGGACGAACAGAAAACTGCTGTATAAAAGAAACGTAACGAAAGCAACGAATATCAGCTGTTTTGAGCTGTAGAAGGGGCCGGCAACCGTCGTCGTAAAGTTGGGAAGTATCAGTGTCAGCACCGAAATTGCCACCAACACGGTCAGCGCCGAGTTTATTCCCTGGGCCATGAACCCCTGTTCTTTAAATTTAATACCTCCGATCAGAAGGGTCAATCCAATCATTCCGTTGAGAATGATCATGACCGTTGCGAAAACGGTGTCGCGTGCCAGCACTGAAACATCATGACCTCCGGTGAACATAAAAGAAACGATGAGTGCCACTTCGATCACTGTCACCGCAATGGCGAGAAGCATGGCGCCATAAGGCTGGCCAATCCGTCGGGCGATGACTTCGGCATGATACACTGCGTTGAGCACCCCGTTGATCAATGCAAGGCCTGAAAAGATTATAAAAGGTGTCCAGCTGACAAATTCTCCTGTGATATAAATTCCCCATGCGACAAGAGGGAGAAAGATCCTCAGCAGAGGCAGGGTATTGCCCGCATTTGTCCTGGTGGGATTCATGAAAATATAATTACGTATAAAATTATTAAAACTGACACATCATGGATGCAAATGAATAAAAAAAACCCTTGAATAGTTTTGATATTCAAGGGTTTAACGTTGTTTTTCTGTAGCCCGTAGGGGGATCGAACCCCTGATTTCCAGGATGAAAACCTGGCGTCCTAACCGACTAGACGAACGGGCCAATGTTTAATTTGGGAGTGCAAAAGTATTAAATTAATTTATATCATCCAAGAAAAAAATGAATCCTTCTAGATGGCATCCTTCTCCTCCGGTTGGTCCAGGCGGCTTTGCAATTCACTCCTTTCACTTTCAAAACGGATGATCTCCTGCTGCTTTCGCTCAATGCTGCGGTAAGCCGATGCAATCCTGGCCTGGAGGCCGATTTTTACCGGAGATTCTTTTCCGGATGAAACGATGACCTCCAACTGGTCTTCCAGCGCACTGAGGTTGGCCTGCTCCTTTTTCAACGCCTCATTCAGCTCAAAGATATCAACCGAATACTGGGAAAGCTTGTATTGCATCTTAACCTCCCAGTTCTTCTTTTTATGACGGAAAAAATCATCCAGCCGTTTTCCAAGGATATCAAAGGCCGTCTGAAGACGGGAATATAACTCCTCCCGCTGTTCGTGTGCCATTTTGATGCCTTTGAATTCAGACTGGATTTTTTTGAGAAATTCCCGTGTGTCTTTATATTCATGGGTCTCTTCAGCCTGTATCAAACCTTTGTCTACCAGGGCCTTCAGCCGCAGATAGTTTTGATGTGCCTCTTTTTCGAAGACAAGGCGTTCTTCGTCGCGCGATGTTTTTACAGTGGTGAATGCATCCTGAAGACGGAGGAATAACTCCTCCCGCTGTTCCCGTACCAGTTTGGCTGCCTTGATCCGGTTCTGTAGATCAATCATGAAATCCCAGGTTTCACGGAACTCATGCGATGTGTTCGCCAGGGAGAGGGCTTTTGCAACCGCGGCTTTTAAATCAGCATAGTTCGCGGCAGCTTCAAATTCAAACTCAAATTTTTCGTCTTCAATTTTTGCGTTAATCTCCGCAAAGGCATGTTGCAGCCTGTTATAAAGTTCCTCGCGATCCTCCCTGCGAAGTTTTAAGCCTTTAAACTGGTTTTGAATTTCAATCAGAATACCTTTGGCCTGACGAAGATCCTTGGCATGGGGAACCTGCGCCAAACCAAGGTTCAGGTTCTCTTTAAGCGTTAAATAATTCTGGCGTGATTCTTCGTCCGGATTTTTATCCAATTCCATGTGATTATTTCTTCACACACCGAACACCAAAGGCTGCGTTTTTTTCATTTGAACTCTTGACGATGGCCTTGTCGCCATGGGCGAACAGGTAGTTGGTGGCAACATCGCCGGCAGCGGTTGCCGACCATAAGCCCCCCCATAAGGAAATACCGGTATAGGTGCTGTCGCTGTGCCTGACACCACCCAGCAACGACGAAAGGGTCTTCGCGGAAGCAGGAATGTTTTTATTCGAATTCCAGTAGAGGGAATCCATCTCCTGCAATTTGCCCCCTGCAACTTCAACTCCGCCAAGTTTGGCAATCAGTTGAGTCCAGTCACCATCCGACGGCAGAACCCAGCCTTTCGGACATGCTGTCATGGCTGCATTCCACGTATACAACCTGCCATTCGGCATGGAATAGGCCGTGTCTTTGTTGTAAAACCAGCTGCCTGGTTTGGCATCATATTTAAGATTTTCAATCAACCAGGCTTTTTTTCCAATCTTCATCCACTGGTAGGTTCGACCATCACGGGAATCTTTTACTGTTCCCTTTTCCTGTGCACTGATCGTGCTGCAAAAAACAAATGTCATCAGAAAAATGACTACAAGACTTAGAATGTTGGAATTAGGTTTAAATGTGCTCATTGTTTAAGAGGATTAGAAGATGGTTACTGATGGTTTTACCTGGGTGTAAAATTATACCAGAATCACCAACCATGCAAACTTTATCTGATCTTTCTTTTTTTTCCCCTGGAAACATGAAATTCTGAAAAAAAAAACCAAAATTCGAAATATATTTTGCAACCTTTTTGCCTCCCGCGTTGTCTATGTAATATGTTAAACCTAATAACAATACCATGTCATCCTATTTAATGAAATCAGAAAAAGCTGCCCTTTCGGTCCTGATGTTATCGGTAGGGGCAGGACTGAGTATTCTTCTTTACACAGGAATTATACCAGAAAGTTTATCGGTAAGTGCCGGCAATTCAGGTGGGAAGGAACCTTCAGCCACCCTGACAAACTTGTTCCAAAATTATGGATGGATCAAGCCGGTTCTGATGTTTGCCATGATGCTGGCAGGCATGTTTTTTAACCAGGTTTTCGAGAATCTGAAGGTGCAAAAGGAGGCCGGGGCGACCCGGGTTGATGTGTTCAGACTCTTTGCCGATGGATTTCTTGGCATTACCTTCTGGATGGCCTTTTTTGTTTCGCCGCTCATCTTCTACGGCACCTATTACCTGGTTGATAAACTTCCCGATGGGGCCGTCGGATTTTTTTATGCTTTCCAGGGAGGTTTTTTCTGGTACAATGTTTTTAACCGCCTTGAACTGAAAAGCAAAAAATAACCTTACAGGCTCCAGTAATTCAGTTCCGAAATTTTATTGCGGAAAATTCCTTTCACATCAACCAGAATCCCGCTGGGGGAACTGATGGACTTGAAATAGGCCTCAGTCAGTTTCAGGTAAGGCTTGTGGTTAACTGCAACGATAACCGCATCGTACTTTTGATTGTCTGGTATGCCGGAGGTATTCCCGCTGGAAAAACTTTCGGGCATGACGGTAAGTCCAAAACCATATTCGTGCTTCAGTTCATCGCTGCTGGCATATGGATCTGTAACATCCACCGATATCCCGTACTGTTTTAATTCTCCAATCAGATCGGCCACCCGGGAGTTCCGGATGTCGCTGACATTCTCCTTGAAAGTGGCTCCCATAACGAGTGCTTTTGCGCCAAGAACATTCTTTCCTGCTTTAATCAGCTGTTTCACACATTGTTTTGCCACGTAAAATCCCATGCTGTCGTTCACATATCTTCCCGCATTGATGACTCTTGCATGATACCGGTATTCCTCGGCCTTATAGGTTAGATAATAGGGATCAACGCCAATGCAATGTCCGCCAACCAGCCCGGGATAGAATTTCAGGAAGTTCCATTTTGTGCCCGCAGCTTCAATCACGTCATAAATGTTGATCCCCATTCGGCCGAAAATAATCGAAAGTTCATTCATAAAGGCGATGTTCACGTCGCGCTGTGCGTTTTCAATGATCTTGGCAGCTTCGGCTACCTTAATGGTGGGGGCCCGGTGCACACCGGGCTTCACGATCAATTCATAGGTTTTGGCGATCTGCTCCAGCGATTCCGCATCACAACCCGAAACGATTTTTATAACCGTAGTCAGGGAATGCTCCTTATCACCGGGGTTGATGCGCTCGGGGGAAAAGCCTACCTTAAAATCTTCGACGAACTTAAGACCCGATAGTTCTTCAAGGATTGGAACACAGTCTTCCTCTGTTGCACCCGGGTAGACGGTAGATTCATACAATACATAATCACCTTTTTTAAGCGCTTTGGCTACCGTTCGTGTTGCCGAGAGAAGCGGAGAAAGATCAGGGAGGTTGTGTTTTGTAACCGGGGTGGGTACGGCCACGATATGAAAAGTACATGACCTCAGCTCTTCCGGATCGGCGGTTATCAGGATATCTGTATCCATGAAAGCCTCAGCAGGGAGTTCACCGCTTGGATCCACTTGATTATTCATCATTTCAACACGATCGGGCTTGATGTCAAAACCCACTACTTTGATTTTTTTTGCAAATTCAAGGGCAATCGGTAATCCGACATAA
Organism: Bacteroidota bacterium; assembly: GCA_037128705.1. Taxonomy (GTDB): domain Bacteria; phylum Bacteroidota; class Bacteroidia; order Bacteroidales; family FEN-979; genus CAIVAT01. The sequence continues at coordinate 770 of JBAXVX010000023.1, read as the reverse complement.
CCGAGTCCGATCACAGAAAGCTTCGTCTCTTTTTTAAGCAGTTTTTCGTAAATGGTCATATGAATATTTTTAATGTTAGTCGTTTGTTATACTGTTTTTTTCCTGGTTAGCTGTGAACCCTCTCCAGCAGCAGGGGTGAAATGGACAAGGTAAGCACCTGTTTGAGGTGATCGATGCGGACAACAACCTTTTTTTTGTTGGTAATTGAGACCAGTTCGCCTGTGATCCCGGTGAGCGGTCCGCCATTAACCATCACACGAATTCCCGGTTGAAATGTATCCTCAATGCATTCTACTTCCACATCGGAACCGGTGATGACTTTAAGCGTATTGATCTGGCGTTCGGGTATTGCAGCCGGTTTGCCTGAAAACCAGATGTACCGGACGGCACCCGGAGTGTTCAGCACTTCATAATAGTCCAGTTCACCAACCTTTACAAAGCAATAGGAGCGGATCAGGGGTTCCTCAACCAGTTTCTTCCGGTCGCTCCATTGGTGGATGACCTTGCGCAATGGCACATAGGCTTCGATCCCTTTCTCACGCAGAAGTTCCATCAGACGTTTCTCCCATCTGGAGCGGGTATAAACAGCGTACCAGGGGGCATCTGGATCCTTTGACCGGACCTCCTCAGTGCCTCCTGAGGCTGGAGGTTTTGCAGAAACGGATGCAACAGGGGGTTTGCCTGCAGGCTTTGATTGATAGGTTTTTTTTATCATAAATGGCCCTGTTGAAATATAAAAAACAAAATTAAATTATTATTTATTATGAGTA